>LADN01000093.1 GCA_000961585.1 Peptococcaceae bacterium BRH_c4a | reverse complement strand
AAGGCCGCCGCCGACTTTGTGCAGTCCCAGTCCGGGCTGCTGGAGGGGCTTGAGGACGCCTCCCTGGACATAAACTCCGCCCCCATTGTGCGGCTGGTGGGGTCGGTGCTGGAAAACGCGGTGCGCAGCGGGGCCAGCGATGTGCACATAGAGCCCAACCACGACCAGCTGCGGGTGCGCATACGGGTGGACGGAATACTGCAGGAGAACCTCACCACCAGTCTGAAGGTGCACTCTGCTGTAACCAGCCGGATAAAGGTCATGGCCGGGCTGAACATATCGGAAAAGAGGGTGCCCCAGGACGGCCGCATAATGATTTCGGCGGACAAAAGGGATATTGACCTGAGGGTGTCCACCATGCCCACCTCCTACGGTGAAAAGGTGGTCATGAGGATACTGGACCGGGCCAATTTCATGGTGGGCAAGGAAAATCTGGGCTTCGGCCGGGGCGATGTGGAGAAGTTTCAAAATCTGATCAGCAGGCCCCACGGAATAATACTGGTCACCGGACCCACCGGCAGCGGTAAAACCACCACCCTCTACTCCATGCTGGCCGAGCTGAATGACGAAAAAAAGAATATAATCACCCTTGAGGATCCCGTGGAATTCGACATGAAGGGAATAAACCAGACCCAAATCAACATCAGGGCCGGACTTACCTTCGCCACCGGACTGAGATCGATACTTCGCCAGGATCCTGACATAATCATGGTGGGGGAGATACGGGACGCCGAGACGGCAGAGATAGCCGCCAGGGCCGCCCTTACCGGCCACCTGGTGCTGAGCACCCTGCACACCAACGATGCCCCGGGGGCGGTGGCCAGGATTACAGACATGGGGGTGGAGCCCTTCCTCCTTTCATCATCCCTGCTGGGGGTGGTGGCCCAGAGGCTGGTCCGCAAGATCTGCCCGGAATGTAAAAAGCCCTATGAGGCCGATGAAAGGGAGAAGCGCATACTGGGGTGCGACCAGGACAAGCCCCTGATCCTTGAAAGGGGATCGGGCTGCGACTACTGCCACAAGACCGGCTACAGGGGCCGCATCGGGGTTTTCGAGATAATGGAGGCGGGCAAGGAAATACGCCTTCTCATTGACGGCAGGTGTGCCGCCGACCAACTGCGGGACGCCGCCCTCAGCCACGGCATGGTTTCACTATGGGAAGACGCCCGCCGGAAGGTGCTGGAGGGAGTCACCACCCTGGAGGAAATGCTGCGGGTTACGTATACAAACTGAGCTGTAAGCTATGAGCTTTAAGCTTTAAGCTTTAAGCTATAAGCATCGGGTAATAGTGATAGGTAATAGGTTGTAGGAGTGGGGAATCAACCAGCCTATTTAATACTGTGTTCTCTGTGGCAAAAAAAGCTTACCGCTTATAGCTTACAGCTATTTCAGGGATGGTGAGATATGCCTAAATTCAGCTACCGTGCCCTTGACTCCCGCGGACAGGTGGTTGCCGGCAGCCTTAGCGGCGACAGTATGCTGGCCGTGCGGCAGAGCATGAAAAATGACGGTCTGGTTGCCCTGGAGATCAGGGAAGGGGCTGGCGGGGCGCTGTCCGGGGTGCTTTCCTCCTTCAAGCCCAAAAGGGAGGTCAACGGCGAGGCGCTGAGCCATTTCTGCCGGCAGCTTTCGGTGATCATGATGTCCGGTGTCAACATTTTAAAGGGACTGGAAATTATGAGCCAGCAGACCCCGGACAAGCTTATGCGGTCCGAGGTGGGACGGATTTTCCGGGAGGTGCAGACCGGCAAGAATATATCCGAGGCCATGCGCAGCCCGGGCTCCCTTATACCGGAGATGCTTTCCGGAATGGTGGCCACCGGTGAGGCCAGCGGCAGCCTGGAAGATGTGCTGCGCACCATGTCGGAGTTTTATGACAAGGAGCACCGGATTAAGCAGAAGATAAAGTCCGCATCGGTTTACCCCATTGTGATGGCCGTAATGGCGGTGGGGATAATCATACTTTTTTTTAATTTTCTTCTCCCCCAGATTCTGGGTATGATCACAGCCACCGGTGGCAAGCTCCCACTGATAACCAGAATTGTAATTGCTATATCCGAGGTTTTTACCAGGTATTATCTTATTATTCTTATATCCGTCGTCACCCTGGGGGTAGTTTTGAACAGATACTTCAAAACCCCGGGAGGGAGGCTGAACCGGGACAAATTTATGCTGAAGGTGCCCATGGCGGGCGGACTCATTCGCAATGTTTCCACCATGCGCTTCGCCCGTACGGCCTACATACTGATCCACAGCGGGGTGCCCCTCTTGCAGGGGTTGGAGCTGATCAAAAAGAATCTGAACAACGCCGTGGCCGAAAAGGCCATGGATTATGCCATAGACGGGCTGCAAAGGGGAGAGTCCATGGCCCAGAACCTGGTCAAGGCGGACTACTTCGACACCATGGCCATTCAGATGTTCTCCATCGGGGAGGAAACCGGTGAGCTGGAAAAAATACTTAACGAAATGGCCGAGTTTTACAACCAGGAGTCGGACGCCGGGTTCGCAAAATTTCTGGCCATGGTGGAGCCCATCATGCTGGTGGTCATCGGGGGAATGGTCAGCGTCATAATTATTTCAGTTCTGCTGCCCATGATGGACATGTTCAGCAATATCAAGCGATGAATCCGGGGGGTGAGGGGTCTGGCCGGTTTGATTAAATTTCTACGAGGCAGCCGGGGGATGACCTTGGTGGAGGTAATGATGGCGGTGGCCGTTTTCGGCATTATACTGGCTTTTACCTCCCAGATGACCACCACCAGCAACAGGATATCCGGGGATAATTTCAACCGGGTGATGATGATGGAGCTGGCCCAGGCCGAGATGGAAAGGGTAAAGGCCGGGGGCGTCTATGGAACTCACGGGGAAATAGAATACCCCCCGGGCGGGTCTGAGCAGAAATTTTATATCACCTACAACCGGGACGACACCGAACCCCTCTATGTCATAATGCAGATAGTTGTGGGTCCGGTACCGGCGGCTCCCGGACCGCTGAGTGCCGATAACCCCGATAATTACGTCCTGGTGTCGTATATTCCCCCAGTTTTGTAAAACGGAGATGGATTATGAAATACAAGTTAACTGACAACCGGGGCTTTACCCTGCTGGAAATGATCATGACGGTGGCCGTGCTGGGAATTTTTTTCGGCGTGGTATACGGCTTTTTAAACTTTAACCTGAGATTCATGAACCAGCGGGGCGGGGAGCAGGACTACCAGCTCCAGGGCAGGATCGCCATGCAAAGGCTGGAAAATTTGCTGCGAGAGTATCAAAGCATTAAAATTACCGGGTTTGATGTGCAAGTGGATCAGGATTCTCCGGTTAATCTGGTTAATTTTAACCAAAACACCACTAATATAGCCGGGTATAGATATTTTTTCTTTTGGGACAGCGCCAGAGGTGTGGGTGAGCTTCGGAACGGCTCCGGCGCCACGGTGGCCAGGGGGATATTGTCAATTAGTTTTGTAGATGAGCCGGCTGAGGGGGTTATAAGGGTTGCCGTGAAGTCGGTGCCTCCCGGCAACCCGGCCGATCCCGGCCAGACCCTGTCCACCCGGCTGAGGAAAGGCCGCAGCTACAATCCGCTGTAAAGGGAGGGTGTGCCTTTGTTCAAGGGTCAGGACAGCCAGAAGGGCATAGCCTTGCTGACCGTGATGGTTATAATGTCTGTTTTGGTGATCACGGGAACACTTCTTCTAAGGATGGCCTCATCCGAGAGCCGTATAATTGATAATTACGGTGACAACGCCAGAGCCTTTTATGTGGCCGAGGCCGGGGCCGACCTGGCTATTAAGCAGTGGAAAGATTATGTGGCAAGCCTTCCGCCCCTGGTAAACGCAGATGGCAGCTTTACCGGGGACAAGGCCGATATAACCGCCTTTATGACCCGGCTTGACGGTACCCCGAAGGACACCCTTGAGCAAAAAATCAGGGGGGGCTATCTGCTGGCCAGCAACTCCGCCACGGTTACAATAAGTTTCAGCGGTGATCCTGCAAGCGGCAGCCTGGATATAACCCAGACAGCCGATACTCCTTATTTTTTAAACTTAACCGTTACGGGAAATTACGGAAATGCCTCGGCTGAGCAGAAGGTGCGCCTGTGGTATTACCGGAACAGGACAGCCGAGGCATACAAGGGCAACGGGGCCCCTGTGATCAACCCGCCGCCTCCGGACACTTTCGTGCCCCCCATTAGAGCAGATAGCTGGACTAACACCGATACAAACCAGACCGATACCAGGTGGACTTATAATACAACCACCGATACCATAAGCAGGATCTTTGAATCCGGAAACTCCGATTCAATATATACCAACACTGTTCTGACGGCGCCCTACAACCTTAATATGCATGCCCAGTTTATTCTTGGCAGTAACAGCAGTAAATGGCCGGGGTCGGAGTTGAGGGTGGGTTTGGGCTACATACCCGAAAGCGGAGGAACCGCAGGGACATCGGAATTGATGGTGGCCCTGACCATAGTGGAAGTGGGCAACAGCCCCAAAGTTTCGCTGACCATCAGGGACGGAAACAACTCCAATATAACAGTGCCGGTTAATTTCACCCGAACGCTGGACGCCAGCTCAAACTACCAGATACAGGTTTCGTCCCAGAATAACAACCTCAGCATAAACATCTCGGACAACACCGGGCAGACCTTCAATTACACATCGGCCACCACGCTGAGGCCGGGCAGGCTGATATTGATAGACGGCACAAATTCCCATACAGATCCCAGATTTACATTCCCGCAGTAGGCCCGGGAACAAAAGACTGTCGTTAATTGTCAAAATACAATAATGGCATGGTGAAAAAATGTTTTTTAATAAATCCACTCTGTTTATGGACATTAGAGGAGAGACTTTGCGAGTTGTGCAGGGCCGCCCCATGGACGACAACCTGACCTTTACCGTGGACGGTTTTGGCACTGTGGCGCTGCCCGGCCACCTTGGCTTCAGGAATGACGACAAAACACTGGTGGCCAACGCCGCCAGGCTGAAGGAATTTCTGCGGGAAAACGGTATGAAGGCCGCCAGGGTGGTGGCCGGGTTGGGGCAGAGCGGGGTGATCACCCGGATTGTAAGGGTGCCCAATATGGCCCCGAAAGACCTGGAGAGCATGATGAAGCTGAACATCAGCGACCACCTGCCGGTGAGCCCCGAGGAGTATGCCTTTGACTACAAGGTGCTGGATCTGGTGGAGGAGGAGGGCGGGGCCCAGAGCCTGGAGCTTATGGTGGCGGCGGTAAGCCGGGCCCAGTCGGAGCAGTGCGCCTCCCTGCTGGAGGAGGCCGGTCTGAAGCCAATGGTGTTTGATATTCTTCCCAGTATGCTGCAAAGGCTGGTGGCCCATATGCCTTTCCGGGATACCCTGGTGGTGGACGGAGGACTGGACGGCACCCGACTGGCCATTTTTAAGGGTAAGACTCTTTTTATGTATACCGATGTGCCCTTTTCCCTGGGTGAAAATGAGAATGACTTTTCTGTGCTGGCCGGTGAGCTGCGGGGTTACCTGGATTATTTTTCCTCCCGGAATTTCGGAAAAACGGTGGACGGCATCACCATACTGGGTGAACTGGCCGGGCTGGAAGGTGCCGCCGGATTGCTGGGGCAGCATATTCCACTGCCCATAAACGTGGGCTTGTCCGGGGCGGGCTATTTAAAATTCAAGGGCCGGGCTGCCGGCTTTAATACCCAGGCAGCCGTGTATTCCGGCAACCTGGGCCTTATGATGAGGGGCGGCAGACACCAGATCTCGCCGGCGGCGGTGAGTGAAAGCTTTGTACAGTCTTCCGGAGAATCACTGGGAGCTTAAGGTGGGTTTGAACCATTGTGAATAATAAGTTGAAAGACATAAACTTCCTTCCTGAGAGAATACTGCTGACCAGACGGAAAAGAAGGCTCAGTGTCATTTATGGCGCTGCCGGGCTTCTTTTATCGGCTATGCTGGGAGGGGCGCTGTGGCTGCCGGTGAAGATTGCCCACGGCTACCAGTCCAGCCTTCAGGGGGTTAAACTGGAAATAAACAAACTGGAGCCGGCCAGACCATATTTTGAGGAAAAGGAAAGGCTTTTGAAAGAGGCGTCCAAAAAGGAACTGGCCATAAAGGATATTGAAGGCAGGCAGCAGAAGATAACGGATATACTGAAAAAAATAAACTCCATATTGCCCCGGGGCTGCTTTGTTACTGTAATGGGAGTCAGGGCAAAGGAGGAAATGATTATCAGGGTAATGACCAATGACCCGGTGGAGACGGCCCGCATACTGGTGGGGCTGAGGAATCTGGGCCTGTTTAAAAAGGTGGAACTGGCCGATGTCACCGAGGTTCCTTTTTCCACGGGCCTGCGGGAAATTGAATTTAAACTGGTGTTCATCGGCGCCATCGAGAATAAAGAAAAAGATAAAGAAAAAGGCGGTAAAGATGCCGGAACGGAAGCGGGAAAGAAGGGTGATAACACGGCCGGGAAGATACAGAAGTTACAGGAGCTGGTAAAGCCCGGCAATTAATTACGGATATCGTAAAGGATGACGCCTAGATTGAAGCTTAACGGGTCTGCAGCAATTAAAATGCCCAACCTCAGCAAGCGGGAAGTAATACTGGTTGTCTTATTTTTGTTGTCTGCCATGATTTACGGTTACTATAGATTTGTATTTGAGCCCCAGTGGAAAAATATTCAAAAATTCAGGGCCGAGCTGCAAACCCAGCAGCAGGCGCTTAACCAGCGAAAAGCCCAGGGCTGGGGGGACATCGGGGACTTGCGGCTGCAGACCGCTGAGATAAAATCAAAGATCGATAAAATGTATCTGAAGATATCCAACATAAAGGACGAGCCCACTCTGATGGTGGATTTATACAAAATGACAGTGGCTCACAGGCTCATGACCGAGAATATTAAGTTCAGCGAATTGAAAGAGGCGGAGGGCAAGGGCTACAGCACCTTTGACATTACACTGGTCTTTATGGGCACAAATATGAACATTTATAACTTTATAGATACACTGGAAAATTATACCAGGTTAAACAGAATATCCGAAGTCATCTTTCTTCCGGTCACTCCCGGGCTGATCCTGTGCTCACTGACCGTTGAATTTTATGTGCTGCACGAAATGATCCCGGACCCGCCTGATTATCCCTTTATGGTGGGGGAAATGAGTAAAAATCAGCCCTATGGCATATTTACTCAAATAATAAGATTAAATCCCGATTTTTTCAAAAAGGGTGGTCAGACACCCGTAGAGGTACCCTTGTTTATGCCTCCCCTTAAAGCAACGCCCATGGAACTGCCTAAAAACCCGTTTATCCGTCCTTCCCCAAAAGAGGTGGCTCCGCCTTCCAATAATGCGCCGCCTCAACTAAAGGGACAATTATCCCCTCCGGCGGCAGGTAAGGAGTTTAGCGGGACTTCGGCTCCCAGGGCTGAGGCACAAAAAATGTTGGTTTTAACGGACGGGATAGTTTGGTATACAGACTCCCGGCTTCAACCCAGGGGACAGGTGATACCCCCGGAGCGGGCGGGCCGATAGTATTTCACAGGTGGGCGGGCGCTAAGAAAAAATAGGAGACAGGAGTTGGCCAAGGCATTCCTATTAATCGGGCCGGTTAACAGCCTCCGGAATATACGCGCGGCGGAAAGCAACTCCCTCTCAATCTAAATCGTCCAGATCCCCGCCCTGCCTATCTCGTATTGGATTATTTTGCCAGAACGAAATCTGTCCAATGTCAAGGGCTGACCTCTCAGGTTGCTCCAAAAGGGTATTTCTGTTATAATATGACCCAAGGGAGGAGTGCCGGTGGCCGAATACGACCATTTAATCAAGGCCCTCACCGAGCGGTATATGGGCCATGTAGCAGCCCTTGTCCGGGGTTTGGAAGTCCCGGTGGAGCGCATAGAGATCGAGGAGCAGGACAGGGAGGCGGTATCCGTCCGGCGCACATCAGACATACTATTAAAGGTGCGTGAGGGCGGCTATGATTATCTGATGCTGGTTGAATTCCAGACCAGGCCCGACAGGGAAATGCCCCTGAGGATGCTGGAGTACACAGCCATACTTCACCGGCGGCACAGAAGACCTGTATACCCCGTGGTGGTGAACCTGACCGGCAGGGGCTTAGAAGAACAATACAGGTACGACTGCCTGGGCCTCACCGTAATGGACTTCAGTTATCGCCAGATAAACCTGAGAGAATTGGACGGCATGGAGTACCTGTACCGGGGATTGGTTGGATTAATCCCCCTTGTGCCTCTGATGAAACATGACGAATCACCTGAAAAAGTGTTGGAGAAATGCGCAAGGCGGCTGGAAAGCGAAGTGCCGGGCGAAGAAGAGAGGTCCACCCTTTACCTGTGCCTCGGTGTTATGTCGTCATTGAAATATCCCAGGGAGATAATTTTAAAGGTTCTGGAGGTGATTAAGATGGAAAACTCCCCGCTGTTTGATGGCATCAGGGAAGAGTGGGAAACCAGGGGCGAAATAAGAGGTATTGAAAAGGGTATCGAAAAGGGTATCGAAAAGGGCCGCAAAGAAGGCCACATAGAGGGCCACAGTGAAGGAATAGTAGAAGCCATTCTGGAAGCTCTGGAAGAAAACACAGGGCAGAGACCGGGCTGGTTAAAGGAGAGCTTATCTACAATCAAGGATGGAGATCTGCTGAAGAAGATCCTGCGCCGGGCGGTAAAATCGAAGAGCGTGGAAGAATTCGCAAAAGAATGCCAGGCACTTGTGGGGACAGTCTCTTAATTTATTAACTTGTTGTCTGGGACAGGTGGGCACCCCTTGTTACAATCGTTACAGGGGTTGTTTTTTAGTTCTTGCCAGGGTGCTCGGGAACTGGTATGATCCAGTTAAGTCATAAATAATTGGTATTTATGTTAAGCAAAAGTGAATATTGGACAGGGGAGCTCATGATATGGGCTGAGAAAGGGCTTTATAGCACCTGACCCTAAAAACCTGATCGGGATAATGCCCGCGTAGGGAAAGGAGTTTAAAGCGCACCTTACCTTAGGGGGGTGCGTTTTGTGCTTATACTGAAATGCTCTACTGTCAGAATCCAGAATTCAGAATTCAGAATCCAGAATTTGGACCCCGAAAGGAGGGGGGATATGAGGATTTTAATTAATGGAAAGCCGACAGATTTGCCAGAGAGGATCACCATTGAGGATATGGTGGAGCTAAAGGGACTGAATCCGGATACCATTGTGGTTGAGTGCAATATGCTGCTGGTGAAAAGGGAGAACTGGGCCGGGGTGGTTCTCAGGGAAAGTGACAGCCTTGAAATACTGAGTTTTGTGGGGGGGGGTTGATCCATGAGGGATATATTGAAAATAGGCGGGCAGGAGGTGGAAAGCCGCCTGTTCCTGGGTACCGGCAAGTTCTCTGCTAACAGGATGATTCCCGAGGTGGTCAGGTCTTCAGGGGCCAGGGTGGTAACCGTAGCCCTGAGAAGGGTGGACCTGGAGTACCAGGAGGAGAACATAGCCGCTTATGTGCCGAAGGAGTGCATACTGATGCCCAACACCTCAGGAGCCAGGAATGCCATGGAGGCGGTGAGGATCGCCAGGCTTGCCCGGGCGGCCGGTTGCGGGGACTGGGTTAAGATTGAGGTTATAGCCGATAACAGGTACCTTCTGCCGGATAATTACGAAACCATCAAGGCCACCGAGATACTGGCCTCCGAGGGCTTTGTGGTGCTGCCATATATGAGCCCGGACCTGATGGCGGCTAAGAAACTGGCCGAGGTTGGGGCGGCGGCGGTGATGCCCCTGGGGGCGCCCATAGGCAGCAACCGGGGGCTGAAAACCCGGGAGCTGGTGAGGATTTTGATTGAGGAAATACCGCTGCCCATAATTGTGGACGCCGGCATAGGGAGGCCTTCCGAGGCTGCCGAGGCCATGGAAATGGGGGCGGCGGCCGTGCTGGTGAACACCGCTGTGGCCACGGCCGGGGACCCGGTGGCCATGGCCAGGGCTTTTGGACTGGCCGTTGAGGCCGGGAGGACGGCTTTTCTGGCCGGGCCCGGAGAAACCGCCCAGTATGCCAGGGCCTCCTCACCCCTGACAGGATTTTTAAGGGATTAAGAAGAGGGATGACCGATATGATTTTTTACGAAGAACTGAATAAATACCGGGATTTTGATTTTGAAGCCTTTTTCGACGGCATAGAAGATTCCGCTGTCAAAAAGATTATTGCCAAGGAACGGCTTACCCAACTGGATTACCTGGCCCTGCTGTCACCGGCGGCCGAAAGGTGTCTGGAGGAAATGGCCCAAAGGGCACACAGTCAAACAATAAGGCACTTCGGCAGGGTTATGCTGCTGTTCACCCCGCTGTATCTTTCCAATTACTGTGTGAACCATTGTGTATATTGCGGGTTTCAGGCGCATAACAGCATGGAAAGAAAGAAGCTCACCCCCCTGGAGGTGGATGCCGAGGCCAGGATCATAGCCTCCACCGGTTTAAAGCACATACTTATACTTACCGGGGAATCCAGGAGAGAGTCGCCCGTTTCATACATAAGGGAGTGCGTCGGGATACTTAAAAAATACTTCACCTCCATCAGCATAGAGATATACCCGCTGGAGGAGGAAGAGTACCGGGAGCTTATTGCCGCCGGGGTGGACGGTCTGACCATCTACCAGGAGGTATATAACCGGGAGGTATACTCCCAGCTCCATCCTGCCGGTCCCAAAAGGAATTACCGCTTCCGGCTGGACGCCCCGGAGAAGGCTTGCCGGGCCGGTATCAGGACGGTCAATGTGGGCGCTCTGCTGGGACTTCATGACTGGCGCAGCGAGGCCTTTTTCAGCGGAATTCACGCCAACCATCTGCAGGACAGCTTCCCGGACGTGGAGGTGAGTATCTCTCCCCCCCGGATGCGCCCGCACCTGGGGGGCTTTCAGCCCAGAGTCAGTGTCAGCGATAAAAACCTGGTGCAGTACATACTGGCCTTCAGGCTTTTTATGCCCAGGGGGGGGATCACCATTTCCACCCGGGAGGGAAAGGATCTGCGGGACCGCCTGATCAGGCTGGGGGCAACCAAAATGTCCGCCGGTTCCTGCACCGCCGTTGGAGGCCGGTCCGATCAGGAGTCAACCGGTCAGTTTGAAATATCAGACCAGCGCGGCGTGGCCGAAATGGCCAAGGCCATTTACGACCACGGCTACCAGCCGGTTTATAAGGATTGGCAAATGATTTAGACGGAAAATAGCGATAAGCGGTAAGCTTTAAGCTTTATTAGCCACAGAGATCAAAAGAACACAGAGTATTCAATATGGCCAAGGCATTCCTTATTTGCTTACTCTAATATAATTATAAATTTCTCAGTGACCTCTGTGTCCTCTGTGGCAAAAAGGGGATTTTTATCCTTCAGTTGGTGCGGTGTCAGCGGCATCTGACGGGAGAGATTACAGTTTTTTCAGGTGCGGAAATGGGGGTCTGATATGAATCTGCTTGAGAGGGCCTTGGCCGGGGTGCTGGGGGAAGAAAAACTCGCCAGGATTCAGAGGGTAAAGGTGGGGGTGGCCGGCGCCGGGGGGCTGGGCTCCAACTGTGCTCAGATGCTGGTTAGAAGCGGTTTTAAGAGATTTTGCATAGTGGACTTTGATCATGTGGATGCGGGCAACCTGAATCGCCAGTTTTTCTTTCCCCGGCAGGTGGGACTAAAAAAGGTTGAGGCCCTGAAAGAAAACCTTTTGCTTATCAATCCCGATATCCAGGTAGAAGCGCTGCACCGTAAGATAGAAAAGGAAACACTGGAGAGCCTTTTCAGCGACTGCCAGGCGGTGGTGGAGGCCCTGGACGGAGCCGGTTGCAAGAGGATGCTGGCGGAGCATTTCATGGATTCGGAAAAACTCCTGGTGTCGGCCTCGGGTCTGGCCGGCTGGGGCAGGTCTGACGCCATAAAGGTGCACAGCATTAAGGATAATTTCTTC
Organism: Peptococcaceae bacterium BRH_c4a; assembly: GCA_000961585.1. Classification (GTDB taxonomy): domain Bacteria; phylum Bacillota; class Desulfotomaculia; order Desulfotomaculales; family Desulfocucumaceae; genus BRHc4a. Next base: position 44,364 of record LADN01000093.1, on the reverse strand, counting down.
CTGGTGGGGGACCTGGTCTCCGAGGTGGGGCCCCAGTGCCCGGCCATGGCCCCCAGGGTGATCACGGCGGCGGCAAAACAGGCCGATGTTGTTTTCAGCTTTTTTCTGGGGCATGAAAGCGGAGGTGTATAGGATGGCCATTAAACGGGGCATGGAGCCCATCCTGGAGGGGGGCATTTACGGGATAACCGCTGAAGAATACTCCCTGGGCAGGAGTAATATAGAGGTGGTGGCCCGTATGATTGGCTCGGGCATCCGGGTGATTCAATACCGGGAAAAGGGAAAGAGCATGGGGCAAAAATACCGGGAGTGCCTGAAAATAAGGGAGCTGACAGCAAAGGCCGGGGTCACCTTTATAATAAACGATCATGCCGACCTAGCCCTTTTGGTGGGCGCCGACGGGGTGCATATAGGCCAGGACGATTTGCCTCCGCAGAAGGTCAGGTATTTGGTGGGGGATCAAATGATCATCGGACTTTCCACTCACTCGCCTGAACAGGCCCTGGCTGCGGAGGAGTCCTCGGCGGTTGACTACATAGGGGTGGGGCCCATTTTTCCCACCAGCACAAAAAAAGATGTCTGTGATGCGGTGGGACTGGAATATCTGGAATATGCGGTGAAGAATATAAGCCTTCCCCAGGTGGCCATCGGGGGTATAAAGGAACACAATATCGCCGCAGTCATCGGCCGTGGGGCCAGGTGCGTGGCACTGGTGACGGAAATAGCAGGGGCTGAGGATATAGAGGCCAAGGTATGCGCCCTAAAAGAATCGTTCAGCCATAAGGAGGTATAGCCATTGAATTACAGCACACAAATGGAGGCCGCCCGCAAAGGGATTACAACCCCGGAGATGGAGGCGGTGGCCCGGAAAGAAGGCCTCGGCCCGGAACAACTGCGGAACCTGGTGGCCGAAGGCAAGGTGGTTATACCTGCCAACAGGAACCACAGATCCCTTGATCCCTGCGGAATCGGGCAGGGACTGAGGACAAAGATCAATGTCAATCTGGGGGTTTCCAAGGACTGCTGCGACATGGAGACGGAACTGGAAAAGGTAAGGATAGCAGTGCAGCTGAAGGCCGAGGCCATAATGGATCTGAGCTGCTACGGCAAAACTGAGGAATTCAGGAGGAAGATAGTTGAAATATCGCCGGCCGCCATAGGGACTGTCCCCATATACGATGCCGTGGGCTACTTTGATAAGGAACTAAAAGAGTTAACCGTAGAGGAGTTACTGGGTGTGGTGGAAAAACACGCCCGGGACGGGGTGGACTTTATGACCATCCACGCCGGGATTAACCGGGAAGCCGCCGCCAGATTCAGGAAAAGCTCCCGGCTCACCAATATTGTTTCCCGGGGCGGGGCGCTGCTTTTCGCCTGGATGGAAATGAACGGAAGGGAAAACCCCTTCTATGAGTATTATGATGATCTGCTGGAAATCTGCCGCAGATATGACGTCACCATCAGCCTGGGCGACGCCTGCCGGCCGGGGAGCTTAAAGGACGCCACCGACGCCTCTCAGATACAGGAGCTGATCGTTCTGGGAGAGCTGACCAAAAGGGCCTGGGAAAGAGACGTCCAGGTCATGATCGAGGGCCCGGGCCACATGGCCCTGAATGAGATTGCAGCCAACATGCTTCTGGAGAAAAAGTTGTGCCACGGCGCACCCTTTTATGTACTGGGGCCTCTGGTTACCGACGTTGCCCCCGGCTACGATCACATCACCAGCGCCATAGGGGGCGCCATCGCGGCAGCCCACGGGGCGGATTTCCTTTGCTACGTCACTCCGGCCGAGCACCTCAGGCTGCCCACCCTGGAGGATATGAAGGAGGGTATCATGGCCTCCCGCATAGCAGCCCACGCCGCCGACATTGCCAAGGGGATACCCGGGGCCAGGGAGTGGGATGACCGGATGAGCGAGGCCAGACGCAATCTGGATTGGGAAAAGATGTTCCAACTGGCCATGGACCCCGAAAAAGCCCGGCGCTACAGAGAGGAGTCCAAGCCTGAAAATGAGGACACCTGCACCATGTGCGGAAAAATGTGCGCCGTCCGCAATATGAACAAGGTACTGGCCGGTGAAGACCCTATGTGAGTCGTTAGACGTAAGCTGTAAGCTGTAAGCTATAAGCTAAAAGAGTTAGCCGGAGTGTATGAAATTGGGAGGAACTTTCAGGCCGGGCCATGGAGATGTGGTTTTAACTCCTCCGGCTGAACTGGCTGTATCAGTCGTCGGTCGTCAGTCTTCAGTCGTAGGTCTTAAAGTCTTTTGACCAGAGGTAAAATAAAACTATTCCGACGTCTGAAGTCCTACGACTGACGACTATTCCAGCATCCGCCTGGACTAAAACCCCTCCCCCTCACTGCATGTCGCTGTGGGGTCGCTTGAGGGTCGCTTTTAAAGCATGCTGTCACCATTCTGGCTTCTGGCTTCTGGCTCCTGGATTCCGCCGTCTGCAAGACGGCAACGCCCGTCAGGGCGTTTTTTTACACTTGGTCTTTGTACCGTCGGAGGTGGGTTAGGAGGCTTTCCACGCAGGGGAGCTTTCTTTTGTTTTTCCTGTTGATAATATAGAGGTTGCGAATCAGGGAAACGTTCTCAATGGGTACTAAAGCCACCGTTCCCAGCTCAATGGCCTGCTTGCCCACCCACCTGGACACAAAAGATATTCCAAGTCCGGCCTCAACACTGGTCAGAACCGAGGTGGTGCTGGGAACCTCAAAGGCCGGCTGCAGCACCGACTCCTTTAACCCGGCCGACCGAAGCTTTTGTTCCAGAAACATTCTAATCCCGGTTATTTCTTTACGCATAATAAAATTCTGACCTTCCAGTTCTTTGGAATTTATTGATTTTCTTTTGGCAAAGGGGTGATTTGGGGGAACTATCAACAAAAGCTCCTCTTCAATCCATTCTTCCATTTCAATTTTTTCATTTCCAACCGGGGCGCCGATAAATCCCAGGTCAAAGGAATGATCCAACACACCCTTTATAATCAGGGAGGTTTCTGACGGCTCAATTTTTACTTCTATGTTGGCGTTGTCCTTTTTAAAGGAGGCTATCACATGCGGCAGCACATAATCCGACATTATGGGTCCGGCGCCGATGGTGATATCTTGTTTTATCATGTTTATGGTATTGATTATAGACTTTTCAGCGTTCTCATAATTTAAAACCATTTCCTTCGCCTTATCGAAGAGTGCCCTGCCAATGCTGTTCAGTTCCAAGCCCCGGCCCCGCCTTATGAAAAGTCCGGTGCCAACGCAATCCTCCAGTCCCTGAATATGAAGGCTGACCGCAGGCTGGGTCAGTGCAATTTTTTCGGCGGCCGAGGATATTCCCTGTTCTTCAACCACCGTGACAAAGGTTTTTAACTGGTTTATATTGATCATCCAATCACCTTGCTTTTCAGACTGATAATAGTTTACATAGATTATAAGTTTCTTTTAAGTATCCGTCAATTAAGACCTAATAATATATTCATATTTTTTAATGATAATATAAGATGACTATAAAGTTAGCTCCGCATAAGTGACAATTGGGCCACTAACACATGCGGACAAAAGGCGGCCAAAAAGCTGGGGTTGCCATACCCTACGATTAAAACGGTAGCAAAACTCGTCCAGGTAGGCTTGTAAGTGTTTCTTATCAAGTCCATGATGCGTACCACCTATGAAGGCTTTGGCGTTAGATATCAGGGTATGCACCCAACGTAGTTTTTCTTCAGCTTTCTCTTCACCAGACAAAATACGGTCGTGCACATAACCATGGGTTTTCAACTGGGGATATACATTCAACCCATCGGTGGTGACAATGCTTCCCGGTGATACAGTACGAGTGACGAAGTCAAGGGCGGTTGCCTTATTAACGTGCTCAGTTAGCTCCATTTTGGCATATAGGGGTTTCCCCTCATCAGTGGTTGATGCGCCGCTACGTATGCCGCCATTTTATCTGTCCCCCGGCCTTGCTTGCCATCAGGGCCACCGAAAAAAGCTTCGTCCAACTGAATAAGGCCGGACAACTGGTAAATATTATCACGCTCAGACATGGCTTTTCTAATTTTTTGCAGCATGAGCCAGGCAGTGGGGTAACTGACATCGATGGCTTTCATCAAGGCGAGAGCTGAGTAGCCTCTTTTATCAGTTGCCACCAAAAACATGACCCAAAACCACTTTTGCAGCGACGTATGAGTCTTGTGAAAAACTGTCCCGGCAGTGAGAGAAGCCTGATAATTACAGGTCTTGCATTGGTAGAGGCGGCGTTTCGAGACAAAATAATACTCTTTCTGGCCACAACGCGGGCAACAAAATCCCTCGGGCCAGCGCATATCAAATAAGTACTGGTAGCAGGCCTCTTCGTTGGCAAAACGATTTTGAAACTCCATAAAACTAATAGGCTCTCTTTGGGCCATTAGAAATTACCCTCCTTGAAACATATGTTCTGGAATAATTATAGCACATATGTTCGACGGAGGGAAGAGTTTCCTGATTAAACTTGATAGTCATCTTATTTTATATCTCGATTCCTCTGGGCCAGCGCTGTCCGGAGCGGAGAACTGAAAAAGCAAAAGTACGGCAGCCGAGAAGACTGAATAAAAATTTCAGTCTTCTCACTTATGAAAAGCCAAAGATACCCCGCAAATTATACGAAAAATTTAATTTAACTAAATATAACAATAATTAATTGACATACCGTATTAGGAGATGTAATATAACAAGTAAGATAACATTGCCTTATCGAGCGGGGTGATTGGGGCAGGACAAATTAATGGCTTACACTAGAGGAAGGCGGGGACAGTTTTGTGCGAACTATAAGAGAATTCATTGACGAACAGGCTGCAGTACAGCCCGACAAGGTGTACCTTTGCGCTCCCGAGCCCAACCTGGAATTAACCTACGCACAGCTTAAACGGGAGTCGGATCTGCTGGGAAAAAAGCTACTGAACATGGGACTGCAAAAGGGCGAAAAGGTTTCTTACATGCTGAACAATGGTTACCAGACGGCCAAGTTTTTCCTGGGAATTATCTACTCCGGCTTTGTGGTGGCCCCCATAAATCTTCTGTCCCATCGCTCTCAGCTTGAATACGTTCTGGATCACTCCGATACCAAGGTTGTTTTTGTATCGGAAAAACACAGGGAGAGGCTGGAGGAATCGCTTAAAAAAGTATCTCGGGAAATAAAGGTATTTGTGATTGATGCAGATAGCCCGGCCCTTCTGGAGGACATTGAACACAAAGACCATCCGTTGCCGGATGTTGACGAGGAAGATCCAGCCCTTTTGCTTTACACCTCAGGTACCACCGGGGTGCCCAAGGGGGTTGTGCTGACTCACAAAAACCTGGTGGCCGGTGGGCAGTACACCGCCTCAGCGCACCACCTGACCAGCGCTGACCGGGCACTTTGCTCCCTTCCTCTGTACCACATCAACGGCCTGGTGGTTACCGCGGTTTCCCCGGTGGTTCACGGCGGCAGTGTGGTAATGCCCCACAGATTCAGCGTATCCCAGTTCTGGGAGCTGATTTCCCGGTACCGGTGCACCTGGTTCAGTGTGGTTCCCACAATGATTTCGTACCTTTTAAATGGCGCCGACCCGTACAACAGTGATACCAAGTATAACCTGGAACAGGTAAGATTTGGCAGATCGGCGTCTTCGGCCCTTCCGCCCTCGGTACATAAAGCATTTGAAGAAAAGTTCAGGGTGTCTGTGGTTGAGACCATGGGGCTGACCGAAACCGCCGCTCCGGTATTTTCCAATCCCCTGGACAGGAAGTCGCAGAAATACGGATCCCCCGGCGTGGCGGTGGGCAACCAGGGTAAAATAGTGGACAGCGATGGGAATGAGCTTCCTCCCGGACAAATAGGGGAGATAGTCATCCGGGGCGACAATGTAATGAAGGAGTATTATAAGGCCCCGGATATAACCGCCAGAACAATAATTGACGGGTGGCTGTACACCGGCGACCTAGGCTACAAGGATGAGGACGGCTATTTCTTCGTCACCGGGAGGATCAAGGAACTTATAATTAAAGGCGGGGAAAATATAGCCCCCAGGGAGATCGACGAGGTTCTTTACAGGCATCCCACCGTTTTGGACGCCGCTGCCTTTGGGATTCCCGATGAGGCTTACGGGCAGGAAATAATGGCCTGTGTGGTTTTAAAGCCGGGCTTGATATGCTCCGAGGAAGAGATGCGTTCATTCTGCCTGAAGGAACTGGGTAAGTTTAAAACTCCCAAGAGGGTTTTTTTCAGGGAGGATTTGCCCAAAGGGCCCTCGGGCAAGATACAGCGCTTAAAGTTGGCCGAACAGGAGATTGCCGTAGCAAAGGCCACTTAGTCAACTAAAAAGTGTGGAAGGATAACACCAGGACTCATGGAAAGGAGTGTATGAATTCTACGATGGGAACATCAGATTGCGCTAAAAACTTTATGACCCCGTGCCGGGAAGCGTGCCCGGCGGGTGTGAACGTACCCAGGTATATCAGGTTTATCAGGGAGGGCAGGTTTGACGAAGCTCTGGCTGTGATACGTGAGAGCATCCCGTTCCCCGCAGTTTGCGGCCATGCCTGCGTGCATCCCTGTGAGGGCAAGTGCGCCAGGGCCCAATATGACGAACCTGTAGCCATCCGCATGCTGAAAAGGGCAGCGGAAGAAAATGCAAACGGCTCCTGGCAGCAAAATACAAAAACGGCCTCCCCCACGGTTAAAAAAGTAGCTATTATCGGGTCAGGCCCCTGTGGGCTGACAGCGGCCTATTACCTGGCGGGGTTAGGCCATAAGGTAACAGTGTATGAGGCCATGCCCGCCGCCGGCGGCATGCTGAGATACGGTATTCCTGAATACCGGCTTCCCAATCAGGTGGTTGACCGGGAAATAGCCGCCATTGCCGAGAGGGGCGTGGAGATTAAAACCGGATCTCCGGTAAACTCGGCTGAAAGTTTGCTGGGCCGGTACGAAGCTGTATTTGTGGCCACCGGGGCCTGGTTCGGTTCCAAGATAGGCGCAGAGGACCCCGGGGCAGTGGTGTTGGATGGTATTTCTTTCCTTCGTAATGTAAATGCCGGCAGCAGTGTGAATATAGGTAAAAAGGTGGTTGTGGCAGGCGGAGGAAACACCGCCATCGACGCCGCCAGAGCCTCGGTCCGCCTGGGGGCGGAAGAGGTGGTGCTGGTGTACCGCAGGACCAGGGCAGAAATGCCGGCGGATCCCGAAGAGGTGAAAGACGCCCTGGAAGAGGGTGTCCAGATGGAATTTCTGGCCTCACCGGTAAAAATAGAGGCAGGAAAGATAAGCTGCGTCAAGATGAAGCTGGGCGCCAAAGACTCCAGCGGCAGACCCCGTCCGGTACCCGTGGAGGGAAGCCAGTTTGACATGGAATGTGACACTGTCATCGCTGCCGTGGGCCAGCAGGCCGATGCCTCATCCCTGGGACTTCCCGCCAACGCCAATGGAACCGTGATTGTTGCAGACGGCTATGCCACCGGTATAAATGGAATCTTTGCGGCTGGTGACGCCATAACCGGACCTTCATCCATCATCAGGGCCATCGCCCAGGGTAAGGAGGCGGCGGCAGCCATCGATAAACATTTGGGCGGAGGCGGCTGCCTGTGTGAAACCCTGACAGAGGGCGAAGCTGTTCCCGGCAGCGCCTCCCCCATGGGATACAGCCGGCTGGAAGCCAACACCCTGGATTTGGGAGAGCGCCTCAGAACCTTCAATCTGGTGGAAAAAGGTTATAACAAACACGTGGCCGTAAGGGAGGCAAAGCGGTGCCTCAACTGTGATGTCAACCAGTACCGGGTGGAGGTTGACTTCAACGGGTGCAAAGCCTGCGGCTACTGCAAGGAAGTATGCGGGATGGGTATATTCAACAAGTCCCAGTCCTTTAACGACCGTGGATACCAGCCCATGGAGGTAACCGGCAGCGACAGGTGCGTGGGCTGCCGGAAGTGCTTCTTTATCTGTCCCGATTTCTCAATAAGCATCGCGAAGGTAGGTGGAGCAGAGTAATGAAACGGTATTTTGACACTGGTAACAGAGCAATCACCGAAGGGGCCATTCTCGCCGGATGTAAGGTGTTTGCCGGCTATCCCATCACTCCGGCCACCGAAATTGCAGAGAACATGTCCCGCAGGCTGCCCGAGGTGGGCGGATACTATATTCAGGCCGAAGATGAAATGACCGGCATGCATATCGCCGTGGGAGCTGCATTGGGTGGTCTCAAAACAATGACCGCCACCTCCGGCCCGGGCTATATTCTATATGCCGACCCGTACGGCTGGGCCCTGGGCAGTGAAATTCCCATAGTGGTAGTCAACGCCCAGAGGGTGGGACCGGTGTCCGGCATCACCGGGGCCCCGGGCCAGGGCGAGTTTTACATCGCCAAGTACCCCACCCATGGCGGGAACGCCGAAACCATAGTACTGGCCCCCAACGGCGTACAGGAAGCCTTCACCATGACAGTGGAAGCATTTTACCTTTCCGAAAGATTCAGAATGCCCATCACCATACTGGCCGACCAACTGGTCACCGATGGCTGGGAAACCCTTGAAATTCCGGAAAGCAAAGAAGAAATGGAAAAAATGGGCCTCCGCTTCAAAGACAGGGAAATATGCCGGGGCCCGGAATTCTATCCCTGCAACGACAAACTGGATATCCCGCCGGTGGTCCTGGGACATAATACAGGGGGCGCCTGCTCAGACTGGACCCCCACAGAGTCGGGCTACGACACCGAAGAGGTGGAAGCCCAGCACAAACACGCCCACAGGCTTATCTACAAAGTAAGAAACAACATGGATGTAATCAGGCGCTATGAGGAACATTTTATGGATGATCACCCGGAAGTGGTTCTGGTGGCGTACGGCAGCCCCTCCCGGGTAATGGTCAGCTGTGTAAAGGAAGCCAGGAAGCAGGGGCTCAAAGTGGGCTGCATAAGGCCCATATCCCTGTGGCCCTTCCTGGATGACCTCTTCCACAGAAAAACCAATTACCTAGTCACCGAATTAAATTTCGACGGCCAACTGGTAAGAGAAGTACAGCGTTGCGCACCCACCGGCAGCAGGGTCAGCTTCTTTGGCAAATGCGGTGAACTGCCCAGTGTGGCCGAACTGATGATGCAGCTCAAACAGATTCTGGCCGGCCAGCCGCTGGTCAAATCAAACAATTGGGAATGGGAGGCCTGGTAGACGATGGATTATCTAGCTAATAAATATTTACGGCCCAGGAAAATTCCCAGCACTGCCTGCAGTGGCTGCGGCCTGGGGCAGGTTCACAAAAAACTGGTCATGGCCATTGACGAGCTGGAGCTGGGCCTTGAAGACGTTGTATGGGGAACCGGTATCGGATGCGCCGGGAGACAGACCTACAACACCTGGAAGGGTGACAACTACGCCGGCACCCACGGCCGGGTGTACGCAATTTCCGCCGGACTGAGGATAGCCCTCCCACCGGATAAAAAAATAATCTGCACCGTGGGTGACGGCGACGCCTTTGGCATAGGGTTTTTAAACCTGCTGCACTGCGCCCGCCGCAACGTGGACATGACAGTGGTGGTCTGCGACAACCTGGGCTATATGTCCACCGGCGGTCAGTACGGCTGGACCACACCCCTGGGGGTAAAAACAGACAGCTCACCCTACGGGACCTACGAGCCAAACTTCATGCAGGAAGGGCAGGATGTGCTCAACCTGCTGAAAGACGCCGGGGCGACCTACCTGTCCAGATACACCAGCCTGCAGGGGCAGGAAGTGGTGGAAAGCATGAAGCAGGCAATACTCAATAAAGGTTTTTCGCTGGTGCACGTGATCTATCCCTGCGTCACCAATTTTTCGGACAGGGCACTGGGAACCCGGAACCCCATGGCCATGTTCAAATGGATAAAGGAGCGCACCTGCAGCCTGCACGACAAGGTTCCCGAAGGCCTGACGGCCTTCAAGACCGGAGTATACCTGGACGCCAGCAACACACGGGAAGAATTCTCTGAGAAGCTGCGTAAATTTACACATGAAATCCAAAGGAGGGCGCGCTGATGGGAAAGAGACTGGAGGTGCTCATTAGCGGCTTTGGCGGTCAGGGCGTGGTGAGGTTGGGGCAGATTCTGGCCCAGACCTCGGTGAACGAGGGACTGTACACCACCATGCTGGTGAGCCACGGCACCGAAACCAGGGGAGGCTACGTCCGGGCCCAGGTGGTCATATCAGACGAGCCCGTAGACAGCCCCGGCTGTGAAAATCCCGATTTCCTGGTGGCCCTGTCCAAGGCTGCTTACAACAAGTTCAACCCGCTGGTAAGCCACGGAACAATAATCTACGAGCCGTACTACGTGGAGGTTGACAACGGCCTTCAGTGCAGCCAGGTGGCGGTGGGAGCCAGGGATATGGCTGTAAATGATCTGGGCCGGGAAATTTACGCCAACGTAATCGTCCTTGGGTACCTGACCAGGCTGCTGGAAGGAACTCTGAAAAAAGATGAGATCCTCAAGGTTATGCTGGAAAAGATACCTAAGTACCAGGATGAAAATAAGAAGGCCTTTGAGATGGGATATTCCCTGGCCGGAAAGAAGAAGGGCTGCTGCTGCGGCTAACCTGCAAATCAGCGTAATGATTTTAGGGCCACCTGTTCGGGTGGCCCTAAAATTGTCTCTTTCAGATTTTAACCTGTTCCTTGAATTCCTTTGTGGCCTCCAGGAAGCTTTCCACTGCGGGGGGCTTCTTTTTTATGCGGTGGGTAATAATATAGAGTTTTCTCAGCAGTAAAACGTCCTTTACCGGCACCGTGGCCAGTAACCCGTTCTCCACCGAATTTTCGGCCACCCTCCTGGAGATCAGGGAGATGCCTAAACCGGCCTGGACGCTGGTGAGAACCGATAAGGTGCTGGTGACGATGATACTGGGGGTAATGTCGATATCCTTACCCGCCTGCTTGATTTTTTCCTCGAAGAACATCCTCAAACCGGTAAACTGCTTGTGCCATACGAATTCCTGTCCTTTCAGGTCGTCTAAGTGTATGTATTCCCTTTGGGCAAAAGGGTGGTCCACTGGCAGGATCAGCATCAGCTCGTCATCTATCCACTCCTCCACCTGCAACCTGTTGTTTTTTACGTGAAACCCCATAAAACCAACGTCCAGGGAGTGGTCCAGTATCCCCTTGGCTGTGCTGCCGGTGTCCATAGGGTTCACCACCAGGTCGATGTCAGGGTGGTTTTTCTTGAAAAAGCCCATCATATGCGGGATTATGTGGTCGGTCATGAGTGGGCCAGCCCCGATGACGATCTGGCTTTTTGACTTGAATATCTCGGAGAATATGACATCTTCCAACTTATTATAATTGGAAATCAGCTTTTTGCTTTCCTGGAAGAGTACTTCTCCCACAGAAGTGGGTTCCATCTCTTTGCCCCGCCGGTTCAGCAGGTGGACTCCGAAATAGTCTACCACGTTTTGGATGTGCAGGCTGATGGCAGGCTGGGTCAGGTTCAGTTTCTCGCCGGCGGCCGACAGGCTTCCTTCCTCAACCACCGTTACGAATGTTTTTAACTGGTTTATATTGATCATCGTACCCCTCCCGGGAGAGTATTAGCTTTTATTATAAATTAAAAGCTGTAAAGTTGCAAGTATAATAAAATGTAATGCTTTAAGCCATTGATTTTTCTTTATGGCGGATTTATTTTCATTTCCGGCGCCGTAAAACATGTCTTGTCCTAGCTGCATTGCACCGGGCAGGTATTAGTAATTCAAGGCAATATAAAAACAAATAATCTGTAAAAACATGAAAACTTATGATACTAAAATAAAGCAAAACCTGTTGACATATAAAAATAAGGATGTATAATAATTTCAAAGGTGCAAAAGTTCTGAGAACACACTATTCAATATTTTTTCCGGAAGGGTGATGCCTGACCAAGATCAATCTGGTGTCAGCCAGAGGGAAATACCCTGCTGCTGGCATATTACAAGCGGACAAAATAGGACTTTTGGGACAAAAATATATATTAGTTAATCAAATGTTGAGTGAATGTACTCTGTTGCAGAAAGGGGAGCAGCCTTTGCATACAATGCCAACCGTCGTAACCGGTGTTATAGGCGCTGATGCCCATATAATCGGAAATCGGATTATTCAAAAGGTTCTGGAGAAAGAGGGCTTCAAAGTGGTGGGCCTTGGGGCACTTACCCCGGCCGATGATTTTATCAAGGCCGCCATTGAGACCAGCGCGGCTGCCATTTTGGTTTCATCACTATACGGGCACGCCGAGCTTGACTGCGATGGATTCCGCAACAAGTGCGAAGAGGCCGGGCTTCAAAACATTCTTCTTTATATTGGAGGAAATTTGGCCATCGGCAAACATGATTTTGAGGAAGTAAGGAAAAATTTCAAGGCCATGGGCTTCAACCGGATCTATCCGCCCACCGTGGATCTTGGTGACTTCGTCAGGGACCTGAAGAAAGACCTTGGCTTGGAAACGGGTGAGTGAATTGGAACTGACGCTTTTGATCGATTTCGGCAGTACATATACAAAAGTAACGGCAGTGGATCTGGGCCAAGAGACGGTTATTGCCTCAGCCAAGGGACCCACGACGGTGCGCACAGACATCATGCAGGGCCTGGAAATAGCATTGGAAGACCTGGAGAGGAAGATCGGCGGAACTCCGGCTTACGGCCGGCGACTGGCCTGCAGCAGCGCGGCCGGCGGACTGAGCATGGTCACCATAGGCCTAGTGCCCGAACTGACCGCCGAAGCGGCCAAGAGAGCGGCCCTGGGGGCTGGCGCCAAGGTTGACAGGGTGTACGCATACGAGTTGAATGAGAAAGAAATTAGTGAAATAGAGTCAATAAAACCCGATATAGTTCTGCTGTCCGGGGGCACCGACGGGGGAAACAAAACAGTAATCAGGGCAAACGCCCTGAAACTGGCCGCCTCAAAGGTGAGTGCCCCCATCGTGGCGGCCGGAAACAAGGCGGTTGTGGACGAGGTTACCGCCACCCTGAGGAATGGCGGTAAAGACGTGCGGGTTGCCGACAATGTGATGCCGGAAATAGGGGTATTAAACGTAGACAAGGCCCGGGAGGTAATCCGGGAGGTATTTATAGACCGTATCATAATGGCAAAAGGATTGAAAAAGGCCGAGGAGTTCGTGGAGGGGATACTGATGCCCACTCCCACCAGCGTTTTAAATGCCGCCGGGCTTTTGGCTCGCGGCACTAAGACGGAGCCCGGGTTGGGAGAACTGATGATCGTTGATATCGGGGGGGCTACCACCGACGTACATACAGCCGCCTGGGGAAAGCCTACCCGTGGTGGAGTGTTGGTTAAGGGCTTGCCCGAACCCTTCCTCAAGCGCACCGTGGAGGGCGACATAGGGATGCGCTACAGCATTGGAGGCATAGTTGAAGCTGTGGGAACCGGCGCAATATCCGATCGAAACAGTCTGCCCGCTGAAGCCGTTGAAAAATATATTGAGAAAATTAAAAAGGACGTCAGCTATCTCCCTCAAACCGAGGAGGAATGGTCAATTGAGCTAAGCTTGGCCGGGGCGGGCATCGAGGTGGCTGCAGTCCGCCATGCCGGAACACTGGAGAATGTGTTCACCCCCCTGGGCGAGGTGATGGTCCAGTACGGTAAGGATTTGCGTGAGATATCCACTGTTATCGGCACAGGCGGAGTCATTGTTTATAATGAACGTCCTGGAAAAATTATTGAAAATGCACTGTACAGCCTTGACAGGCCCCTTTCGTTAAGGCCGTCCGTCCCCAGATTATTTACTGACTCACTGTACCTGCTGTATGCAATAGGGCTCTTAGCCGAGGTGGATCGGGACAAGGCGCTGAGGATAGCGAAAAAATATATGAAACAAGTGCAGTAAGGGGAAGCTGACATGGAAATTTTAAGAGCCGATGTTTTGGTTATTGGCAGTGGACTTGCGGCGCTAAGCGCGGCCATTGAAAGCCTTGCTCATGGGGCCAGCGTTATTGTGGTTGATAAGGGCAGGGTGGGAGGAAGCGGTTCCAGCCCGTCTTCGGTCGGAAACCCCCAGGCATTCCTGGCACCGGACCTGGGGGGGGATCCAGGGGACAGCAGGGTTGAGTATTTTGCTGATATTGTCAGGGGTGGCCGGTTTTTAAACAACCTGGAAATGGTTTCCATATTGGCTGAAGAGGCACAGGAAGCGGTCATAGAAGGAGACCGTTGGGGAATACCCTTCTGCAAGACCCCTGACGGGAAGTATGAGAGATATATTACCTCCGGCATGTCCTACCCCAGGGTTGGTCCGGTAAGAGGAAACGGCAGAGCAGTGGTTGAGGCATTATGTCAACATGCTCTACGCCTCGGGGCCCGGCTTCTGGAAAATATCATGATAACCAAACTGGCATGGGATGGCGGAAGGGTTATCGGGGCCATAGGGGTTGAGGCGCCATCGGGAGACACCTTTTCATTCCAAGCCAGGTGTACTGTTCTTGCGGGAGGCAGCGCCCTGGCTCTGTACCCATACAGCAGCGCCGCCGACAGCACCACCGGGGATGCATATGCCCTGGCCTGGGAACTAAACCTACCCTTTGCCAACATGGAATTTGTGGAATTCACACTGATTCCGGCCCCCGGGGGAACGCCGTTCCCCAGCGGGGGGATAAAGCCTGCCATTGGCAAGGGAGCTGTGTTCCACAACCGCCTGGGCGAAAGGTTTATGGCCAGATATGACCCTGACAGGCTGGAGCTGACCAACCGCACAACGCTTGTGCAGGCAGTCCACAATGAGCTGAAGGCCGGTAACGGCCCCTGCTGCCTGGATGTAAGCAGCCTTAAAGAACCTACCATGCCCTTTGAAAAGATGGAAAAGGAATTGGGCATTGACTGGCGTAGGGAGAAAATCCCCTGGGAACCGGCAGTGCATTCATTTTTGGGCGGGGTGATCATCGACCGGCAGTGCGCCGCCGGGATACCGGGCCTGTATGCTGCAGGTGAAACGGCGGGACACGGGCTTATGTTCGGGGCCGACCGTGTCTGTGGAGCAGTTGCCGCCTGCCTGGTTCTTGGACGCAGGGCCGGCAGGAACGCCGCCTTGGAAGCCTTTCGAACCAAGATGCCCTCGCTGACATGGTCCGAGGTCAGGCAGGAAGAGCAGAGGTGGCAGTCCATAAGCTGCCTTTCAGGTGACGCGCCGGGCCGGATCCGACGGGAACTGCAGCAGGTTTGCTGGAATTATTTCGGGATTACGCGCAGCGCCGGCGACCTGAGCAGGGGTCTTGACGCAGTTGAACAGATTGAGCGGAAAGGCATGCGGGTCGACTGTACAAAAGACCTGGTGGAGGCCATAGAATCCAAAAACCTTATTCTGGCATCCAGGCTGGTAGCTCACGCCGCCCGTATCAGGACTGAAAGCAGGGGCCTGCACCAGCGTGCGGACTACCCGCTGACCAATGACCAAAGTTGGCTGAAATGGGTGGTGTTGCGGAAAGAAGGAAACGGCATTGCCGTTACTTATATTAAACCGCCGGCATGACGGCAGAGATGTTAGTCTCATCAATTAATTATAACGGGAGGTTATATGTGTATGGCGGATGCTGCAATAACCTGGTATCACGGGGAAAGGGCCAGAAAAACAGTGGCCAGTCTTCAGAAAAACGGCTTTGAGGCCTTATATTTTGGCAAAAAGGATGAAGCAGTAGAGGAAGTTTTAAAAAGAATTCCACCCGAAGCAAAGGTGGGCTTTGGCGGTTCGGTGACCCTAAGGGAACTGGACCTGGTGGAAACCCTTCGCTCAAAGGGGAACACTGTTTACGACCACTGGCAGAAGGGCCTTACCCCGGAGGAACTGCGGCAGGTGAGAATGTCTCACCTGGTATGCGATACGTTTATTACCAGCTCCAATGCCATTACCCTGGATGGCAGGCTGGTTAATATAGACCACAGCGGAAACAGGGTGGCGGCAATGATTTTTGGCCCCGGCAGCATTATCGTGGTGGCCGGGGTAAATAAAATTGTAAAAAATGTGGAGGCCGGGTTGGATAGGATTAAAAACTTCGCCTGCCCCCTAAACACCCACCGGCGGAACGATCCCACACCCTGTGCCAAAAGCACCCTTTGTGCCGACTGTGCCATGCCCGGACGACTGTGCAGGGTGACCACAATTATTGAGGCCAGGCCCGCCGCCTCAAATAATTTTACCATTATACTGGTCGGTGAAAACCTGGGCTATTAGTCAAGGTTATAAATCCGGCAACGGGAGGGAGAAAGGTGGAAGTTGACAAAAACCAGCCCAAAAACGTCCAGCTGACCCTGGATCAGTTTTTCGCCATAAGGGAAGAGGTTACCGGGATGTGGCCCACCGGAAAAGACATCGACCTGGAGGAGGCCATAGAATATCACCGCCGGCTGCCCCAGCGCAAAAGGATGTCGGCCACTGTCCGGCGTGCTGAGGCATGCGGAGACACGGTGATTCACCCCAGGGGCGGCGTGCCCCTGATTGATGACCATATTGAGCTGCTGCAGTATCTCCAGAACGAGGGCGGCGCCGATATACTTCCCACCACAACCGACAGCTACACCCGGAACGAGAGGTTTAAAGAGGCCGGAAAAGGCATTGAAGAAAGCAAAAAAAAGGGCCAGTCCGCGCTTAACGGGCTGCCGGTGGTAAATTACGGGGTCAGTGAAGTGCGCCGGGTGGTGGAGGCGGTGGACAGACCCATTTACCTGCTGTCAGGGACCCCCTTTCCCAGGCTGACGGCAGAGATTGCTATTGCCTCGGGCATCAGCGGCTTCCTGGGGTCCGGAATCTCTTATACTGTTTCCTATAGCAAGGAACTCTCCATAGCCAAGGGAATTCAGAATTACCAGTACGTTGACCGGCTGGCGGCCTATTACGCAGAGCATGGCGTGGAAATAAACCGAGAGCAGCCGGGCTTTCTGACCGGCACTCTGGTGCCGCCGGGAGTATCCATAGCGGTTTCTGTGCTGGATACCCTTCTGGCCGCCGGGCAGGGCCTGAAGTACTACAATGTGGGTATCTGCCAGAACCTGACCCTGCTTCAGGACGTGGCCGCCCTGCGGGTACTCCCGGAAATGTGCCGGGAATACCTTAAGAAGATGGGGTATGGAGACATTTTCCAGGTGTCCGTTTCCTACCAGTGGATGTCGGGCTTCCCGCCTGACGAGGCCCAGGCCTTCAGCATAATCTCTCTGGGAGGGGTTATTGCAGTGCTGGGCAATGCCACCCTTCTGGTCACCAAAACCACCCATGAGGCCCTTGGAATCCCCACCAAGGAAGCCAACGCAGCCGGCTGCAGGGCCACCAGGCAGGCCATCAAGTGCATGCGCGGCTTCAGGCTGCCGGACAGTCCGGAATTGGAACTGGAAATGGAAATGATCAGAAAGGAAGTCCGGGCCATTGTGGACAAAGCGCTGGAATTGGGCGACGGGGACGCTGCCCTCGGCGCGGTCCGCGGCTTCCAGGCAGGGGTTATCGACATTCCATGGTCACCCAGCCTGGAGGTTGCCAACAAGGTAATGCCGGCCAGAGACCTCACCGGGGCCATCCGCTACTATGATTCCGGCAATCTGCCGCTGCCCAGGGAAGTGCTGGAGTATCACCGGGAGAAGCTTGCCGAGAGGGCTAAAAAGGAGAATAGGCCGGTGGCCATTGAGATGGCCATCAACGATGTCTACGAAATGTCAAGGGCCGTAGCAGACGGTTGTTAGTGTCGGAATAAAGAAGTCAGAATTCAGTATAACTACTGCCGGATATGAATGTAAGATTATAGCTTACATTGTCTTTTAATTCTGACTTGGGAATTCCTGAATGTGAAAGGTGTGTACCGTATTGATAGAAAAAATTGATTTTTATCACTTAGTTGTGCCGTTGAAAAAGCCCTATCACCTTTCTTTCAAGGAACTGCACGATTTCGATATATTCATTGCCGCCATCCACGAGGGAAACAGCATAACGCTGGGTGAAACAGCCCCCCTGCCGGGCTATTCCTCCGAAACGCCCGAACAGGTCTGGCTATTCGGAAAGGAAATGGCTCCCCGGCTGATCGGCAGAGATATGGAAGCGGCCCGGGAGATGCTGGAACCTCATATTAAAAGCCAGTCCTTCGCCGTCACGCCTTTATTGACGGCCCTGGAAGGAATAACTGGAAATCAGGATATGACTCTGCAGGACGTGGAACTGGTAGGAATATTAAGCACCGGCGACCATGAACAGATACGCAGGGAACTGCCCGAAATTATCGAAAAAGGGTTTAATACCATAAAGGTCAAGGTGGGCATAGACGATGTCGGCCATGATATCGATAAGGTAAACTTTATTTTATCGTTAAAGCCTGATCATGTAAAAATAAGGGTCGATGCCAACCAGGGCTACAACTATGACCAGGCCCGGAGATTCGTCAAGGGGGTCAATCCCGACGGCATCGAGCTGTTCGAGCAGCCCTTTCCCAAGGGGGTCTGGAACGAGATGGAAGGGCTGTCGCGCATCTCCCCGGTTCCCCTGATGCTGGACGAGTCCATCAACACAGAGGACGATCTGATGCGCGCAATCGAACTGAAATGCTCCGCCTATGTCAAGTTCAAACTGATGAAGGCCGGTAGCATGAAAAACCTGCTCAGGCTCATCAACACGGCCAGGGCGGCCGGGCTTGGGATTGTGCTGGGAAACGGTGTGGCCGGCGAGATAGGCTGCTACCACGAAGCGGTTGCCGCAGCCGCGGTGGGACTGGCCAACGCCGGCGAAATGAACGGCTTTCTTAAGTTGAGGGAATCCGTTCTGGTCCGCCCGCTGCTGTTCGATTCAGGCAAAATAAAGGGAGACCGGCTTTTCAGGCCTGAACTGGATTTTGAAAAACTAAACAGGTATCTGGTGGCCCAGGCTTCCTGGGAATGCTGAGGAACAGTGTCAGGGGCGAATGTGGAGTAAATCACTGTAAAACGGTTTTTATAGGAGTGATGCCTGATTCAGGCGCTTATAACCTGACCGGGGAGTTGAAGACTTATTAATACTTGTTTAAAGGAGGGATTCCAAAGGCCGTTTTAAAAAAATATTTTAGGAGGTACGGTTAATGAAAGGTTGGAAAAGATTAATTACAGCGGCGGCGATTGTTGGTTTGATTTCTGTCTCCCTGGCCGGCTGCGGCGGGGAATCCAAGGCTCCTTCCCAGCAGGCGGCGGGCGAAAAATATCCAGTCAAGCCGGTTGAGTTTATCGTTCCCTGGGGTCCGGGCGGCGGAGCCGACCAGACTGCCAGAACCAGCGCCCCGCATGTGGAAAAAGCCCTGGGCGTATCTCTTCCCGTGATCAATGTGGCCGGCGCCACCGGTGTCGTCGGAATGAATAAGATGCTTGCAGCCCCAAACGACGGCTACAGCCTATTGGTCTACACCGCCGACACCCACGCCCTCCTGGCCACCGCCGGGGATAAGGCGCCTTTTAAGTTCGAGGACTTAACACCTGTAGCCCGGATGATCAAGGCCCCCTCCTTCCTGTTCGTCAAGGCCGACGGCAAGTACAAGAACTGGGCCGACTTTGAAAAGGCAGCCAAGGAGAACCCCGGGAAAATAAAGGTCGGCATTACCGGCCAGGGCAGCCCCGACGACATGACCGTGCAATTCCTTGCCAGCAAGGGCATAAAGCTTCAGGGAGTACCCTTCCCGAATCCCAGTGAGCGCTACGTTTCGGTATTAGGCGACCATGTGGACGCCCTTTACGAGCAGGCCGGGGATGTGCGCCAATATGTCGAAGGGAAGCAGATGATCCCCATTATAGTGTTTAACGAAGAGCGCTTCCCGGCCTTCAAGGATGTGCCCTGCTCCAAGGAACTGGGACTGGAAATCTACATGCCCCAGACTCGCTCAGTCATGATCAAGGCTGGGACCGACCCGGAAAAAGTCAAGAAACTGGGCGATGCCTTCAAAAAAGCCTACGACACCCCCGAGTACCAGAAGTGGCTGGATCAGCAGTACGGCACCAAGGACAGCTACCTGGGACCGGCAGACGCCGTCAAGTTTTTCAAGGAGGACCTGGCAAGCATGAAAGCTCTTCTCAAAAAATAGCAAAGCTGAGGTGACAAGGGGTGCAGAACAATTTAGTTGAAAGGTTAAAGGGTGCAGCCTTTAACCTGGTCCTGTTCCTGGCCGCCGTCTACCTTTTTTACCTGGCAGGTTACTTCCAGTACGACATCAGGGAAGGCCAGCTGGGTCCGGGCTTCTGGCCCAGATTACTGCTGGGCCTGGTGATTGTGCTGACCTTCTATGACATCGTGCTGGGACTGGTCAAGGGATCCACCGCCGGTGAGGTAAAAGGAGTTCTCGGCAATAAGGATCAAGCAAACCAGGAGGAGGACGGCCTTCCGGAAGAGGAGAATAAGCGCTATCCAATGCTGCTGTTCATAGGTTGTCTGATGACGCTGGCTTACGTTTTCCTGATCAATATTATCGGCTTTGCAATTTGCACCTTCCTTTACCTGGCCGGGTTCATGTATGCGGGCCGCTACCGCAGGCACACGGTTATAATTGTAAGCAGTTTATTGGGGACGCTGTTTTTCGTCTTCCTGTTCATCAAGGTTGTCTACGTTTCACTGCCCACCGGGGTGCCTCCATTTGAGGGCCTTACCCTGATAATCTACAGCCTTTTAGGCATACATTAATTTAGACTTATTATCGGGCCGAAAGGGGTGAGCCAAAATTAAATGGACATTCTTTATCATCTAGGTATGGGTTTGCTGCAATGCCTTTCTCCGGTTACCCTGCTGCTCCTTGTGGTTGGCGTTTTAATCGGGCTGATCTCAGGGGTTTTACCAGGATTGACCGTGGTCATGGGGGTTATTCTGGTCCTGCCGTTCACCTACCCGATGAGCGCCACCAACGCTATCATCGTACTTACGGCCATATACATCGGAGGTACTTACGGGGGGGCCTTCACCTCGATACTCTTTAAAATACCGGGTGAGCCCATACACGTACCACTGCTCTGGGACGGCTACCCGATGGCCCGCCAGGGACAGGCCGCCAAGGCCTTGGGCTGGACCCTTTACGCAGCTATAGGGGGAGGCCTGATGGCGGCCATCATAATGGTTGTCGTTTCTGAACCCTTCGCCATTGTGGCCTTAAAATTTTCTACCCCGGAATACTTTGCCATCGTGTTTCTGGGCCTGACCAGCGTGATCGTGCTGGGGACCAGCACGATCCGGCAGGCAGTGATTTCCCTGGCTATCGGTATTCTGGTGGCCACCGTGGGGATAGACGACATATACGGGGCCGAACGCTTTACCTTCGGGATCTCCATATTGCGGGACGGTATCGACTACCTGACCGTAATGGTGGGCACCTACGCCTTGGCGGAAGTCCTCAAGCGCCTTGAGGAGGGTTTTGTATCGCCGACACTTAAGCAGGTTGGCAAGGTCAAAACCACCTTTCCCACCTGGCTGGAATTCAAGGGGCAGATTGGGCTTTTCCTTCGCAGCATAGGTATCGGGACAATCATCGGGTCGGTCCCCGGGGCCGGCGCCACGGTTGCCTCCTTCGTATCTTACGGTATGGAAAAGCAGTACGGCAAAAACAGAAAGGAAATGGGCAAGGGAGCGCCGGAGGGCATAGTTTCCTCCCAGACTGCGGCCACTGCCTCGGTGGGAGGGGCGCTGATTCCCCTGCTGACCCTGGGTATACCCGGCAGCGGCTGCACGGCTGTTATTTTGGGAGCATTCCTGCTGCATGGCATACAGCCCGGCCCACAGGTGTTCGCCACTTCACTGGACATGGTCTATACCATTTACGCCTCCGTGTTTCTGGCGCTGGTAATCATGGCCATTATCGGCTACCTGGCCGTCAAACCCATGTGCAAGGTGCTGGACGCCCCGGAATCGGTTTCCTCGGCCTTCATCATGGTGCTGTGCTTTATCGGGGCCTTTACCATCCGCAACAATATATCGGACGTCTGGATGATGGTTGTCTTCGGGCTGATCGGTTACGTTATGGAGCGGTATAATTACCCCATCGCGCCCCTGGTGCTGGGCGCCATACTGGGGCCGCTGGCCGAACGGGCCTTCTTGACCACCATGATCAGCTACTCAAATAACTGGACTGTGTTTTTCACCAGACCGATAAGCGGAGTAGTCATGTTTATTTCAATTTTTGGTCTGCTGTTTACTATCTTTTATCCAATGCTGAAGTCCAGGCAAAAGCAGACTACCTTAGGGCAGTAAACGGAGTTACGATGAGCCATAGACTCTTTGAAGAAGTTTGTTTACCGGACTTACATACCAGGGGGCAACCTGCTGGTTAACCAGGAAAAAAACGCGGGGAACTGTGCAGAAAATTTGCACATTTCCCCTTCGTTTCCCCGGTCCTTATTTCATAAATTGGCTATTCTTACTATATTGGCCAGCAACCTACCGACTGATCGAATAAAACGGAAGGAAAGTGATTTTTTTGGCCAGCTGCGCAAAATGCGGTGTATACGCCTGTTACGGGGGTGAAAGGGAAAAGCTGCCTAAAAACTGCCCCATGCTGAAAGATGACGGTGTTTACAGAACGGCTGCAGGTACTTACAGGGAGGAAGCCCAGGGCAAATATGCCTCCTGCGCGGCCAGGGTGGAGGGGGTCGGCTACGGTGTTTGGCCCCGGGTGCGGGAGATCATTGAGTTCGCCCGGATGGCCGGATTCTCAAAGCTGGGACTGGCTTTTTGCTACGGCCTGCGCCGGGAGGCGCTGGAAGTCGTTAAAATATACGAAGATAACGGCTTTACAGTGGAATCTGTGATATGCAAGACCGGCTCTATACCCAAGGAAGATCTGGGCATAAAAGAGGAGGAAAAGGTGCGTCCCGGCCAATTCGAGGTTATGTGCAACCCGGTTGCTCAAGCTATGGTGCTGAACCTGGCCGGTACCGAGTTGAACATACTACTGGGCCTTTGTGTTGGGCATGACAGCCTTTTCATTATGCATTCCGCCGCCCCGGTAACTGTGCTGGCGGCAAAAGACAGGGTCACCGGGCACAACCCCCTGGCCGCGATCTACACACCTCACTATTTTCGCAGGAAGTTGGATATTAAGTAGGAAAACACCCTGACGGGCGCGCTGACCAATATTCACCGGATGGAGTGTGATAATTTTGAGTATCAAAGGCAAGATGGTAGTCAGTTTTATAATTATCCTGATCATAATGGGAGCTGTTATGGGCTACCTGCTTCATACCATCAATGCAACTGACAGGCAATACAACGACTTGATAGCCGATAAGATATGGCTGAAAGAGCAAGGGCTTTTGTTGAAAAACAGCTTTCTGGAGGCGGGTTACAGCGCCCGGGATTACCTGATAACCGGTGACACCAGATATCGCAGCAGCTACAATCAGAGTGTAATGGATTTTCACACCCGTTTCAGCAATATGAGCGCAAAGTCAGAGAATATAGAGGCAAAAGCATTACTGGAGAATATCCAGAGCAAAATGGCCGGGTACGAAAAATACACCAATGATCTGATGTCCCTGAAAGACAACGAAAAAACTGAAGAGATAGTAAGATACAGCCTTTTGAATATTAACCTGGCAAATAGTATGAGCAAGGCCATTGACGAATTTGTAGAATTTGAGGAAAAAAACGTTTCACAACATATCTCCCAGAGCGGACAAAAGGTGAAAGAAGTTTCCTTTACGTCGTTGATTATTGCAGCACTGGCTATAATACTATCGGTTATAGTGGCGTTTATTATGTCGCGGTCTATCACGCGGCCTCTGGCTATCATGAGCGAAAAGGCGACGCTTATCGCCGGAGGGGACATGACGACAGCGGATATCGAGGTCAAGGGCAACGACGAACTGGGCCAGGTAGCCAAGTCGTTTAACCACATGAAGCACAGCCTGACCGAATTCGCCTTCAGAATTTCCAGTGTAGCCAGCAAACTCTCGGAGCAATCTTTACAGCTGGCCGCCCAGGCCCAGCAGACCTCGGCCGGCGCCAGCCAGACGGCGGCAACCATCGGGGAAATAGCCGCCACGGTTGAAAAGGTGGCCCAGAATGCCCAGGAGGTGGCCGATGCTGCTTCTGACATGGCATCCCGCGCTGATGCCGGCCAGCAGGGCCTGGTCCAGATTTGCGGGGAAATAGTGGATATAGCTGAATCAACCATGGAAGCCCGCAGGGCAATAGATGAACTGGAAGGTGACATAAGCAGTATCAATCAGTTTGTGGATGTGATTACTAGTATCGCTGAGCAGACCAACCTGCTGGCCCTCAATGCGGCTATAGAGGCAGCCAGGGCAGGGGAACACGGCAGGGGTTTCTCGGTTGTGGCCGAGGAGGTCAGGAACCTGGCCGAAGAGTCAAATCAGTCCGCAAAGAAAATCCGGATTCTGATTCAAAAATTACTGGAACGTTCCAGCCAGGCCGTTAAAGCTATAGCCGTCGGATCGGATAAAGTTGTCCAGGGAAAGCTTGTTGTAGAAGAAGTGGACGCTTCCATGGGGGGGATCATCAAACTGGTGCACGGCCTTACCGGGCAGGTGCAGAGCGTTGCAGCGGCAGCTGAGCAGGTTTCGTCCAGCGTGCAGAACATGGCGGCCACTGCCGAACAACAGACGGCGGCCATGGAAGTAGTGGCGACCACTGCCGACAACCTGAGTAGTCTTGCCATAGAGCTTCAGGAACTGTCAGGCAGGTTTAAGCTGTCCGGAGTTGAAGAGGGACAAATACCAGAGGGATAAACATTATAGAATAAATAAGTTTAAAACAAAGGGAGATTTTTGTATGGTTCATAACAGAAGAGGTTTTTTACAGGTTTATACCGGCAACGGCAAGGGTAAAACCACCGCCTCGCTGGGCCTGTCCATGAGGGCACTGGGCCACGGGCACAAGGTTATTATGCTTCAGTTCATGAAAGGTTCTTACTACGGTGAGCTGACAACGGCACAAAAATATCTGCCCGGGCTGAGTATTGAACAATACGGGCTGGAAACCTTTGTGGACGAAGAAAGCCCATCTCCGAAGGACGTGGAACTGGCCCGCCAGGGCATTGCCCGAGCCAGGGAGGTGCTGACCGAATGCAGCTACGACATGGTGATACTGGATGAAATAAATGTGGCTCTCTATTATAACCTTGTCAATCTTGAACAGGTAATGGAATTAACCTCTCTCAGGCCACCCCATGTGGAACTGGTGTTTACCGGAAGAAATGCCCATGAAAAAGTAATCGAGGCGGCCGATCTTGTGACCGAGATTACCCTGGTCAAACACCCCTTTTACCAGGGGGTAGAAGCCCGTGAGGGAATAGAATATTAAAGGGTTGTTTATGACTGGCCCGTTAAACATGCTTATGCCGAAAGGGGAAGCTTGACCCGATGACTTATGTCAAAAGGCTTGGATATTGTCTTAACCAGGGAGATTCAAAGGGTTCAGGCCCTTTGCGAGGCGAAAAACCACGGCCTTGTGTTAAAGGACGCAGCCCTGGAGAGATCGGCTCTGGGGATCGTAAACTCCAGCTTCGGCTGCGCCGGTCTGGTAAAGTTCGCCAGGGAGCGCAAGGTGGGGTGCGCCCACCACCCGGAAACCGATCTGGGGCCTGTGGTTTCGGCGGACCATAAAAAGTCTGTAATTGACTGGATAAATGAACGCAAGCCAATTCGCCAACGGGTCGTGCATTTTTACCCAAGACGGCGTAGCCTTTTACACCGAGGCTAAGTGCATAACCTCCCGGTGGTTCAGCGAGGAGGATAAAACAGAAACCAAGATCAGTACCTGGGAGGGGACTACGTCCAGAACCTAGCGCCCTGATATGGCGCCTTTACCGCTTCTGGCGGCTTAAATATGCTTCTGCCGGAATGCCCTGGGGGTTGCGGGAAGAAGCTTGTAAAGTACTGTAGTTTGCTAAAAATTCATCCATCCTTTTGCCTACTCATCTGTAACTTTCCCGGAGTTGACTTTTGAGGATTTTCCCCATGGTATTCCGGGGTATTTTATCTGTTATATAGATGGCCTTGGGCCGTTTATAATTCGCCAGGCGTTCCCGGCAAACCAGATCGATTTCCTCTGGGGTAACGCTTTGATTAGGTTTGGGAACGACAACTGCGATCACTTTTTCTCCCCATTCATCGTCGGGAATGCCGATCACAGCTGATTCTTCCACTGCCTCAATGGTTTCAATGACATCTTCCACCTCTGTCGGATAAATATTCATACCGCCGGAAATGACTAAATCCTTTGCCCTGCCTACCAGATAAAGATAACCTTCTTCATCTTGATAGCCCAAATCACCTGTTTTTAACCATTCCCCTGAAAAAGCCTCCCGGGTTTTATCAGGCATTTGCCAATATCCCTGCATAACGTTTTTGCCTCGTACCCAAACCTCACCGATACCACCGGGTTCTACATCGCTTTCATCCGGTCCTGCGAGCCGAATGGATACCCCCGGAAGGGGCAATCCCACGCTTCCCCGCTTACGGGGTCCGTTAAGAGGGTTGGAAACATTCATGCAGGTTTCGGACATTCCAAACCTTTCAAGTATCGTGTGGCCGAATACCTGTTTAAAGCGATCAAAGACGGCAGCCGGAAGCGGAGCCGACCCGGATATCCATAGCCGCATCGAATCGAGATTGAATTGGCGGGGATTCTCTGCCTTCAGCAAACGGTAATACAACGTGGGAACTCCCATAAAGACTGTGCAATGATGTTTTTCAATGCAGGCCAGGGTATCGGCCGGGTCGAATTGCTTGCGCATAATAATTTTCATTCCGGCGTGAACAGCCCCGTGGAAGGCCACCACCAAGCCGTGAACGTGAAAAATGGGGAGCACATGAAGCAAAATATCATTTTCCGAATGACCCCACGCCATATGAAGAGATTCAATATTGGCAAGCAGGTTTTCATGGGATAACATGGCTCCTTTGGAACGGCCTGTAGTTCCCGAAGTGTAAAGTATCATCGCAGTATCAGCGGGCCGGGCTGTTAAACCCTGTGAAGAAGGCTTGGTTTTAATGAGAGAATCGTAGGCCAGCACTTTTTCGTTATTCAAGCTTTCACTGGCGCCAACCGCTATTACATGCTGTAAATGGGCAAGCATAGGTAGAATAGCGCCGATTTTGGCGGCATTATCCGGGGTGGCAATAAAAATCTTAGCTTTTGAATCGGAAAGAAAGCAGGTGATTTCTTCCCGAGTGTAAGTAGGGTTCAGCGGTACGGTGATACTCCCCAACTGCAGGTTGGCCAAGTGGAAGTATAGAAATTCCAGGCATTTGGGCAGCTGAATAGCGATTCGATCGCCCGGCTTAACTCCTGATTCCTGGAGAGCCTGGCGCAATATGGACGCCTGGTCCCACAGGTGGGAGTACTTGATTTCCTGGTCATGAAATATAATGGTTTGTTCAGGGAATTTTAGAATGCTTTGTAAGATTCGATCTGCTAGGCTGATAGTAATTCCTCCTTGTTCAACATTGATTATCGACATTGCTGTCCCTCCTCATCTTGGTTTGGAGGCCCAGCCCAGAGTGGTTTTTTGCCTTTTCTCATAGTTTATCACGGTAATTCACTCCTTTGTCAATTAAAAGAGCAGTAATATATTGAAAAGTTAAAAATAATTAACTGTCGGGATTATGAGCTTTTATACAGGTCCAGGCGCAACCATTTTCATTGGCTTTAAGGACTTTTCCGGGAGGGAATAAAAAGGGCTGTGTGGAAATATGTTGGGTGCGTATATTCCAGACCGCCGTATATTTAAAGGAGATAGCTATGTGCCTTATTCTTTTGGCTTATGATAATCATCCCGATTATTTTCTGGTTGTGGCCGCCAACCGTGACGAGTATTACTCCAGACCCACGGCCGGGGCCCGCTTCTGGGATGAAGCGCCGGCATTGCTGGCCGGGAAGGACCTGGAACATAGGGGGACGTGGCTGGGAATTACCCGCAGCGGCCGCTTTGCCGCCCTGACCAATTTCCGGGACCCGGTCTCGTATAGATCAAACGCCGGTTCCCGGGGAATGCTGGTAAGGGATTATCTTTTCTCCTCCGGGAAATCTGCTGAGTATCTTAACAATTTGCAGGGTGTAAAGGGTTGGTACAACGGCTTCAACCTTGTGCTGATGGAGGGTGAGGAACTTTGGTTCTGCTCCAGCAGGGCAAAGCGGCCTGAAAGAATGGGTCCGGGTATTTACGGCATCAGCAATCACCTGCCGGATACCCCCTGGCCCAAGGTGGTAAAGGGTAAAGAGTGGATGTGGAGGGTACTGGCAGGGGATGGGGCGTACCTGGCGGAAGGACTGCTGGATCTGCTCTCCGACGATGGTCCTGCAAGGGATGAGGAACTTCCCCGCACAGGGGTTTCCCTGGAGTGGGAGAGGCTTTTATCCCCCATCTTTATCCGCGGTGAAACCTACGGCACCCGGGCTTCAACCGTTCTTCTGATTGACCGGCGCGGGCGGGTAAATTTTTACGAGCGGTCCTTTGGGGCCAACGGCAGAAGATTGGGGAAGGATGCAGTTTATCAGTTTGCTTTAGACAAAGCTTTAATATAAAGCATCAAGGAGGAGTTCGGGATGGAGATTAGAAATACACAGATACTTATGGAAAAGGACGCCTTGGCCCGGCACCTGGGAATAAAGCTATTGGAAATAAAGCCTGGCTACGCCATGGGCGCCATGGAGGTCAGGCCCGAGCTGCTGAATGGTGTGGGTGTCACCCACGGCGGGGCGATTTTTGGACTGGCCGATGTTGTTTTTGCCGCCGCCAGCAATTCACACGGGCCGGTGGCCCTTGCCCTGAGCGTCAATATCCAGTTTTTAAAAACCACCGAGCTGGGGGCTGTGCTCACCGCCACTGCCCGGGAAGAAAATTTAACCAGAAAGACCGGGCTCTACCGGATGGAGGTGAGGGATCAAAAAGGTGAGGTCATCGCTCTGGCGGAAGGACTGGTATATCGCAGAAGTGGCAGCCAGTGAATGAGTCTGCAAATCAGTTAGCAATCAGCAGTTGTCAGATCGCATTATTTTGTTGCAAACATGCTGGAAATGATATAATAGAATTAATGGAAAACTAAATGACATTAATAAGTTAAAATACTCACCAGGAGGTGATTATATGAAATGGGATGATGTAAGAAATACTTATCCCTCTCAATGGGTGGTAATTGAAGCTGTTGAGGCTCATTCAGAAGGAAACAAGAGGATTATCGACAAAATAGCTGTAATTGACAGTTTTATGGATGGTGCCAGAAATGTTTTGCTAGAAAATGCTAAGTTACAAAGGCTATATTCAGGAAGGGAGATTTTTGTAGTTCACACCTCTCGTTCAGAATTAGATATAGAAGAACGCAGATGGGTAGGAGTAAGGGCGGGAACATGAGATTTGATATAGGGGTTTAATGGGGTCAGGCTTTACTTTGTTTCTTTATCACAATGTAAAGCCTGACCCCTGATCTTAAATGGGACAGGAACCGGCGATATGTCCCCGATGGATTTTGGGATTGCTTTAATATTAATGCCGGTGTGATAAAGATCACAGTGTTAATGTGACTCGCCGGGAGGATTTAAGGGCGTAGAAGAGGTATTCTTAAAACATAAATAATAACAAGGAGGGTAAAAATATGTTTTGCTACCAGTGTGAACAGACTGCCGGGGGAACCGGCTGCACCAAAGTGGGGGTCTGTGGCAAAAACGAAGACATCGCCAGCCTGCAGGACACCCTTATCCTGGGGCTGAAGGGTATAGCTGCCTATGCTTACCACGCCAGGGAACTTGGAGCGCATGACGAGCAGGTGGATTCCTTCATGCACGAAGCCCTCTTTACCACCCTGAGCAATGTCAATTTCGACCTGAACAGTCACATTGAAAAGGTGCTCAAGTGCGGTGAGATTAACCTGAGGGCAATGGAAATGCTGGATAAAGCAAATGTGTCCCGGTTTGGTTCGCCGGAACCGGCGAAGGTTTCCACAGGCTTCAGGCCCGGACCCGGAATACTGATTACCGGCCATGATCTGCTTGACCTTTACGAGCTGCTCAGGCAGGCTGAGCCCGAAGGCGTGAATGTGTATACCCATTGCGAAATGTTGCCGGCCCACGCCTACCCGGAACTGAAGAAGTTTAAGAATCTGGTTGGCCACTATGGTTCGGCCTGGCAGAACCAGAAGAAGGAATTCGAAGAATTTCCAGGCGCCATACTGGGAACAACTAACTGTGTGCTTATTCCCAAGGATTCATACAAGGACCGCATGTTTACCTGCGGCATCGCAGTGCTGCCGGAAGTCGCGCACATCAAAAACCGCGATTTCAGCGCAGTGATTAAGAAGGCCAAGTCTCTGCAGCCCCTGCCGGAGAAGGCTGCGGGTACGGTGTTTACCACCGGGTTCCACCACAATTTTGTACTGTCCATAGCCGGCAAGATAGTCGATGCGGTCAAGGCGGGCAAAATCCGCCGCTTCTTCCTGGTGGGCGGGTGTGAGGGAGCAAAGACCTCCCGCAGCTACTACACCGAGTTTGTTCAGAAAGTGCCGAAGGACTGCGTTGTTATTACCCTGGGCTGTGGCAAATACCGCTTTAATCATCTGGACCTCGGTGAAATCGACGGGATTCCGAGGCTGCTGGATATGGGACAGTGCAACAACGCCTACTCCGCCATTCAGGTGGCCGTGGCCTTGTCCAAGGTATTCAACTGCGGTGTCAATGACCTGCCCCTGAGTCTGGTGCTGTCCTGGTTCGAACAGAAGGCGGTATCCATACTGCTTACCCTGCTGCACCTGGGAGTGAAGAACATCCGCGTAGGCCCTACGGCCCCGGCGTTTCTAACCCCCAATGTGCTGGGAGTAATCCAGCAGAATTTCGACCTCAAGCTGATTACCACCCCTGACCAGGACCTGAAGGAAATTTTGGGCTAATTGGGGGAATAATAGGATAGGAAAGGGGAGTATGCCTGGGGCGCACTCCCCTTTCTTTTTCTGTAAACCATTGGGAATCCTTAATGTTATCTGACCGTTGATAAAGAAAAGTCATAATATTTTGGAGAAAATATGTTAATATCAATGGATATAAATTATAATGTGTTTGATACCGCTGATAACACAGCTCTCCGGAGTGGAAAATGGTGGGAGGTTATAGTGTGGGGATGAAGCCCTATGGCTATTTTGCCAAAGATAAAGAAAATGCCGACAATATAATGGTTGTTAAGTTTGATAAGTATGA
This sequence comes from Peptococcaceae bacterium BRH_c4a, assembly GCA_000961585.1. Classification (GTDB taxonomy): domain Bacteria; phylum Bacillota; class Desulfotomaculia; order Desulfotomaculales; family Desulfocucumaceae; genus BRHc4a. The sequence continues at coordinate 13,236 of LADN01000093.1, read as the reverse complement.
GTCCATGGTGGCGGTTTATGACCTATACTGTATAAATCCTGATTGTGGTTGCAAAGATGTAATGCTCGATTTTATGGAAATAGTTGATAATAAGATAAAAGGCGGGCTTTTTTTAATAAATCTTAATACCAATAGTTGGGAGGTTGGGGAAAAGCATTTCCATAGGGAGGATATCAATTGCGAGGAGTTGATAAATGACTTCCTGCTTGATTTAGATGATGAAACCAAGGCTAAGTTTAGAAACCGTCTGGCTGAAGCAAAGGAGTATGCGAAAGAAAATCCCTTTGATTGGTTTGATGATCTGGACTTGGAGGATGGATCATGCTTTGGTTATTCAGAGGTCTACGGAGAAAAGAACGCAGAAAAATTTAGATTTAAATGCAATGACACGGAGTATCTTGTTGATGATCAGTATTGCACTAATCCGGAATGCAAATGCAATGAGGTTATACTAACTTTTGTGGATATAATGTCTGAAAGAGACGCTATGGAAAAGTTCGCAGTCAGAATGCCGTTCAATACAGGAAAATATAAAGTAGAATATAATAAGAATACCGGCAAAGCAGAAATGGACGAGATTATAAATTACTTTAAAGCGCACATTGATAATGATTTTGGGTTGTTCAAAAGCCGGTACCTGCAAATGAAGGAGTTTGGTAAAAAGCGGATCAAGAGGAAGAAGCAAAAAGTTACTGAGCAAAGAGTTGCAGTTTTAAAGGCAGGCCGGAACGATCCATGTCCCTGCGGCAGCGGGAAGAAATTCAAAAAATGCTGCGGGATCGGTTAATTGTCGGCGGAACCGGACTCTTCCAGCCCTTTAGACACACCTGTGACAGTATCCAGGTCAATACCGGTAACGATCCCCATTCCCCGGGTGTTATGGAAGTTATGAAATCCTTTTCATTCTGAAACCCATCCCTGCCCACTACCCATAAGGCTGAATATGGCCTCATAAAGGGCAACATCTATCCTCTGCCCTATATTCCGTTTTTCCAAAGTTTCCGGTCGAAAGTTTTCTATAACGATATCTTACATAGAGCTTTTTTGACATATTTAAGTAAATTGTTTGCAATAATATTTTGACTTATATCCCTAGATATATAATGGAGGAGTTTCATCAATGGAAGGACTGGACCTAAACCAACATATCGAAAGCAGAAGGACTTTTGCCATAATATCGCACCCAGACGCCGGTAAAACCACTCTTACAGAAAAATTTTTACTGTATGGGGGGGCTGTGCGGCTTGCCGGGTCTGTTAAATCGCGCAAAGCCAGGCAGTATGCCCTTTCTGACTGGATGGAGCTGGAAAAGCAGAGGGGGATCTCTATTACCTCAAGCGTACTTCAGTTTGAATACCTGGGAAAAAAAATAAATATACTGGATACCCCGGGCCACCAGGATTTCAGTGAGGACACTTTCCGTACCCTGATGGCTGCCGACAGCGCTGTTATGGTCATTGATGCGGCCAAGGGCATAGAGGCTCAAACAAAAAAATTGTTTCAGGTTTGCAGAGACAGGGAAATCCCCATTTTTACCTTTGTTAATAAACTGGACAGATATGGGAAGGAACCCCTTGAGCTTTTGGATGAAATTGAAAAGGTGCTGGGGATAAAAGCATTCCCTATGAATTGGCCTATCGGCATGGGAAAAGAGTTCAGGGGAATATATGATCGGATTAACGCAAAAATAGAGCTCTATTCCAGCAGCGGACACGGACAGACCATTGCCTCGTCCAGGGTTGGAGATTTGACCGACCCTGTCTTTGCGCAGGCCATAGAACCGCCTTTATGTGACAAGCTCAAAGAGGATATTGAATTGCTGGACATGGCCGGCTATTGCTTTGATAAGGATCTGATTGCAAGAGGAAAGCTGACGCCGGTATATTTTGGAAGTGCCCTTACCAATTTTGGGATTGGTCGTTTTTTGGATTCTTTTGTACAGATGGCCCCTTCACCTGGTGTAAAACCATCCTCAACAGGGATAGTGAAGCCGGAACAGGAGGAGTTTTCAGGCTTTGTTTTTAAAATTCAGGCCAATATGAACCCGGCCCACCGCGACAGAATAGCATTTATCAGAATTTGTTCAGGAGTTTTCAGGCGTGGTATGGTGGTAAAGCATGTACCATCAGGAAAGCAGATCCGATTGTCTCAATCCAGGCAATTTCTGGCCCAGGATATATCAACCATTGATGTGGCCTATCCCGGCGATATAATCGGCCTTTTTGACCCCGGCCTTTTTCGTATAGGTGATACATTAACCGAAACCAGCAGCTTCACCTATGAAGCCATTCCTCAATTTCAGCCGGAGTTTTTTGCCAGGGTCCATCTGCGGGACGCCATGAAAAGAAAACAGTTCATCAAGGGGATAGAGGAACTGACCGAGGAGGGCGCCGTGCAAAAATACCGTAACCCGGATATCGGTTTGGAGTCTCCCATAATAGGGGCGGTGGGAATTCTGCAGTTCGAAGTGATGCAGTACAGATTAACCCACGAATACGGTGCGGATATAGAATTGGAACACCTTCCCTTTTCCATCGCCAAATGGGTTGCCATAAATCCCGCAAGGTTTACCGGCGGGGATAATCTGGTGGTGCTGGACGATGATGACAATTATGTTGTATTGTTTAGAAACCAGTGGTCTTTTAATTGGGAAATGAATAAAAACAAGAATGTTGAATACCTGGATCAGCCGCCTATGAAGAGAGCAAACCAGGCCTTGAGGAAATAAAAAAACGCCCTGACGGGCGTTGCCGTCTTGCAGACGGCGGAATCCAGAATCCAGAAGCCAGAATTCAGAATTCAGAATGGTGACAGCATACTTTAAAAGTGACCCTCAAGCGACATGCATGAGGGGGGAGGGGTTTTAGTCCAGGCGGATGTTCCGGAGGCTGTTATCTGGCTCTTGGCGACAGAGCCGTACGGACTGCCGGACCGGCTGCAGGACGCAGCCGGTAGCCGGAATCGACGCATGGATGCGGCGTTGGAGGCGGTCGGCAGTCCGTTAGGCGACGAGCTTAGAGCCAGTTCAGCCGGAGGATAAGTAGATCGGACTCAAACCCCTCCACCGGCCACAGAGTGACCCCGGAGCGACCCCAGAGAAGGAATTGGCATGTTTTGGTTGAATACAGCTATAAAACCTGAGGAATTCAGGGGGGATGCTTTTATGTACTCTTTCAGGACTGTCTCCATAAGGCCAAGATTGCCCCGGCAGATTGAAGGACTGGGTGATATCGCCCGTAATTTCTGGTTTAGCTGGAACGTCCAGGCCCAAAATCTTTTTAAAAGGATAAACGAGGGACTCTGGGAGGAAGTAAGGCACAATCCGGTCAAGTTTCTCCTGATGGTAAACGAGGAGGAACTGGAGGAAGTTGTTCAGGATGATGACTATCTGAAGCTATACAGGCAGGTAATGGACGATTTTAACCGTTATCTGGGCAGTAAGTGCTGGTTTGAGAATACATATCCCGAATACAGGGATAAGTTCATTGCCTATTTCTCGCTGGAATTCGGGTTGCACGAGTCACACCCCATATATTCCGGGGGTTTGGGGCTCCTGGCAGGTGACCATATGAAATCTGCCAGTGATCTGGGGCTGCCCTTTGTGGGTGTGGGACTCCTTTACAAACACGGGTATTTTAACCAGATCATAAACAGGGAGGGCGGGCAGGAGGCAAAGTACCCTTATTACAATTTTTATGACCAGCCCATACAGCCGGTGTATGACTCCCAGGGGGATGAGCTGGTGGTGAGGGTGGAGTTTCCCGGCCGGGACGTATGTGTTAAGGTGTGGAAATCCAGGGTGGGCCGGGTGGATCTGCTGCTGCTGGACGCCGGTTTATCGCTCAACAGCCAGGAGGACAGGGCCATTACAGGCCAGCTTTACGGAGGGGACCGGTCGGTAAGGATATCCCAGGAAATACTGCTGGGCATAGGCGGGGTAAGGGTTCTAAAGAGAATGGGCGTTTATCCCCGGGCATGGCATATAAATGAAGGCCATGCGGCTTTTCTGATTATAGAGCGGCTGCGGGAGCTGATGGCTGAAAAGGGCCTTTCCTTTGAAACGGCCATAGAGGTGGTCAAGAGCAACACCATTTTTACCACCCATACACCTGTTCCAGCCGGGCACGATCTTTTTCCGGCCGAAATGATGGACCACTTTTTCGGACACCTGTACGATAAAATAGGAGTGGAAAGGGAGGACATACTTAATCTGGCCTGGGATGGAGAGAGAAAGATGTTCAACATGACCCTCCTGGCCCTTCGGCACTCGGCTTACCGTAACGGCGTCAGCAGGCTGCACGGTGAGGTTTCCAGGGAGATGTTCTCTTACCTGTACCCCAAGATACCCAAAGAGGAGGTGCCGGTGTCGCACGTCACCAACGGAGTGCACGTGCTGACATGGCTGGCCCAGGAAATAAAGGATCTCTACACAATTTATCTGGGGTCGGACTGGCAGGACAGGATTGCCGACAAGAACATGTGGAAGAATATACACGAATTGCCTGAAAACCTTCTATGGGTTGTGCACCAGTCATTGAAGGAGAAAATGATTGGATACGCCAGGAACTGTCTAAAGAGACAGAGGATAAGGAATCAGGAGCCCACCGAGAGAATCCGGGAGGCGGAAAATTTCCTTCGCCCGGGTGTGCTGACTGTGGGCTTTGCCCGCCGTTTTGCCACCTACAAAAGGGCGGGGCTCTTATTCAGGGACCCTCAGCGGCTTTCGGCCATGGTCAATCACCCGGAGCGACCGGTGCAGTTTATCTTTGCCGGAAAGGCGCACCCGGCGGATATGGCCGGGCAGGATTTGATAAAGCTGGTTTATGACATGTCAAACCAGGAGGAATTTAAAGGTAAGATTGTCTTTCTGGAGGACTATAACATAGATATGGCCCGCTACCTGGTGCATGGGGTCGATGTTTGGCTGAACACCCCCAGGCGTCCCCTGGAGGCCAGCGGCACCAGCGGGCAGAAAGCGGCCATCAACGGGGTGGTCAATGTAAGCGTGCCTGACGGATGGTGGCCCGAGGGGTATAACGGAAAGAACGGATTTGCCGTGGGTGAAAAGCGCAGGTACAGTGACGACGAGATGCAGGACAGGGATGACTGCTATTCCCTGTACACCGTTCTTGAGGAAAAGGTTATTCCGGTTTATTACAGGCAGGAGATGGGCTTTCCCGGGGAATGGGTCAAGTTGATGAAAAATTCCATGCGCACCATCACCCCTCTTTTCAGCACCGGGAGAATGGTCATGGAGTATACCGACAAGTTCTATATACCTTGCATTAAAAGGGGACAGTATTTCTCCGAAAATGAATTTCGGGCGGCTGAAAAAATGAGGGAGTACAAGCAATTTATGTCCGAAAACTGGTCCCGGGTGGAAATATGCCTGGTGGATACCAACGTAACCCGGGAAATGAACGTCGGTGAGGGGCTGGCTCTGAAAGCCCACGTGGCGCTGGGGGCCATCAGCCCCGGTGATGTGGATGTGGAGGTGGTTTACGGCAGTGTTACCGAGATGGGCCTGCATGACCTTTATACCGCCCCAATGCTTTTGGATGGCGCCGCCGGAGACGGAAGGTTCATTTTTACCGGGCAGGTGACAATGCCCCAGGGAACTTTCGGATATACCGTACGTGTGAGGCCGGGGAGCCCTGAGCTTTTATACAAGTTTGAGCTGCCCCTGGTAACCTGGGCGGAGAGATTCTAGCTTATGGGAAGGAAATCAGGGTCAGAATCCAGAATTCAGAATCCAGAATTACATGCCGCTAACGCAGCAACTCGAAGAATGGCTATTTCATGTAGTTGCCAATGCCGCCAGCCAGAGAATGAAAAAAGTAGATTTTATTTGCCTGTAAGCAATACATTCTGGATTCTGAATTCTGGATTCTGGATTCCGACAGAATAAGGTTTTCAGCATGAGTATTTCGAATTAGGAGGCTGCCGGGTGTATTTTGCGGGGGTTGACATAGGGTCGATAACGGCAAAATGTGTGATATTAAAGGATGAGAAAATAGTGTCCTGGGTGGTGGCCCAAAGGGGCTATAACAGTTCCCGGGCGGCCACTGAAGTTTTGGAAGAGGCCAGCAGCCGGTGCGGGATAGACACTGAAGAAATCTCAGGCATAGTTTCCACCGGCTACGGCAGGGCATTGGTCAGAGAGGCCGGGCAGCAGTTTACAGAGATTACCTGCCACGCTCTGGGGGCCAGTTTTCTGGTGTCCGGGGCGGCCACTGTGATTGATGTGGGGGGGCAGGACTGTAAAGCCATTTCGGTTAGCCCGGAGGGCAAGGTGCTGGACTTTGTCATGAATGACAAGTGCGCGGCCGGAACAGGGCGTTTCCTGGAGGTCATGGCCACTGCCCTGGAAGTGGATTTGGAGGATTTCGGCGGGCTGTCACTTAAGGCCGGAACCAGTGTCGAGATCAGCAGTATGTGCACCGTCTTTGCCGAGTCCGAGGTTATATCCAGGATTGCCTCGGGTGCATCAAAGGAGGAAATTATTGCCGGCATACATCATGCCATGGCTTCCAGAATTGCCGGCATGGCCGCTCGGGTGAAGATAACGCCCCAGGTGGTCATGACCGGAGGCGTCTCCAAAAATATCGGCCTGGTCAGGGCACTGGAGGAAAGGTTAGGCCGGAGCCTGGTGGTTCCTCCCGAAGCACAGCTTGCCGGCGCACTGGGGGCGGCTCTTATGGCCGGAAAGGCTGCCCCGGGGTTAGGCTAATGATGAGTTAGTATACTAAGACAATTTATACCAGCTTATAGCTGGTTTTTTCTTTGTCAGAGAAGGGTAACCAATTACTTATTCTGTGAATACCTTTAAACACATGGTAATTCTGGAGGGTTCCCAGCTAAAGGGAACCGAAAGGAGAATTCTTATGACTCATTTTGAGTACGGAACTAAATGGAAGGAAGTGGTGAAATTTCCGTTGGGAGGGAGGAACTCCAAGCCCAGAAACCAGGGTCTCACTATGATTATTGACAAGGGTATGGGCTATACGGAAACCAGGGACTTACTGGGTATTGCCGGTGAGTACATCGATTTTGTCAAACTGGCTTTCGGAACCTCGGCTTTATACAATAATAACGTACTTCTGGAAAAAATCGAGCTGGCCAGATCCCATGGCATAGAAATATACCCCGGCGGAACCTTCCTGGAGGTGGCCCTGCTGCAGGATAGGCTGGAGGATTTTCTGTACATGTCTAAAAACATCGGGTTCACCTGCATTGAGGTTTCGGACGGCACCATCACCCTGGACAAAGAATTGAGAAAAAAAGCCATTGCCAGTGCCACTGACATGGGATTTAAAGTTTTAACGGAGGTGGGCAAGAAGGATGAGAATGACCAAACTCCTGTTTTGGAGTTTGCCGGGCAGATTAAGTCGGATCTGAAAAACGGGGCTTACAGGGTCATTCTGGAGGGGCGGGAATCGGGAACAAATGTGGGGCTATACGATGCGAACGGCAACTTTATAAAGGATGATCTGGAAGATCTTTTAGAGCAAATTGAGGATCCCCGTATAATAATGTGGGAGGCCCCCAACAAAAACCAGCAACTGGAGCTGATCACCAGGTTCGGCCCCAATGTCAATCTGGGCAACATCCCCACCCATGAGGTTCTGGCACTGGAGGCCCTGAGGGTGGGTCTGCGGTCGGACTCCCTGAGGATAACGCTGTAAACTATTCATAGGTAATATAAAAAGGCCCGTCCACATATAAATATCCCCAGGAACTGGTAAAGCTGGGAGGGGGATTTTTTGTGCCGGGGTAACCATGCTGGTGTCGCTTCTTCTGGTGGGGATTATCGCCCAATCCAACCTGATAGCCATTGCCGCCTGTGTGCTGCTGATACTGAGGTTCTCCAGGCTGCACTTCATTTTTCCCCTTTTGGAGAGGCGGGGACTGGAGGTGGGCCTTCTTTTCCTGCTGCTGTCCATACTGGTGCCCATTGCCCAGGGATCAGTCACTGAAAAGGACCTGATTTACAATATAACCTCCCTCCCCGGAATAATGGCCATAGTGGGGGGGGCGGTGGCCACCCATATGAACGGCGAGGGGCTGAAGCTTCTGGGTGTAAGGCCGGAGATTATATTCGGGCTGGTCATAGGATCGATTTTCGGCATAGTGTTCTTTCGCGGTGTGCCGGTGGGGCCGCTAATGGCGGCCGGGATAGCGGCACTCTATTTAGAAATATTTTACCGCAGAAAATAGCAAAGCTGTTATAACCCATGCGCATTATATGTCAGAATGATGAACTGGTATCCTTGCTAAAAGTTTAGCTTCTGGGTCGCTATTAAAGCAGGCTTCACTATTCTGGCTGCTGGGGTGGATAAATGCCAGCAGGTTGGCGTGTAATAACACCGCATCCCCGTCTAAACAATTATCGAGGCCAAACCGGATAAAAAATGTTTGATTTATAAACCTGACGGGAGGCTTCGAGGCCTGTCCCTTCTGCGCACCGAAGAGACCAGCTGCCTTTATGACGGTCTGAACATCATCAAAGAATATGCAGGAAACGGCAGTCTCCTTGCCGAATACCATATGAGTGATAGAAGAGGTGTGTTTTTATGATGAATTATCCACTGACATTGAAAAGCATTCTGGAAAGGGCTAAAATGCTTTATTCCAAAAAAGAATTGGTTAGCAGGGATTATTCCGGAACCTTCAGGTATGACTATGGCCGGTTTTACGAACGGGTTTGCAGGTTGGCCAATGTTCTGGAGGATCTGGGTGTTAATAGGGGAGCCAGGGTGGCCACCCTGGCCTGGAACACTCACCGGCATCTGGAGCTGTATTTCGCCATCCCCTGCCTGGGGGCCGTGCTGCATACCCTTAACCTGAGGCTTTTCCAGGATCAGCTGATCTATATTATAAACCACGCCGAAGACACCATTATTTTCGTGGACCGGGATCTTTTACCCCTTCTGGAGGCGGTTAAGGATAAATTAAAAACCGTCAAGGGCTTCGTGATCATGACTGACTCGCAGGAACTGCCCGACACTTCTTTGAGTCCGGTTTACTCCTACGAACAAATGCTGGCCGAGGCCTCGCCACAGTATAATTTTCCGTCCGACCTGGATGAATGGTCCACCGCCGCCATGTGTTACACCACCGCCACCACCGGAGAGCCAAAGGGTGTGGCTTACACCCACCGGGGCATTTTTCTGCACTGCTTTTCCTGTTTATCCGCTGATATGATGGGGCTCAGTGAAAGGGACACCGTCATGGCGGTGGTGCCCATGTTCCACGCCAACGCCTGGGGAATGCCCTATACGGCGGCCTGGATCGGGGCAAAGCAGGTATTTCCGGGAGCCCGCCCCGACCCCAAAATACTCTGTCAGTTGATACAGGATGAAAAAGTGACGGTAACCGCCGGAGTTCCCACCATTTGGATGGGTATTTTGGAGGTTTTTGAGAAGCAGGCCTATGACTTCAGCAGCGTCAAGAGCTTTATCTGCGGCGGGTCGGCCGTTCCGCTGTCTCTGATGAAAGCATTCGATGAAAAGCTGGGAATACCCATTCTCCATGCTTACGGTATGACCGAGACCACGCCCCTGGTGACCCTTTCCAGGACAAAGTCCTATATGGACCAGTGGACTGTTGAAGAACAGTACCGTGTCCGGGTCAAACAGGGCTTGGTGGCGCCTGGATTGGAAATCAAGATTATAGGAGAGAACGGTGAGGATCTTCCCCATGACGGCAAAATCATGGGTGAGCTTATCGTAAGGGGTCCCTGGATAGCAGGGGAATACTACAAAAATCCGCAGAAAAGCGCTGAGTGCATGAAGGGCGGCTGGCTACACACCAATGACATAGCCACCATTGATGATGAGGGCTATATTGCCATATGCGACCGCACCAAGGACTTGATTAAGAGCGGCGGAGAATGGATATCTTCGGTAGACCTGGAAAATACCATCATGGCGCACCCGGGGGTGGCCGAGGCCGCTGTTATCGCCATGCCGCATGAAAAATGGGATGAACGTCCCATGGCCTGTGTGGTGCCCAGGCCGGAATTCAGGGAAAGCCTCGGGGAAGAGGATATACTGAACTTCCTGGACGGCAAGGTGGCCAAATGGATGATGCCGGACAGGGTGCTATTTATTGAAGAAATTCCAAAAACCAGCGTTGGTAAATTCAATAAAAAGGAATTGCGGCAAAAGTATCTGTAGGTTTTTGTTGGTCATCCCAGATAATGGAAAATGAGAACCGAATTGGTTCTCATTTTTTTCGATTATTTTAAAGGACTTTTGTTCAGTAAAATAGAATTTTGTTGAACAAAAACTGAAATTTCAGGGGGAGTATTTTTCATATGGATGAAATCGTAATTGCATCGGGCGTAAGGAGCCCCATAGGAGACTTTGGCGGGGTGTTTAAAGACCTGCTGTGCAATCAGATACTGGTGCCGGTGATTAAAGAGGCAATTGTCAGGTCCGGTATTGAGGGATCTCAGGTTGAAGAAGTAATCATGGGCTGCTGCGGCCAGAACACAGCAGAGCCCAACCTGGGCCGCACGGCGGCTCTTCTGGCAGGGCTGCCCAAGGAAGTCACCGGCATGACCATACAGCGCCAGTGTTCATCAGGAATGCAGGCCATGGTAAGCGGCTACCAGCAGATAGCCACAGGAGACTCCGAGATAGTCATTGCCGGGGGCGCAGAGTCCATGAGCAATGTTCCCTATACCCTGAAAAACGCCCGCTGGGGCCAGAGACTTCAGCACGGGCAGATGACCGATTCCCTGTGGGAAATGCTGACAGACCCCATATATAAAATAATGATGGGTGAAACGGCCGAGAGGCTGGCCGACAAGTACGGCATTTCCCGGGAGGAACAGGACGAAATAGCTGTCAGGAGCCACCGGAACGCCGTCATGGCCATAGATGCGGGAAAATTCAGGGAAGAAATACTGCCCATCCCTGTGCCCAATAGAAAGGGCGATCCGGTAATGGTGGATACCGATGAGCACCCCCGGCGGGATATATCCCTGGAAAAGCTGGCCAGGCTTAAGCCCACCTTCCGCAAGGATGGAACGGTTACTGCGGGCAACTCCTCCGGACTTAACGACGGCGCCTCGGCCGTGGTGCTGATGACGGCCAAAAGGGCCAGGGAAATAGGTATCAAGCCCCTGGGCCGCATTGTCAGCTTTGCCCGGGCCGGAGTGGAGCCCGACCTGATGGGTTACGGCCCGGTTCCAGCCATCAGGAAAGCCCTGGAGAGGGCGGGAAAAGGCCTGGCCGAGATTGAGCTCTTCGAGTTGAACGAGGCCTTTGCCGCCCAGTATCTGGCCTGCGAAAAGCTTCTGGAACTGAACAGGGACATTACCAACGTAAACGGAAGCGGCGTTGGGCTGGGTCATCCGGTGGGCTGCACCGGAGCGAGGATTTCCATCAGCCTCTTGCACGAAATGAAGCGCAGAAACCTGCGCTGGGGTGTGGCATCCATGTGTGTGGGAGGCGGAATGGGCATGGCTATGGTTTTTGAAAGAGAGAAGGAATAAGCTTAAGGGATAGTCTTTGGGGGTCAGAATTCAGAATTCAGAATGTGGAAGGCATTCCTAACAAAGAGGAGGGGAAGATATGGTGATTTCCACCGTAGGTGTAATAGGGGCCGGGATAATGGGATCGGGCATAGCCCAAGTGGCGGCCAGGGCCGGATATAGCGTGATCATGAGGGATATCAGCGACTCCTTCGTGTCCCGGGGTCTTGGTGTAATCAGAAAAAACATTGACCGGGATGTGCAAAAAAACCGTATGACCAGGGAAGATGGCGACAGTATCCTGAGAAGGCTGACCGGCACCACCGACATCGGGGATCTGGCCCGCTGCGATATCGTTATCGAGGCCGCCGTGGAGCAGATGGAACTCAAGAAGAAAATATATATAGAGATGGACAGTGTATGTCCCCCGGAAGTGATATTCGCGTCCAATACCTCCGGGCTTTCCATTACCGAAATGGCGGCGGTGACCAAAAGGGCCAACAGGTTCATCGGAATGCACTTCTTTAACCCCGTTCCGGTGATGAAGCTGGTGGAGCTGATCAAGGGGGCCGAGACAGACGGCGATACCCTTTTGGCAGCCACCGACCTGGTGGAAAAATTCGGCAAGCAATCCATAATGGTAAACGAGGCGCCGCTTTTTGCCGTCAACCGAATACTGGTTCCCATGCTGAATGAGGCAATGTTTGTGCTGATGGAGGGTGTGGCCTCGGCTGCCGATATAGACAAGGGAATGATGCTGGGAGCCAACCATCCCATAGGACCTCTGGCATTATCTGATCTGGTGGGCCTGGACACTCTTTTAATGGTCGTGGAAACACTGTATAATGAAACCGGGGACTCCAAATACAGGCCGTGCCCCCTGCTGCGAAAGCTGGTTCGGGCCGGGCACCTGGGCAGAAAGACCGGAAGAGGTTTTTACGATTACAGTGAGGCCAAATAATTATAATAAAATGAATGGGCTGTTCAGCTGATTACGGAGGTGGGAATGGCATGAATGATCAGGATAGACCTCTGGGTTATATTCCCGATGAAGCTACTGGTTCGGGCCAGTTCCTCATACGCAAGGTGGAGGAGGCCATTTACCGGCATCCCGGCGTAGATGAGGTGGTTGCCCTGTTTTTGCCCGATACCGGCGGCAATTATGATCTGGCGGCTTTTATAGTTCCGTCTGACTCAGGGTTAACCCCGGGAATAATAAAGCATTTTGTCGAAAGTTCCGGTCAGTTAGATGCCACTGAATTCCCCCGACGTTACCATCTTGTGCCGGAGATTCCGAAGACCCCCAGTGGTAAGTGTCAGAAACAAAGACTGGTGCAGTTTCTGATAGGAGAGTAATTGACTTACTTATTCTGGATTCCGGCTCCCGCCGCCTATGCGTCGGGGACATTCCTCTAACCCCCGGAGGCAGTCACATTAGAGAGGTGTGTCCCCTTTCCCCAGCCGGCACTTCACTTTATCCAAAACAAACTGAAGCTGATCAGGCAGGGGGGCCTCGAAAATCATTTTTTTCTGGCTGCTGGGGTGGATAAATGCCAGCAGGTTGGCGTGTAATAACACCGCATCCCCGTCTAAACAATTATCGAGGCCAAACCGGATAAAAAATGTTTGATTTATAAACCTGACGGGAGGCTTCGAGGCCTGTCCCTTCTGCGCACCGAAGAGACCAGCTGCCTTTATGACGGTCTGAACATCATCAAAGAATATGCAGGAAACGGCAGTCTCCTTGCCGAATA
>LADN01000085.1 GCA_000961585.1 Peptococcaceae bacterium BRH_c4a | reverse complement strand
CCGGAATCGACGCAAGGACGCGGCGTTGGAGGCGGTCGGCATTCCGTTGGCGACCGAGTTTAGGAGAGTGTTGCAAAACTATATTAAGAGGTCAACAAAGTACTTATTCGACTACAACCGGAGGCTGTTCAAAAAGCTCCAGATGCAAGGCGCGGCAAGGTTTCAAGCGGAGGCGTACTCCTTGTACGTTGAGCATTGAAGCCGCCGCCGCAACGCCGCAGATGGACTTTTTCAACAGCCTCCTAGAGACAGTTGCAGCAGGAGGTTATGCAGCCCAGGTTCAAATCACTTTCCCTACCCGTTAGCGACCCCGGAGTGACCCCGGAAAAACTCTGGGCTTGCATAAAAATGCTTTGGTGCTTCAGCGCTTTAATGCTTTAATGCGTCATATACTTTCCTAAGCGATAAGCTAAAAGAACTTATAATCCAAACCTTAAGTAAGACACATTCACCATTCTGAATTCTGGCTTCTGGATTCTGACCAAAGAGGTTATCCCATGAGCATCTATTTGGTATTTATAGCCGCCATTGTATTTAACGCCGGCGCCAATATAATGATCAAGGCGGCAATGAGGAAGAACCCCATTATACTGGAAGAAGGGGCTGTTTTGAACGCCTTTATTCAGGCTTTGAAAAATCCCCACCTTATCGCCGGAGTTATTTTGTTTGGCCTGGCCCTGGCAGCATACAGTATAGTATTAAGTAAAATCAACCTCAGCGTCGCCTACCCCATTATGACCGGAGCCGGGTTTTTACTGGTTTTCCTGGTTTCGGGGCTTTATTTCAGGGAAAGTATAACTGCCTTACATGTTTTTGGTTCTGCCTTAATTTTGGCCGGTGTTTGGGTGCTGGCAAGGTAACGGGGAGTTACATCTTTTTCATAAATTCTTCCAGCGTGATACCGGCCTGTTCAAGAATACCCTGTAGTGTTCCCCTGGCCAGTTCGTTATGCATTGGAATAATTACTATTCTTGCAGGTTTTCCGTCTTTTTTATACTTGACGTGGCTTCCTCTTTGAGAAACCTTGCTGAACCCGAACTTCATCAAAACTTTTATAACTTTTTCCGGAGGTAGTACAGGATATTTAGATCCCATTATATAGCAACCTCCATGGTTGTCAGGAAAGTTTGCCTTGCTTCGATTTCAGGAGTTTCATCTTCATAGTAAAGAATCAAAGCTTCCTTTAAATTCTCAAGGGCATCCTCAATGGTTTTGCCCTGTGATACAACACTATTTTCTATACACCTGGCTACAAACCAGTTTTCTTCTTTTTGCACAATTACATTGACTTTAATACTCATTTTAGTTCACCCCTTCAATGACTTCTCTTTAATATTATATCAAATTATAGCAGGACATAAATGCAAACAACAAACTGGTAAAATAAGGTGTTTCGGTTTGAAAAGAGAACATTTGGTCACAGCGCTGGCCCTTGCGGCCTCTATACTGATCACCGCCGTTGTGTGGTACTTTTACTATAAAAAATACTTTACCGGGCTGATACTTAACGATGCCATGGACTACGCCGGCATTGCCAGGAACGTGGCCAGAGGGCATGGTTTTATTTCCCAGTACCTTACCCCCCTGAGTCTGGCCCACCTCGGAGTTCCCCAGCCCGAAATGTGGCGCGCGCCCCTGTGGCCCCTGGCCCTGGCCGGTTTTCAGAAATTACTGGGCTTTACCGATGAGGCCTCGGCCCTGGGCACGGGCTTCTTCTTCATCGCCGGAAGCCCGGCGATCTTTCTTCTGGCCAGGCAGTGGTTCGGAGGACTGGTGGCGGCCGGATCGGTGCTGGTATACACCTTTACCCCGGAACTGCTTCGTTACAGTATATCCGGCATGACCGAGCCCCTGGCGGTTTTTCTTATGACGCTGACAGTGCTGGCAGTGTCCGCAGGCAGCCTTAAAAACCGCCCCGGAGACTGGCTGTGCGGATTGATACTGGGACTGTTCTACCTGGCCCGGTACAATGCACTGGTATTTCTCCCCTTCTTTCTGCTCTACAGATGGTATTTCAGAAAAGAAGGCTGCCTGCCCTCCCTAAGAATGCTGGCCGGATTCATTCTGGCCGCCCTGCCATGGTTTATCAGAAACACCCTCCTGTTCGGGAACCCCCTCTTTTCATTGCAGAAATACGAGCTGGCAATGTTCACCCAGGTATACCCCGACTACAGTCTGTACCTGCACACCCTAACCATAAACGTGGCCCAATTCATAAAGAATAACCCCGAAGCTATACTGGAAAAAATATCTCACAACTGGACCAGCTACAGCTCACTATTCTTAAGTCCCGACATCAACGGAATTTCAGCCGCAGTTTTTATCATATTCCTGCTGTCGCTATTCCTCCCCCTGAACAAAAAAACAGCCGGAATAAAGCCCCTTCTGGCGGCCTGCTACCTCACTCAACTGGCCGCCCTGCTGGTAATCCACTTCATACCCAGGCTGTTCCTGGTGTTCAGCCCTCTTTATATTATCTTTGCCCTGGGGGCGCTTTACATGATGGTCAGGGCCGTTACCAAAAAACTCAGGCTAAAATCCCTGCCCGCCCTGCTTACAGCCGTATTCGCACTTTTCCTGTCATTCTATAACTTCACCAGCCCCGAACCACCCGAAAGGCTTGTCTCCGACCGGTATGCCTACCTGAAAATAATGGCCGGACTGTACCAAAAAGTCCCCGAAGACAAAGTTATCCTGACCGACATGGGTCATCTGGCGAGCTGGTACGGAGACCGCTATGCGTGCAAAATACCCTACAGCGTGGACATGGTCCCGGAAATAAAAAAACGCGCCGACATTGGCGCAATATTCATCTCCGACCGCATACTCTGGCACATGCCCGAGGCCGACAGGAGCTGGAAGCTTCTCTGGTACCGGCGCCCGGCGGAACTATACCATTTTAAACTGTACAATGTCGTTAAAGGTAAAGGTTTTATATACCTGAAATAAGTCCGGATTCTGACTAAAAAGTTTTTCAGAATAAGCTATTTCACGCCGACCAGTCTCTTTAAGCGATAGATGTCTTCCTCCTGGCGGACAAGCTTCTCCATTTGAAAGTCCTGCCTTTCATTCATAAGCCGGATGTCCTCTTTGGTTGCCATTGCGGACTTAATAATATCCGCGTCCTTTTGCAAAACATCCACTTTTATCACAAGAAGCAAACATCTTAATATCCCCGGTAACACCCTGGGCCGCATAAAAATATCATAAGATAATCTGAGGTTTCTGCGAATTTACCCGAAAGTCTCAGAAAAGTATTTATTAAAGGAGTGAGCCGGTTGGAACTTTTAAAAGACGTATTAGTAAGACAACTTAAAATAATCCCCGATGATCGGGGTTTTCTGATGGAAATTATGCGGAGCGACTGGCCGGAATACATGGAATTTGCCCAAACCTACGTCACCGGCTGCTATCCCGGCGTGTATAAGGCCTGGCACTACCACAAAAAACAGTGGGACCATTTTATCTGCCTGGGAGGCATGGCCAGGGTGGTACTGTATGACGCCAGGCCAGACAGCCCCACCGGAGGAAAAATAAATGTTTTTCATATTGGGAACCTGAATCCTGCACTGCTAAGGATCCCCCCCCATGTATACCACGGGTTCACCGCCGAAGGAGGACAAACCGCCCTCATGGTTAATTTACCCAGCCGGCTTTACAACTACAAAGATCCCGATGAATTCCGGGCTCCCTACAATGATCCCGCAATCCCATATGACTGGGAGGCTATACACGGATGAGAGTATTGATCACCGGCGCCGCAGGCCTTCTGGGCCGGCAGGCGGCAAAAGAATATACAGCCCGGGGCTTTGACGTCTATGCCCTTAACAAAAAAGAACTGGACATTTCCATTTACACCTCAATAAAAATGGCCCATATCAACATCCGGCCGCACCTGGTTATAAACTGCGCGGCATTTACCAATGTGGACAGGGCCGAAACCGAAAAAGAAGAAGCCTTTACCATAAACGGCCTGGGTCCCCGCCTTCTGGCGGCAGCCTGCCGGCGCCACAACTCCACCCTAGTACAGATAAGCACCGACCATGTTTTTAACGGCCAATCAAAAAGTCCCTATTTAATAAGTGACCCTCCAGATCCGGTAAACCTATACGGCGCCAGTAAACTGATGGGTGAGCAGGGTGTCCGTGAATCCGGCTGCCGGTATTACATTATCAGAACAAGCTGGCTCTTCGGCCCCGGCGGCAAGAACTTCGCCTGCGCCATATTAAAACTGGCCCGGGAAAACAGCGCCATCAAAGTGGTCAACGACCAGCAAGGCTGCCCCACCTATGCCCCGGACCTGGCCCGGGGCATAGCCGACCTTGTCCAAACCGGCATACACGGCGCCTACCACTACACCAACACCGGCGCCACCTCAAAATATGATTTCGCCCGAAAAATAATTGACACAGCCGGCCTCAAAACAGAGGTTGAGCCCTGCCGCACCTCCCAATTCCCCCGTCCGGCCCGCCGTCCAGCCTGCTCAGTCCTGAATCCTTTTCCCATACAGCATGTACTGGGCTACACACCGCCCACATGGGAAGATGCGGTTGAAAAAATGGGAAAGGAACTGAAAGCGCCGGTGGTAACGTAAAAAAACGCCCTGACGGGCGTTGCCGTCTTGCAGACGGCGGAATTCAGAATCCAGAATAAGCAAGCGTGACCCTCAAGCGACATGCAGTGAGGGGGAGTGATTTGAGTCCGTGCGGAATGTGCCGGAGGATGCTACTGTCTCTTAACGACCGAGCCTACGGAATGCCGAGCCGGCTGCAGGACGCAGCCGGAAGCCGGAATCGACGCAAGGATGCGGCGTTGGAGGCGGTCGGCATTCCGTTGGCGACCGAGTCTAGAGACAGTTGCAGCAGGAGGTAATGCAGGCCGGACTTAAATCGCTCCGCCTACCCATTAGCGACAATGCAGCGACCCTCAAGCGACCCCGGAGGAACTAGCGCCGATAAGGATTTAGCGCTTTAATGCTTTAATGTGTCATATACTTTCCTTAACGAAAAAAAACCCTGCAGTTATATAACTGCAGGGTTTGAAAATATCTTTCCTACAACTTACCTGTGGACTGAAGCATATGCTTTAGCATTATCACGCCCTCAGCCCTGGTTGCGTTAGCCTTGGGATCGAAGGTTCCGTCCGTCCTACCGCGGACTACACCCTGCTTGACAGCGCCGGCCACCGCCGCTCTGGCCCAGAGAGAAATGCTCCCTGCGTCCTTGAATACGGAAAGTTGCCCGGTAATCTGCTGTTCAGTCAGGCTGTCCAGCGCCATGGCTTTGGCAATAACCGCCGCCATTTCTTCCCTGGTAATGAAGCTGCCCGGACGGAAGGACCCGTCCTCGTAACCGGATACCAGGCCGGCCTTAACAGCGGCACCCACCATTCCGGCAAACCAGTCGGAGGCTGAAACATCCTTAAACCTGCCTGCGGACTGCTTGTCATCCGCCAGATTAAGGCTGCGCACCACCAGCGTGGCGAATTCCGCCCTGGTTATCATATTGTCGGGGGCAAATGTAGTGGCGGACATACCGTTGACAATGCCCCTTCCCGCCATCAGCTCGATGTCTGCCTTGGCCCAGTGGCCCGTGATGTCGGCAAAACTCTTCAGCGGACGCTCAGCCAGGGCGTACATGCTGAGAGAACTGCGCGGCACAGTGACTACCTTGTTCTTCTTGTCAATGGTTCCGCCCAGATTGTCCCACCGACGGGTGACCGTATTGTAGCGGGACATGCTCAGCCGGTCCTCCGCAACACCCTTCAGATCCACACCGGAGTATGGCAAAGTCAGCATCAGCTGCTGGCTGAAGGACTCAATGGCGCCTTTGCTCTGGCCGTCCTTGGTAACCTGAATCTCGATGCTGAAGATATTGCCAAGCACATTGTATGTGTTGGACGCCTCGGAGTTTGACGGATCAACCTTTGAAGGATCAACCTTGGTGATAACAATCGATACCGTCGCTCCGTCCTGGGCCATAGTCTTCAGATCCATAGCCCCCACCGGCAATTTAAGCTCGACGCCGGCTGCAGCTACAACCACTGGTTTGTCGGCCTCAAAGGCCTTTTGCAGGGTTGCGGCCGGAACCGCCACCGTGTTTTCGGCCTTGGCGAGATCCTGCGGTATGGCCAGTTTGATCTCTGTCACCCCGGACTTCGCTATGTCCGCTTCCACCGAAGCAGTGTTCACATTTAATGTGGAACTGGTATTGGTGGATGTTACGGCCCCGGTTTCGGTGTTTGTGGTGGTGGCCGGTGTGGTCGGTGCGCTGCCGCCGCCGCTATCCGGCACAGGATCCCTCACATCCAGGAATATGGACCCATAAACCGCACCGTTAATGTATACCAGCAGATATACTTGGTCATATACCATCTGCCCGGCGTACTCCCAGGTGTAGACATTACTGTATACGCCCTGGTAAACCATCTTTCCAATACTGCCGGTGCCGCTGATACTCAGATAAATATCGGCCACAGCGAAATCAACGCCGCTCAAAGGATCCAGTTTAACCGTGACTTTTTCCGACGTTGTCGTGTAAGTGCCCTTAAAACCTTTGTCATTGCCGGGTATTGTCTGATCCGTCTTATAAGTGTAGGCGGCGTATGCGTCCTGAGGAACAAAAGCTATGCCGAAGGTCATGGTGAACAGAAAGGCCAGTAACACCACAAGTGAAATGTTACCTGTCAGTGCCTTGTTTTTTGCAAGCTTGCTCATTCTCATTCTCACCTCCTTCCCTGGCATATTCCATTATATTTTATCAGTTAGTGATATGGATTAGCAATATTTTTCATTTATTTTGCCATAAAAAAGAAAAATTTTTTGATACTGCGCCGGAATCCCGGCTCTTCCATGGTCCCGGTCAATATATCCTCACCGCCGATTACCCTTAAAGGATTCTCATAGACAAGCCTTTTTGCCGCCGCCTCCCCGATTACGGAAGAGGCTGCCTTGAGGGCGCCGCCCAGCACCGGCGTCCTTCCCCGGCTGGAATGGGCGTCGGAAGCTATAAAATGTGCCCATCCCCGGGATAAAAACTCCCTGGCTGTTTGACTAACCGACCTGCCGAAAAGTCCCGTCAAGCTTCCGGAAGTCAGCTGAACCAGGGCGCCATTTGAAACAAGTTTGTACAGCAGCGCCGGGCTGCCGGCAAATTCACTGTTCCTCTCCGGGTGGGCGATAACGGGAGTAATCCCCTGCAGCCTCAGCTCATAGAAAACCTGTTCCGTGTACGTTGGCGCCTGCATGGCGGGGAACTCCACCAGAAGGTACTTCTTTCCATTATTGAGGCATAGCGCTTTGCCGCTTGCGCACATTTCAGGCAGATCGCGCCCGATATAGTATTCGGCGCCCGGCAGCACCCGGACCGTCACTCCGTTATCATCCAGGACTGCCTGCAGATCCCGCGCTATATTTAAAATCTGTTCCGCGTCGTTTTCATAGGCGCCAGAAATTACATGGGGGGTGGCAAAAAGGGCCTCGACGCCGTCCGCAGCCGCCATGCGGGCCATGGCCACGGCTTCGCCGAGGGATTCCGCCCCGTCATCCAGCCCCGGCAAAATATGGGTATGAATGTCAATCATCAGTTAACCCGCACCTCTTTCAGCTACAATTCAATCCGCCGGCGGATATAGTCCTTACAGCCACGTTATAACAAACTCGGCAAACCGCCTGAAATCATCAACCTTTGATAAACTTTCGTAAACTATCTCAGGATCAACGTCCAGATAATCATGCACCAGAATATTGCGGAATCCTGCCGCCTGCTTCATGGCCCCGGCTAATTCACTGGGCAGCAATCCTTCTTCATGCAGTATTTTAAATATATCTCCATAACCGGAAGGGGTACGGTATTCCCTATCGGCAATGACATAACTTCCAATATCTATGCAAGCCTGTGCCGCAATCTGTAAATTCCGTTCAATGCGATCCTGTATTGCTTCGCTTTTTATATAATCATCCAGGCTAACACCGGATAACTCCCTGAGCTTGCGCAGCGACTGCTCCAGTTTGGACAGGCGCCTTTGAATTATTTCCCTGTTAACCACCAAAGCGTCCCTCCCTGATTCGCCTGATTAAGCCTTCATGCATGATCTTTTCCACCTGCTGAAAATCAAAATATCGGCCATAAGCCCTTGCCTGAAAGGAAGTGCGCCAGTTACTCTGCTCTTTTTTTCCCAAAAGCAGCTTCCCTTTACAAAAAACCTCGTAAATTAAAGCCACGTTAGCCTGATTTAGGATCACCAGATCCACTTCATCGGTATTCAGCGCTGACACTGCCAATGCAAGTAAATCTAATTTTTTTTCAAAATACCTGCTTGGCGGAAAGTCCAATACCAGTAAAACTGCCAAATCAATATCACTGTTAATATTTTGCTTTCCCTCAGCATAGGAACCAAAAAGGTAAACAGCAGCAACATCAGAATCAGAGCCTAATTCTCCAATAAGTACGGGAATATTATTTAAAACATCAGGATTTGTTTTTTTATATTGATACATCATAATCACCTTTTTGAAATTTTACCCATATACAGTTTACAGTATAACATAGCCAACAACAATGCAATTTTCAGTTGATTCATTTAACCGGTACCGCATAGACCTTTAAGGCTTAAAACAGGCTGAGCCGCTTCTTCCTGATGGCTTTTAAAAGAACAACACCCCCTGCCATATTTTAACAGGAAGTGTTCGTTTCATCAACAATAAATTAATATGGAAATTTCCTGATATCGCACCTGATCTTGCTCATCATAAGCCTGTTATCCTGAAAAGGTTCGCTCAAAACAGCAGCTGCAGCTACAATTAAGGGCTTTTTCAGAATCGCATCTCCGCCTCCTTGTTTTTATGGCCGTAGTAATAATAATACTGGTAATCATGGGAGGGAACCCTGACCTGGTTTAACACCAACCCTATAAAATTTGCGCTGGCTTTTTTCAGCTGGCCGATGGCGTCGTTGATCAGGTCAACCCGGGTAACCCCCGCCCTTACCACCAGCATCACCCCATCCATCCTGGTTGACAAAATGGAGGAATCGGTCACCGCTATCATGGGGGGGGAATCTATCAACACAATATCGTAATCTTTCTGGGCTTCTTCCAGCAGCTTTAGCATCCGGTTGGAGGCAAGCAGCTCAGAGGGGTTGGGGGGGATAGGACCGCTGGGAACAAAAAACAGTCCGTTTGCCGAAACCTCATGGGCCACTTCCGCAAGGGGCTCCCCCTGCACCAGTATGTTGGTCAGCCCCCGGAGGTTGCTGACCGAAAAAATATGATGCTGCATCGGCTTTCGCAGGTCGGCGTCCATCACCAGCACCTTTTTGCCGGCCTGGGCCATGACCATACCCAGATTGGCGGTGATGGTGGATTTGCCGTCACCGAGGGTGGGGCTGGTTATAAGCAGCGTTTTAAAGGTTTTATCCACTGAGGCAAAGCTGACATTGGTCCGCAGCGTTCTAAAGGCTTCAACCACCGGCGCCTTGGGGTTGTCAAGGGCATAAAGCTCCCTCAGTTCATTTTTCTGGTCGGTGTCGAAAAATTTTATTCCCCCGTTTTTCTTAAGCATGTTGAAAAATTGCAATTTAAACCTCATTCCTTTATCCGGTCAACCCTGGGGATAATCCCCAGTACCGGCACATTTAATTTACTTGCCACATCGTTGGCGTTCTTCAGCGTGTTGTCCAGATGTTCCATTAAAAATGCCAGGAACACGGATACCATCAGTCCCAGTATAAAAGCCAGGGCTATATTCATTTTTTTATTGGGCTTAACCGGCCCGCCGGGAACCATGGCCGGTGAAACCATCACAATGGCGGTCCCTCCCAAGTCAATGGATTTGGCAATCTGGGTCTGGGTGGTTTTTTCGGCAAGCAGGTTGCTGGCATTCTCAAGGCGCTTTTTTTCGGCCTCCATCTGCTCCCGCTCGGACTTTCTGGGTACCAGCAGGCTTTGTATTTTATCGATATCGTCCTTTAATTCCGACACAATACCCACAATGGCGGTTATTCTGGCCCGGGCCTCCGCTGCCTTGCCGGTCTTTTGGTTCAGCTCCTGGGACATGGCTATATACAGCGGGTTTACTTCCTCGGAGGCCACCGGAGCCTTGGAGCCGTCCACCGCCTTCATCACGCTGATTGTTTTGGGTGTAGCGGCCAATTCGCGCTCCAGCCTTTCTCTTCCCGCCTCGGCCTGGCTCAATTCGACCTGAGCGTCGTTAAGCTGGGACTGGTACTTGGCCAAGTCCTGGCTTTTGGCCTGGAACTGCAGCTCCTGCAACGATATGCCGCCTGACTCGGTATCAAAGGCCTTCAACTTGTCCAGCAACTGTTTCAATTCTTTTTGCGTGGCGTCAGCCTGCCTGGACAGGAAAACCACCGACCGGGACATTTGTTCCTGATTTTTTTCCGAAATAAGCTCCAGATACTGTTCCGAAATAGTATTGGCTATTTTTGAAGCAAGGGCGGCATCCTTTTCCGTTACCTTCAGCTCAATTATGGTGCTGTCCTTAAGCGCCCTGGCCTCAGTTATGCTCAATAACAGTGAGGGTGTATATATATCTTTGTCCAGCCCCAGCCTGTCAATCACCCTTTGCATCAGGACTTCGCTTTTAAGCTGATCCACATAGGTGTTCATGGTTAATTGAGGTATGCGGGACACACTGCTGATTAAAGAGTCCAGATTGTCATTGTTCCTGTTGATATTAAGCTTGTCCGAGGCCTGGGTGACCAGCAGCAGGGCCTTGGCCTCATAAATGGGAGGAAGTATAAAAAAACTCAATACGGCGCTGGTGAAAACAGAAAGAAGGGTAACAAGCGCTATAATTTTTTTCCTTTTAAGAAGAACGTTTATGTACTGCTTTAAATCTATGACCTCTTCCATGGTATCCGGTGCCTTGTCCGGCTGCTCCATCTCCTTGCCCTCCGTCATAATCTTCTTGAATTAACCAGATTGTTGTATAATTTGATTAGATTATCTTTTCCGTTTAATGAGTTCACCAATTTTCCGGCCCCTTCCCTGTCGCCGTTTTTATAGAGCGCGGCGGCCAGCCAGATTTTCAGCTCACCTTCCCTGACGGGCATTTTTAATTTTTTCAGTCTGGCTGCGGACTGGACGTAGTTGCCCTCTAAAAATTCCGCCTGGGCCAGGGCGAATTCCAACTCCGGGCTTACCGAAAGGCTGCCCCCGCTGTATTTTAATGCTTTCCTTCTCTCCTGTATAATCTCCGGCAGGCTTTTTGCCCGGCCAATGTACTGCCGGGCAGCGTCGTCCCTCTTCCTCTCCATATGATACCGGGCCGCCAGAACAGCCGTCTGTCCCAACAATGCATAGCTCTCCGTGGCGTTTGGGTTTGCGGCCATCACCCCTTCGGCCTCGGAAGAAGCCCTGTCAAATTCCCCCAGCAGCAGGTACACATTGGCCATTGAAAACCTTACTTTATAGTTATAGGGTTCCGCCCCGGATGCCCTGACGGCCCAATCCACGGCCTGGTAGTGCTTTACGGCGTCGTTGTCGCTAACCGCCAGAGCCGCGCTGCACTGGGCCAGGTCACCCATGTAGCTGCCCATCAGCGGGTTTAAGCGGTGGGCCTCGGAAAGCTGGACCATTGCGCTTGCGTAGTCCCCCGCCATCATTTTCTGTGCCCCCATGGCGGCGTGCACCCCCGCCCGGTAAAAAAGGATGGACGGGATCACAATCAAAAGCCCCAGAAAGGTGCCGGACAGGGCAATGACAATCATTTTTCTTTTAACGGCATCCCAATCCTGCCGGCTCTTATTGCTGTCCGGGTTTTGAATTCCGGCGCAGGTTCCCCTCACTATGCCGAACAGAGCCCACAGTAAAATGCCAATGGCCGGAAGGGACAAATCGAAGTCGAAGGCGCTGTGCACCCCCAGCACCAGCGCCGCCGTAGCCGCGGACCACACGGAAACCCAGCCCCCGTCTTTGGGATGCCGCCTCCACAGTGCCATTACCATCAGGGCGAAAAACACCCACAGCGCCATCAGGGCTATAATCCCCAGGGCGCCCGCCTCCACCCAGGTCTGGGCGAAATGGTTGTGCACCTCCGTGCTGTAGTACAGAGACGACTGGTACTGGTGATAAAGGGCGTTCCACCCTCCCCCCCCGGCGCCGGTGAGAGGATAGTCCCCGGCTATTTTGAGAGCGTCGGCCGTCATCGTTACACGATCGATATATGATGTTGAGGTCTCCAGGTCTGCAATGCTTTCAGCCCTGGAGACTATCCGGCCGGGCAAAACCCCGCCGGCGGACAGGGACAGCGCATTCGAGGCGTAGAAAACATACACCGCCGTTACCAGCAAAATATATCCGACCCCGGAGCAGGCAATCAGGCGGCGCCACCTTTGTTCCATCCGCCGCCGGTTGAGATGGTCGGCGAGAAAATGGTAGCCCGCCTGCAGAACAACCGTCAATATCAGTCCCGCCGACACAAACCAAGCCGCCCTGGCGGCATCCCCCGCTAAAACAAGCGGTAAAAACTTCCTGATGACAAACAGGCCCGGGCCGGCGAATATTAAAAAATGATAAATAACCCGCCACCTGTAGGCAGGAGGCATACCCCAAACCAGCATGGCGATTCCGGCTGGATACAGCAGCCAGCCGCCCCGGGACTGGGTGCACAGTATAACCGTTATCAAAATGAAATTACCCGCCGCATACAGGCATTTATACAGCACCTTTTCCGGCTTGGCCGACAGGGACAGGCCTATTGTGCTGAGTGCGGCAAGGTAGGCGGCCAGAGTATTGCTGTACTGCAGCGTGGACCTAATTACCCCGCCGTCGGACGCCCCCGGGAATTGCAGCCATCCCAGGGCCGCTCCGATGCCGATAAGCGCCACGCCCACGGCTGAAAAATACACTACATTCAAAAGAATGTCGGTTCTTTTTATGTCCCCGGCTATGCGTCCGGACGAATAATAAACCATTGCCAGCATTACCGCCACCATAATGGAGCGTACGGCCTCGCCCGGATGGACCGCCGCAGCCAGGGAGGCGCCGTATGCCAGCGCAAAACCGGCGGCCGCATAATCCATTCCCGTCTTAAAAACCAGCGCATCTCTGCTCAGCGCCTGGTCCCAGCAGGCAAATATAAAGCAAGCCCCGGTTAAAACCATTGCCACCAGTAATTCAGGAAGGAAAAAAAGGCCGCGCATAAAGGGGGTGATCAATAAAATAAAACATAATCCAAGCATATAGAAGGGCGCCAGGTTCAGGTTCAGCAAGGGCGCTTCCTTTTTTACGGCGGCTTTCAGATTGGTTCACTCCATCCACTCAATATCAGTAACTACAAAATTCGACGCATAATTTGATTTCCCCTTCCAGAAAAAGAAAAAAACCCGCAGAAACATAACCGCAGGGCTTAAAAAGATTTTTTTATTCACTCATAACCGTTTGGGTTATTTAACTGCCAATTCCATGTATGGTTACACATATCTTCAATACCTCTCTCGGCAAACCAATTGAGTTCTCTTCCGGCCTTCTCAGAATTTGCGTAACATACCGCTGCATCGCCTGGCCGCCGATCTACAGCGGCGTAGGGAACCTTCCTGCCTGACGCTTTTTCGAAAGCCCTTATTACCTCCAAAACACTATAACCCCTTCCTGTGCCCAGGTTATAGGCATCCAAACCCGTCGTCGGCATGACCTTCTCCAGAGCCCTCAGGTGCCCTATGGCCAGATCCACAACATGAATATAGTCCCTGACTCCCGTGCCATCGGACGTTGGGTAGTCTGTTCCAAAGACTCTTAGTTCCTTCAGCTTCCCAACTGCCACCTGTGAAATATAGGGCATAAGATTGTTCGGAACGCCCTCAGGATCCTCTCCGATTCGGCCACTGGGATGCGCGCCAATTGGGTTGAAATATCGTAACAGAGCAATACTCCAATTATTGTCGGATATAAAAAGGTCCCTCAGCATCTCCTCTATCATTAACTTGGTGCGCCCATAGGGGTTTGTGGCGTTCAGCGGAAAGTCTTCAGAGACGGGCACACTTTCCGGGTTACCGTAAACGGTAGCCGAGGAGCTAAACACCAGCTTTTTTACTCGGTACTTTTGCATGGTCTGACAAAGAATAATGGTACCGGTAATATTGTTGTGATAATAGCGAAGAGGAATTTCCACAGACTCCCCCACCGCCTTCAGCCCGGCAAAATGGACTACTGCGTCAATTCGGTTTTCAAAAAATACCTTTTCAAGCCCATCTTTGTCTAAAACGTCAGCATTGTAAAATTTGAATTTCTGGCCCGTAAGCTCTTTGACCCGTTTTAATGATTCGGGCTTACTGTTGGAAAGGTTGTCAAGAACTACTGTTTCATAACCTGAATTGAGCAGTTCCACGCAGGTATGGCTACCGATATATCCTGCTCCTCCTGTAACCAATATGGCCAATTGATTCCCTCCATCAACTCAAAGTCAAAAAAATATAATTATGTCTTGTTTACCCAGTTCTCGGTAAAATTCTTCTTCCTCCCGCCGGCTCAGCTTCAGAAATGTCTCGAAAAATACACCCAGCAACACCATGCGCACCGGATCCAGTGCTGGCTTCAGCAAAGAAGGTTTCCAGCAGTTCTTTAAACAGGCGGTCATGGTCAACCTGATTTTTGATCATCCGGCAACTGCTCCTGTTTTTAATCCTGGTTACAGTTTTCCTTTCCATATTAACAATATTTACCAGGCAAGACAAGAACCGTCCCCACTTGCTGTTACGGGAGGCCAGCAAAAGAGCCTGAAATGATGTGTAAGATATTAATTCTTCAGAAATTATATGACCTATCGGATGAAAAAGTAATAGAAGAAGCAAAAGGAATATTGGCTGACCCGAAATTTATAGAACAAAAGGGGGTACGGTCTTTAGCAGACAAAGATGCCCGAGTGGGTTACAAATCCAAGACAGACAGCTTTTACGGCTATAAAGTAGAGTTTGCAATGATACCTGAGGAAAAGATAATAACATCTGTTGAAGTTCACGATGGGGCTTATGTTGATGGTACTAATTTTAAAAAGCATTTAGAAAATACCTTAGAAACCGGAATTAAAATTGAAGCTGGATATGGTGATAAGGCACACGCCTGGTGCCTGGCACCGCATAAAGGTTATTGCTGCAACTGCTTTCTCAATTTTTCTACCTCGTCCGCCACCAGCCCGGTGGCCTTGGAAATGGTATCAATATCT
>LADN01000084.1 GCA_000961585.1 Peptococcaceae bacterium BRH_c4a | reverse complement strand
AGCCCAGAGTTTTTCTGGGGTCGCTCCGGGGTCACTTGAGGGTCGCTGCATTGTCGCTAATGGGTAGGCGGAGCGATTTAAGTCCGGCCTGCATTACCTCTTGCTGCAACTGTCTCTAAACTCGGTCGCCAACGGAATGCCGACCATTTTGGAGGTGGGAGGCCAGAGGTTAGAGGTTAGAAAACTTGCAGGAAATGACCTCAGAGCCATTTCTAGCTTAATCCGACTTCCGACTTCCAACATCTACCTCCAAATTCGTAGGCTCGGTCGTTAAGAGACAGTAGCAGCCTCCGGTACATTCCGCACGGACTTAAATCACTCCCCCTCACTGCATGTCGCTGTGGGGTCTCTTGAGGGTCGCTTTTAAGGCAGGCTGTCACAATTCTGGATTCTGGCTTCTGGCTTCTGAATTCCGCCGTCTGCAAGACGGCACCGCCGGCAAGGCGGTTATTTTTATGCATTTAACTGGCATAAATGTTATTATCGCCCAATATAATTATTACCGGAGGTGATAATATGCTTGGCGCGGCTTTTATTTTTACCCTGTTGGTCCTTGTCCTGCTGGTGTTGTCCGTTAAGATGAGATTGGACAACCAGGCCATAAAGGAGAGATCCTGGGATGGGTCGGAAACAAAATCCTCCCCGCTGTCCGAGGCCCTGACCGGGCTTATCGGTACGGCAGGGGGTATCTACCTCTCTCTGGTGATGCTTTTTTCCTTCATGGAGCTGCATGTTCCCAATAAAGTGGAGTTTTTCAGGGTGGGTCTGGAGCCTCTGGCGGCAGTTTCCTTTGCCCTGGCCATAGCTCAGCCCTTCATAATCAGAATCGCCAACCTTCGCAAAAAGTTTTAGCCGGTGGGGTGATGGTCAATGCGTATGGCTGAACTGG
This sequence comes from Peptococcaceae bacterium BRH_c4a, assembly GCA_000961585.1. Taxonomy (GTDB): domain Bacteria; phylum Bacillota; class Desulfotomaculia; order Desulfotomaculales; family Desulfocucumaceae; genus BRHc4a. Next base: position 20,636 of record LADN01000084.1, on the reverse strand, counting down.
CAGGCAAAGAGATAATAAATATTTATGACGGCGCCAGACTGGGTGTGGTGGGAGACAGCGACATGGTAATCGACACCGAATCGGGCAAAATAACTTCCGTGATTATTCCAAAAAAGAGCAATCTGATCAATCTCTGGGTGGACAGGCAGCACATGGTAATACCTTGGGAAGCGGTGGTAAAAATAGGATTCGAGGTAATGATCGTGGACCTGGATCAAACAAACCTCAGCCTTAAAAAAAATATGGTGTAACTGAAAATAGAATTCAGAACTCAGAACTCAGAATTCCAGTCAGCCCATTGGGCTGCTTTTTTTTCGTTAAGGAAAGCATATGCCACATTAAAACGTTAAAGCATTAAAGCGCTAAAGCCTTATCGGCCCTAGTTCCTCCGGGGTCGCTTGAGGGTCGCTTTTAAGGCTGCCTGTCACAATTCTGTCTCCTGAATTCTGAGTTCTGAATTCTGGTGCCGCCCGTTAGGGCGCATGGCAGTCACAATGCTGGTAATAATATAAAGCGAAATGTTATGACGGACGGAGGACGACCATGGCCAGACAGCAAAGACTGGAAATGATCAAGGAGATAGAAAGGCGCAGAAATTCCTCGGTAATATGCTACATAACAGGTGATCGGGAGAATCTTAATACTCGCATAGCCCCGGATGTTATACCCATTATTTACCGTCATTTGGAAAAACTGCCCGACCACAGGCGTATAGAAATCTTTTTGTATACCAGGGGAGGGGATGTAATCACCCCCTGGAGGCTGGTGCAGCTGATCCGGGAGTATACGGGGGAATTCAGTGTGATGGTTCCTTTCCGGTCATACAGCGCGGGAACGCTGGTTTGCCTTGGAGCCGATGAAATAGTGATGACCAAAATGGGGGAACTGGGCCCCATTGATCCCAGTGTGGTAAACGCTTACAATCCTGAGGATCCGTGCAACCCCTCGGCCAGGATGCCGGTTAATATAGAGGACGTTTATTCTTACTTTACACTGGCTACGGAAACCGCAGGTCCAAACTGCGATGCCATGTCCCTTATATTTTCGATACTGGCCAGGAAGATACATCCCTTGGCCCTGGGTAATGTGCACAGAAACTATCTGCTTATCCGTTCACTGGCCAAAAAACTGCTGGGACTCAGAAGATTTGGGCCTGGCGCCGAAAATTCCCAGATCATAGTGGATAACCTTACCGAAAAGTTATATGCGCACAATTATACCATTTCCCGGCGGGAGGCCATGGAAGATATGGGGCTTCCGGTGTTTTATCCGGATATTGAACTGGAGAGAATAATGTGGGCGCTGTATGATGACTTTGCCAGAGAGCTGCAACTGGCCGAACCTTTTGACCCCAGAGATATAACAAACGGCCAGCGGAGGGAGTTTGAAGTTCCGGCCGGGGTGGTGGAGTCACAGTATGGAAGGGACTATTTTATTTACTCGGGACTGGTGGAAAGGAAAATATACAATGGTGACACCCAGATCAATGTGGACATAACTAAACAGGGTTGGCATATGGTGGACTAAAATAGGCAGGATATAGTCAAGGATTTAAATAAATAATATAAAGGCAGGCATCTTTATGGACAGAAACAAGATTATTAACGAACAGGTAAGGTTTAATTATCTGACGGCCAGGGGTCAGTACCTCATGCTTACCGATAAAACAGGGTACCCTTCGGCCCAGTTCAAATCACGCTCTGCCAAAGGTGTCATAGTTCAGGATATCAGGAGCAGCTCGGCGGACCCCGGCTCCTGATAGTTGTTTTTTTTCTTGACATATTTTTATGGATATATGAAAATAAAGGTTACATGGTTATACTAGCTTCGCAGTGGAACTATTTTTTTTGCTATCTTCTTTGTGGGGAGGGTTGCGGGCGGCTGTGTTCCGTCCGGAGAGTCAAATGATAAAGGTTGCTGTAAGCGGTGCTGCCGGAAGGATGGGGCGCGAGGTCATGCGTACTGTCTGGAGGTCGGAGGATATAGAATTGGTGGGGGCGGTGGACCCCTATGCCGAGGGCATCGATGTGGGAAGCCTTATTGAGGCCGGTGATCTGGGTATCAAGGTGCGTCCCGGCCTGGATGGGATGCTGGAAGAGGTCAGGCCAGATGTTCTGATAGATTTCACCAATCCGGACTCGGTTTTTAATAATGCCTGCACGGCCCTGAGGAGGGGTGTTCGGCCGGTGGTGGGAACCACCGGGATGAGTCAGGAGCATCTGGGTGATCTGAGGGAACTGGCTTCCCGCTGCCGGACGGGTTGCGTGGTGGCTCCCAATTTCGCCATCGGGGCACTTCTGATGATGAAGTTTGCCGCCGAGGCATCCAGGTATTTTCCCCATGTGGAAATAATAGAGCTGCACCATGACAGGAAGGTTGACGCTCCCTCGGGAACGGCTCTGAAAACAGCCCAGTTGATTACCCGGGACAGGGGTGATTTCCGCTCCTCCCAGGTGGACGAGGTGGAAAAACTGGCCTGTGCTCGGGGGGCCAGGTACGATAACGGCATTAGAATTCATAGCGTGCGCCTGCCGGGGCTGGTGGCCCACCAGGAAGTAATTTTCGGCGGACTGGGGCAAACTCTGATCATAAGGCACGACTCCATTTCCAGGGAGTCCTTTATGCCGGGGGTACTGCTGGCCGTTCGAAAGGTTATGGAACTGACCGAACTGGTTTACGGACTTGAAAATATTATTTTCGACAGCGGCGGCTCGGCTGACTCCGGTGCATGACTGTAACCACTTAATCTGCCGGTTCATATATTAATGTTAAATGGAGGCAGAGGAGGGTTCTTTCCGGCATGCGGCCACAATTAAAAGGTGTTGCGGTTGCCATGCTGGGTGGCGACGCCAGACAGGTAATACTGGCAGAACGGCTGGAGGCTTTGGGAGTCCGCGTCAAGGCTGTGGGGGTTCCGTTTCCGGAAAAGCGCTGCCGGGGTATTGAGATTTGCAGGGAGATATCGGAAGGGCTTGAGGGAGTTCAGGCCGTAATACTGCCAGTGCCGGGTGTCAATGACCGGGGGGAGTTGTATACGGTTTTACCCGACCGACCGCTGATTCTTTCAGGGGAACTGTTGTCATGCTTGCCTGCGGGGACGCCTGTGCTGGTGGGGATGGCCAGGAAGGTTCTGAGGGAAATGACCGGCCGCTGTAACCTGCGTCTTATCGAATTAATGGGGCTGGACGAGGTGGCCATATTGAATTCCATCCCGTCCGCCGAGGGCGCCGTCCAGATGGCAATGGAGAATTCCAGCATCACTATCCACGGAAGCAGTTCTTTGGTTCTTGGCTTTGGCAGAACCGCAATCACACTGGCCCGCCTGCTGGCAGCCATGGGTTCCAGGACGACGGTTGTTGCCCGGAATCCGGCCCACAGAGCCAGAGCTGTTGAGATGGGACTGGGGGCGGCAGATTATACCCAATTGGGAGATGCAGCAGCAAAAGCAGATTTTTTATATAACACAGTTCCCGCCATGGTTCTTGATAAAGAGGCCCTGAGCAGGGTTTCTCCCGAAGCTTTGATCATAGACCTGGCATCCCCGCCTGGCGGAACTGATTTCGAGGAAGCCCAAAGGCTGGGTATAAAGGCCATCCTTGCGCCCGGGCTGCCCGGCAAGGTGGCGCCCAAGACGGCTGGAAGGATTTTGGCCGACGTGGTTCCCCGGATACTGGCGGAAGAGCTAACCCTCCGTTGAACATCCCTGCCTCCGGAACCGGAGGTGTCTTGCTACATGCGACTGGAAGGTATAAAGGTGGGTTTTGCCCTTACCGGCTCACACTGCACCCTGGACGAAATATTAATAGAACTCAAAAACATAAAAAATGAAGGAGCCGATATATATCCTATAATAAGTTATTCAGTTGATGAAACAGTTTCCAGATTCGGATCTCCCCAAAAATGGAAAAAGGAACTGACCGGCATAACCGGAAAAAGAGCAATAAACTCTTTTGTGGGAGCGGAGCCGGTGGGTCCGCAAAAAATGTTCGATATATTGGTAATAGCCCCGTGTACCGGGAATACCCTGGCTAAGCTGGCCAGTGCCATTACCGACACTCCTGTGCTTATGGCCGCCAAAGCCCATCTGCGCAATCAGCGCCCTGTGGTGCTGGCAATTTCCACCAACGACGGGCTGGGCTTGAATGCCAGAAACATTGGATTATTGATTAACACAAAAAATATCTATATGGTTCCCTTTGGACAGGATAATCCCACTGGGAAGCCGAATTCACTCAAAGCCCAGACCAGCCTTATTATCGATACCATCTTGCAGGCCCTGGAGGGAAAGCAGATACAGCCCGTGCTTCTGTCATTCTGATGGCTGTCGGCGGGTCGGTGGTGTTAAATAAACATCCATAGTAATTGGGAGGGATAGACACTTGGCAGGTTACAACGTAGTAGTGGTAGGAGCATCCGGCGCCGTAGGTCATGAGCTGCTGAAAATTATTGACGAAAGAAAATTTCCGCTGTCCAAGCTTAAACTTTGTGCCACATCCCGATCGGCAGGCAAGCAGATATCTTTCAGGGGTGAGACATATACCGTTGAGGAAACCACCCCTGATAGTTTTAATGATATGGATATCGCTCTTTTTGCCGGTGGTTCGGCCAGCCTGGAATTTGGTCCGGCGGCGGTGGAACGGGGCTGCGTCGTAATTGACAACAGCAGCAATTACAGGATGGACCCCAATGTTCCCCTGGTGGTTCCGGAAGTAAATCCAGAGGACGTAAAATGGCATGAAGGTATTATCGCCAATCCCAATTGCTCCACCATAATAATGGTGGTGGCCTTAAAGCCCATTCACGATGCCGCCGGTATAAAGAGGGTGGTTGTTTCCACCTATCAGGCCGTTTCCGGGGCCGGACTGGAAGGTATAGAGGAGCTTACCGCCCAGACAAAGGCGGTGCTTTCCGGGGGAGAGTACCTCCCTTCCAAATTTGCCCACCAGATTGCCTTTAACCTTATTCCACATATCGATGTATTCCAGAATATGGACTATACCAAAGAAGAGTGGAAGATGGTGAAGGAAACCCATAAGATTTTGCATGACGACAGTATCGGCATCACGGCCACCACAGTCCGGGTGCCGGTGTATCGCAGCCACTCGGAGTCCATTAATATTGAGACCCACCGGAAGCTTACCGCCGGCGAGGCCGGGAGAGTGCTGGCCGCTTCTCCGGGAGTGGTGATAATCGACAGCCCCGCCGATAAACAGTATCCCATGCCCCTTTTCTGCTCCGATAAAGATGAGGTTTTTGTGGGACGCATCAGAGAGGATAACTCCATCGAAAAGGGATTGAATATATGGGTTGCAGCCGATCAGATCCGGAAAGGGGCGGCCACCAACGCAGTACAAATAGCTGAGCTGCTGGTGAAATACCGATGTCTGCGGGAGAGATAGAAACAATGAAATTTATAGTGCAGAAATTTGGCGGCACTTCCGTGATCACTGGTGAATTAAGGGATCTGGTGGCCGGTAAGGCCATTTCGGTAAAACAGGAGGGTTATACTCCGGTGCTGGTGGTGTCGGCCATGGGCAGGTCCGGAGATCCCTTCGCCACCGATACACTCATTAATTTTGTCAAAAAGGAAAACCGGGATACGTCTTCCCGGGATATGGACCTGCTGATGTCCTGCGGGGAAATAATCTCCGGGGTAATGATGGCGGCCACCCTGCAGAAAAAGGGTTATCCGGCGGTATGCATGACCGGCGCCCAGGCCGGCCTGATCACCGACAATACCTTTGGGGAGGCCCGGATTTTGAGGATAGAGCCGGATAATATAATTAAACACGCCAAAGAGGGGAAAATAGTTATTGTCACTGGTTTCCAGGGCGTGACAGAAGACGGGGAGATAACCACCCTGGGGCGTGGCGGCAGCGACACCACGGCCGCCGCTCTGGGAGTGGCTCTGGATGCCCATTATGTGGACATATACACCGACGTGGAAGGTGTTATGACGGCCGATCCCCGTATTGTGGAGGGCGCCAAGCCCAGGGAGATTGTCACCTATGACGAGATATGCCAACTGGCCCATGAGGGGGCCAAGGTTGTCCATCCCAGGGCAGTGGAGATAGTCATGCAAAAGAACATCCCCATGAGGGTAAAATGCACTTTTAACGATGCTCCGGGCACCCTGGTAACCAGTACCGGGGAAGTTAACAAGGGCACCATAGACATCACCAGGGACCGGACCATAACGGGCATAACCCAGATCCCGGGACTGACGCAGTTTAAAGTTATGGTGGACGACGGCGCCGAGGGGCTGAAGCTGAAGAGACGCCTTTTCAGGGGGCTGGCCCTGGCCGGGATAAGCCTGGACTTTATCAATGTGTACCCTGGGATGGTGGTCTTTACTGTAAAGGATGATACCCGCCGGAAGGCCTCCCAGGTGTTGGAAAATACCGGCTTTACCGCTGAGATTACACCAAATTGCGCCAAGGTTGCCGCAGTGGGAGCGGCCATGACAGGAGTTCCGGGGGTTATGGCGGCCATAGTGGAGGCTCTCACCAGGGAAGATATTCAGATATTGCAGTCAAATGATTCCTACACAACCATCTGGGTACTGGTAAAAAGAGATGATATGGAAAGGGCGGTAAGGGCACTATACCGGCAGTTTACAGCAGTTGAATGAGCTTTTGCGAAAAAAGTTTAAAGGGACCATTACGGGAGGAAGGTGAAAGTCTTGGTAAATGATTTCGGGCGGGTTCTCACCGCAATGATCACGCCTTTCAACAGGGATATGGCAGTGGACTACAACGTGGCCAGAAAGCTGGCCCGCCACCTGGCCCAGTCTGGTTCGGACGGACTTGTGGTGTGCGGAACCACCGGGGAATCCCCCACCCTTACAAAAGAGGAGAAAATTGAACTCTTCAGGGTGGTGGTGGAGGAGGTGGGAGGTCAGGCCGTGGTGATTGCCGGTACCGGTGGATACAATACCGCCTCCAGCATTGAACTGACTCAGGCTGCGGAAAAGGTGGGGGTAGACGGTGTGCTGCAGGTGTGCCCTTATTACAATAAACCTTCTCAGGAGGGTCTTTACCAGCATTTCAAGGCAATCGCATCCAGTACCCATCTGCCGGTTATGCTGTACAACATTCCAGGCCGCACCGGGGTAAATATGCTCCCGGCCACCGTTTCCAGGCTTGCCGAAATAAACAACATTATTGCCATCAAGGAAGCGGCCGGAAGCATTGATCAGGTAAGTGATCTGCGCCGGGCACTGCCGGACAGCTTTGCCATATACAGCGGGGATGATTCCTTTACCCTGCCTGTGCTGGCCCTGGGCGCCAAAGGCGTTGTAAGCGTGGCGGGACATGTGGTGGGACCCCAGATAAAGCAGATGGTAAACGCCTTTACCGCCGGAAATACCACTTTGGCAACACAGATCCACCTGCAGCTTATGCCCGTTTTCAAGGCTCTTTTTATCACCACCAACCCGGTGCCGGTAAAAGCGGCCATGAACCTTCTGGGCTGGCAGGCGGGAACTCCCAGACTGCCTTTGCTGGAAGCCACGGCTACCGAAAAGGAAACAATTAAAAAAGCGCTGGCGGATTTAAAAATCATTTAAAATGATCAGTAAGAGACCTGGCCGGGTCTCTCACTTTTTTCTTCCAGAGCAAAACAATAACTTTTACCTGTTAATTACAGTATATTATGCCAGTTAAAGGGAAAAATATTTTCATCAGCATCTTTTTTATCTCATCCGGCCTTAAAATTTTATTGCGCTGGTAGAATTTTAATATAAAATGTTATCTAGGTGTTTAAAAGGTATATATCATATCCGGATACTAAAAACCGAATGATTTTATCCCCACCTTCTCCTGTAGCGCTCACCGATTTTATTTATTTAGACTTTTTTGACAAACGTAGGGGAGGTGTACAATTGGCAAAAGAACCGAGGATTGCCCTTATCCCCCTGGGGGGAATGGGTGAAATAGGCAAAAACATGATGGCGGTGAGATTCGGGGATAAGATACTGGTTATAGATTGCGGACTGATGTTTCCCGAGGAAGAAATGCTGGGGATAGACGTGGTGATACCCGATATAACCTACCTGTTGGAGAATAGGGATCAGGTGCTGGGAATAGTACTGACTCACGGACACGAGGACCATATCGGGGCCCTTCCGTATGTTCTGCGGCAGATGAACGTTCCGGTTTATGGCACCAGGCTTACACTGGGTCTTCTGGGTGGAAAACTCAAGGAGCAGGGCATTGAAAAGGGAGTGGAGCTTCGAACGGTAAAGCCCAGAGACACAGTGCAGATTGGCCCTTTTAAGGTGGAGTTTATCAGGGTTTCCCACAGTATACCCGATGCAGTGGCGCTGGCCATTCATACCCCCATTGGCACAATAGTCCATACCGGTGACTTCAAGGTGGACCATTCCCCTGTGGACGGGGAGGTTTTAGACTTCTACAAATTTTCCCAGCTTGGCGAAAAGGGCGTATTGGTGCTCATGTCGGACAGTACCAATGTGGAGAGGCCGGGATACACCTTTTCGGAAAAGAGTGTGGGGAATGTACTGGATGAAACCTTCAGGCAGGCAAGTGAACGTATTATTCTGGCCACTTTCGCCTCAAATGTTCACCGCCTGCAGCAGGCCATCACCATGGCGCACAGGTATGACCGCAAGGTGGCCATCGTGGGACGGAGCATGGTAAATGTGGTGAGCATAGCCCATGAACTTGGCTACCTGAATATACCCGAAGGAACCCTGGTGGAAGTGGAGGAGGCCGCCCGCCTTCCCAAAAACAAAGTGCTGTATATTTCCACGGGCAGCCAGGGTGAGCCCATGTCGGCCCTTACCAGGATGGCCTACGGAGATCACCGTCAGGTGGAAATAATTCCGGGAGATACCATTATTATTTCGGCCAGCCCCATCCCGGGCAATGAAAAGCTGGTGGGACGGGTAATAGACCATCTTTTCAAACATGGCGCCAATGTGGTGTACGAGTCTGTTTCCGGTGTTCACGTGAGCGGTCACCCCAGTCAGGAAGAACTGAAGCTTATGATTAACCTGACCCGGCCCAAGTTTTTTGTTCCCATTCACGGTGAACAGCGTATGCTGATAAAGCACTCGCGGCTGGCCAAAGAAATGGGCGTTCCGCAAAACCATATATTTGTTTGTGAGAACGGACAGGTATTGGAATTTTCCAAGCGTTCGGGCAGGATGGCCGGCAGGGTTATTGCGGGCAGGGTTCTGGTGGACGGGCTGGGTGTGGGTGATGTGGGAAACATAGTGCTGCGGGACCGCAAGCAGCTTTCCCAGGACGGCATACTGATCGTGGTGATCAGCATCAGCAAGGAACACGGGCAGATTATAGCCGGTCCGGATATTGTTTCAAGGGGATTTGTTTACGTGCGGGAGTCCGAGCAGCTTATGGAGGAAGTCCGGGAAAAGGTCAAGACCACTTTGGACAAATGCACCGACAAAGGTATAACCGAATGGTCCAACATCAAGTCCCAGGTCAGAGACTCACTTGGCAAGTTCCTTTATGAAAAAACCAGGAGAAGGCCGATGATACTACCAATCATCATGGATATTTAAAAACAAAAAAGGAAACACGGGCCAAAAGCCCGTGTATTTTTTTGCCCGGAATAGCATACTAAGGAAGATGAAAATGAACATTATAAATTATCTCTTCGGTAAGCACGCCTACAATAAGGAGGATTACAATGGATAAATACAGTTCCTATGATGACGAGCCCGGGGTGTTTCCCTATTCACCCGATATTGATCCAGAGCCCAGCATTGAGCCGGACCACAGCCCGGACGATCCCCATTCTCCCGATGAGGACCATCCCAGGAGTCCACGACGGGTGCAGGGAAGACAGAAGTTAGGGGTCGATTCCATAAAGGAACTGGGTACTATGCAGGTTCCGGAGGTAAAAAGCAATATTCACAGCATTAGTATTGTGGGGCAAATTGAAGGCCATCTGGTGCTGCCTCCCCAGAACAAAACCACCAAATATGAGCACATAATCCCCCAGCTTGTGGCCATTGAGCAATCCACCGAGATAGAGGGGCTTCTGCTGATACTTAATACCGTCGGCGGGGACGTGGAGGCCGGGCTGGCCATAGCCGAGATGATCACCAGCCTTTCCAAGCCCACTGTTTCCATAGTGCTGGGAGGGGGGCATTCCATCGGCGTGCCGGTGGCAGTGGCTACCAGCTATAGCTTTATTGCCGAGACCGCCAGCATGACCATCCATCCCATCCGCTTAAACGGCCTGGTTATAGGGGTTCCCCAAACCTACGAATACCTGGATAAGATGCAGGACCGGGTGGTTAATTTTGTCACCAGCCATTCCAAAATAACCTCTGGCCAGTTCCGGGAGCTGATGTTCAGGACAGGGGAACTGGCCAGGGATATAGGCATCGTGCTCATCGGCAAAGAGGCGGTGGAAAAAGGACTTATTGACGAGGTGGGCGGCGTCAGTAAGGCTGTGGCCAAGCTGAAGCAGATGATTGCGGATAGAGCAAACAATAAGGGAGTGACCCTGCAGTGATTCTATGGACACCAATGCAATTGGAGCTGGTGCTGGAGGGCATGGAAAACATGACCACCCCTGATTACTGCCGGATCTCCCATCAGGGTGTGCCCATGCTGGTGGAAAAAACTGATGGCGGCAGGAAAAGGATTGCCCGGTTACTCAGCACCAATCCGGCCGATTACCTGAATGCTGACTACACCCCCGGGAAATTTTTGGAGGATTGAACCAGCGAATAAGCCTTGAAGTAATTCCATAAAACGCTTAGAAAGCGCATCACAATGGGGTGCGCTTTCTTTATGCTTTCTGCGGATTCTTTTTTTTTACATCTGTCTCAGTGTGAAGGAGGAGCTACAGGCGTACTTCCCGGCTGCATATTCCAGATAGAGGGACTTTGATTATCCACGCCTGTCGAGAGATCCAGGTACTGATTGGAATAGAGCTTATCGCCCAGGTTTTGCATGGTGCCCTGATTTTGAACTTTTTCCAGCGCCCTCATAAACAGCTGGGCATGGGCTTCCTCCCGGCAGATAAGAAAATCAATTAGATCCCTTATCCCCGGATCAGTGGCGCGTTGGTATAACCGTTGGTAGACCGCCTTTGCTTTCAGCTCCGCCGCAACATCTGAGTGCAGGTTGGCCACTACGTCTCCCACTGAGCTTACGAAATCCGCAGTCCACGTATGCCCCGAAGAATTGACATACATTGCCCCGCCGCCCCCAGCCAATTCTAATGTGGGAGCCTGGTTGATGCTGTCGATTGTTGGATCGCCCAGCAGAAGTTTTATCGCTTCCGATACCAATTCCAGGTGGCTAAGCTCTTCAGTTCCGATATCCAGAAGAAGATCCTTAACAGCCGGATCTTTACAGCCCACAGCCTGATTGAGGTACTGTGTGCTGGCGCTTAGCTCGCCATTGGGCCCGCCATGCTGCTCTATGAGCATGGCAGCAAACGTAGGGTCCGGGCCGGATACTCTGACGGGATAGAGAAAGGTTTTCTCGTGCTTAAACATCAACTTCATCCTTTCTTAGGTCTGTAAGTAAGTTTAGACTCTTTTTTTAGTATTATTTAACTTTGCCAATTATATTCTGGTATAAATTTACACAATCAAGATAGGGGGAAGGTACTGGAATATCGGCAGATTTACTTTGAAACAAAATGCCAAATAAATGTCGAAATTGGCTGTTTTTTCATGTTCTAGAGTCCGGGAGTTAATTCTTTAAAGACCTGCGGCATATAATGTAATGGTTGACCTGTAGCGGGGGGCCTCAGTTCCATGTTTGGCAAAAATTAACAATGGAAGGAGTGTATGGCATGGACTTTTGGAAAAGACTTGAAGAGCACCGTTCTATAGAAAAAAGACTGGCCTGGGAAGGAAGCTTCAATGAATACCTGGCATTATTGCAGAAAAGCCCTTTTGTATGCCAGCTTGCCCATTCACGGATATATGAAATGATCAGGGATTCTGGGGTGCAGGAAACTGCGGCGGGGAAGAGATATAATTTCTTCAAGTCAGAGATATTCGGAATTGACAGCACGCTGGAAAAACTGGTGGAGGAATATTTTCATCCGGCAGCCCGCAGACTTGATGTCCGAAAAAGGATTTTGCTGCTGATGGGCCCCGTAAGCGGGGGCAAATCCACCCTGGTGGCATTATTCAAGAAGGGATTGGAAAGTTACAGCCGGACCGATCAGGGCGCTTTGTTCGGAATCAAGGGGTGCCCCATGCATGAAGAACCCTTGCACCTTATTCCAAAGGAATTGAGGCCAGAGTTTGAAAAGGATTATGGTGTTTACATTGAGGGTGAGCTTTGCCCTTCCTGCCGGGTCATGATTGAAAACGAGTACGGCGGAAAAATTGAGAATGTTCAGGTGGAAAGAGTCTTTCTTTCAGAGGAAAACAGGGTGGGTATCGGCACATTCACCCCGTCGGACCCCAAGTCCCAGGATATCGCCGATTTAACGGGCAGTGTCGATTTTTCCACCATCGCCGACTTCGGTTCGGAATCTGACCCCAGGGCCTACCGCTTTGACGGGGAGCTCAACATAGCCAACCGGGGTATTATGGAGTTTCAGCAGATGCTTAAAGCATAACCACTACCAATTAGATTTTAAACCTCTCAACCAATTGGTTTATATCACCTGCCATCCTGGAGAGTCGTTCGGTTGCGGCCGATACTTCCTCCATAGAGGCGGTCTGCTCCTCGGTGGTCCCTGCCACATTCTGAATGCCGGCTGAAATCTGGTCGGCCGCCGAGGCAACGGTTTGTATCTGTTTTGCCAGGTCTTCTATTGAACCGATAATTCCCTTGAAACTTTCGCCCACCTCTTTGACAACCAGGGTTCCCTCCTTAACCTGATTGTTGCCGTTGGCCATGGCCTCAACAGCCTTCCTGGATTCCACCTGGACTGCGGCAATTAAATGGTTGATATCCCTGGCCGCACTGGCTGACTGCTCCGCCAGTTTTCTTACCTCTTCGGCCACAACCGCGAAGCCGCGCCCCTGTTCCCCGGCCCTGGCCGCCTCAATGGCTGCGTTTAGAGCCAGGAGGTTTGTCTGATCGGCTATGTTTGTAATAAGATCTACAATTTGATTCACCTTGCCCAAAGTTTCGGAAAGCGAATTCATCATCCTGGAGGCTTCGTCGCTGGTTGTGGTAATAACCTTCATCTGTACGGTTATTCTCCCAACTCCCTGCTCCCCCAATTCTGCCTTCTTTGTGGCCTCGGCTGACAAAGTGGCTACATCTCTGGTGTTGTTTGACACATCTTCAATACTGGCGGCGATTTCACCCACCGTTGACGCCACCTCGGTGGCCCCGGCGGATGATTGCTGGGCCTGGGCGGCCAAATCTCTCGAAGAATCGTTCAAATGCCCGGAAGACTCCTTGAGTTTATGTATTATATCATTAAAACTGTCACGCATTTTATTTAAAGACGATGCCAATTTGCCCAGTTCGTCTGATGATCTTACCTCAATGGAGTCACGGAAATCACCTTTAGCATACAGGGAGGATTTTTCGCCGACAAGGGCCAGCGCTTTTGTAATGGGCCTGGTTATGGAGTAAGCGATGGCGGTTCCCAGTAGAATTCCAATCAAAAGTAATATTATTGTCATCCTTTCGATGCTGCTTTCTATCTCAACCAGCCTGGCTATTTCATCCCGGATATCCTTTTCCATTAACTCCACATATTTATTAATTTCCTTAATGGCCGTGGCGTTGGCTGGGGCGGCGGTTGTCGTCATATATATCAGGGCGGATGCCTGATCCTTCCCTTTATAAAGAGCGAATACGGACTGGGGATGCGGATCAAATGCCCTTACCGCCTGTTTTACCGGTTCAAAGGCAGCACTGTCAATTATATTTAGCTCCAGGTAAATCATTTCTTTATCGGCGCTGCTTTTAGCCTCGTTAAACTCATCCATGAACTTTTGGTCGCCCGTGGCCAGGTAGCCCCAAACACCCCCCGCCTGGCGGGCAAAATTAAGTGCCAGCTTCTCGCAGGCTAACGTCAATGGCACTCTCCGCTCGGCAAAAGCCAGGATTTCACTTTTCAATTGGTTCAGCTGATAGTAGTTATAGCCCACCAGTACCGACATTAAAACCAGCAGGGATATGAAACCTGCCCATATTTTCGTTGATATTTTCTTCATACCGCCGGTGCTCCTCCCATGGTCTGTATTCGTATGTAAGGGCGCTAGATCTAATATGTAACTGATTCGACAGTATTTAGCATTATCCTGCAAGTCAGGACGGCCAGGGGTATTATGATTCAAGTTGTGTGTAAGAGCTAATCGGCAGACAGTATGGGCAGGCCTTTTCTCCACTTTACTGCTTAATCATTCAGTTAAAAGGATCCTTATACCTTATAGCCCGGAGACATTTTGCCTATCTTTTGCTGGACATTTGTAGCCGTTCTGCTAAAATATTCTATGAGGTTTCTTAGTCACAATGTTAACCATCTCAAGCACACAGGTTAACATTGTCCCGGAGGATATTATAAGCAGAAGGATGGTTGTGAAATGGATTTTCTGGCTGATGAACTGGAAGATCTCTGTAAAAAAGGTCTTTACCGGCAGATGGCGCCTGTGGATTCCACCCAGGGGGCCAGGTTCGTTATCGGGGGAAGGGAATGCCTGATACTTTCCTCCAACAACTATCTGGGGCTTACCCATCACCCGGAGGTAATGAGGGCGGCCAAGGCTGCCGTGGATGAATGGGGAACCGGCTCTGGCGGCTCCCGGCTGACAACGGGCAATTATGGGCTGCACGGGAAGCTGGAGCAGGAAATTGCCAGTTTTAAGGGAACAGAAGGGGCCATAGTGTTTGGGTCAGGGTATGCGGCCAATATAGGGGTGATCCAGGCCCTGGTTGGAACGGGGGATCTGGTTTTGAGCGACCGGCTGAACCATGCCAGCATTATAGACGGCTGCCGGATGAGCAGGGCGGAACTTGGGGTGTATAGTCACCGGGACATGGATCAACTGGAAAAGCTGTTGATAGAGTCCCAGAGTTACCGCCGCCGCCTGATTGTCACTGACGGGGTTTTCAGCATGGACGGCGACCTGGCGCCGCTGCCGGATATAGTCTGTCTGGCGGAAAGGCACCAGGCCTTTGTCATGGTGGATGACGCCCACGCCACCGGGGTTTATGGCCGGAGGGGGGCGGGTACGGCCGATTATTTTGGGCTGGAAGCAAGAATACAGGTGCAGATGGGCACCCTCAGCAAGGCCCTGGGCAGCGCCGGGGCCTATGTGGCCGGTAGCGCCCGGCTGATAGATTACCTGGTGAACAGGGCCAGGAGCTTTATTTTTTCCACAGCTCCCGCCCCCGCCGCTGTGGGAGCGGCCCTGGCCGCCCTCCGGGTACTGAGAGAACAGCCGGAGATAAGGGAGAGTTTGTGGACAAATGCCGGTTTTCTCAGGAAAGGTCTTAAAAGCATGGGGTACCATGTGCCGGAGGAAGATTCACCCATAATTCCCATAATGGTGGGAGATAACCATAGCACCATGAAGCTGGCCGGGGCACTGCTGGAAGAAGGTGTTTACGCCCCGGGCATCAGGCCGCCCACTGTGCCCCGGGGAACCGGCAGGATCAGGGTTACCGTCATGTCCGCACACACCCGGGAGGACCTGGACCGGGCACTGGGGGCCTTTGCCAGGGCGGGCCGGAGGGCCGGGGTCATATAAAGGGGCCAGGGATTATTTGATCGGGGTAATGGTCAGGTGGCTATTTCCAGGCCCAGATCGGCAAATATTCTAAAATCCTTGTTCAACTCTTCCCCCTGGGTTGTAAGGTAGTCGCCTATCATAACCCCGTCGGCTCCGGCCATAAAGGCCAGGGCCTGCAGCTCCCGCAGCCCATCTTTACGGCCCCCGCACAGGCGAATGACCGATTTGGGATGTATCATCCGGAAAATTGCCAGTGTCTGCAAACAGATCAGTGGAAGAGGGGAATTACTGTCTTCCAGCGGGGTTCCCCTGATTGGACTCAAAAAATTAATAGGAATTGACTCCACCCCCAGCCTTCGTATTTCAAAGGCCAGTTCCACCCTCTGAAGAGGTGATTCTCCCAGCCCTATGATTCCTCCCGAGCACACCCCGATCCCCGCCTTCCGGGCAGCCAAAATTGTGCTCACCCTGTCTTCATAGGTGTGGGTGGAGCAGATCCGGGAGAAAAAAGAGGGGGCGGCCTCCAGGTTGTGATGGTACATGGTCAGGCCCGCCTGTTTCAGCAGCAGGGCTTTGTTTTCATCGATTATGCCCAAGGAGGCGCAGAGGTGGAGACCGGTATTCCGCTTTAACAGATCAAGGGTGATCAGAACGGCTTCCAGATCACGGTCAGAAATGCCCCTTCCGCTGGTTACCAGGGAAAACCTTTTGGCCCCCCGTCTTTCCATGGCCAGCGCCTGATCCAATATTTCCCGGGGCGCTGCCATGGGATAGATCTTGGCGCCTGTTTTATAACGGGAAGACTGGGCGCAAAAGCTGCAGTCCTCGCTGCAGTTGCCAGATTTGGCATTAACTATGGAGCAGATTTCCAGCCGGTCTCCCCTGAAATGTCGGGTTACCCTGTTGGCGGCTGAAACCAGGTTCAGTATTTCCGTGCCCTTGATCCGGGTTAGATAAAAGGCCTCATCCTCCGTAATGTCGCCGCCCCCCAGTATTCTGTCGTATATTTCATGCAGCATTGCTATGCCTCCTGTCCTATTTTTATTCCGTTACCGCTTTAATGGCGTTATAGGTAATATTTAAAACCTCTTCCAACTGGGGTATGCTCATTGACAGAACTGGCATCAGCACAATAACATCGCCCAGGGGTCTGATGATCAGACCGTTTTTCCTGGCCTCCAGTATTACCTGATGTCCCATGTCGGCCGACACAGGATAGGTTTTTTTACTGGGGCCATCTTCCACCAGCTCAATTCCTACCATCATTCCCTTTTGCCTTATATCGCCCACATGTTTCAGCTTCCAGAACTTCTCCAGACCCAGTGACAAAAAGGATATTTTCTGCTGTAGGGACTCCATGAAGTCTGTGCCGGACATCAGATCCAGGCTGGCCAGGGCGGCGGCGCACGCTAGGGGGTTGCCGGTATAGGTGTGGCCGTGGTAAAAAGTCCTGAACTGATCAATCTCCCCCAGAAAGGTCTCATATATTACATCAGTGGCCATGGTGGCGGCCAGGGGGAGGTAGCCCCCGGTTATGCCTTTGGCCAGGCACATCAGGTCCGGCTGCACTCCTTCGTGATTGCAGGCAAACATTTTCCCCGTCCTGGCCAATCCCACCGCCACCTCGTCGGCAATAAGCAGTATATTGTACTGTTTACATAATTTACTTACCGCCGAAAGGTACCCCTCCGGGGCCACCAGCATACCGGCCGCGCCCTGCACCAGAGGCTCCGCTAAAAACCCCGCCACCTCATGGTGGCGGCGGTCCAGTATTCTTTCAACTTCTTCAACACACTCCATAGAGCAGCCGTCCCTGTTTTTACCCAGCGGACAGCGGTAGCAATACGGGGCCGGGGCGTGGATGGCCTCAAAAAGAAGGGGCTTGAATTTACCGTGAAACAAATCCATTCCGCCAACGCTGACCGATCCGATGGTGTCTCCGTGGTAGGCTTCCCTAAGTGAAATAAACTTTTGTTTGCTTCGGTATTCTTCCCGTTCCTGCTGCTGCCAGTACTGAAAGGCAATCTTAAGGGCAATTTCCACCGAAGTCGCCCCGCTGTCCGAGTAAAACACCTTGTTTAGCCCGGAAGGGGTTATTTCCACCAGCTTTTTGGCCAACAGCACCGAAGGAACGTTGGCCAGGCCCAGCAGTGTGCTGTGTGCCACCCTGTCCAGTTGTTCCCGGATGGCCCGGTTGATTTCTTCTTTGCCGTGCCCATGCACGTTTACCCACAGGGAGGATGTGCCGTCTAGGTATCGGTTGCCATGTATGTCAAATAGATAGCTGCCCTCACCCCGATCCACGATCAGCGGTTTTTCTTTGCAGTAAGCCCTCATCTGGGTAAAGGGGTGCCAGACATATTGTTTATCCCAAATCTCCAGTTGATCCCCGGTGACAGATTCCATCAGCCCAATCCTCCTATTTTCCGCCATTTCAGGCATTTCCCGGCCACCTCGGCCAGCCCTTCACATAAACCGGCATCCACATCCAGTCCGGGCAGGTAAGGAAGCCATCCCCAAAAGGGAACACCGGTCATTTGCCTTATAATCCCGGCATTATCCCTTTCCGGATCGCCTTTTGTTCCCCCCGGGCCGTTGAAGATAAATCCGGCCACCTTCAGTCCGGCCGCCAGCGCATAGCTTATGGTCAGCACGGTATGGTTAATGGTCCCCACACCGGGCCTGGCCACCACCACCAGGGGGAATCCCAGGTCCCCCGCCAGACTTGCCACGGTATATCCGGACCTGGTAAGGGGTACGCAGATTCCGCCGGCCCCTTCCACCAGCAATACCCGGTGCTCCGCCAGAAGATCCCTGCATCTGTTCAGTATAGCCGATGGGTCTATGGATATCCCGCTTATCTCTGCAGCCAGGTGGGGTGAGAGGGGAGGAATAAAACGGTAAAGATTATAGTCCGATGAGCTGCCGGCAACCCCGGAGGCCTTGACATAAAAGGCGGCATCCGGGGAGTCCGGGCCGCTTGCGCCTGGTACCGCCCCGCTTTGAACCGGCTTGAAGGCCACGGCATCAAGCCCTGCCCCTGTCATGGCTGCCAGCAGGCCGGCGGTTACAACGGTTTTGCCGACCCCGGTATCTGTTCCGGTAATAAATAATCCAACACCCAATGCAAACACCTCAATTGTAAACTATTATCAATAAGTCAGTTTACAATAAAATAATACGCCCGCCAAGTATTGTCAATAGCTTATTGTTTTTCTCCTTTCACCTCCCCGGCGTATTCCTCCCTGTAGGTGACCACTCTTCTGGGGTAGGGTATTTCTATTCCCTCACGGTCCAGGGCATTTTTAAACCTTCTCAGCAGTTCCCTTTCCACGGCCCACTGTTCACCGGGAACGGTTCGGGCCACCGTCCTTATGCTGACCGAAAAATCTCCCAGAGCCACCACTCCCTGTACTACCGGCGTCTCCATGATGGAAGTGATTTCCCGGAGGGCCACTTCACATTCCCGCTTCAAAACCTCCATGGCCCTGTCGATATCCTCCTCATAGGCTATTCCCACAATGGCCACCGCCATCATGTGCCCCCTGTTGTAATTGGTCACTTTGGTTATTTCACCGTTGGGAATAATGTGCAGCTGCCCGGTCCATTTACGGATTTTACAGGTGCGAAGGCCTATTTCCTCAACCAACCCTGTCACTCCTCCGGCCTCCACGTAGTCTCCCACTGCGAACTGGTCCTCAAGCAGAATGAAAAAACCGCTGATAATGTCCTTTACCAGGTGCTGCGCCCCAAAGCCAACAGCCAGCCCAAGGATGCCGGCACTGGCCAGAATGGCGCTGGTGTTTACGTTAAAAAACTGCAGCACCATAACACCCGCCATAAAAAAAACAAGGTAGGTGATCATATTTTTCATCAGAGATTCCAGTGTCTGTGCCCGTCGGCCATTAATGAATCCTTCTTTGGAAAACATCTGTGTGACCGCCAGACGGCCAAGGTTGGCTGCCAATCGGGCGCCCGCTATTACCCCCAGAGTTTTTAAAGCCACCAGACCTATGTTTTTAACGTCCTGGGGGGAAACAAGATTCACCTTGAATATTTCCAGAATAATCACTGCCGAGGTAAAAATGCCGCTGTAAAAGACAACTGTCCTCAAAAGTACTCCCAGGGAAAGAATAAGGTTTCCATTTACTGTGCCTTTTTCTGTTTCCTGCCGCCTCTTTTTTTCAATTATAACTGTAAGTATAAGGTTTGCAATCTTGACGACCAGCAGTATAATTACCGCCGCCAGCAGTGACAGAAGGGCCTTCATTAAAAGGTCGTTTAAGTCCAACTGGCGGAGAAAAAGTGTAAAATCATTTTGCATCGCTATTTTCGACACCTTTCTATGAAAAACTGTAATGCTTTCCCGTCAGGAGACAGGAGACAGGAGCCGGAATTCAGAATATGGATAGTATTCCCGGCAAGAATTCTCAGGGGCGTAAAAAATTTTTTCATTCGTCTGTGCCGCCGCAGTACCTTGCGGCATGGGGGGTCTTAATTCTGACTTCTGGCTTCCAACCCGCCCGCAGGGCGTTTTTTTATCGCTTAGGAAAGTATATGACGCATTAAAGCATTAAAGCGCTGAAGTACTGAAGCACTGAAGCACCAAAGCATTTTTATGCAAGCCCAGAGTTTTTCTGGGGTCGCTCTTGGGTCACTCTGTGGCCGGTGGAGGGGTTTGAGTCCGATCTGCTTATCCTCCGGCTGAACTGGCTCTAAGCTCGTCGCCTAACGGACTGCCGACCGCCTCCAACGCCGCGTCCTTGCGTCGATTCCGGCTACCGGCTGCGTCCTGCAGCCGGTTCGGCAGTCCGTACGGCTCTGTCGCCAAGAGCCAGATAACATCCTCCGGAACATCCGCCTGGACTAAAACCCCTCCCCCTCTCTGCATGTCGCTTGAGGGTCACGCTTGCTTTTTCTGGATTCTGGATTCTGGATTCTGGATTCCGCCGTCTGCAAGACGGCACCGCCG
>LADN01000090.1 GCA_000961585.1 Peptococcaceae bacterium BRH_c4a | reverse complement strand
GAGATACGCAGGATGATATACACCACCAATGTCATTGAGGGTTACCACAGGCAATTACGGAAAACAACCAAGACTAAGACAGCGTACCCGACAGACGAATCCCTGGTCAAAATAATATACCTGGCCACAGCTGAGGCTTCAAAGAAATGGACCATGCCAATAAGAGAATGGAAGAGCTGCATCTCGCAATTTGCCATATACTTTGAGGATAGATTGGGTGAAGAAATGGCAATATAAAACATATGAGTTTATCGCATTAGTTCTCCGCAGAGATAGCAGGGTAAAACGTAGAAATAGCAGGGTAACCTGAATCGGCCATCCTGCTATCTCCGGCAGAACCCTACCGGGCGCTCGGGTTGCTCTCCAGCATTGCCCTACCCTCCCGGCAAGTAAGAGCCAGAGTTATTATAACCAAGTATTGGCAGGTGAATTCATCAAAGACAAATGGCTGTTTACCAATAATATCCATCAAGCCCCAGGGTAATAATTCCATTTACACAAAATTATTTACATTCCCGTTTTTTGCAACCCCATCGGAAGACGAGGCCCCTACCGGCTTCCACCGGGATATGGAGCCGTGCGGCTTGAGCAGAAAAGCAGGCCCTACCCCGCCCCGTACCAGCACTACTCCGCTTATTGCTCTAAATTGTTTTGAGATATTCGGTAAAAGTCGGTGTAGGTAATAATCTTCTTTTCTGAATCATGTTACTCCAGATTTGGTTTCCTGAGTTTTCATCAATAAGTCCTTTATGTAAAGATTCGACCAGGATATCACCGGTCGTTACATGCACTAAATTGTATAGTGAAACGTATTGATTGATATCTTTAAGATTATTGCTTGCAATAATTCCATTATTCTCTTTTGCTAGTGCCAAAGCGGCAGCTTCACCTCTACCGATTGTTTTTCTCCCTTTTGGTGGCGCAATGGCCAAACCATGGTAAATGAGGTACTCTTCTGTGTTTGTCATAATTGACATCGTGGAAATACTTCCACTTGCTTGCAATGCAGTCAATTTGGCTTTTATGTGAGGTATGCTTGGATGGGACAACTCGTTAAAAACTTCTTGAGGCAATATAATTCTTCCAGGATACAATTGTAGGATTAAATTTTCCTGCTTTACCCACAGAAAAGAAGAAATGCAGTCTGTATCAAAAAATAATTGATCAGTCATAGCTTTCTTCTCCTTCTGCATCCAGCCCGTGAACAATATCGCTTCTAAATGCGCTTAGTAAAAGTTCCTCATATTTCCCATTTGATATGAGCTCTCTTTCTTTAAGTTCTTCAGCAATTTTTACATACTTGCCAAGGGTAAAATATTGTTTGTCTTTGGGCGAAGGGACATAGAGCTTGTCATCAAATCCAAGCTTTAATGCGGATCTGATTATTCCTGTTTTCATAGTATCTGCGGCTTGGTGGCTTATATAACCCTCATTAATCAGTCTCCATAACGTGGCCTGTCTACTTAACCCATAATGTTGTTCGATTCTAACAACATCGTTAATATCAAGGTTGCCCTTTTTCTTCCGA
The DNA here is from genome assembly GCA_000961585.1 of Peptococcaceae bacterium BRH_c4a. Taxonomy (GTDB): domain Bacteria; phylum Bacillota; class Desulfotomaculia; order Desulfotomaculales; family Desulfocucumaceae; genus BRHc4a. The sequence continues at coordinate 5,765 of LADN01000090.1, read as the reverse complement.
AGCTTTTCTTTGATAAAAGCATTTAATGACTCATAAGGAGCTAGGAAATATGATGCGAACTTATCGGCCTCAACTTCCTGGGGATCCTTGTTTTTATCGATGTCTTTCGCACAAATAATTTTATTAAAATCATCATGAAAAAAAAGGTGGCAAAGTTCATGAGCTGCGGTAAATCGTTGGCGTCCATACGTCAATGTTGAATTTACAGCAATTAACTTATTATGTTCATCACGAACACAAATACCACTTATCCGATCACTCATGGGGTAAAATACTATCGTCAAATCCTCGTTATTACCGAGTATTGAAAAAATATCAACAGGAGAATAAGCGTCTTCTCCAAAACGCTTACGTAATGATATAGCATCTGAGTTAATCTCAATTTTTTCTTTCACGCCTATCCCTCTTTTGAAATATTTTCCATATCCCTTAAATTCAGAGCTATTTTATTTATGGCAGCTATAGTTTCGAAATCCTCAGATGTAATACAAGTGGCTCTGAGCGCAAAAGGCAATGGACTGTATTGGCTGTCGTCAGATGTGAAATAATCTATCGAACAACCAAAAAGATTCGATAGCTTTTCAAGCAAATCAACGCTCAGTTGACGTTCGTTTTTTTCGTATCTTGATATATAGCTTTGATTAACACTCAGATATTCCGCTATTTGTCCTTGAGTTAATCCACTTTCTTCTCTTAACTTTTTAAACTTTTCTCCAACCGAATTAAAATTCAACATAACGATCCCTCCTCTTTAGAATTAGTATATGCAATTGTTGTCATAAAAACAACATAATTTTTGATTAATTTTATGACAAGGCTGTAGAATGTCATGGGGACGGTTCGAGACCACTGAAAAAAATATAATATAAAATAACATTTATGGAATAAAATGTTCAATAAATTGACCAAATATGATAAAATAAATTATAAAATGCTTGATTTGAAAGGGTTTTATTGATGTTAAAGATTGTACCAAAACAAACAACGGTTCATCTGACACAAGAAATAGACCTGTTATGTCAACATTGTCGTTCCAATATATCTTCAGTTATAATTCAAAACAGCAATGCCTCCCATAAGCTGGGAGGCATTATTATTACTGGTGCCGAAGAAGGGAGTCAAACCCTTACGCCCGTGCAGGCGGCGGATTTTGAGTGCGCTGCGTCTGCCAGTTCCGCCATGCGTTGATTTTATTGGACTTTTCCTTATACCTTTTCTCCATTAGTGTATAGAAAATCCCTTAAAGCCGGTTCCATCTTTTTAAGGTCTCTGACTGCACCTTTGGATAGTCGGATTTCATAGCTTTCCTTCATTCTCTATACTCCTTATGGCATCCTCCAACGGAACCGTTTCCTCCTGAAGCCTTTCCTCAATAAATTTGTCAAAGGTCTTGTTTAAAACTTCCTTTCTTTCGAGGAGCTTGGTTTTAAGCTCATTCCCTTGATATCCCAAATCCATTAAATCTTTAAGAAGTAAATCTTCCATTTCGTCAACAATAGTAACTTGCTTAACTTTCAAATCTTCGCCGTCCAGGTAAAATTTTAGTTTCATACCTTCTTTCCAATTGAGCTTATCCCGAATCTCTTTGGGAACTGTTACCTGCCCTTTTGAAGTTAAAGTTGTATATTCCATTGAAGAACCCTCCTGAAGTAATACCGTAATACCGTAAGAATATCTTACCACAAAAAAATCAATATTAAAATCCCTATCCATTTATTGCACATTTTTACCAAACATATTTCAGGAAAAGGTCTTCTGGGGGGTTTACGAAATGATGACTAAACATCCAAATAAGCAATACTAAGAAGGAGAGTCAGTTGAGCTTTAGCATTCAACATGGTATAATCTTACAAAAGGTGTTTATCTGTCGATTGATAAATATTTTGGTTAACCTTATTGTGGAAAGAAAAGATAAATCTAGGTGTAATTAATCATCACAGCTCTTTTTACGACTGACGCATTGAAAGATAGATATTATAAGCGGTAATCACATGGATGTCCCGTTACCAGACGGAAGGGGGCTTAAAAATGAGTACAAAACACGATGAGGAATTTACTACCTATTCAATTAAGTATCCCTTAACGTTTACGGAGGATTTTTTTGAAGCTGATACAGCTTTAACTAGACGATATCAGGAGGCATGGGAACTTGCCAAGAGATCTGCGGCCCTTTTGAAAAAAAGTTTTGGAGCCAAGAAAGTCGTGGTATTTGGCTCTTTGGCCAAACGTTCCTGGTTTACGCGCTGGTCGGATGTAGACCTGGCGGCATGGGGTGTCCCTGACGATAAATTTTATGCAGCGGTGGGAGCAGTAACCGGTCTGACTGCAGATTTCAAAGTTGACCTGGTTGATGCCGGGGCGTGCCGGGACTCCTTACGTAAATCGATTGAAGTTGATGGAATTGAAATATGAATAAGAGGTAGAGAGAATAACTGAAAGCCTGACCCTATAATGTACACATATATTTTCCTCATTATTAATTACCAATTATAGGAATTTGCCCTAGCGGAAGAAGGCAACTTTACTCAATCATTTTCTTCAGTATCCCATTAGCAATTATAGTAACTTCCGGGTCGGGATCGGTTGCATAATACATATAGATACTTTTGTCGGAAGCTATTTCCCACCAAAGGTATCCAATAATCGACCTGTTGCGGATCTCGGCTTTGTCAACGGCAAACATTATCCTTCCGTCACCGGCAATCCACATGCTATCTTCTTTATAACCGTAATCAAAATGCAGGATTGAGTCATTCTTAATCTTATTGACTTCCGCCAGATTGATCTTTTTCCCTTTTTTACTTTTCACCAGACTGGAAAACTGTTTGATTAATTCCGTGTCAATGAAAGGAATCTCTTTTCCGCTCCGGTAGACATACAGCTCCCCTGGTATTCTTTTGAAATGCTTATCAATTGTGGTGTATTCCGGGATATACCACAGGTAAAGGTATACGTAAAAAGATAAGAATACCAGGAAGAGCGCCAGGGCAATTTTTTTTATCCTTCTTTTCATGTGTAGATACTTCCCCCAGATATTTATCTCTTAACGCCACAATTTCCTTTTTAGAATTAACTAGGCGGCAGCCAGTGCAACCCCTCCCCCTATGGCATAGATTACAACCGGCCTGGGGGCAACAGGCTGTGCAACTTGAGAATCGTCGGGTGATGGAGCAGTCTCAGGCAATGGATAAATTTGCTTGCTCCCGCCCGTTTTATCCAGCACAAAAGCTGTTCCTTCCTTGAAGTAGAAATCGTTATCCTTTCCTCCGCTGTTTATATATCACTGAAATGCCGCCATATCTCCTGTCGGTTTTGTTGGCGCAATAATTTTCAAGGTTTTTCAATCCAAAGATGATACTTTATAAATTCCCCATTTGATTGAATAATCAGTTCCGTCTTTTTCAAGAGACATAATCACTTTATCGCCCTGGTTTATGCTCTGGCCAAGCAATTGAATTTTCCATTCTTTTAATTCAACTTTGATTTGCTGATTTATAATGTTGCCGGAAATTATGTGGGCTACCCTCACATCAAGAATGTTTCCATCTGCTTTTTCTATTTCACCTATGGCAAGACTGTACTGGTCGCCGTGTGTTAATCTCCACAGTATGTCGGCAGCCAGAGCCGGATAGATTGGTATAAGGGTAGTAAAAATCATGAGAATAAACAACACGGATATTCTACGCATCAATATCACTCCAAACTGTCCCTGCCTGGTGAATGCGAATTGGGCAGAATATCATTTTCAGCCGAAAGTAGTGGGGGGTACATCATAACGGCCTGATTCTCTGTCACAAATTCATCTGCCACCTGATTATTATTCTGGTCTGATACCGAACGCCGCAGCACGTTGTGACGCACGTAGCCACCCCACCAGGCGTGGCAGATCCGATGGTGGCTTTGATAAACCCGGTAACGGGTTTTGATTGGCTTTTCTGAGCGCCATTCACCGTGCAGATAAGTATCACTGACCCACACCGACAACTGATAGGATGTATCAGTATCATTGCGGATTTGTAAATCAATATAATTGTATTCTACCGTAGCGCCACTGCCAAAAGGCTGTTTGCGTTCCGAATCCGGGAAAACATCATAGCTGTGCCTCCAGCGTTCGGTAACTGTCAAAGGGGTATGCAAAGTCATCCAGTAGATCAGGTTGGACAGCTGGCAGAGACCGCCGCCGGCACCAGGGCGGAATGATCCGTTGCACAAAACCATTCCGTCAACATAACCTTTTCTCCGGGTGGGTTTTCCCACCAGACGCCAGAAGGAGAAAGTCTCGCCGGGTTGGAGAATGACACCGTTAATTCGTTCCACAGCAAGTCTCAGGTTGACTATTTTATTGTGCTGGAGCCACATATCTACATTGCGTAAGCGCCGCAGCAGGGGTGTCTGATGTTTATAAATGACAATTGGCAAGGCTTCATCTGCATGTCTAGGCTTGGCATATCTCGTTCCGTTTGTAAACCAATGAAGGTATCGCCTCCAGGTGAAATACGTCTTTCCGAGAAACATCCGAATTTTTGAACGAGTACGAGGGCGAGTAAAAAAATCTATCGGCACGGGCTTGCTTGCCCCCTTCCCTGGGCTACTCAACCAATTGCTGCATTTCATAGTATCTATTATACATAAAATCCCTTAAAGCCGGGTCCATCTTTTTGAGGTCTTTGACTGCGCCTTTGGATAACCGGATTTCATAGTTTTTCTTCATCTTCTATGCTCCTTATAGAATCCTCATACTGTAATACCGTAAGAATATCATGCCACAAAAAAATCAATAAACTGCAACGTATTAGCGATGTTTCTAAAATGTTCTATCCGGTTAATTACGTCTCTGTTATAATGTGTGCACAATTGGCAAATAATGGTATTAATTAGAAGCAATATAAAAAAATGATAAAATTACCTGATATTTATTATCATGGAACCATATCGATCCATGTACCCTCTTTAAGTATCTTGAGTGAGGGGCTAAGGATTGCCCGGGGGGGTATTGATAGCAATAGCAAAAAGGGCAGGCTATTCGCTGACAGAGATGCAGCCGGTAATCGGCAGAGACATCTCGGTTTTATCAAGAATGTCCACCAATGCAGAAACCAACAAGGGGCGACAAATACTGAAAAAAGTGATTATGCGGTTAGAAGCATAACTGAAAGCCTGACCCCATAATGCTCATAATGCTTTCTAACCAAAGCAGTTGATTCCATAGCATGAGAGAGCTATAATCCTGACTTTGACAGTATAAGAGAGTAAAAATAGGCCGCAACCCTTGTAAATAAAAGAGTTGCGGCCTATATGTGTTTTCAAAAATATGTAGGGAAAACTTCATTTTTTACTATTTGCCAAAATATTTTTTATTTCACTGAGCCGAAGTCTTTTTCTTGTAAAATCAATTCCAAGAGCATTACTGATAGCATCAGAAATCTCGCTTCGGTAATCAAACAAGTAGAGGTTATCTTGCTCGTTAGAGCAAGCGATTTTGTTTAGGCACTCAACAATCTTTTCAACCGAGTAGCACCGATCCGTTTTCTTCTGAATTAGCCGTATGATAGCCAGAGCAATGAAGCAAGTGAGAAAGTGAGCGCCGATGCGATCTTTCCGGGAAACGTATACCGGACGTGCTTCAAGCGTACCCTTCGTGACCCTGAAGGTTTCTTCAATCTCCCATAACCCGCGGTATGTGTCAATGATCTCCCCGTCGGACATCTGCAGTTCACTGGTGACGATTGCATAATAACCGTCATACTTTTCGTCTTGCGCAAGTT
>LADN01000070.1 GCA_000961585.1 Peptococcaceae bacterium BRH_c4a | reverse complement strand
ATTGGAGGGTTTTCAGACATGCAGGAAGGCTATTAAGACCATATATAGACAAAATGAGAAAAAAAAGATTGCGCATGTAAAGATTGGGTGATATGATTAAAGGCAAAAAATATAAATGCCCCCAGGGTGTTATCAGCACCCAGGAGGCTGGCCTTAAGTCTTAACCCACAAGAACATAAGGCCAAAGTCTGATACCATTTTAGCATAATTGTAAATCACTGTAAACGTGAGCCTATCCTTTGTGGGGTAGGTTTTTTACGTTTAATTTATGGTATCAGACCGATAAATGAAAGGTAGCTTTCAGAAGTGGGAGCTGCCTTTTTATTTTATAAATCATCCCGTACAACATTGTACGAAAATAGGACGTGATTAATAGCGCAAAAGCCGATTTTATCCAACCCCCTTGCGTAAGAGTCGTTCACAAAAAAGGCCAAAAAAACGCATAGTGATTTTTAGATTTTTACCTGAAGCCAGTTGGTGTTAAATCCCATAAGCTGGAAGCAAAATTTTTCAGGCATAATTGAGGGGCGTATGGGAGACCGTGCGGGTTCAAGTCCCGCCTCCGACACCACTTTACTTATTTTTTAAGCCTTTGCGAGTTTTGCTAAAAGCAGATACGCAAGGGCTTTTTGCTTATGGCGTATGATATGTGCTTATGAAAAAAGAGTATTATGTTCTCTTATTTACGCTTCGGTAAAGTGCAAATTTATGCTTTTCCTGCTGCCATCCATCCTGTCAATAAACCTTTCACAGATGAAATCACAATTATGGCAATACCTTTCCTTGCAGTTTTTTTCTTCTACATTTAAACAATCCACATCCTTTAAGGTGTCCAGGGTCATGCATCTTGCGCATTTGTAGCACACACAGGGAAATGCCAACTATTAAACCACCTTTCTTTAATTTTTCACCTTGATGAAAATCTCTTCGAATTTTACTTCTTTAAAGGTCACCAATATTCCATCTATAAATTTTCTGCCCGGCTCCCGCTTTCCGGTCAGTACCTTGGAAAGGTAAGAGGGGCTGATGCCAATAGCCATGGCGGCCGCCCGAAGACTGGGATATTCCCCGGCAATGATTCTGGACACCTTTTCAATATCCATGGTATACCTGGGCACCCCGACACCACCCTTGCGGATAAATTATTATACATAATAGTAACACCGCCGTTTCCTTTTGTCTACAATATATTGGCATGATTAACAAAATTGTTAATAACTGTTGCCAATTGTCACCACCAGGGGTATAATCTCCATCAAGGGGGCATTCATATGGACTTCTCAGCTTACCTGAAAAACATCATAAAAATGAGAGGCTACTCCTGCAGAAAGCTCGGAAGTCTCTCCGGAGTAAACCACACTTATATTTCCAAAATATGCAGGGGAACCTCCGGGGTGCCGTCTCCTGAAATACTCAGAAAGCTGGCCGGTCCCCTGTGTATTCCCTATGAGGACCTTTTGAAAGAAGCGGGCTATCTTCTGGCTGAAAACAAACCCTCCTATTCTGCCGGAACCGCCGAAGATATACTTGTGAGGGTTGCCGGTCTGACAGCCGAAGGAAAGGATAGGCTTTCCCACTTCATTGATTATCTGGAGTTCTGGGAAAAGCAGCAGCGCAAGATAAGAAGGAATAACAATAAAAAATAGAAATAAGATTGTTATAAATGCCAAAGGAGCTGCCCCGAAATTGAAGCAACCCCGCTTTTATGTTGACAACACACCTTTTAAATAAACCCACAACCATACTATAAAATTGAAATATCCCGGGCCTGGGCAGCCTCTTTAATTCTTTCCCTTTCCAAAACCCTGAAATGCTGAATAAGGATGAACACGCCCACCGCTAAAAACACCACACCGGTGGCCCTGTTAATAATGGCTGGGCCTAAATATCGGGCCAGAAGTGTACCCACCGTCACCTCCACCACTACGCAAAGGGTGAGGGCCAGTGCGCCGGAAGCAAAAACCAGCCACCGTCTGGATGGGTTGTTGCTGGTCAAAAGTAAAACCGCCAACTGCGTCTTATCACCCAACTCACAAAGAATAATCAGCACGAAGGTTGAAAGCCATGTTATCAGTTTTGCACTCATGTTTATCCCCTTTCGTCATTAATATCAATACTGCCTATGACACCCGTTATCAACAGCAGCCCCACCACAAGAAAGGCCACCCCGGATAAAAGTTTTATTGTGGAGGGCTTTGCATAGCGGGCAATCAGATGATACCCGATGATCACTTCCAAAAAAGATGTGCAGATAAGAGCCATGGCTGACCCCAGGGCCACCCACAAAACGTACATGGGCTTTGCCCCTGCCAGCAGGACGGTGGTTATTTGGGTCTTATCCCCCATTTCAGACAGAAATATTAACCCGAAGGTTGATAAAAACAATCTCCAGTCCGCCAGTTTTAAAAATCTCTTGTCCAGTTGTACTCCCTCCCCGGTAAGTTAGACAAAACTAAGTAAGTTAGGCGTCGCTAACATCAGCGACTAAAAATATACCTTGTTACAAACAAGGTTAAAACAGGCGGAACAGGTTACGAATATAAATACCCCCGCTACACCGACAATTTATATTACGCTTGCCAAATCACTTATGTTACTGCTTCAGCATAAAAAGAGCCGTACCGGCGGCGGTCTTCGTAATGAGCAAAGCCCCGAATTGCTTCAGGGCTTTAGCGATATTAATTAGTATTTAATTTTTTCACTTTAACGCCACATTATCATTCCTCAAGCTTACTAACCCAAAGAATACCATTGTATCCACCAGTAAGGTGGTATTTAATGTCTATAAGCCCAAGCCCCGGGCGATGATGATACGCTGGATCTCGGAAGTTCCCTCACCGATTTCAAGCAGTTTGGTGTCTCTAAGATATCTCTCCACCGGGAATTCTTTTATATATCCGTATCCACCGTGGATCTGGATAGCCTCCAGGGCTGCCCTGGTGGCCATCTCCGAGCAGAATAGCTTTGCAATGGCGGCCTCCTGGGTATAGGGCTTGTTGTTATCTTTGAGCCAGCCACCCTTTAAATACATGTTACGGCCTATTTCTATATTCATTTTCATATCGGCCAGCTTAAACTGGATGGCCTGGAACCTGGATAGGGATTCTCCGAACTGAACCCTTTCCTTGGAGTATTTTACCGATGCGTCCAGGCAGGCCTGGGCGATACCTGTTGTCAGGGCTGCCACGGCCAGACGCCCTCCGTCCAGCACCTTCATCAGTTGCTTAAAGCCCTGGTTTATAAGCCCCAGAAGGTTCTCCCGGGGAATCCTTACATTCTCAAAAATCAGTTCGGTGGTATTGGACGAGTGCAGTCCCATTTTCTCATAGCCGGTCCTTATTTCAAAGCCCGGTGCGTCGGTAGGCACTACAAATGTGCTTATACCCTTTGTTCCAATGCCCTTTTCGGTAATTGCGGAAATTGTAACCCACTTTGAATAGCTGGCGTTGGTGATAAAGCATTTGGATCCGTTAATCACCCAGCTGTCACCGTCCAGAACCGCAGTGGTCTTGGTATTTCCCGAGTCAGAACCGGCCTCGGGCTCGGTAAGTCCCATGGAGCCCAGGACTTCACCGCTGCACATAACCGGCAGGTACTTATTTTTCTGCTCTTCTGTACCAAAGTAATAAATGGGCGCAATTCCCAGGGCGATATGGGCGTCGTAGGTCAGCCCCATTGAGCCGCAGGCCCTGGCTATTTCTTCGGTGGCCAGCAGGTAGCTTATATAATCAGACCCCGCACCACCGTACTTCTCATCCACCGGCAGGCCCATGAGGCCCAGATCTCCCATCTTTTTGATTATATCCAGGGGAAACTCACCGGTTCTATCCCTTTCCGCCGCTCCCGGAGCAATCTCATTCTGGGCAAAATCGTACACATTATCCCTTATCAGCTTCTGATCACTGGTAAGTTCAAAATTCATTTTTTAATGCCCTTCTTTCTAGAACATTTTTATTAAAAGCCCGTAGCCTCTTTGGGAATTCGCCCGGTTCTGATACATTCGCTTCTAAGGCGTCGTCCCAGTATCTTTTCCACCATTCTTCCAATCTCCAGGACCCGGTCTACATCCAATCCTGTATCAATACCCATCTCATCCATCATAACCACAATGTCCTCTGTGGAAACCAGCCCCACTATGTTGGGATCCTGGTAATAATACGCTCCGGTGCCTGACACCGGATATCCATCAATGAAATTGGCGGGCTGCCCCCCTGTTCCACCCATGGTGCCCTCATGGTGTATTATCCCGGCCTGCAAGGCAGCCAGCACATTGGCCGGGCCCCAGCCCCTAGTTACATGGAAATGGGCAATATGGAGTTCCGGATTGGGAATGGCATCCAGAATCATGGAGAAATATTCATATACCTTGTTCGGGGGCGCCGACCCGTCGTGATCGGCATGCTCTATGTCGTCGGCCCCCAGCTCCAGGTACCGCTTGGTAAATTCCACTGCCTTTTTCAGCTCGGTGGGACCTTCAATGGGACAGCCCCATATGGTGCTCACCGTGCCGTTTACCTTCATGCCGGCATCATGGGCTTTTTTAATGCATTCCTCGGTCATTTTCCAGTAGCCCTTATGGTCCAGGCCTGAGTTTTTATACATATGGGAGGGTGAGGTGGAAACCATCTGCAAAATGCGGTCGGGCCCCAGTCCCTGCTTTTTAAGTTCGATGGCCCGGTCCACCGCCTTCTCCCTGATGGTGACGGCGGAGAGCTCAACGTTGGCCAGCTTATCCTTCACCCGCTTGCTGGTGCGGATGAGCTTTAAAAGCTCATCCGAATCAGCAAACTGAGGCATCCCCTTGGGATTTCCCAAGTTTGTCACCTCCAGCCGTTTAAACCCCGCCAGTATCATTTCCTCCAGCAGCCATAGCTTGGCCTGGGTGGGAATGGTCTTATCTTCATGCTGAAAACCATCACGGACAGTTATTTCACCCAGAACAACCTTTTTAGGATATTTCATTGCAAACATCACGTATCTCCTCCTTATTATTGGTTATTGGCTGCAAGCTATAAGCTGTATGCTATAAGCTTTAAGCTTTAAGCAACCTACTGCGCATCACCTATCACCTAATACCTACTACCTAACACCTAATAATTAATGCATACTGCTTACAGCTTACCGCCCTTTGTACACCGGCTTTCGTTTTTCGTTGAAGGCCTTCAGCCCCTCGTCCCGGTCCTCGGAGGTAAGGCAGACATTGTAGCACTCGGCCTCCAGTGCCAGGGCGGTATGCAGATCCAGATCCGCGCCCAGGTTTATGGACCGCTTTGCCTGCTGCAGGGCAATGGGCCCGTTTTTGGTTATTTCCCGCATTATTTCCATGGTCTTTTCCATCAGTTTTCCCGGCGGCGCCACGTGGTTTACCAGTCCTATTTCGTACGCCTCCCGGGCTGACAGGCGCCGGCCGGTAAATATCAGCTCCTTGGCCTTATTCCGCCCGATTACCCTGGGCATCAACTGGGTGCCTCCCCCTCCGGGTATAATTGCCAGGCCCACTTCGGGAAGCCCGAAGCTGGCTTTCTCCGAGGCTATTATAAAGTCACAGCACAGTGAAAATTCGCAGCCGCCGCCCAGGGCAAAGCCGTTAACCGCCGCCACCAGAGGTTTGGGGAATTCAGCTACGGCAGTGAAGGCCTTGACGAACAAAGCCCTTTGCTTTTTCATATCCTCACGGCTCATGGTTTTTCTTTCCTTTAGGTCTGCCCCAGCACAGAAGGCTTTATCTCCCTCTGCGGTCAAAACTGCGGCAAACACATCCTGATCCAGTTCCAACTCCTCCAGCGTCGCCAGAAGGTCTTTGGCTGTCTGGGTGGAAAGGGCGTTCATGGCGTCGGGGCGGTTGAAGGCAACCACAGCTATATGACCCTCCCGGGTCAGCTTTAAGGTTTCATAACCCATAACTATACCTCCTTGGATTCCGACAGCTCTTTTACGGCTTATCAGACCGGATATACCGGGTTTTTGCGGCTGGTAAAGGGCTGATCCTTTGACGAATAAAGCTCGAAGCGCTTTATTAATTCCTCCCGCAGGTCGTTTCCGCTGACGATGTGGTCCACCACCAACTCCGAGGCCAGGCGGTAAATGTCAATGTCCTCCTTGTACTCCAGCCTTTTCTGTTCCACGAAATCCGGCCTTTGGTCCGGGGGCAGGGCTGTTATCTTGTTTTCATACACGGCGTTCACTGCAGCCTCGGGCCCCATGACGGCTATTTGGGCGTTGGGAAGGGCCATGCAGCAGTCTGGCTCGAAGGCCGGGCCGCACATGGCGTAAAGACCGGCACCGTATGCCTTTCTGATTACCACGGAAATTTTGGGAACTGTGGCCTGGCACATGGCCGAAAGCATCTTGGCCCCGTGACGTATGATTCCCTGGCGCTCCACACCCTTGCCGATCATAAATCCGGGAACGTCCATAAGGAAAAGAAGCGGTATATTGAAGGCATTGCAAAGGGTCATGAACCTGGCAGCCTTATCAGCTGAGTCAACAAAAAGCACGCCACCCTTTACAAAAGGCTGGTTGGCCAGTATTCCCACCGTTCTGCCGCCAATTCGGGCCAGTCCGGTTATCAGTTCCGGGGCGAACAGCTTTTTGATCTCAAACCAGCTTCCCTCATCGATCAGGCGGTAAATTACACCAAACATGTCAAAGGGCAGGTTCTCATTTAACGGCACGATATCATCTATGTTTTTGCCCGGTGTGGGGGGGACCATCTCTATAACCGGTGTCTTACCTGTATAATTTGGGGGCAGGTAGGTGAAATACTTGCGGCAGGCGCTGATGGCCTCTTCCTCAGTGGCGGCCAGCAGGTCGCCGCAGCCGCTTACCGAGCAGTGCATACGGGCCCCGCCCATTTCCTCCAGGGTTACCTTTTCAAATATAACCATCTCGGCCATGCGGGGGGATCCCAGATACATACTGGCATTACCCTCCACCATAAAGACCACGTCGCAGAATGCCGGGATGTAAGCTCCGCCAGCTGCTGAAGGCCCAAACAGGAGGCATATCTGCGGCACCATCCCGGACATTTTAACCTCGTTCATAAAAATTCTTCCCGCCCCCCGCCTGCCGGGGAACATTTCAATCTGGTCTGTGATGCGGGCTCCTGCCGAGTCAACCAGATAAATCATGGGCACCATCATATCAATGGCGGTTTCCTGAATGCGGATTATCTTTTCCACCGTCCGCCATCCCCAGGATCCGGCTTTTATGGTGGAGTCATTGGCCATTACGCAGACCGTTCTCCCGTGCATCTTGCCTATTCCGGTTACAACACCGTCAGCAGGCAGGTCGCCGGCCATATTATTGGCGTATAAGCCGTCCTCCGCAAAGGAATCAGGATCCAAAAGAAGGTTTATTCTTTCCCTGGCAAACATTTTCCCCTTTTTGGCGTTGCTCTGGTGATACTTGGGATGGCCTCCCTGCTTAATCTCATCTTCCTTTTCTTTGAGCACATCGTTCAGATTTTTTGCTGTGGCGTCTTCCATGTGAGATGTATCCCTCCTTAAATATCTCTTATATTATTAATCTAAAATGCTGACACTGTTTTTGATAAATCCCCTCCACCAGAAATTATCCAATATTTCATGCTTTTCTATTGCTACAATAAGCATGCCAGCAACGATTTGAGGATTAAACCCGGGAAGATCAGGGATCTCAGCATTTTAGTGTTTTTTTACGATGATTCCATAGTGTCCGCAATTCATTACACTTGTATTTATACCGGGCCACCTGTAACTGCACAGGCCTTAAATTGCCGAACACAAGGGCCGGTATTTATTGACATATATAACTGATAACTGATTTAATAAAGTCAGGAAAATAATTATTGCACAGGTTTTTTACGAGGGAGGATTGTTGTGAAAATTGCTTTTCATTTTGATGCCGATCATGAAAGGTTTGACCGGTATTACGGGCTGCCGGTGATAAAAGAAATATTTCTCGCACTTCTTTGCAAGGATACCTCCAGCCTGCACCTCAAGGTTTTTGCCGGAAATATCTGTGTATTGGATTATCTGAGGGACAAGAAAAACCGCGAAGAATTACTACGGGGATTTTTCACTCCCCCACGGCCTGTTTGGCAGTCAATGCGACCGGATTTCATTGATTTTTTGTTCAACAGAAAAATATTCACATTGGCCTTTGAAGGGATCAGCGCCAGGCTAAGGGACACTCTGCATGAAGTGCTTTTAAATGACGACACATATCTGGGGGGGCAGCAGGTACATGAGGCCAACCCGGTCCACTGGGTTTTATATGGCGCTTCATTGCTGCCTTCCTACAGGCTTGTGGGGTCCAACCTGCGTCTTTTCTATTCAACAGGGCACGGTGATGAAAAGGATGAGGGGCTGGCGGAAGATTTTAGGGCGGCTCTGCCCTTCAGCAGCGTGACATTTGAGGAACTGGAGGTTCACCACACCATTTTGGACAGCTACAGCTCCTATGAACACGCTTCCAGGGTGGCCAACCTTTCCAGTAAGCTGTACGATCACCTCAATCTGCTGGCTGACCAGATGATGCTAAGGCTGACCGATCTGGCCCCCAGCCTTTACCGGAGTATGTATCAAACCATAACAGAGTTTGAAGACATAGAAAGCCCTGAAGAATTAACCAAGGCCGCTCAAGCGTGCCGTAAAATGCTTGAGACCATGGCCAACCAACTGTCCCCCCCTGAAGACCACTCCGAAAAAATTGGAGGCCAATCCAAGTCTGGTTATATTGACCGGCTCCAGGCATACATTTCAAACACTCCGTCCGGCAGCGTGCTATTGTCACAGCTTGAGGACATAAACTCCCGGTCATATAAAATACTGGATCAGACATACAGGGGCACCTATAATGATGACCCCCGCATGGAGGCCGGGCGCTTACTGATAGGGCTGCTTATTTTTATAAATGATGTGATTACGCTGGCAGCACCCTCCTCGAAACCTCCGGTGTAATAAAAAAACGCCCTGACGGGCGTTGCCGTCTTGCAGACGGCGGAATCCAGAAGCCAGGCGTCAGGAGTCAGAATAGTGACAGCCTGCTTTAAAAGCGACCCCACAGCGATATGCAGTGAGGGGGAGTGATTTGGTTCTGGGCGGAATTCACCGGAGGCTGCTACTGTCTCTTAACGACCGAGCTTAGAGCCAGTTCAGCCGGAGGATAAGTAGATCGGATTCAAACCCCTCCACCGGCCACAGGGCGACCCTGGGAAAATTTGACCCGGGCATGCTTTTGCAGCAACGAAGGAAGAAGGAATTTTACCAAACCCCGGATAATAAATATTGTGATAAACTATACTGGGGCAATAGGAGTGGTAAATTCTGTTCAAATACGCTTTACTGACCGTTGTAACATTTGTACTATTATTTGTTGGCGGTTGCACCCAGGAAAAGGTCAATACCGGAAACGCAGCGGCTGATCCCGTCCCCCGCAAGGCAATTAAACCGGCATTGATACGCCTGGAGGATGTGGGCCCCGGGGGGCCCTATCAAAGCGAAGAAAATCTGCATAAATTATATGCCATAGCCGAGTACCTCCATGCGGAAGGAATACCCTTTCATATATCGCTGATCCCCCGTATAGTGGTTCCATCAAGGAATTACGATGTCAGCATGGCTGACGACACTCCCTATACCAGAAGTTTTGTCAAAACCATCAAGGAAATAGAAAAGCTGGGCGGCCTGGTGGGCGTTCACGGCTACACCCACCAGAGCGGAAACTCCAACAGCGCCTTTGGCTTTGAGTTTTACAACCGGGCGGATAATCTCTCGGTTCCGGATACATACCAGTTTGCCAGGGAACGGGCTGACAAGGCCTTTGACCTTTTCCAAAAGACCGGAATTATTCCGGCCTACTGGGAAACCCCCCATTACACCGCCTCAGTAAAACAGCATCCCGCCTTTGAGGAGCAGTCCGGACTGCTCTATGAAAACAATCACCGGGGTGAAATGGTAAACAACTATAAAGTCATTGACCATGCCGGCGACGGTTTCCGGGGATTTATCACAGTGCCGGCCCCCCTGGGAAATATAGACAAAGAAAACGACGTAGAAAAAATGATAAAAAGTCTTGATACTATGAGGGGAAGCCTGGCGTCATTTTTTTACCACCCCTTCAGGGAGTTCAAATATTTGTACAAGGAGTACAACGCCAAAGGGGAAGCATATTATGTGTATGACCAGAACTCCCCTCTGCACGTTCTGATAAAAGCCTATAAAGATAAAGGTTACACCTTTGTCTCTATACACTCACTGGTGAAATTTGTCCCTGCCCAGCGTCTGGATCCGCTCCCCTTCACCGAAGGAGATTGGATTATGACAGGACAGTTTGAGGGGGGCGGAGGGAAAGAAATTCTGGTCTGTAACAGGAATAGCAGCCAGTGGCGCATGTATCGGTACGCTGCCCCCCACTACTCCCCCAGAAGGCCAAAAGGCTTTGCCGACAGGGGTGTCTGGCTGACCGGCTGGATGCCGGAAAAGGACGGAATTCCACTGGTGGGTGACTTTAACGGTAATGGCAAAGATGATTTGATGATATACAGCCCCGGAAACGGAACCTTTAAACTATTGGAAAATGCGGATGGAAAATTTATTCCCCGGGAAAAAGCGTACCTTACCCTGGAAGGAATAAGGCCGGTAAACGTGCTGGCGGGAGACTTCAACGGGGACGGTCTGACGGACATGGCCGTTTATGACCGGGAAGGTCAGAGGATAGGGATATCTTCAAACACCGGCAGGGATTTCAAAAAGATGACCTGGCAAGGCTTCGATTTGCTGAAAGGTGATAATATCCAACTGCTGGCGGGGGATTTTAACGGAGACCAAAAAACCGATATAGCCGTGTTTGATGCCGGCAGCGGCCAGTGGAACATGCTTTTGGCGGGAACCAGGGGAACCTTCAATGCCGGCAGCGGGCCATGGATGAAAGCATGGGGATCCGGGGACAAATGGAAACCCTTCTCCGCAGACATTAACGGTGATGGATTAATGGACATCATATTGTACAGTACAACAGGGCACTGGCAGTCAGCCGCCTCGGACGGTAAGAGCTTTATATTCAGAGGCGATTTCGGCCCATGGGGTGCAAGTCAGAAAGGCGTACCCTTGGTGGCGGACTTGAATGGTGATAACAGGTCCGATCTAATGATGCTGGATGTATTGGCAGGAAAAGACTACAGTCTGGATACCGCCATTTCGGTGATGGAGAATTAAGTTTTTATATATGTCCATGGAATAAATAAGATCCTTTTCCTTAATTATAAGTATCCGGTATATGAAACTTTTAAATTGCACCTCCATAGATTAATTATGAAATTTTTTATGGAGGAAAAAGCATGGAACTCATTACTCTGATTCTTTTTGCCATAGCCTTGAACCTGGACTCCATAGCCGTTGGAACGGCCTACGGTGTTCGGGGCATAAAGCTCCCCCTTACCTCTTTACTGATAATTAGCGGCATGTCAGCCGGAGCAGTGGCGCTGTCAATGGCGGCTGGCGGATTGGTGGCGGATTTTCTGTCACCGGGGGCCGCCCACCGCTTAGGTGGAATAATACTGTTTCTCATCGGGCTCTGGATACTGTACCACTCGGTCTCGGAAACACGGGGAAAGGGTGATAACCAGGAAGAGGATCACCCTAAAACAATACTGCAAATCAGAATAAAAAACATGGGTCTTGTCATAAATGTACTCCGGGAACCCCACCAGGCCGACCTGGACCGGTCCGGGGAAATTTCCTCCGGCGAGGCCGTACTGCTGGGGGCAGCCTTGGCGGTGGACGCCTTGGGAGCGGGGTTCGCCGTATCCATGCTGGGATTTTCAATAGTTTCAACGGCCCTTGTGGTGGGCCTAGGCCACATTATTACCACCTGCGCTGGAATGTATATCGGACGCCGGGCCGGAGCCACAGCCCTCTGCCGACAGATAGTCACCCTCCCCGGGTGTATACTGATAGCCCTGGGTCTTTATAAGATTTATTGAAATGTATAAAAGCCTTGCTTTGGCAAGGCTTTATTGTTTACCGTATACACGGGTGCAAATAAGGTTAACCGTTAAGAAATGTACAGGACAGCGCAAAAAAGGAAGTAAACCAGCTCCATTTTTCGTAGTGTATCAGTGCCGTGTGAACCTCCAGGGGGTATTCCAGGGCGGCAATCACCCCGCCGAAAAGCAAGGCGTAATAAAATATGGGTCCAGGACCGCTCTTCCTGGTAATCTGGTTGTAAATAATGGATGGGGAAAAACCACCACCCAGTCCCGGAAATACCGCCAGTCCACGGCAAAAACAAGAAGTAGAAGCGTCCCCGCCGCTGATGAGGCCATAATAATCCACTCTGTACTGAAGCTCACGGTCTGCCCTCTTTTAAGTTCCTATTCCTCGCTAAACAGCCCGCCCTTTAATCTTCATCCAAAGTTTAGAATAACCCGTAGTTTTTTTGTCTATCCTAAGAAAAAACGGGAGCATTTATGTTTTACCTTTATGGCCTTTTCAGACCCTCCCTTTTGCTGGAACTGGGTATTAACAATCTTAAGGAAAAAGGCTTTATTTTTATTTATTTTACTCGAAAACTTCGGGGCGGAGAGTTATAATGGAACAGAATGTGTTTATGAGGGATCCCATAGGTAATAGTGTAATATTAATTTTATATATGGCTTAAACCCTGGCCGTTAATGGCTGCCGCCAGTTTACCTTAACAATTTAAAGATTCCTCGGAAAGGATTTAACATGGCAAGTAATAATATGATACGCAACCTGGGGATTATCGCCCACGTTGACCACGGCAAGACAACTCTGGTGGATGGGATGCTGAGACAAAGCGGGATATTTCATGAAAAGCAGGCATTGGAAGATCGGGTGATGGACCGCAACGACCTGGAGAAGGAACGGGGCATCACCATAATGGCTAAGAATACTGGTGTTTTTTACAGGGACTATAAGTTTAATATAGTGGACACCCCGGGACATGCTGATTTCGGGGGAGAGGTGGAGCGCATCGTTCAGATGGTGGACGGGGTGCTGCTCCTGGTGGACGCCTTTGAGGGGCCCATGCCCCAGACACGCTTTGTACTGGGCAAGGCCCTGGAAGCCGGGCTTGCCCCCATTGTGGTGATCAACAAGATTGACCGGATTAACGCCAGGCCGGAGCAGGCCCTGGACGAGGTACTGGATCTTTTTATAGAGCTTGACGCCAACAATGAGCAACTGGATTTCCCGGTGGTATACACCAATGCCCGGACCGGAACGGCGTCTCTGGATTTAAACACTCCCGGCACCGACCTTAAGCCCCTCTTCGAGACAATAATTGAAAAGATACCGGCTCCCGTAGGTGATACGGAAGCTTCCCTGCAAATGGGAGTCTCTATGATTGACTATGACAGCTATATGGGCCGGCAAGCCGTGGGAAGAATCCATAACGGCCGCATCCAGGCCAAGCAGGAAGTGGTGGTGATGGGGTCCGGAGGGGTATCCCGGCGCCAGCGGCTGGCAGCGTTGTATACCTTCCACGGGCTTAAAAAAATACCCATTGAAGAGGCGGCTTTCGGTGATATAGTGGTGGTGGCCGGATTGGAAGACGTTACCATAGGAAACACCATCACCGACCCTGAAAACCCCATTCCACTGAGCTTTGTCCGCATCGACGAGCCCACCGTGGCCGTGGGCTTTCATGTAAATAAAAGCCCTTTTTGCGGCCAGGAAGGCGGCTATGTCACTTCCCGCAAGTTGGGTGAAAGGCTTATGCGGGAACTGGAGTCCGATGTAAGCCTCCGCATAAAACCCATGGACTCACCCGATGCCTTTTTGGTTTCGGGACGCGGGGAATTGCACCTTTCCATTCTTATCGAGACAATGCGCAGGGAGGGTTACGAATTTGAAGTATCCCGGCCCCAGGTAATCGAGCGGGAAATTAACGGTGAGAAATGTGAGCCCATAGAAGAACTGATGATTGAAATTCCCGAGGCCTACGTGGGAATTGTGATGGAGCGTTTGGGCCCCCGCAAGAGCGAGCTTATCAACATGTCTCACAAGGGTGACGGCCGGATGCGCCTGGAGTTTCACGTCCCCACCAGAGGGCTTTTCGGCTTTCGGTCGGAGTTCCTCACGGATACTAAGGGACTGGGCACCATGCACCACTCCTTCCACCACTACGCCCCGTACCGGGGAGACATACAGACCCGGCTGAGGGGTTCGCTGGTGGCTTTTGAAGCCGGGGAAACCACCACCTACGGGCTGGAAAACGCCCAGGAGCGGGGAGATCTGTTTGTGGGGCCGGGAGTGCCTGTTTACCGGGGAATGGTGGTGGGGGAACACTCCCGCCCCGGTGATTTGGCGGTCAATGTTTGCAAAAAGAAGCATCTTACCAATATTCGCAGCTCCACCTCGGATATGGCAGCCAAGCTGACACCGCCCCGGCAGATGGCGCTGGAACAATGTCTGGAGTTTATCAACGATGACGAACTGGTGGAGGTAACACCCAAGTCCCTCCGTATGCGCAAGCATTAGGCGTCCCGCCTGCAATAAATGATGTTAACTGCCGCCCCCGGATGTACCCTGCGGGGGCGGCATTGCATCTTCAGAAGGATGTATTAACAAAATTCCTTATTATTCGGCTTTTGTCAGAATCGCTATACGGCAGCACCAGAGAAATCTTTTTGCCGGTGGTGCCGCTGCCTCTGGAGTTCCATTTTCCAGACCATTTAGCGATACCGTAGGACAGGAAAAAGATACTAAGAGTAAGTACACCCACCAGCAGAGGGGAGATTACCTTTTTCCCTGCGCTAAACTGTAAGGCGCCCGGTACCGGACAGGCCGTGGCGCACTCGGTGCAACTGTTGCAACCGGTGGCATCATCCTGCATATTACTGGCACAGACCCTTCGGCAGAGATTACAGTTCAGGCAGGTGTTTTGATCCCGTCTCAGCCGGACTATGCCAAAGCGGGCCAGTATTTCCAAAAGCGCCCCCAAAGGGCAGGCATAACGGCACCAGGGCCGGTCGGTAAATACAGCCAGCAGCATTGTCAGCCCAAAAAGTGAGAGCGCAAAGGGATACTCGGAAAACACGCTGGCAACCCCATTGTACAGGTGGGCGTAAGCAACCCAGGGGTCATAAGCGCGGAATACCAGATCCCCCGTATACCATGTCAGGGCCAGCACCAATAGCAGCACCAGGTATTTAAAGTAAGAAAGGGGCCGGTCAATAACAGCGGGAAGGCTAAAGCTTCTTCCGAAAATTTTCTTGCCAATGCTGCCCAGCCACTCCTGCATGGTTCCCAGGGGGCATATCCAACTGCAAAAAGATTTTCGCACCACCAGCGCCATGACCACTACACCGGCCAGAAGGAACAGATTTGAGGTGTTGGTGCGCTTTAAAAAATCACCATAGGCCAATAACTTATAAAGGGTTTCCATTCCCCCGAAGGGGCAAAGGGTGTCCACAGGCGCCGTCCCCTGCGGCCCCCCTCCCTTAATCTGATGAATAACGGCCCCATAGGTCATGAACAGCAAAAAGGAAAACTGGCTTACCCGGCGAAAAACTCTGACATTCAAAAGAGGCACCCCCCATTTCCATATATTCAGGAAAACGATAGGCTAAAAACCATTTGTTAATTTATTCTAAGGTAAAGCTATTGCCTTTTTGTTGTGGAAATGTTACAAAGTTAAGAACAACATCCACTGATGGCAAAAAAAATAGGGCGCCGAACCCTGGTTTAAAAGAAAAAACCCGCACGGACCGGTTCTTTAAAACTATGAACCTGTGCGGGTCTTTGTTTTATATTTATGGGCCTGTTTGCCAGCTGATCACCAGCTTTAAAAATATAGATCCCTTTCACCTCTGCTGATTCTGTCCAGCCGGGCCTCTGTTTCCGTCCTGACTGTATTGTTCCTAATCATAGAAAGGTGTTCCCTTATGGTTTTTTCCGAGGAGTCCAGGGTGGAGGGGGAGGCATAATCCAGTAAATATTCCTTGAAGGTCAGAATGGCGTTGGGCTGACATATGTCTCCAATCTCCCCCGACTTGGCCAGAGCCATGAAGCGGTCCCCGGTTCTTCCCCTGCGGTAGCAGGCGGTGCAAAAGCTGGGTATGTATCCTGAGGCGCACACACTCTGCACCACCTCGTCCGGGCTCCGGTGATCCTCCACGGAAAACTGTGCAGTGCTGACCCTCCTGCCGGCATCAACCCGGTATTCATCCTTGTAGCCGCCTACTCCGGTGCAGGAGCCGGCGCTTATCTGAGACACCCCCACCGATAATAGCTCATCCCTTAAGCCTGGCCCCTCACGGGTAGACAGAATAATTCCCGTATAAGGCACCGCCAGCCTTAAAACGGCGATTAGCTTTTTAAAATCTCTGTCAGCAACCAGATGGGGGTAGTCCTGCAACGATACCCCCGAGGCCGGTCGCAAACGGGGAACCGAAATGGTATGGGGTCCCACACCGAACTTGGCCTCCAGGTGCCGGGCATGCATCAAAGTGGCCAGCACCTCAAATTTGTAATCATAAAGACCGTACAAAACCCCAATTCCCACATCGTCGATTCCGCCCTCCATAGCCCGATCCATGGCGGTTATGTGGTAGTCGTAGTCCGACTTGGGGCCCTGGGGGTGTGCCGCCCGGTAGGTATCTCGGTGATAAGTTTCCTGGAAGAGTATATAGGTGCCGATTCCGGCCTCTTTTAAGCGGCGGTATTCTTCCGCCCCGGTGGCTGCTATGTTGATATTCACCCGCCTGATGCTGCCATTATTTTCTTTTACCGAATATATAGTTTTAATGGCCTCCAGAACGTAATCCAGTTGACACTCAGAAGGATGCTCACCGCACTCCACCGCCAGACGTTTATGTCCCAGGGATTCCAGTATCCTGACTTCCTCCCCGATCTCCTCCATGGTCAGCCGCCGGCGGGTCATTTCACTGTTTCCCCGGCGGTAGCCGCAATAGGTACAGTTATTTACACAATGATTACTCAGATAAAGGGGAGCGAAAAAAACCAGGCGGCGGCCGTAAATATTTTCTTTAATCCGGCTGGCTGTTTCATAGATCAGTTCCAGAAGGTCTGTGTCTTCCACATTCAACAGTATCCCCGCCTCTGCCGGTGTCAGCCCCCCGGCCTGCCCGGCCCGCTCTATAATGCCGGCGGCATCCTGCCGGGATACCTTCCTGCCCGCTTCCAGCAAATCATAAATTTCTTTGTCATTAATAAATTCCGATGTGTATTTTTTCTCCATAATCCCCCCGGGCTTTATGATACTCAAAACCCGGTTATGTCCCCTCCTTTGATTAGAAATGGCATTAAACCTATGCTCCCTTTACTCAAGCAGGTAAGATGGACGCCGGAAAACGGTCATCCCCCTTGGTTTTCCAGCAAGCGGAGCACCGGGGGAAAAGGCGACAGCGCTCTCCTCAAAATACCGTGCAAATAGGCGATCAAAACACCGTAATTGACCATGGACACCCCGGCCCCGGCGGCCTGCATCAGTCTGTGCAGCATTTCCTTGCGGTTAATCATGCAGGCTCCGCAGTGTATGACCAGCTTGTAACTCTCAAGGTCAGAGGGCAGCTCTATTCCGCTGGACCACTGAAAATTAAGTTCTCCTCCCACCCTCTGTCCAAGCCAGCGGGGAATTTTTACTGTTCCGATGTCATCGGCCACCCGGTGGTGGGTGCAGGCTTCGGCAATCAGCACCCGGTCTCCGGGCTTCAGGTCGTCCACGGCCAGTGCCCCGGACACCAAGGCTTCAAGATTCCCTTTATAGCGGGCAAAAAGAATGGAAAAGGAGGTGAGCATTATATCACCGGGGGTATCGGCATCGGCCTTTAAAAATGCCTGGGAATCGGTAACCACAATCCGGGGCTTGCTGCCAAGATCCGAAAGTGCCTTTTTCAGATCATTTTCCTTGACCACCAGAGCGCAGGCATCGTTGTCCAGTATATCCCTGATTACCTGAACCTGGGGTAAAATAAGCCTGCCCCTGGGTGCCGCCAGATCTATGGGCACCACCAAAACCACGGTGTCACCAGGATTTATAAGGTCTCCCATTATGGTGGGGGGGGCCCATTCCCGGGGTGCGGATTTAATAATTTCTTTTTTTAGACGGTCCATTCCCAGGCCGGTAACGGCACTTACCGGAATCACCGGAATTCCCAGCCTTTGTTCCATATCCGGCGCATTTAGCAAGGGCGTCAGATCCATCTTGTTCAGCGCCCCTATCACCGGCACCCTCAGATCACGGGCACTGCCAATCAGATATGCTTCATAATCCCCCTCCTGCTGCCCGGGGTCCATCACCAGTATCATTAAATCGGCTTTTTGAAGAACACCAGAAGCTTTTTTAACCCTCAGTTCACCCAGTTCCCCTTGATCGTCTATGCCGGCGGTATCGATAATCACCACCGGCCCCACCGGCAATATTTCCATGGACTTATACACCGGATCAGTGGTGGTGCCCGGAACATCCGAGACAATGGCCACCTCCTGACTGGTAAGGGCGTTTATAATACTTGATTTTCCGGCGTTGCGACGGCCCATGATGGCTATGTGGAGCCTGCTGCCCCGGGGAGTGTCATTCAGTCCCCCCACATTCATTCAAATCACCAGCTTTTTTTAGATATCTGGCCACGGCCACACCCGGTCTGGTTAAGTTCCGCCGTGGTCTGTAACTGCGGTCAGGGGCATGACCATAGCCCTTCCCCTCAATGCGTCCCATCTCTGATATCATAGCCCTTGTTTCCTTCACGGTTGTCCGGGGATCCTCGCCCCTGCCCGGCTTATTGGGGTAAATACTGTAATGCTCACGGTAGTGCCCGGGAGTTACATTGGGCATCACCACATTGGCCCCGCACTGAAGCGCCAGCCTGCGGCCCCGGGGGTGTACGGCATCCAGGGCGGTGGTGGCAGGCAGATGAAAGTACGGCAGCAGTAGGCGGGTAACTGCCAGAGCATTTAATGTTTTTTCCAGATCACCCCGGGCATCCCTTCCCAGGGGAGTATCAGGATGGGGCACAAAGGGTCCCACCCCCGCCATAACCACATCCAGTTCCCGCAGCAAAAGTATGTCCCGGGCCAGGGTGGTCAGTGTCTGCCCCGGAAGACCTATTATATTTCCGGAAGCCACCTGGAACCCGGTTTCTTTCAAAAGGCACAAACATTCCAACCTGTCCCTCAGATTGGTTCCCGGCCGCAACTTTTCAAAAAGACCGGGATCCGAGGTTTCAAATTTTAAAAGATACCTGTCGGCCCCGGCCTCCCGAAAGGCCCGCAGATCTTTCGGGGAACGAACGCCCAGAGAAAGGGTGACAGCCACGTCCAGACCTTCTTTCAGGGCGGCAATGATTTCAAAAAGCATTTCTTTAGTATAATATGGGTCCTGGCCGCTTTGTAGGACTATGGTTTTCAGTCCCATCTCGGCAGCGATCCTGGCGGCTGAAATGATCTCCCCGGGAATCATACGGTAGCGTTTCAGCTTTTTATTATCAGCCCGCAGCCCGCAATAAAGGCAGTTCAAGGAGCAGCAGCTGGAGAACTCGATAACGCCCCTCAGGTGGACCTCGGACCCCATCCACATGCCCCTGAGAATGTCGGCCTGATCATAAAGAAGCTTCCTTTCTTCGGACGCAGCCCCCAGAAGAAGCACCAGATCATCCTCGTTCACTGCATCGGCATCCGCAATAACTTTAGCCAGGGCTTTTTCAAAACTCATAAAAAGACTCTCCTGTCTACCTTTAATACTTTGCCCACCACGTCCTCCGGCGAAAATCACCTTTCGAAGATCGTGCCTATTAAGAAAGTATTATTATGAAATACAATCCATTATTAGCCCAACCATTGATAGTTTGAAAATTTTCTTTGGGAAACAGTAAAAAAGCAGACTTCTTTCGGGCAGACATTAAAAGTGTCACCATCCAGGTGCGCATGGCATATACTGGAACAAAATCCTGCGGGAGGTGTTACCATGAGCGATTTGGCCAACAGTTGCTTTCCTTTCCCAAATCCTTTAACCCTGACCAATATACTACTGGGTGTCATTATCCTGCTACTGCTGTTCATTATAGCAATAATATTAATAGATTAAGTGGAGATCATAGAACCCCGGGTCCTTCCTAATTGAATCAGTTAGTAAAAAGTATAACGGCAGATAAACTGCCGTTATACTTTGGTGACCTTTTTGCCGGTGGATTCTTTAAGCTTGGCGGTGGCATCTTTATCGACCGTTATTTGTATTTGAATAACGTCTCCCTCTCTGGCTCCCTTGGGAATAAACGATTTAGGGATGTGGAATATTCTTTTGTTCATCTCTATTAAGGCGTATTCACCCTCGAAACGGTCTAAGACAAGCATGGGCATCCCTCCATATATGTAATATTTCGGTGCGGGTAAAAAAATACCTCTTATGTGTAATTATGCTTTAAAAGCAAGGATTTTAGAAGGTATGTCGAAAAGGCATATAGAAATGTGGGAAAACACCGGGTTTCCCGCAGATAGTATCAATCATTCGAAAAAAAGGCAGGAAAATGGAAAAATGCCATTTACATACATGCTGCAATGCGCTGACGGAAGCTTTTATACCGGATGGACCACCGACCTGGAGGCCAGGTTAAAGGTACACAACGAAGGAAAAGGAGCACGCTACACCCGTAGCCGTCTGCCTGTGCAATTAGTATATTGGGAGACCCAGCCGGGCCGCAGTGAGGCCCAGCGGAGAGAGGCATTTATACGGAAGCTTAAGCGGAAACAGAAAGAACAATTGATAAAAAGCTTTATTGCGCCCTGATTAACAATACCTCCCTCCTGCCCGGGATGTTTGTCCAATGTGACATTATCCTACTGGCTATGGCCTTTAAAAAAATGGGCTGAAATTTAGCCTCATCCGTATATAATAAAAGGAGTGGACGTTCTCTGACTCCTGATATGCTTTAATTTAACAGTGGGAGGTACCCGTATGGATAACCATACTCCATCTGACGGTGGTTCGGAAAGCGGATCCGGGTTTAAAGAACGCATTTATAAAATTTTTGGCCTGGCTTTGATTATATTTGCTTTCCTCGGCAAAATTTTTAAGCCCCTGCTCATACTATTGAAATTCAGCAAGTTCGGCGCCACTTTTGTTTCAATGTTTGTTACCGTAATAGTATACTCACTGTTTTACGGCTGGAAATTTGCGCTGGGTCTTGTTGTTTTGCTTTTGATCCATGAAAATGGTCATATGCTGGCAGCCAAAAAAACAGGTCTGCCGGTATCAAAACCCATATTTATCCCCTTCATGGGGGCGTTTATAAGCATGAAGGAAATGCCCAAAAGCGCCAGACAGGAAGCCATAATAGGCATGGGCGGACCTCTTCTGGGAGGACTGGCCTCCCTGGCATGCTTTTATTTATATGAAATCTCCAATGAAACTTACTGGCTGGCCATGGGTTATGTGGGCTGTTTTCTTAACCTGTTCAACCTGGTTCCTCTGGGTTTTCTGGACGGAGGCAGAATAGCCGCCGCCATATCCCTCTGGCTTTGGGTTCCAGGCGCTATTATACTGGGAATATTGGCTTTTGAAATAGGCAGCCCTTTAATTTTTTTGGTTTTGATACTGGGGCTGTTTGAGGGTTATAAAATATTTAAGAACAGGCATAATCCCGAGCCCCTCCAGTATTACCAGATAGAGCCCTCATTCAGGTTTAAAATGGGTATGGCTTACCTGCTCCTGGTGGCGGTATTGGGCGTAGGAATGGGCATTTCTCTCGAAATGCTCGATAACATCAGGAGTTTCTAGCCCGGGAATCCTGAATGGTGTCACGCTGACGATTCATTATGAAAGATACTATTCTATCGCGCTCCCCTCTCAAAAGATTGCCAAATTTGACGGACACTTTATTAATGGCTTTATCCTGGCCAGTTTCTTCTTCTACCCTCAGCACTTCCCCGTTTAAGATCAGGTTTTTGCCTCCTCCTGTATTCAGAAGCAATATTATTTGATCACCGGAATTTAATTTCTCAGCGGTGGTAAAGCAAAGGCCTCCCCCGCTAATGTCAACTAAGCGATCCTTTTTGTATTGACTTTTTTTGACAATATAAGCATTTTCAGCGGGAATCCACTCAAATTCCGCACTGGTTGGCAATCTAAACCATTTGCGTTTCTGCTGTTGGTTTAATGGCCGCCATGAAATCTGGTTGGAGTCTTTTTTTTCCTTTTCTTCTCTTGGCCAGAATAGGTGAAAAATCACCGCCACCAGAATGAAGACAAGTATGCCCAATAAGGCTATGGCATTCTTCATGCTGAATCCCTGCCCGCCACTGAAAGAGCTGTTCATGCTGCGGGAAACATCATGCCAGGTTACCTCGGCCTGGCATGGTAAAACAAAGATAAGCATTTGCAGTAATAGAAAAAATATAAAGCCTATTTTTCGTCTCACACCATGCACCTCTTCACAACCCGTAATTTTATATTTATACAGAAAACAGATTAGCGCCTGGGTTTGTATATCATATCGGCGCCCCCTGGTCATATTTTTTGGAAACATTTAAAATTCAGTTCGTCATATGACCACATTTTCCTTCCTAAATATGCCGAATTACCTTGGGGAAACATATATGGCGGTCTTACCGGTTGGGAAATAAGCGTCCTCAGCCCTCACCTCTAAATTAACCTGACCTGTTTAAAATTTCTTTATTAATTAATAAATCCTTAGTAGCCACTTTACATAGATGTTCGATAATTAGATAGGACAACAGATTTGGGAGTGGTATGTTGAATGTCCCTTTTTATGTTCAACCGGTCGGTATCTGCTACCGTAAAATACTTCACCGCTTCTTCTCCACCGGCTCAGAGAGTGAGAGAGTTCGGTGGCACCCATGCCTTCATCAATGAGCAGGGAAGGGAAATTCTATTTAACGACGGTTACAGAAAGGCAGCCAATTTCTACAAAATGTTCGCCAGTCAACTGGATGCCGGGGTGCTGTGGATTGACCGGGGCCTGAAGAGCGCATGCCACCACTACGACCCCGACACAGGGTCCGGGATGTGGTTCTGGCCTAACGCCGCCGAAAAATGCTCTGATTTTTTTTCCAAAGCCCAGAATCTGTGGCAGAGTAAAAAGCACGCCCGGTCCATATTTTTCCTGGGGGCGGCCACACACCTTGTGCAGGACCTTTGTGTTCCCCATCATGCCGCCTGCAGATTGTTTGGCGGCCACGTGAATTATGAGAGCTGGGCGGAAAAAAGGAAACTGGACTACAAGATGGACAGAGGCGGAATTTATGATATATCGGGCCACCCGGAGGACTGGATCGTCGATAACGCCAGACTGGCCAAAGAACACCTCTGCCTGGTGGACAACAATTCAACCGAGGACTATCACAGGGCGACAAAAGCTTTACTGCCCCGGGCGCAGTTTACTACGGCCGGTTTTTTATTGTTGTTTTATAAGCGGATTTAGATTCTGCATGGAGGGATGCGCCAAAGTGAGGGTGGCTATTTTTACAGATACCTTCGTACCCCAGGTGAACGGAGTGGCCCGGACCGTCGGCAGGCTGGCCGAAGCCCTCGAGGCCCGGGGTATAACCAGCATAGTGCTTTCGCCGGATACTGGACTAAAGAGCGGGCATGGTTATTGTATTTATTTTTCGCCGGGTTTTAATTTCCCCTTTTACCCGGAGTGCAAAATAGCAATTCCTAATTACTCGGACATGCGCAGGCGGCTTGACCGGTTCAAGCCGGATCTGGTTCATCTGGTTACCGAGTTTTCCATGGGGCTTTGCGGCCTTAGGTACGCATCTATGGCCGGTATCCCGGCAGTGGGTTCCTATCACACCAATCTTCCCCAGTATCTCTCCTATTACGGCTTTTCCTTCCTCTCGCACTGGGCATGGAAATACCTGCGGTGGTTTCACAACCGGTGTCTAATAAACTACTGTCCGTCGGAATCCTCCATGAGGCTCCTGGAGGGCAAGGGCATAAAAAATCTGGATATATGGGGGAGGGGGGTTGACAACACGTTCTTCAGCCCGGAAAAACGAAGGTTATCCTTCAGGACTCGGGCGGAAGTCGCTCGAAATGGAACTTTACTGCTATATGTCGGGCGTCTTGCCCCGGAAAAAGAACTGGACATTTTGATTGGGGCCTACTGCATTTTGCGAAAAGAATACCGGGATATAAATCTGGTGATTACCGGTGGCGGGCCCATGGCTGCGAAGCTTATGCGGGAGGCGCCATCCGAAGTCATCTTCACCGGCTACCTGGACGGCGAGGAACTGGCTGCCGCCTATGCATCCAGCGACATTTTTGTCTTTCCTTCCACCACCGAGACATACGGCAATGTGCTACTGGAGGCGATGTCTTCCGGACTGCCCGTTGTGGCTCCTAACTCCGGGGGGGTAATGGAGAACCTTGTCCACCGATACAACGGTCTGGCCTGCCGGCCGCACAGTGTCGGCGATATGGCGGAGGCGGTGGTTTTGTTAAAAGAAAACCCGGGTCTGAGACGGACCCTGGCCGAACAGGCCCGGGCCCATGCCCTGACCAGATCCTGGGACAGTGTTTTTGACAGGCTTGCAGAGGGTTACTACGGGGTTGTTTCCGAAAGCGCCCGGAAGTGCAGCGTAAAAGACGACAGCCCTGAAAAAAGCTTTAAACATCGGTTGCTGGAAATTCCTGAAAAAGTAAAATAATAATCTCGAAAGGTGTGGGTTAATGTGAATCAATCGGCAGTCTCTATAAAACTGCAGGCCCCTTCACTGGCGGTTAAACTTGCCGAAAGCAGCGATGAGATTGAGCAGGCGCTGCGGCTTCGCTTCCGGGTGTTCGTAGAGGAGGCTGAAAACTTCCACCTGTACAATGAAAGCGGGTTGGAGCAGGATGAATACGACCGTTACTGCGACCACCTGATTGTCAAGGATTTAAGTTCCGAAAGGGTTGTCGGAACTTATCGCCTTCTACCCGGTGAGAGAACCATTGGTATCGGTTTTTATTCGGAAACCGAATTTGACCTTTCTGGTATTTCGGCGTACAGGTGGAATACCCTTGAGCTGGGCAGGAGCTGCGTCATGCCGGAATACCGGGGGAGCAATGCGTTGAAGATGCTCTGGGAAGGAATTGCCAATTACCTGAATGAGCGCCCGTACAAGTACCTCATCGGGTGCGCCAGCCTTCATGCGGAAAGCCTTAAGGAAATTAACAAAATATACAGCCTGCTGAAGCTTAAAGGTATAATCAGCCA
The DNA here is from genome assembly GCA_000961585.1 of Peptococcaceae bacterium BRH_c4a. Lineage (GTDB taxonomy): Bacteria > Bacillota > Desulfotomaculia > Desulfotomaculales > Desulfocucumaceae > BRHc4a. Next base: position 127,093 of record LADN01000070.1, on the reverse strand, counting down.
GAGGTTTGGCGTCAGCCCTCTGGCTTCGCACTGCATCAAGGGCCTTCAGCTGGTGGATATTTCGGGCAGTGAAAAGAATATTTTTCGAAGCTTACCCCCGCTGGTAAAGGGATATCAGTGGCTTGGCGCCGAAATCGGCGGGGACCCGGCTTATGACGGGGTGTTCGGCACCACGGACTTTTTTATTGTGCTGGGAACCGACCGGGTAGCAAAAAGGTATCGGCGCCATTTCCTGAGCCGTTGAGGTAATATGTTCAGGAGGTGAAGTCATGTATCAGTGGATTGCAAAAATTACAGCAGACAGTCGGCGGCTGAAATTCGCAGGACGTTGCCTGCACTGCATTCCTTCATTTATGGCGCTTTTACTCTGCCGCATGGCGGGACGGCTGTTGTACCTGCTGGGCGGGGAGTCAAGGAAACAGATTCTGAACAACATGTATGATGTGTTGGGGAAGAAGGGCCGACGGAGGGTGGCCGGGATCTGTCTTAAATATTATATTAATTTGTTTATTACCCTGTACGAGATTTTGGTTGAGTCAGATACGTTGGAAGAGACCATAGATCAAAAATTTGAGGTCGAAGGAGAATCATGTCTTAAGGCCGCCCTCAGCCTAAAAAAAGGCGCTATTCTCTATACGCCACATCTGGGGAATTTTTTTTATTACTACTGGTATCTTTCAAAAAAATTCAACTGCCTGACCGTGGTCACCGCAGGCAGTCCCGAACTGCGTCCCCTCTACCTTAAGTTCCAGGAATTGGGCTGCCGGGGACTGGATTATGACGCCACCCCGCCTTTGGAACTGATGCGGGCACTGCGGGCCCACCTGAAGGAAAACGGTGTGGTGCTGCTGATGGGTGATTTCTGGCGCCCCAATTTTCCCCCGTCAGTGTTTTTCGGTCGGATGTCCCGCAGCCCTGGCGGTGCTGCCGCACTGGCGCTGGAAAATCAGGTCCCGGTGGTACCGTTTTTCGGCCAGCGCATCAGGGGGTTCCGCCATCGCCTTTTCTTTGGGCCTCCTGTATTGCTGTATAAAGAATTTGGGCGCCATCAGCGTAATGAGGCGGTAAACAGACTGAACCTTTTTCTGGAACGGGTAATCAGCGGTGTTCCCGACCAGTGGTTTTACTGGTTCAACGTCCATGAGCGCTGGGAGCCGGATGCGCCAAGGGTTGAGGGCCAACCGGGAGGTGCCACCGTTGCCTGAGCTTTGCCTTTCTTTGATCCAGGAATACGGGTACTGGATCTTTTTCCTGGTGTTACTGACCGGTACCATGGGTTTACCAGTGCCTGACGAAGGGATCATTATATTTGCCGGGGTTCTGGTGGGAAGGGGAAATATGTTTTTTTTCCCGGCCCTGGTGGTTGGAATTTTTGCTGTTCTGGCCGGTACGCTCCTGAATTATTTGCTCGCCCATTACTTGGGTAGCCGGGGCCTGGCCCGATGGGGAAAGAAAATATGCTTAACGACCAGCCGGTTGGATCGTGCTGCCAATATCGTAAAAAGGTTTGGTGTTTTGGTGCCGTTCTGTTACTTTGCACCTGGAATCCGCATGAGTGTGTCTTACGCTGCCGGAATATTAAAGCTGCCCTTGGCTGGCTATATGGGCTGCTCCCTGATCGGAGCGTCCACATGGGTGGGATTTTACCTTTGGCTGGGTACCCGGGTCGTGCAGTAAAAGGCTCCATGGCTGTTTTATAAAATTTTAGAGTTGGGGAGATATCAAGTGTGTATGAAGATTTCAGTGATCGGCGCAGGCTATGTGGGATTAGTGGCGGCATGCTGTCTGGTCAATTCGGGGCATGAAGTGACCTGTATTGAGTGCGACGACCAGAAAAGAAAGAAGATTCAGGAGGGGATAGTGCCCTTTTACGAGGATGGGTTGGAAAGACTTTTGGTTAAAGGACTGGAAAGCGGAAGGCTGAGTTTCGCTGCGGGCTTATCCAAGTCTACCAGCGCCCCGGTGGTAATGGTGGCGGTGGGCACTCCGTCCGGTCCAGACGGCATGGTAGACCTTTCCCAGATATATGATGTAATGACGGCAGTAGCGGAACAACAACTAAAGCTCCGGGTGCTGATTATGAAGAGCACTGTGCCTCCCGGTCTGGGGGCGCAATTACAAAGGCTTTTTTTGTCCGGAAAAGGATCAGGGGCCGCTTATATTTCTAATCCGGAGTTCTTACGGGAGGGTCAGGCGGTAATGGATTGGTATAACCCGGACAGGATAGTCCTGGGGGGAGATAACTGCGAGGCCGTTGAACTGGCTAAGGATTTATACAAAGATATCAAAGCTCCTGTATGCGTTATGGATATTACCAGCGCTGAAATGGTCAAATATGCCTCAAATGCGTTTTTGGCCACCAAGATATCCTTCATCAATGAAATAGCCAACTTATGCGACCTGATGGAGGCTGATATAACTTCGGTGGCCATGGCTGTGGGCTTGGACAAGCGTATAGGCAGCCATTACTTGCAGGCCGGGCTCGGCTACGGCGGTTCCTGCTTCCCAAAAGACACCAGGGGACTGAATTTTATATCCAGCTATAATGGCTATACATTTAATCTGTTGAAATCAGTTATTGAAGTAAATTTCCAGCAACGTATCCTGGCAATCAGAAAGCTTTCACTGCATTTGGGGTCACTGGTAGATAAAAGGGTAGGTATGCTGGGGCTTTCTTTTAAGCCCGGCACCGACGATACAAGAGAATCCCCCTCCCTGGATATCATTCGCATGTTGATAAACGAAGGCGCACGGGTTTCTGCATACGACCCCAAGTTCGGCGTGGGCAGAGAAAAACTTTTGCCGCCCGGTTGTAAACTGCATTCTGATGCCATGTCGGCCGTGTCAGGCTGCCATGCAGTGGTGGTGGCCACCGATTGGCAGGAGTTTGCGGAGATGGACTGGAAAGCCGCAAGGGAAAGGATGTTGTATCCCTATGTACTTCTGGACGGCAGAAATTGCCTCGATCCCGGGAAACTGAGGGAATCAGGAATTCGTTATATAGGTATGGGTAAAAGATAAAAAGCTCGTTCAAACAAATTTTAACAAAGATTAACCCTCACGATTAAAATTTCTTTATTAATTAATAAGCCCTTAGTACTTAGTTTACATTGGTGATGGATAATTAAATTAATAGGGAGGTTTTGAGGTGGACAACAATTCAACCGAGGGCTATCACAGGGCGACAAAAGCTTTACTGCCCCGGGTGCAGTTTACTATGGCCGGTTTTTTACTGCTGTTTAATTACCGGATTTAGATTTTATATGGAGGGAGGCGTTACCGTGAGGGTGGCTATTTTTACAGATACCTTCGTACCCCAGGTGAACGGAGTGGCCCGCAACGTCGGGATGCTGGCTGAAGCTCTCGGTGCCCGGGACATACCCTGCATGGTGTTGTCACCGGACACCGGCCTAAAGAGTGGGCAAGGTTATGACCTTTATTTTTCGCCGGGTTTCAATTTTCCCTTTTACCGGGATTGCAAAATAGCACTGCCTGATTACCTGGACATGCGCAGGCGGCTTGACCGGTTCAAGCCGGATCTGGTATACCTGGTTACCGAGTTTTCCATGGGGCTTTGCGGCCTGAGGTATGCAGCCAAGGCTGGTATCCCGGCGGTGGGTTTCTACCACACCAATCTACCCCAGTATCTCTCCTATTACGGTCTTTCCTTTTTTTCGGACTGGGCTTGGAGATACCTGCGGTGGTTTCACAACAGGTGTACTATAAACTACTGCCCGTCGGAATCCACCAGGATTCTCCTGGAGGGTAAGGGCATCAGAAACCTGCGCATATGGGGGAGCGGGGTTGATACTGCGCTCTTCAGTCCGGAGAAACGCAAGGAGTCTTTATGGACCCGGGCTGATTGCGGCGAAAATGAGACTATCCTGCTTTACGTCGGGCGTTTGGCCCAGGAAAAGGATCTGGATGTGTTGATGGAGGCCTATGGCGCTTTGCGAAAAAAATACCGGGACATACGTCTCGTGATTACCGGTGACGGCCCCATGGCGGCGGAGTTAAAACGGGAGGCGCCACCCGGCGTCATCTTCACCGGCTACCTGCACGGCGAGGAACTGGCCGCCGCCTACGCATCCGGCGACATCTTCGTGTTTCCTTCCACCACTGAGACATACGGCAACGTGATTATCGAGGCGATGGCTTCCGGGCTGCCCGTAGTGGCCCCTAACTCCGGGGGGATAATGGAAAACCTTGTTCACCGGCACAACGGCCTGGCCTGCCGGCCCCGCAGCGTCAGCGATATGGTGGATGCGGTGACTTTGTTAAAAGAAGATACCGGGCTGAGACTTGCCCTGTCCGAACAGGCCCGGAGGCATGCCCTGACCAGATCCTGGGACAGTGTTTTTGACAGGCTTATTGAAGGTTATTATGGGTTTGTTTCCGGAAACGCCCGGAGCATGAGGGACGAACCAATTTTTTAGATTGGAGAGGCCCTGGAGGTTGCCCTAAAGGCAGGGATAAAACCTGAACAGGCGCTGAATGCCTCAGTGGATATTAATAAACATGATAATAAAAAGTATTAGTAAAGAGCAGGGGGAATATTGTTGAAGACAAAAGTTCTGGATACCAACGTTCTTCTGGACAGACCCGTGGATCAAATACTTTCATCAATAAGCCCGTGTAAAATTGTAATCCCTCTGGCGGTTGTCAACGAACTTGATCAATTCAAGGGACTGGAGGACTCACCTGGATTTTGCGCAAGGCAGGCCATAAGATTTCTTGACTCGCTTCGTCCCGACCTGCACAAGGGAGTCAGGCTGCCCTCCGGCCACATCATAACAGTTGAAGTCAACCATGTGAATGTGGATCTGCCCGAGTTTCTGGTTAAAAACCATACCGACACCCGCATGCTGGCCATAACCAAGGGACTTCAGAAGTCGGAAGAAGTATCCCTGGTCACCCAGGATATATGTGTGAGGATAATGGCAGACGCACTGGGGATACCTGCCGAGAACTACGTGGTGGAGAAGGTGGATATCGACAGGCTCTACAGAGGCTGGGACAGGCTGGATATCACCGACAAAGAGGTGCAGAATTTATATGAAAAAGGATGGTTCATCCCCGGAAAACAATATACGGCCAATCAGTACCTTATTTTGAGGGACTCCGCCGGGGGAGAACACTATGGCCGGTATCGCATAAACAATGGCGACGGCATTGTTCGCCTCATCAAAAAGGAAACCCACGCTTTTGGAATATCGCCTGCCGAGGATAACGAAGAGCAGGTTTTTTTAATGGATGCTCTATTAGACCCGGATATACACCTGGTCAGTGTCCTGGGACCGGCCGGAACGGGCAAGACCTTGCTGGCCCTGGCCGCAGGGTTGCAGCAGGTGGTAAATCTAAGGCGTTATGACAAGCTGGTGGTAACCAGAGAGTTAATACCGCACGGGAGGGACATAGGGGCGCTTCCCGGAACAAAGCACGAAAAAATAAGCGCCTGGATGGGGGCTGTGTTTGACAATCTGCAGTACCTGGTAAGGAATTTTTCCACCGGTAAATACGATGATAAATCCACCCCGGTTGAAAAAGTGGAAAGATTTCTCGAAGAGGGATTTGTAGAGCTTGAGGCGCTGACGTACATAAGGGGGAGGTCTATACCCAACCAGTGGATTTTAGTGGACGAAGCCCAAAATCTCACCAAGGAAAACATTAAGACCATTATCACCAGGGCAGGCAGGGGAACAAAAATTGTGGTGACAGGTGATATCCAGCAGATTGACAACTGCAGGCTTACGGCGTACAACAACGGCCTTGTTACAGTCATCGACAGATTCAGAGGCCAGGAAATATATGCGCACATATCTCTGCGCAAGAGTGAAAGAAGCATACTGGCCGGCCTGGGGGTAGAACTGCTACCGTAAATAAAATGGATAATAAACCGCTTTACTGGCTGAGAATACAAACTGGAGATGTTATTTACCATTTTTGGGGCCTAGTCTGCTTAAAATCTGATCCAGATCTTTTCCCCAGGTTAAAAGTTGCAACATTTATATATTCATGGTTTAATTATATATGACATTTTAAATTTCTCGGGAGTATTTTACTCTGCGGCAACTATTGCGTTTTGTTTTTACACACCAAAATTATAACATAATTGATAAGGTTAACCGCATCTGAGAGCCTAAGCAACCAAAAAAGGAGGGGACTTTTATATGACAGCAGAACAATTCTTAAATAAAAATGACTTAACTATGAATGACCGGGACAAGGTAAATTTTATTGTCATAATGGAGATGAAGCTGAGGAAGCACCTAATAAGCCAAAATGACGTGGGTGTACGGGAGTACATCATCGCAATCCGGGTCTTTTGGCCATTAATAAGCGAAAATCCCATAAGCATGAAACTTTTCAAAAAAGCATTAAGCTTTTTAGAGAGCCGGGGCTGGTTCATGCACCTCGATGAAGATCACTCGAACAGGATCAACAGGTACGTCACCCGTACCCATTAAATTCCTAACCGATTCCCGCTTTAATTCTGTTTGTTATTTGTCCCCGCCGGGGTTACCGGTTGGGCTTTTGTGTCTCTTGAATTTATTAGTCGGTAAATAAAAAAGGCCCCTCGACAATCGTGTCATTCCGACTGTCAAAAGGCACAAAAATAGCATATCTTTTTGGACATTTTGATAATGTTATGGCAGCAAAAATATTTAAAAAATGGCTTATCAATTAGCTAAAGTCCATACTATTTATAGGGTAGATTTTATTTAAATAAGATATCCTCGACTTCCTTAAGGCTGATGTCCCAGTTGTATAATTTGTTGTTTATTTCAATATTGGGGGGCTGTGGTCCAGACGGTTGTTTTCCTGATATTACCTCAACAATCACGGAAGGGTGTTTTTCTTTGACCAGCCTGGCCAGTTCGCAAAGGCGGCTTCATCTGGCTCCCGTATTATCATTAACGTAAATCTTAATAGTTTTCACAAGGTACACCTCCTAATTATTGATAACAACCTACATTCTAGATTATAAAGCTATAACCTTTCAACTTGTCGTGAAAATGACAACTTATTAAGAAGTTTTGTTAATACTTAAAAATCCGAACACCTTTTTTTTCATACGCACATATCATGCGCTATAAGCAAAAAGCCCTTACGTATTTGCTTTTAGCAAAACTCGCAAAGGCTTAAAAAATAGGAATAGCTTTATTCCCTTAATAAATCTGGAGGCATTTTCAACTGCTTAGTATAAACCGCGCATCGCTAATTGAGTGGCTGGCCCTTCCATTATGTCTGTCTCCTGTATTCCGCCGTCTATGCATCGGGGACATTCCTCCGACCCCCGGAGGCAATCACACTGGAGAGGTGTGTCCCCTTTCCTTAGGTGGCACCGCCGGCAAGGCGGTTATTTTCTCTTGTTGCAGGACACCTGTTTTTTTTCCTTGAATATCTATTATAGTCAAAATGCTGGAGAGGGTATTGGTGAAAAAAATGTAATACTCTCCCGTCGGAATCCGGAAGCCAAAATTCATAATTTAACGAAAGGGGATTGTTAAATGGATGTATTGGAAGCAATCAGGGAAAGAAAGAGTTTCAGGCGTTTTAAGGAGGATCCTGTCCCATGGGATTTGGTTCAACAGGTGTTGGAGGCCGCAAGAATGGCGCCCTCCTGGCATAATAAACAGGGCTGGTACTTCCTGGTGCTTACCGGTGAGAATAAGAATCTCCTGGCCGACTGCACCTATGAGACAAACCCTGCAAGAAACGCCTTTATGCAGGCCCCGGTAAGTTTAGTGCTGTGTGGTGACCCCACCCAGTCAGGCAGTTATGACGGCAAGGAGTATTACATGGTGGATGTGGCTTGCGCCATGGAGAATCTGATGCTGGCAGCCATAGAAAAGGGTCTGGGAACCTGCTGTGTTGCCGGGATGCTAAATGAAGAGCTGATCAGGAAATATTTCAACATACCGGAAAATATAAGGGTTGTGGCTGTCACACCCCTGGGCTACCCTTCATATCAGCCCAAGCCTCGCCCCAGGAAGCCCTTGAATGAAGTAGCCTTTTTAAACGGATGGGGGAATGGGATAGAACATAAACTTACAGATTCCGGATTATGGATTTCAACAGAATAAAGTCTTCAGTATGAGGTGTTTTTCTGATATAATTAATTGGTATAATAACCAAATTTTAGAGGTAAATTTGTATGGATACCATTAAATTTCAGGAATTGGTGCTGCAGCAGCTACAGTCGCTGGCAGTCAAAATCGACAGCGTAGATAATCGCTTGGAGTTCGTTGAAAAAGGGCAGGCGGGAATTGAGACCCGTCTGGAGTCATTCCAAAAAGAGGTAGAGACCAGGTTTGAAAGCATGGATTCCCGCCTGGAGTCCGTTGAAAAAGGGCAATCGGGAATTGAGACCCGCCTGGAGTCATTCCAAAAAGAGGTGGAGACCAGGTTTGAAAGCATGGATTCCCGCCTTGCTTCCGTGGAGAAAGGGCAACTGAGACTCGAATCTCGAATGGAAAGCGAAGTCATTGACAAGATAAAGGCCCTCTTTGATGACAGGGAAGTCCGGAATGACCGGCTTGAGCGGATTGAAAGCAAGCTGGATGTTGTGGCGTCAGACACCGGATACCTGATGACCAGAGTTACCAGGCTGGAAGCGTTGGCAAAATAACATGCCATGATTTTGTTGACAGAGGTAATAGGTAATAGGTAGGTGGAGAGACCTGTACGGATCGCCGTCACCCTTACGGTAGAGCAGGAACTCCACCTTTATATTTTGGCCGGGCTCTAATAGCGAGAATTTTACCGGTTTATCAAACTTTCCCTCGTGGTCCAGGGCTATGGGATTTAAAGCGCCGATGGTATAGTCGGCCTTACTTTCCACCCTGTATTCTCCCGGGCCGTACTCGTGGTTGACCGCTCCCAATATTGCCTTTCACTCCATTGTTGCTTAAGATTTTGTAATAATCACAGTGTACATTGCGTACACTATGATTATTATATATAATGGAGGTGGAGGTGTATGCTTATGCAGGGAATCCTGAATGCTACTGATGTCCGCAGGGAATGGGGCAAATTTATTGATACGGTTGTTCATGAAAAACCCGGGGTAGTAAAGCGAAATCGGGACTGCTTTTTGTCTCTGTCAATAAATCATGCCATGGCATTACTGAAAGATAGAACATTTAAGGCCAGATTTGTTACCGAAGGGGATGGTTCAGTCACGGCAACTCTTGACAATTTCGACCTGGTTGTAAATGAAAAGGACGAGACATCGGCTAAAAAAGCACTGGCTGAAGAACTTGTTGAGTATGCCAATGAGTATTTCAAGGATTTCCAGCTTTATTACAATTCCCTTAACCGTCAGCCGCACTTTCCTTATGTTCTTAAAGTTCTGATACAGAATGATATTAGCGGGGTCGTTAGTTTAATAGATGCCTAGCTGGAAGGAGCTAAAAAGGTTTTGCCAAAACGACGGTTGGGAGCTATACAAGGATACCGATCACTATTATTATCGTAAGCAAATGTCTGACGGCACTTTAAAAAGGACCAAGATATCAAAAGGAACGGGTCAAATTAAAGGTCATTTATGGAAAGAAATATTAAATAGGCAATTGCAGGTTGCCAAAGAGTATTTCAATAGCAAAATATAAAATACCTCATACTGAAGACCTTATTCTGTCGGAATCCAGTACCCAGAATTCAGAATCCAGAATTTCTAAGCGTTTCTTCCAGGCAAATAGAATAAAGCTTTTTTCATTCTTTGATGGTGCCGCTTGTCATTGGCGGCATGAATAACTACTAGCTGAGATCTGACCGCTGATTGCTGACTGCTATTTTCAGAACTCAGATAGAAAGGAAAGAGGACACAGAGAAAAATGAAAACTAAATTAAATTGGCTTCCTTTTTCGGCTCTGTGTTCTCTGTGGCTTAAAAAGCCTATGAGATTCTTGTAAAAATACTAAAGCAATGGATGGATCGAAGAACATTCGGTTCACTGAAATAGTTTCTCTAGTGCAGGCATTTGGTTTTTGTTTATCACGTGTCAGCGGGAGTCATCATATCTTCTTTCATCCGGAAATACGGGAATTGATCAACCTGCAAGAGGTGGATGGCATGGCTAAACCATACCAGATACGTCAATTCTTACGCCTGATTGAATGGTATAATCTGAAAATGGGAGATGATTTATGATGGATTATCACATTAATATCTTTTACAGTGAAGAAGACAGCGGGTATATAGCCGATATTCCTGACCTGGACGGCTGTTCCGCATTCGGCGGCAGTCCCGAAGAAGCGCTGAAACAGGTTCAAATTGCTAAAGCAGCATGGATAGAGGCAGCCCTTGCTGAGCATCAGCCCGTGCCGCCACCGAAATATCGCCCCGTAATTTATCAGGTTGCCCGCTGAGGAAGAAGTGTCCAGCTGCTAAAAGCCATAGCTACCTGACTCAAAGTCATATTTTGGATTCTGACGGAAGAGCATTACAGTTTTTCAGGGAAGCACATTCACCCAGAGGTGGAGAGACCTGTACGGATCGCAGTCTCCCTTACGGTAGAGCAGGAACTTCACCTTTATATTTTGGCCGGGCTCTAAAAGCATGAATTTTACCGGGTTTTCAAATTTGCCCTCGTGGTCCAGGGCTATGGGATTTAGCCCGCCGATGGTGTAGTCTCTGGCCTTAATCTCCACCCTGTATTCTTCCGGGCCGTACTCGTGGTTGACCGCCCCCAGTATGACGCTGCCTTCCTGTCCCGCTTTAAGATCCCTTGGGTATCCTTCGGCCTTTCCCCCGGGTCCCAGTATGTAAAATTCGGTGAATCTCTCCCCAATTTTGGGCGTTGTAATCACGTAAGCCAGTGTTCCAACGGCAAACAGTATAGAAGCCGCCAGCAGCACCGAAAGTGCCCTGTCCACTTTTTTCATTTCCGTCCATTGGGGAAGGGAAATGTTTATTCCTATCACCAGCCGCTTTTCCTCCGGCAGCCCCTTCCGCCGGTACCAGCCCAGCACCGACATGGCCAGCACGAAAAGGTTCAAGGAAAAGAGGATGGGATACAGCCGTATGCCCCACGGTGTGTAGTTCAGCAACAGCCCAATGAGTGGCACCACTGCGATGCTGAGGCCGAAGCTAAGAGCCACCCGCTCTATCCCGTCAAGATCCTCCCGTCCGGGGAATAGGGCGGCGATGAGGGTGTATCCCGGGAAAAACAACACGAAGGGCAGCCCCAGGGCCACCCTCAGGGTGTGAACGTCAGCGGCGGTGATCAACAGTACCAGGATTAATGACAGGCCTATAATGACTTTGAATTCATTCTTAATTGCAAAGCTCACTTATAGCTTCACTCCTGTTGTTAGATTTTGTAATACTCATAACTGAGCTGTACAAGAATACAGATCATAATTATTATCGCAAATGCCCGATATTTTAAAAAGGACCAAGATATCAAAGGAAACGGGACAAATTAAAGGTCATTTATGGAAAGAAATATTAAATAGACAATTGCAGGGTGCAAAGAATATTTAAACAGCAAGATATGATGAATACTTATTTAGGGCACTCAAGCTTATTCTGGATTCTGGATTCCAGCCCGCCCATAGGATGGCTTTTCGCCTTCGGTTCAGAATAAAAACCAACAGTATCATCCCTCCCAATATTTCCGGGATGAATACCCCGGGCTTATCCAGATTCTGAATGATGCCAAGAAGAAAATCTTTATTGGAGTAAGGAAATTCCCACCCCAAAAAAGGCCAGAAAAGTGTTGCCGGCTTTAGCCACATCTGGTCCAGCGCCAGGTGGGGCAAAAGATCCGAAGGAAACCGCCATCGGCCCGTACATGCCCTTCCGTAGGGCCAAAAGGGCGATCACCCACAGCAGGGCGGCAAATACCAGGGTATGGCTGATAATCCTTCCGTTATTCAGTGTCTCCCTCAAAATTGCATGGCCCAGGAGCCTATATCATCCCAGCCGAAATCACCCGGCATCACCAAAACATTGTCCTCTTTTTCCATGATACCGTAATCAATGGAAACTCTGGGTAGTCGTGAATAAACCTGCTCCAGTACGCCCTCATAATGATCCCCGCCCAATGCTTCTTCAATTTCCCCAAGGCCCTTTACCAGTTCGGGAATGTGTTTTTCAATAAGTTTTTTGATAAGATCCACCCGCCAGATAAACATGCCGCTGTTCCATAAATGATTTCCGCTAGAGAGAATCTCCAACGCCCTTGTATAATCCGGCTTTTCCAGAAAGCGGGCGGCCCGGTGGGCCGTTATTCCGGCAAAGGTATCATGTAAAAATCCCCGTTCTATATAACCATACCCTGTCTCGGGCCTGTCCGGGGTAATCCCCAACGTAATTATTTCCTCTCCTCGCATTGAGGCGTTCATTGCGCTTTTTAGAACTTCCTTGAACCGGGAAACACCGCTTATATAATGGTCTGCCGGCAGCACCACCATTATCTCACGGGGGTTTTTGCGGCCCAGGTGTATTGCGGCTAGCCCAATTGCCGCAGCCGTATCCCTCCCAAAAGGCTTTTCAATTTGATTGAAAATACTATTTATCAAGTAGATTTTTCTATCATTACTTCCGGTCTGGAAACATATGCGAGTATTTTACAACCGGAATTCCTTTGTCATATAACCACTCGCAAATATCATGAAGACGTGCCTCATTCATGTCAATACCATCCAGTCGGTGGAAGTACAACGCCACATTTTCGTGATTGTTAACCGCCCAGGCGATTTTATTCTTTATGCTTTCAAGGTTATCTGACAGAATAATTGGCACCGTACTAAATACAGGGACTTTTTCACCCTTTGAGCAAATACTGGGTAAGGTGCTTCTAACGCCGAAATATACCTGGTGGCAATCTGCAATCATGTCACCGGTCCAAATACTGTAGCCTCCGGGAATGCCCATAAAATTTATTTCTCCCAGATGATCTTTCTGCAACGTTTCTTTTGAGCGGGTTAACTCTTCCCAAAGATTATTTTTGTGAACGTCATGGGTATAACTGTGGGAGGCAATTTCTCCTCCATTTCCTGTTATTTTCTTCAATGTGTCTAATATGTCGCTGTAATGTTCACCATCAGCGTAATCTTTTGCTGGAAAAACATTGTAACATCCCTTATAACCATATTGGTTTAATATATTTTCAACACTCTCCCAGGAAGAGTGCCCGTCATCTGCAGAAAAACATACCTTGCCCCCGCTTATTATGGGTATTAGAGTAATATCATCAATACATACAGTAAAGGGGCCTTTTAACGATCCCGTATTATTGGTGTCAAAGACCAGCTTTAATCTGCATATTTTATCCATATTGCGGTCTAAACTTTTTATATTCCATGGATACAGGAAAACCCTGACCCAACCAGTACTATTAAAGCTTTTCAGGTATGTGTTGTAGGTGATCGGTTTTGTGCCGTCGGCCCCGTCAAATTCCAGTCGCACCATAGCCACTATTTCCTGTAGCTCTTCCAGGGTATAATCTCCGTCTATTTTCATCCAGAAGGAGATGCAGTTGTAACGCATATCTCGTATTACCCCTGCCTTTACCCAGCTTCTGTTAAATAGTTGTACTGTTTTGTTTTTATCAATGGTAACCTTCAAGCAAGTGTCACCGGAAGCGGGGTATAATTTATCTATATACCAAGATACCGGAATTCCAACCCATAACCAGTCGGCAGATTCCTACTCAGTAAACTGCATTATTTTTTCTTCTTTTTTAGGTGTGTTATAAAATCGCAGGTTTCTAACCACGCAATCTGATTGATACAACCTTGCCTCTAGGGTTCTGAAATTATCAATATACAATTCAACAAGGCTTTTTTTAACATTTTCAAAGTTAACGGCGTAATGATTTCCAGTGGTGCTTAAATGACGGTTTCCATTAAGGATCCCCGAGCCCCATATTTTTATATTGCTGTTACCACGGGTATGGTCCGAATTGGTGAATATGCAAGCATCGGTATCCAATTTGTTTAGATTAATTATGGCTCCATCCAGCTCTATTTCAGTGGCTGACTGAATAGATATCCCTTCGGCATTATCCTTATTGTAGACACCCTCTAAAAGAACCACTTTTTTGCCATTATTTTCATTAATGGCGTTTTGTATAACAACTTCGTCATTAGTTCCATCGCAGATGTAGTTTGCTTGAGATTTTGACAGAGAAATTGAGTTCGCCGCCGCAACATATATTATTTTAGTTTCTCTATTTTTGCTTAAGGTTTCGTTTTTCTTTGCAGAGATACCTACAATAATTAAAATAACCAGGGGAATTACAAGAAAATAATTTTTCATTTTCAATTCCTTTCTTTAACTTCTATGATTCTATTCGGTTTTTCATTTAAGGATTTAAGTAACGGCCAAATAACAATTGCGGCTATCGTTAAATGAGCAAAGGTATAAGCCATACCCAAGCCTTTTAACCCCCAATGCTCCAACATCCAGTAGCCCAGTCCTATGGAAATGGTGGCCTGAGCACCTGTTTGGACAACAATTAGCTTGGCTCTTTTCTTTACCTGGTTAACCGTTATAAAAAGATTGTTTACTGACTGTGGAATAATTGCCAGGGACAGAAGACGGACTACAGCGGAACCGTGCTCTGAATATCCCGGGCCGAAAATGCCAAGGAGCCAATTACAAAGCAAAAGGATGGAACCAACCGCCGGTATTGTAATCAATATTGTTAGGAGTAAAACTCTCTTACCGTTGTGGCCTATTTTATTTGAGTTGTGAGAGCCCTCTGCAAAAAGGGATAGCGATACGCTCCCGGGAATAATTGAAAGCACCATGGTCATCATCCAGGCAATCCAGAAATATGCGCTTTCTTCTGGTCCTGAAATATATAAAACAATCAGAGGATAAATGTATGAAGGAGCCTGGTTTAGCAGGTTAGCCATGTAATTTGCGAAAGAATAGGGCAACATCTTTAATGTCATATCTTTCTCAATAGCTGGACGGGGGGTATATCCTTTATAAACCTTAGGCAAGAAGGTAAACCAGGACAAAAAAGTAACTATTAATAGGGATGTTCCGGTAGCAGTAAAAATTCCATATCCATATTGAGATTTGAAGGCAATAATCGCTAAGGGAATTTTTAAAATACTAATCATAAAGTTCTTGATTAAAATATATTGAGATACTCGGCCTGCTATTAAAGAGTTGTCGGTTAATATGGATAACGAACCGGCCAAGGTAAAAATAACAAAAAAACTTGCCATCCAGGGGCTTTCGAACACAAATCCCAGGGGAGGGGAAAATAGCCTTATCCCGGTCAGGTATACAAGTGCACCAATTATGCACAAAGCTCCCGATAAAGTAAAAGTGGCGTTAATTAATCTTTCAGCTTTTTCATTTGCACCCGGGAGGAACCGGATCAGTCCTATTCCAAGACCCATGTTGGCTAGCAGTGCAACCAGGCTTGAAGCAGCAACCAGAGATGATCCGATGCCTACCTGTGCTGGGGTAAAAAAATGGGTCATGAGATTCCAAAAGACAAAACCCAGTAGAGAGGTGGTCATAGTATTGAGTGAAAGATAGAATGCATTTTGGTAAAGCTTTGATTTCCAGGCGCCAAAGCAAATGTTATGCAGATAACCTTTTATAAAAAACGAAGAAACTTCTCCGCAGCGATTGGTCATTTTTTGTTCAATCCTTTTTTATTTGTTATATAAATTCGCAAGTTTAGCCGTAGAGTTGCAGTAAAGCTTTAAAAAGGGCCATAGTTCTTTTTTTGATGCTAGTGTCATTTTCAGTGCTGTACTAATTGCGTTAATATAGGTGGTCGCGTTGGCTGCGGTATATTTAATACCAATGTATTCCGGGCTCCTTTTGCCCATTGCTTTACGCAAAGTAATACGTCCTGCAATATCACGTTTTTTGTACTTAAAACCTCCCTGGGACTTGATGATTGCACCGGGATCTGCTTCTGTAAGTTTTATCCTGGCTTTTCTTAAAGCATAGGATATTAGTTCAGTTCCTGGGGCGCTGCGCACGATTATCACCGAACTGCCCTGAAAATCGTTTTTCACAATGTGCCAAGCGTCACCGCAGGATAAATCTGCCAATTCATTGGTCTGATCGCAGCAAACCGAGCAACGGGGTATCGTGAATGCGTCGAAGTCTGGTTTATAATAATCACCAGTTGTAAGAAAATAAGAACTTCCGTCATGACACAATATGCTCATTCCTCCAGGCCATCCTTGGCCACGGTATGAAAGTGATTTTATCTTTTTCCTATCGATCTTTAATTTTTCAAGCAGGTAATAAGTGCCCGTAAGTCTTATGTTTTTAGCACAAAACAGCCCCAAACAAAATACGATTCTTTTTTTAAGTACCGGGATAGTATCCTGCATTTTTCTTATCCCGTGTATATGGCATGGCAAACCAACTAAGGCATAGCGGCCATTGGTTCTCATTATTTCACTTATACAGGTGTTTGTGGCAACGGGGGCGTATTTTGAAGCAATGGCTGACATAACCTCGCTGCTCGTTCTGGCTATGTAAGGTGTTGGCTGGAGTTCCCCGTTTGGGTTCATTTTGATGGCTGTCACTGCAACACCATCTATCAGCCCATGATCCAAAACGGTTCGTAGCAATTCAGTAACCAAGCCTCCGGAAGATGACGCAAAGCGTAACTCGGAATCTGTGGAATGGCCCACGTAGCAATTATTAAAAACACCCAGCAACTGATCGGTTCTTGTCCTTCCGAACACAGATTGCTCAAGCGAATGAAAATCCATTTTTTCACCCGGGCAAACCTTTAAACACTGCCCGCACTCTGTGCAGAGTTCACTATCTACGTTTGGCTTGTAAAACCCTTCCAAGGAATCTATTTCAAGAGAAATCGCCCCTTTTGGGCAGATTCCCTGGCAGGACCCACATCCAGTGCATAAATCTTGGGCAGTTTTAATGTTGTGAGGATGGGCACCGGTAGCCATTATCCGATTTCTCCTTTTCAGATACAATTGTTTGAATTAGTCGGGCGCTGTTTAAGGCTCTCTCTTTGACCAGTGGAATAATACCCTCCAGCTTTTTTCGAATCACTGGCCTCTCAGCCCATAACTTGTCAACCAGTGTGAGAAGTTCAATTGGATTTAATCTCTCGACATTGTAAATAAAATCCCTTTGGCAGATCATTCCTCCTATTATTCCATGGGTGCGTCTGTCTGACGGAAATGTGATGCAGATTGACGG
The DNA here is from genome assembly GCA_000961585.1 of Peptococcaceae bacterium BRH_c4a. GTDB lineage: Bacteria > Bacillota > Desulfotomaculia > Desulfotomaculales > Desulfocucumaceae > BRHc4a. The sequence goes on along the minus strand of LADN01000070.1, from coordinate 109,924 downwards.
TATTCCCTGGGACATTGCTGCAATAACCGAATGTGTCCTTTCACCGATAAAAACCTCGCACTGCTGACCGATTAATCCTTTAAGTTCCGAAGCACCGAGATCCGACACTACAGGTTTAACCATATCCTTCCTTTTCATCAACTGAATCACATCCCTGGCTACTAATCGGTCGTCATTTTTTCCGGGTCCTATGCAGTGGGGGAAGAAGACAATTTCCACGTTATACCGTTCAATGATTTCATCTAGCACTATGGCCTTTTCAGCTATAGCTTTTTTATATCTTTCATTGACATCGTTGATTTCCTGATGACTGCGCTCACACATCTGTCTTGTTAAGGTTACGCCTACCTTTGGTCTGTCGTGAACCGGAAGGTCCTCTTGCTGTGTGATCTCTTTTACCCGCTCCGGTGAACAAGGCTTTAAAAGAAAAGCTGCGTCCGCGGTTACTTGGGTTTTTACCCCTGGTATTACTCCCAAATCCATAAGCGCCTTGTAGGAATCGTCCTCCCGGAGAGTTATTAGATTAACTTTTTTTAGGAGTACCTTAGCTATGCTTTCCTTAAGCTTGTTGCGGAATAACTCTATGGAACCGGCAAAAATAACCAGGGGTTTATTAAGTAACCAGCCAATAATGACAGCATCATAGCTGACTGAAGAATCGTGACCGACCACGATAATATCACTATTTAGAAATGCTTGCCAAAGTTCGGACCGGGTAAATAGTCGTCTGAAGTTTTGCTTTCCAAACCTGGCTAAGATTGCCATTAAAGCGCCCTCCAACAGAAAGGCAGACCGAGGCATGATTTTTTTGATGGATTTAAATAGTACCGGGTTGCGATTAATAACCGGAATCCTGGAACGCCTTGCATCTTTCTCGGGATAATTGGAAAGTAACATAATATCAGGTTTACTGAAGATTATATTTAGGGACTCAACTATTCCCTCCAGGAGAGCCTGTTCTCCCTTGTTCAGTAATGGAATTGGATCGGCGATTAGTATAGAAGTCAATTTTCGCTTTCCTCCTTAAACTATGTTATTTCCCCACTAAACCGTTCATATATGTCCAAAAGGATCCATTATCATAAATCATTTTTATCCGACCGTTGTTCTCTTCAATCCAATTTCTTATAGGATCGTGCTCAAAAGCGTAAACCATGTAATTATGAGATTGTAAGCTGTCAGATATATAAGCAGTGGACATCAGTTCTAAGCTAATAGGATTGCTTCTTTCGTATTGGGGCGCAAAGGTTATGCAGCGCACAAGAAGGTTATTCGGATCAAAGAATCTTACGTACGGGTAAAACCTGTATGAATATGAAACCGTCGGCCTGACCTGATGGGCTATAAATTTAGCTCCAGCAAGTTCGGTATTTAGTGTTTGTTCATAGCTATATGTCCCATAATGAGCGGGAAAGTGGACTATAGTCAACATAACGGTAAATATAACAATTAGCTTTGAGCGGGGATATGATAAAATAAATAAACCAGCTATTATTACAGAAGAATATAGATACACACGATACTGCATCTCAGTACCATAGCGAAAGAGCAGCAGCATGCCAATACCCGTAAGAAATAACAAGGCATCGAAAAATATTTTCCTTTTCTCCGATGGCCATGTCTGACGGTTTTTAATTAGTGCCCAGAGTGCCGCAATGAGAAATACTCCAAATGATAATGCAAAGAACCCCTTGGCATAATGGCAGATCTTTCTGGAGAGACTTGTTATTTCGCTCCTAAATTCACTGCTTTTCCAGAACTCATTGTTCTCCATGTTTATAATTTTGCCTATAAATTCATGTACTCCATAAACAAATACATTGTGAGATAGGTACATATAAAATGCTAAAAAAAGAACGCTATATAGAATGGCCAGATAGCGTGTTGGCACCTTGTTGATTGACATGATGCAAGTCCCAATGAAAACTGCAAATGGAGTTAATGAGTGAGTTATCACAAGAGTACAGATAGCTAAAATCAAAATTACAGAATTAAATTTACTAACATTGATGTCAAGTATAAATGTAAGTATTATAAGATATATTATAATCGCTAGGGCCTGGGCGCTATAATAATATTGTCCTACCCATTGTGCTGTGATAAGAAGCCAGGCCATTAGGAGCCACTGGCGTATATCTAGGCCTATTTTTCTGGCTAATGGATATGTCAAAAGGATAAAAACGATAACCCAAAGCATCGGTATGTATTTTATTAGTGACTCCAATCCAACATCAAGGGTTAACATGTTAATAGCCGAAAAAAAATGCATGCCTGGCCAGGAATAATAAGCAATAAGCTGCCCTTCTCTGTTTACATCCAAATAATGACTTTGGAGGATCGATTTAATCTCCCCTGCAGGGTAATATGACACAAAGAAAGACCCATTTTCCTGAATAAAAACAGTTGGGGATAAGAGGTAGATTCCTAATAAAATTACAGAACATACTGACAACAGCTTGGCGTGGCAGACATCATAGAAGTAAATTGTAATAAGCTTGCATATCAGGATAAATAAGCCTATCCAGTAATAAGCGCTTAAATACGGCAATAAACCTAAAAAATCTGTGTAATTTACAACTACAGCCGTTTTTGAGTATGTGCCAATAAGAAAAAGAGATAAGCTTATGTTAAATGCTACAAATAGTAACATGGTCATTGTTTTTGGATTTAATGTGTTGGTGTTCTTTGTTGAGTTCACATGTTGCATTTTAATCTCCATGGTTGTTTTCCAGAACACTACGGTATCTCTCTATAGCTTTTTCAATAGAAAAAAATTCATGGGTAAGCGCTATTGAGTTATATACTATTTCCTGCAGTTTTGGGGAATTTAAGGCCTTGAGTAATCCGCTTGCAATGTCTTCTGGTTTGTTTGATTTAAGTAAAAAACCGGTTTCTCCATTACGTACAAAGTCAGGAATAGCACCGACGGGAGAAGCCAACACAGGAGTTCCGCATGCCATAGCCTCATACATTATGTTGGCCAGTCCTTCCGTATAAGAAGGGATTATTAATATTTTCATATCATTTAAAAAGTGCGGTAAACACTTGTTATCAATCCATCCGGTTAGTTTCACCCGGTCATTCAGCCTATTAGCCTGGATATACTCTTCAACAGAGCCCCTAAGTCCTCCATCACCGCAAACAATCAAGTTTAGTTCAGGAGGTAGCAGCAACATGGCATTAAGGAGGTTGAAAATGCCTTTTTCCTCGCTTAACCTCCCAACATAACCTATTGAATATTTACGCTGAGTAACTTCTTTATTCTTGTAAAAGAGAGAGAAGTCCACAAAGTGTTCATAAGCTATGACTGTTTTGTTGCGGTATAGTTCCAATCCCATGTCTTTAGTCATGTTAGGGGAATATACAATTAACTGGTGACATAAATAATAGTTGAGGCGTTCTAAAGATCGAGTAATTAACGATATGGCAAAGTTAGGATAAATTCTTTTTGCTATTTGGGAAGTCGAATGAGTAACTATAAGATAAATTCTTTTTCTCATAAAACGAGATATTATAATGGGTAATGGAAATGCACTGCCTCCAAGAAAATATATTATTGTTTTAATGTTTCTTGCCTTTACTAAAATATGATAACTGTATCTTAGTTGTAAAAATATATTGTTAACTAAAGTAAATAAAAGCCCCTTAGGATGCTCCCAGCCTACATTAACTATTTTTGTATTAATGTCTAGTGAGTTATCATCCGCCATATTGCCGGTAATGACAACCATTTTGGTAACTATAGGTCTTAAGACTGAGATTAGTTTTTCAATAAGTATGTTCGTTGGGGGTGTGCCAGTTATTAAACAAATGTCCATTTTACTCATATAAATAATTTATCTCCTTAACGGTGTCACAAACATAAGCTATTTGTTCTGCAGTTAGCCCTGACCCGGAAGGGAGGTACAAACCTCTTTCTGCCAAAGAATCTGCCACAGGAAAGCTTTCATTAGGGGTATAACCCATATCCTTTATTGCTGGTTGGGAATGAATGGGGTAAAAAAATGTTCTGGTTTCAATTCCCCTTTTCCGAAGCTCCGACATTAAACTGTTCCTTGTGGTGCCAGACCTATCAGTTAATAGTATTCCAAACATCCAGTACACATTTTTAACATTTTCCAGCTCAATAGGTAATGTGATCCCGGGTTGTTCGGATAATAGATTGATATACATCTTTGCGTTGCGTCTGCGCGCTTCAACTAAATAATCTATTTTTTCTAATTGAGCCACCCCAATAGCGGCTTGAATATTGGTCATTCTGTAGTTATAGCCTATATCTAAATGAACAAATCTTTTTTCTGGAAGAAAAGCCAGGTTCTTAAGCAGTCGAGCCTTCCTGGCAAACTCTTCGTTATTTGTTACAATCATTCCCCCTTCTCCGGTAGTGATGATCTTATTGGCATAAAAACTGAAGCACCCGATGTCACTAAGGGAACCAGCCTTCCGGCCAAAATATTCTGCTCCATGAGCTTCGGCCGCATCTTCAATAACGAAAAGGTTATATTTTTTTGCTAAACTGTTAATTAAATTCATGTCACAGGGATGACCATAAATATGAACTGGGAGGATGACTTTTGTTTTATTAGTTATTTTCTCTTCAATTTTAAATGGGTTGATGTTCCACGTATCTGGCTCAGAATCAACAAACACAGGTTTGGCGCCGGTATAAAGTATTGCAAATACGGTAGCAGCCATCGTGAAGGTGGGTACTATTACCTCGTCTCCTGGCCCAATATTAAGAACAGCAAGCGCTAGATGCAGAGCAGTCGTTCCGCTAGTTGTGCTAATTCCGTACTTGCATCCGCAATAATGGGAAAAACCCTCCTCAAATACTTCTATGTATTTTCCCATAGAGGAGACCCAATTGGATTTTACACAGTCCATAACATTATTCAATTCATTGTTGTTAATAAGAGGTTCACATACTGGTATCATACTGCTACTCCTCACAATTAATTTTCTATTTTAACCCATCTCTCCCAAAGTGTAATTTTCAGGTAACGGTATTTGCCAATTATTGACGGATTAAATTTTGAATGTGCTTTATTTGAAGGAAGGTTATTTACGTTAATAGTGAATATGTCTTTTGTTATTCCTATTTCGTCGAGGTAGGAAAAGATCGCAGCGTATGTATAGCTTAAAAGTCCTTTTCCCCGATACTTAGGTTCAGTATACGAAGCTCCTGAACAAATCTCCCCATTATCAAAATCTACTTTGAAGGGAAGATAATCTATTTCTTTTTTCCCGTCATTATTAAGAGCAATCCAAGTTACATGGGCAAGCTGCTTATTTTCAAATAAGCAAAAGGCCTTGCAAGATGTTTTTAGTCTTTTACGGAAAATCGTGTTTTTAAAGTCAAAACCACTATCTAGTAGTTTAGTGTACTGATCTGTGCTGTTAATTAATATTAATTCCATTCCGTCCATGAGGTTTATTGATAATACAGGTGAGTTTCCATCTAAGGCTTTCATGTATAGAAAATATGTTTCATCACAATACAAATGTGAGTAAACCGCCTTGAAAAGGTGATAGCAACCTTCAGTTTTTAAAACGTGCAAACCCCTTCTGAACGCTTCCGGTATCCACATAGTAAATTCTCCCCGAGCTATTAAAAAATCATCTCTTTATCTTTATCATGACCACTATACGGCCCCTGTTTTACTTCAATCATTTTAGTTTCCTCTAGTGCATTGAAGCCATGGCCGCCGTTTAAAAGTATAATAGTATCTCCTCCAGACAAGACAGATTTTGCCACTTCTTTTCCTTCTTTAAAAAAAGAGGCTTCAATCTTGCCATATTCCAAATGTAATACTTCCTGCGTGAGGTTTATTGAGCGTGCAAACTCTTTATGAAAATGAGGTGTTATTTGTTTTCCTTGTTCATGAACAAATACGCCAACTTGGAGAAAATTGTCATTAGATGTTATAAAGCTAGTTCCTTTAGGTGAGAAGCTGCAGCGTATAATAATTGCAAATAGTTCACCATTATATCCAATCTTTTCAATCAACTTTATCTTCTCTCCAATCTCCATGTCCTAGGTATAATTTTGTTATCGTTTGGGTAAAATGGCGCATCCCATGGGAATTTTTCACCTTTAAGCCACATTTCCCAGCGCTTTAAGTCTGCATGAACCATTATTTCTACTAACCGGTTAAATTTTGTCAATGGGTTCCAGCCAAGTATTTCGGAGGATTTTGTGTAGTCTCCCTGCAGATATTTGACATCAAGGGGCCTGTGCAATTTTCCGTCAATTTTTACGTGCTTTTCCCATTCAAGATTAACATATTCAAAAGCTTTGGTTAAGAACTCCTTAACAGAGTGTGTTTCGTTTGTAGCTATAACATAGTCGTCCGGTTCATCCTGCTGCAGAATTCTCCACATTGCCTCGACATATTCGGGGGCATATCCCCAATCTCTTTTGGCTTCAATATTGCCCAGCGAAAGTTCGTTATCCAACCCCAGGGCAATTCTAGCTACTCCGTTGGATATTTTGCGAGTGACAAATTCTAACCCGCGTATTGGTGACTCATGGTTAAAAAGGATACCGTTACATGTGAACATGTTATACCCTTCACGGTAAATCTTGTTGATCCAATAACTATATAGCTTGGAAGCCGCATAGGGACTTGATGGACAAAAAGGTGAAGCTTCACTCATTGGTTTTTCAGATCCGTTGCCGTATAGTTCACTGGTGGAGGCCTGGTATATACGAATTTCAGGGTTGATTTTTTTTACAGCCTCCAGTAAACGGACTACACCCAACCCTGTAACCTCACCTGTGGCGATTGGTTGTTCAAAAGATGCACCTACAAAGCTCTGGGCAGCAAGGTGATAAATTTCATTTGGTTGAGAAGTAATTATGGCTTCGAATATGGAAGGTGAATCTAACAGATCTGCAGATATTAAATTAACTTCGTCGAAAATGTTTAAAAACTGCAATCTCCAGAAATTGGGCGTAGATAGCCGTCTGTATGTCCCAAAAACATGGTATCCTTTTTCAAGCAAAAACTTTGCAAGATATGCTCCATCTTGCCCCGTTATACCTGTAATTAATGCTCGCTTTTTAATATCAACTCACCCCTTACTTATTAGTTCATCAAGTAGAGCGGACCATCTATTTTTAATAGTCTCCCAGTTATAGAGCCTTTCAATGACTTGTCTAGCAGCAAGTCCAATTTTATCAATCTGGTTTTTTCCCATCATCAATGCCTCGATTGTCCTTTTTATATAGCCATCTAGATCATCGGCCAGTAATACATTTTTATTATCCTCAATTTCAGGCATTCCCCTTGCGACAGTAGACAGAACAACAGAAGGCTTCCCACATGCCATGAAGTCCAGCAGTTTTGTTGAAATACCATTATCCAGATGTACTGGCACAAGACAAATATCTGCAGCATGTATGTATTTAAAAATATTTTGGACAAAACCAACGAACTCTACGCTTTCATGGGTTATTTTAGGGGTTTCGCCAGAACCGGTAATAATAATTTTAACTTTACCGAAACTTTCTTTTATTGATGGCGCAAGAACGTCATTAATCCACCAAGCTGCCTCTTTATTGGGTAGATATGTTCTTTTACCGGTGAATATCAATAACGGAGTTGAATGATCTAGGCCGAGGTCTTTGCGAATATTGTGAGTATCCTGTATTGCGCTATCAACTTCAGATAAGTTTACCCCGCACGGTATTACCCGGATTCGATCATTTCTAAAACCTTGGGACAAATACAATTCTTTATCAAGCTCAGTTGGAACGACAAGCATATTACAGTGGTTGTGAATTAGATGCTCTGTGTAGTTCAATATTTTCGTATATATTTTGGGATCTTCCATTTCTTTGCTGGCAGCAGTTAAATTGCCATGACTGTCCCAAATAAATGGCTTATTTCCCAGAAAAGATAAGCATACACCGATAACTGCACAATATAAATGCTCACAGAATATTAAATCTATAGTTCTCATGTGACGAAGCCCAAAGTAGAGTGACTTAACTAAATAACCAGCTAGTGAAAAATATCCTCTGAGTTTTGAAAGGGAGAAATTTCTTACAGTTTCAAAGCTTGCTGAATGTATAAACTCCAATCCAACGACATTACCTCTGGATTTGAGAATGGGTATAATCGGTACAAGTCTCACATCTGCGTATGGGTGATTGGGTTTTTCACAGGGAATCAATAATATTTTCAAGTTTACATACCTACTTTGTGTAATATCTTGGCTAAACCTGATATGTTAGCTCTCTTAACTTTTTTAGACTACTTCCTTAAATATTGTAGATAAAATGCGCCAGCCATCTTTTAAGCTATGTAATTTTCCCTCACCGTTAATCCGTTCTGATTCATAACTGGGCACTTCTGCTACCTTTAACCCTGATTTTTTTATTTTTATATTTATTTCTGTTTCAACTTCAAACCCATTTCCTTTAAAATTCACCGATGTGAAGGACCTTTTCCAAAAGGCATTGTAACCATAACAAAGATCAGTATATTTGCAACGATGGAATACATTAGTCAGAGTCGTGAAAACCCAGTTACCAAAAACCCTGTGCTTTGACATATCCACTGTTCCCCCACCTGGGAGGAAGCGAGAGCCTTTTACAAAGTCATAACCATTCAGCAATGGCTCAATAAATCTGGGTATTTCACCCGGTGCCATTGAACCGTCAGCATCCAGCATGACTATAATGTCACCTTTTGCTTCTTGGATTCCGTACCTTAAAGCATCCCCTTTACCCTTGCCCGGTTGAAATAAAATGCGAGCTTTTGGCAGAATACTTTTTGCAACTTTTACGGTATTATCCTTTGAATGGCCGTCGACAATGAGTATTTCATCCGCAAAGGGGGGCAGAAGGGGTAAGATATAAGGGAGATTTTTTTCTTCATTTAATGTACATAAGAGAATTGTTACCTTATGTCCATTAAGATTTAGTTGATTGCTATCCCAACTAGTAACTAATTGGTTAACGGTCATTCATTATCAACTCCACATATAGATTAGATTTATGGTGTTGCTTTTAGATCTTTAGTATCTCTCCTAAGCCTTTCCCTATAACCAGTCAACTCCACCGCCGCCAACGCAAACTTTTGTACCCACGGCCCAGCGCTAAAGAGGCGGCGGGCCAGCCAGGAGGGGTAGTCAATGTCTCCGTGGCCGGCAATGAGACTGCGCCAGTACGGGCGGTCCAGGAAACTGAGCAGGCTTTCTATTTCCCGGTCGCTCATGCTGTTGTAGACCTCCCTATGCTTTAGGCCGGACCGGAATTCAGAGCGAAATTCCTTGTTCCAGAGTGACTGGTACTCGTAGAGGGATGCATCATGAAGCCTGTCTTCCATGAGGGCCCTTACGGCCACCCGGGAGCAGATTTGCGCGCTCCTTAGTCCGGTGTATATACCTCCGCCGGACATGGGCTTGGTCTGGGCGGCAGCGTCCCCCACCAGCATGGCGTGGGAGGAATATATCTTTTTCATGATGCTAAAGGGAACTGAGCCTCCGGTATACCTTAATTCCTTAAAATTCTTGAACCTGGAGGGAAAGTGTCTGATCATGCTTTTGAGGTAATGCCTGGAGGATTTGTCATTGTAAATACTGCCTACGCCTACCCGGGCGGTCCTGCCGTCCAGCGGTATAATCCAGCCGAACCAGCCCGGGGAGTAGCTTTGTCCCAGCAGTACGGTCACCTCGCCGGGGTTGGGATCTGACAGCTCAAAATCCCCGGCGTACATGTAGACTTTTTGATTAACCTGCTGTAGTCCGAGCCACCGGGAGACCCTGGAGTTTACACCGTCCGCGCCGATTAAAAGCCTGCAGTCAACGAAATGTGTTTTACCGGCTGCGCTCACCGTCACCGTGAAACCTTCGGGGAGGGCGTAGATTTTTGTGGCCCTGGCCGAGGTTATTATTTCTGCGCCGGTCTCCAGAGCCTGGCTGGCCATGTGCCTGTCGAAGGCCGCCCTGTTTATCGCCTGGGCGTGAACCCTGTCACCCTCAATCAAAAGTTCGCCTCCCAGAGGGGATAGTATCCTTGCGCTGCTGTATTCATTCATAACCAGGTCTTTGGGGGCAGAGGCCAGCGCCATGGTGCGGGGTGAAACCAATCCGGCGCACTGCACCGGATTACCTATTTTTTTGTGTTCTTCAACCACTAATACTTTGAGGCCGTTTTTTGCGATTTCCGCTGCGGTAAAGCAGCCGACCGGCCCTCCTCCTATAACAACCACATCATAAATCATACTTAATTACCTCATTTTTTATGTATGGGTACTTTCTGGTAATTCATTTGTTATTCTACATGCTTAAAGTCCAAAAGCCAACTCAAAAATTACTATAATATACCTTAAATAGGTATATTTGACGACTGAAAATTTATCAATTCGTCAGCATGTACGCCGGGGCATATATTTCCTGTTATTTCCAATTATTTGTGAGCCTCTACAGTGAAAAGCGATATTTTTTAGTGAGCACATTTCTTTTCCCGAACATAATCTGTCGATAAATTTTTCTTGCTGAAAAAAGGGAGCCGGGGGAGTACCACTCCCCCGGCTCCCTTTTTTATGTTAATCAATGAATTACGCTAAGCTTGTGATCCTAAATTTTGGATTCTGGAATTTTATTTTTGTCCAGCAGCCGGCATGTTACGGAGCAGACCTCGGCCCTGGTGGCGTATCCTTGGGGTCCGAAGGAGCCGTCGGGGTAGCCCAGCATAAGCCCTTCTTTAACTGCCCTGGCAATGGAATCTCTTGCCCAGGGGGCTATTTTATCCACATCTGAAAATACCATGCTTTCAAATGTTGCCGTAGCGCCCTTGCCTTTTAGCGCATTTGCCAGCATAACAGCCATTTCCTGCCTGGTGATGAGTTCACCCGGGCTGAATTTACCTTCGAAACCTTTTGCCAGGCCGGCCTTGGCCATGGCCTGAACGCATCCGAAATACCAGGCCGTATCCGGCACGTCCAGGAAGACGGGCTCACCGGAATCCCGCCCGGGAATGCCGAGGGCTTTTGCCAGTATCACCGCAAACTCGGCCCGGGTTATGCTGGCTTCCGGTCGCAGGGTGTTGCCGGGGTAGCCGTGAATAATATCCAGCCGGTACAGTTTTTTAATGTCTTCCAGTGCCCAGTGGGTCTTTGGCAAATCACTAAAACTCATATCTTTATCCCGGGTGGTAAAGCTCCAGCTGATTTTATCGTTGAATTTGCCGCCGCTTTTTCCTTTAACAGCATTTCCGGGTATCGTTACCGTGTATTTGGTAAGGTATGCAAGTTTATCGTGATTGATAATGAGTTTTCTGCCGTCCAGGATAGTGGTCACACCACCGGTCTTATTGCCTACGGAGTCCTGTATGGTGATTTTTGACAGATCCACAACCTCAACGTCCATATCAAAAGTTGCGGTGATTATGATATCCGGGTCGACACCATGGGCGTCTTTTACCGGGAATAATTCCGACGCTCCCGGCGCCGAATAACTGCCTCCGCCACCCCCGCCGGATGAAGAACTCTGACTGAAGGTTACAAATCTGGTAAAGTGCTTCGTCCAAACCACCAGGTCGCTTCCGACATCTTTCTTACCATCTCCTCCTGCTGGCAGGTTTGCATCAGCCCAGGCCTGGGTATCTTCCTGGCAATCAGTTGTAATTTCCGTAAAAACACCGTTTCTGGAATAACCCACCCTTTTACCCGCCTGATTTGTTAATAGAATACGGGCCGCACTGCCTAGGGTTAGTTGTACATCGCCGAAACCAATCTCTATGACTGAATGGACCGCTGCGTTTTGCCCGATACCCAGTTCGGCTTCCGTTCTTGAAACTACGGTGGGAACATTGATCACCCCGCTCCATGTCGAGGTGTCTCCAGAAATGGTTGTTCCTGGCGGAATGGCAACTGCTACAGTGCCTGCACTTGTAGAGGATGTTATTTTTACTTCAGGCAGGGTATATGTTGCGGTGCTGCCTGAAACGGTTGGGGCGGACGTTATTTCCAGAGCCCCCTGTGTGCTTTCCCGCTGATTCACATTAACTGTTACCGGGGCGTTCTGGACTGTTCCAGCCCGGATTAAGTCGATAATGGTTGTTGTGGCCGGGTCGCTGACGATTTCATTGTTGTTTACCGAGTATACGCCGATTTTTACAGCAAGTGCCGGCATTACAGTGTTGTCCGGGACGGTTATTCTGTATCTTCCGTTGGAATCCCTGTTGGCGGGGCCTTTGTTGACTTCTCCTATTTCACCCGTGCGGTTGCCGCCTTGATCAAGGAAATAGGCCCTGTACTTGCTTATGACAGATTCTTCCGGAGTGCTGTAGAATGTGATTGCGCCTCCCAACTGACCCGGGTCCAGGTCATTATCTGTGAAGGATACATTTCCGGGCGGCCCCGGTACAATTACCGCAGCTATTAAGGCCCATTCACTGTCCGGGTCCCGGTTGTAGGCTATCACCCGGGTGGCGCCGGGGTTGACTGCTATAATATTGCGGTTCTCAATCCTGGCGACGGATGTGTTATCAGTCAGCCAGTTTGCAATTAGGCCGGCCTGGGAGAAACCCAGTATTGAAAGGGTGCAGGGCACCGAAGTCCCCTTTGTGAGAACAATGGGCGAACCCGGCGGCAGAGGGCTCCCGTTTATGATAAACATTGTCTCCGACCTTATGTAGGCCTTCATCAGGGCTATTTCAGCGACAAAGCCGGGATCTACATGGCTGCTGACCTGGTCCTTGGCGTCAACCAACTTGTCGATGCTCCAACCTATGGCACTGAGCTTACCGGGGAAAGTACTGTGCCTTCCGGTGGCTGCAGCGTTAAGGGCATTACGAATCCACTCTTTTTCGTGTTGCCGTATCTGCAGGTAGTTGCCCATGGCGATGTTCAGCAGGCCCTGCGGGCTTTGACTGATGGCGCCCGGGATATGATTTTTGGCCGAAAGAAAATAGTTACATAGGTCATCCACTGTAAAATCGTTTCCGAAGAGCTTGGTTACGGTGGATGAATGTTCCGTCTTGAAACTTTCCATGTAGCTTCTCAATTCCGTGGCGTTGGAAGTATACTGCATTGCCGCAAGGTCGCAGATAAAATCGATAATTTTTTGCTTTGCTTCCTGCTCTGTGCATTGGAGTTTTGTTCTAACTGTTTCGTTATACAGATAACTGAAAACACCCGGCCAGGGTCCGGAGACCGGGTTCCCTGTTATATTCTGTAGATTGGACTTGGCTGTTATTACTGCACTCTTCCCGGCGGGGTCCTGGTTCAGTTTGTCATATACCTTTTGCAGATTTGTTATGGCGTCGTCAATGGTGTAGGCCGATGCTCTGGTTGGCACGTTAAATAAAACAACGCCGAACAGAATAAATGCCAACAGGATTAAAACCAATACCTGAAAACTTACGTACTTCCTCACCCTACTTCTACCTCCTGTTTAACTTTTTTATAGTAAAGTATTTATACTATATGGCAGCACCTCCCATTACTGGCATATAAATACATGACGAAGATATTCAAGAAAAACTCATTCATTCCTTTTTAGATGGAAAATTAAGTTATTTAATAGGGAATCCATCATGACATTATAAGGTACATATGTTACAATATGGAAGAACAACGTTATAAAGGGTGTATGATATGACAAGAAAGGCTTTATTTCTTATGCTGCTTGTTGTTTTTTCGTCTGGTTTTTATGGGGGTTTTCTGTTTAATGCCTACACGGTTAAAAAGCAGGATAGGAAAAGCAGTGATTTACAAAATCACATCGGAGACCTTCGCTATAATCATAAGGATTTTGTGGAAGTAATCCCCGCCGGGGATATTGAAGAGGTAATGAAAAACGATGCTCCATCGCCTGCTGCCCCTGCGAAGGTTGAGGCCGCTAAAAGAGAGGAGTCCGAAGCCAGGTCAACGAAACAGCCGCCATTTTCCGGCGGAGGGGTTGAACTCCTGCGCAGACAGATTGAGCAGAACTATATTTCCAGGCTCCAGTCCCTGGCCGCCTCCTATGAAGGAAGACTAAACGGACTGGTTGCCTCCGCCATGCAGGAATACAGCAGCGTTAGGAAGTCAAACCCCAACGCTGATATATCTCCTTTGATAAACAAATACTACTCTGCCGGCAAGTCCCTGGAAGCCGAGTGCGATTCCCAGGTTTATTCCATACTGGAAGCCTTCGAGGGTGAACTCAGGTCAAATTCTTTCCCTACAGATGCAGCCCTCAGGGCCAAAGAAACCTACGAAGCGAGGAAAAGCGCAAGGGCCGGGCAATTGCCTATCAATAAAATGTAATGCTTATGCGTCAGAATCCAGAATAGACGGTATTCCTGGCAAAAATTCTCAAGGGCTTAATAAGCTGTGATGCCGCGTTAGCGGCAAGTCAGTCCGAATTCTGAATTCCGGCCAGCCCGTAGGGCGGTCTTTTTATCGTTAGTTTAAGCATATGATGCTTTAGTGTGATAAAACGTTAAAGCACCTTTGTGCAATCCAGGCATCTTTGGGGTCGCTATTAAAGTCGGCTGTCGCTAACAATCCTGCCGTCCCGCAGCCGTATAATTCTTCCGCAGGCTCCTGCCACCTGGGGGTCGTGGGTTGCCATAATCATTGTTTTGCCCAGGCGGTTTAATCTCTTAAACAGATCAAGTATTATCTCACCGGATGCTGTGTCCAGGTTGCCTGTAGGTTCGTCGGCCAGGATTAGATCCGGGTCCATTATCAGTGATCGGGCAATGGCCACCCTCTGCTGCTCTCCCCCTGAAAGCTGTCCCGGCAGGCGCCTTTCCTTTCCTGCCAGCCCCACCATGCCAAGCAATTCCCGTGCACGCCCCGGAAACCCGTTCCCGGTGGTTAATGCCGGCAGCAGTACGTTCTTCAGTGCGTTTAGAGAGGGAATGAGATGGTGCGATTGGAATACAAAGCCTATTTTAGCTTTGCGGTATTTGCAAAGGGCTGTCTCGTTCAGGCCGACAATATTCTCCCCCCTGAAAAAAATATCCCCTCCACTGGGTCTGTCCAGAGCACTGAGAAGGTTCAGCAGGGTGCTTTTACCGCACCCGGAGGGACCTGTGACCGAAATAAAGTCACCTTCCATTATTTCCAGGTGTTTTAAATCCAGCACCCTGGCTGCAAGGTTGCCTTTTCCGTACGTTTTTGTCAGGTTCTTAACAGAAATCAATATATTGTTTTGCTGCATATTAAAAGCCTCCAGAAATCTATGCCTCCCGCAATATTTTTGACGGCGTCGCACTATTTGCCCGAAAAGCAGGGTATATACCCCCGGCCACCCCAATGATGATTCCGGAAAGACACACAACAGCGGTCACCTTCCAGGTCAGAACAGCAATGTCCGGGGCTATGAAAGTCCTGGCCAGCGCCAGGCCTCCGCAGCCCAGCGCTATACCAAGGGCTGACCCCAAAATGCTCAGCGCCAGGGACTCCACCAGCACCATAAAAATTATATTGGAAGGTGTCCATCCCAGGGCTTTCAACACACCGAATTCTTTCATGCGGCTGACAACGGATAAAAGCATAACCACCACGATGGAAAGCCCCCCGGCAATTACTGCCACCAGTGAGACCGCCATAAGAAACCTTCCAAATATATCCATAATGTTTTTGAGCGGGGTAAGCACCTCTCTGGGGACCACCACCTGCACCTCGGGAACTTTCCCCGACAATTCGGTTTGTATGGCCTTGGCCACCGTCTCGACATTTTGTATGCCATCCACCGAGACATTTATCGCGGTTATTTTCCCGGCTGGGATTTTCCCGATATCCCGGGCAAGTTTTTCATAACCGCTGAAGGCCCCGTCCAGAACCTCGTTTCCGGTATGGTAGACTCCAACCACCTTTAAATCCACTACCCTGGACCGCCCCTTGTCATTGACTGCAAACTGGTAAACGCCGCCTATTTCGTAGGGTAAATTTAATAGTCTCATGTATTCCCGAAGGCTTTTTCCCAGGATCATTTCCTGGTTATTCCCGGGAACTACACCTTCTATTATTTTGCTAAAAGGTGTGCCGGCTTGTTCTGAGATCTCTTGCTGACCGTAGCCGTAAAGTGGCATGGCGTAAATTATCTTCTGGGGTCTCATGATGGTTGAAACCTGGGTGTATACCTTTTCTACGTGGGGTATTTTTTTTATTGCCTCAGCATAAGTAGATGGTATTGGAGGAGTTCCCATACCCAGAAACAGACCACCAAATATGGCGTCCCTGCCTGTAACCATTATTCTGCTGGAAAGGTCGCTGAATGTATGATCGGCCCGCCTTTCCATTCCGGCGGTCAGGGAAAAAAGAAAGGTCATTAATGCTGTGCCAAAGGCTACACCTAAAACGGCCAGGGCTGAAACCGCCCTTTTTCGGAACGCATTATGGAGTGAAAAGAAAAACAAGGACAAGGCGGTGTTCCCCCCACGCTTTAAAGAGTACCTCTTATATATACCATAATTTACTAAATGTGAAAATTATTTTTGCAAAATATTACAATATAAAGCAATATTAGTCATTATGCCGGGAGTTCATTAATTATTATGTGTCTGTAAAAAATTTGTCAAACAGGTCATAAGGGGTAATGTTGTTGTTTTTGCCTCACTAAGGTTGCAGATAATATGGATAAGCAACAAATTAAAGGATTAGTTTAGATATAAAATGACAAAATGGCTGGTTCGGGATGATATGGATATATGGATTTTAATGTCATAATAGATTAAGTAAATCGACACTAACTGCAGTTAAATTTCGTTGTTTCGGATAATTGTGTATGATATTATATCTTTGTAAGATTATGCGCTGCATCATCCTTAAGTCATGGGATTTATGGTTAATGTTCAAGAATGATTCAGGCCAGGGTAAATGAAATCATAAACTTGTGAGAGGAGGAGGATTATTTTTAAAATAAGAGAGGGGGGATGATTATTGTTTTTTAAAGGTAAATCTTTATTCAAGGTAATATACTTTTTTTGTACAGCTTTGCTGATCCTGCTCATTTCGGGTACTGTGCCATCTTCCATTGCTGAAGCCGAGATCCCTGCGGCTTTGTCCGAGCAAACTTCACCTATTGGAAGGCAGTCACAAATTTTCAGGGGAACTGTGCAGGTGGCTACCCTTCAGGACAGTGTATTTAATTACCCTACCATTGTGAATCATTTTCCTGGGAAAAACGCTGAAGGAGTGCCCCCGGAGATTCAAATAACCGCCACCCTGGACAGGGAGGTTGACCCTGTCGATCTTTCCAAAATCATCATTAAAGATCATAAAGGCAAAGCCGTAATCGGTGTTAACTCGACTTTGACGGGAAGAAAGCTTACGGTTAGCCATTCAGGATTGGCGTACGAAACCGATTACACTGTAACAATACCCGGGAATACAGTGAGAAGTAAAAGCGGCGCCGTGTACAACAGAGAAACAAGCTGGAGATTTTCCACAGCAAAAGAAATTGTTTTTAACGATTTGCCAAAGACGCACTGGGTGCATGACGTCATATACAAACTCTGTCGACTGGGGATGATTAACGAATACCCCGATAACACTTTTAACCCGGATGAAAACATAACCAGGGCAGAATTCATCAGAATTCTTATAGTGGCACTTGGTATTACCGAGATTATTTCAGATCCACCTGCTTTTGAAGATGTACAGAGGTCGGCCTGGTACTATGGGTTCGTGCAGGCGGCAGCCAAAGCCGGCCTGGTTTTTGGATATGGAGGAAGGCTCGACCCGGACGTACCCATCACCAGGCAGGAAATGGCCGGTATACTGGTAAAAGCGCTTAAAGGTAAAAACACAGCCGGAGCAACTGAAAACCTAAATTTCACCGATGCGGAACAGATAGCTCCATGGTTTAGAGATCAGGTAAGGATAGTGGTACTTGAAGGGATGATGCAGGGTTATCCCGACCAGACCTTCAGGTCCCAAAGTACTTTAACGAGGGCTGAGGCCTATGCGGCAATCTTATGTTTACTGGAAAAGTTGAACCAGGTGATTACATGTAGCGTCCAGACACCGTTAATTCATATAACCGGACAGAACATGGAAAAACAGGGCAGCTACTGGTTGCAGGTTTATGATGGCGATAATAACCATGTGGGCACAATAGGTATCAACGCTGACAGTAACGGCGGGTTTGTCACCAGTTATAGCATAAAAGGTACTGAAGCTTCTGGTAACTGGCGGATAGATGTCTTGAAAGGACAAAACCTTCAGCACACCGAGGTAAGCTGCACATTCTTTGTGCCGCTGTCGGCCATACCGGAATTTCCGGCGGCTATTGCCGGGATTATCGTGGTGGGAATATGCGTCTTTATATACCACAGAATGAAGCAAGGAAAAGAGTCTTTGGTGGTTTGACGGGGAGACAATGAATAAACCATAAAAAATCCCAGGTTTTACCGGGGATTTTTTTGGTGGATTAGTTTGGTATAAACATGACATAAACCGACGATTCAATAATAAATGTGGATATTTGTATTTTAATGACATAAATATGTTAAGTAAAACGACATAAATTGCGGTATATATATGTTGTTTAGGTGAATTGTGCATGGTATTATGTTATTGCATGTATTTGAGAATGTTATTATTAAATAGTTGCATTGCCCGCAACTAAGGTATGGAAATGTATTTATAGCAGGGTGGTTCGTTTGAACTTTATCATTTCCCAGAATTTTTTTTTTATGGATGCTGATTTCAATTTCTGTTTTGATAACTTTTGACAGTTCATTCTGGGACAGCATTATGAATATGTTTTCTTATGATTTTATATTTGGGGAACACCATGCCTCTCCCTGCGGAATGCTGGTACTGTGCTCTCTTTTTCTTTTCAGCAAAAAGAAGGAAATAAAAGAAGAAGCTGTCCGGACAGGTTCCAGGGGAAAACATTTATATATTACCAGCGGTGTTGTGCTGATTGCCGCAGCCGTTTTTATGCCGGCTGAGCTGGATTTTTTAATACTAAAGCTGGCCTTTGTTCTAACGGGGGCCTTCGCCCTTGTTTACGACCGGGCGGCAAAAATTCCACTGGTAATATTAATGATATATACGGCTGCCACTACATTTCCTATAATCATAGCCAACTATGCCGAAACAGGCTACGCCAAAACCGCAGTTGTACCGGTGAAAGCTATCGCCTGGATTATGGGCTTGCCTCTGGGGGTTAATGATCAGTTGCTTAACATGTTAACTTTAACAGGAGATTCCATTACCGTGATGGTTACTGCGGCCTGTGCCGGGCCGACCACCATGGGGGTTTTCCTGGGACTGTTCGCCTTAATGCACCTGGATATGCCGCTTCCCCTAAAAAGGGCGGTGTGCATCTTCGCTTTCGGGGTAGCTGGCACGTGGCTGCAGAGTCTTATCCGGATACTGATCATTTTAGGAATGGGCTATAACTTCGGGGAAGAGGCCCTCTGGACTGCCCATTTCTGGACGATATACATTTTGTTTCCGGTCTGGTATCTGGTTTTTGCTTTTGTCTATTTTAAGCAGGTGGGTAGAAAAAGCCTGGCAAAGCCCACATGAAAAAATGCGCAGGGTTATCTGAATCGGACTATGGGGGGTGATTTTAATAAATTATCGAGAGGATGATAATTATTGCTTATTAAAAGAAGTATTCTACAAAAGCTAATATGCTATTTCTGTATCGCTTTTTTTATGCTGTCGGTCAATAGCCCTATAGTTCCGCCGTCCTATGCCGAACCAACGGGAAATTCGGATTTATTCTCCGGCCAGACCCAAGGTGATCAGGGCGAAGACGACCAGAGCCAGCAGCAGGATCAACAGCACCAGCTATTGGAAAGACAGGGTGACCCTGGCACTATCCGGGCTGAAAAACCCATATACACTGCCAGCCATGACATAATAAGAATAACTGGAACCAATATGCAGAAGAACGGAAAATACTGGGTCAATATATACGACGGGAAGGATTCTCTTGTGGCCACAATAGGTGTGATGGCCGACAAAGAAACTGGAGGGTTTATTGCAGCATATCAGATAAAGGGTTGGGAATCTCCGCAGGAATGGCGAGCCGAGGCTGGAAAAGGACAAAACCCCAAACATATTGAGGCGAGATGCAATTTTATTGTGGAGGCAGCGGCCATACCCGAATTGCCGGCAGGCATTACAGGAATCGCCGTGGCGGGTATTTGTGCCTTTATTTACTACAGGATGCATAAAGGAAAAGATATTTTGGCCGCATGACCCGGAGAGGAGTAAGCGATGCAAGGGCCAGATGACTTGGGTAAAAAGAAGATGCCGCCGATCAGGGTAATTTACTTACTGTCATTGGTGGCTCTGGGGGTACTTTTTGTTATGGCTTTTTTCATGCCTCTGGCCAACGGCAAGGAATACAGCACCGTTCAAAAAGAGCAGGTTATAAAAAAAAGAGAGGGATGGGCAATCCAGTTTGAGCTGGTGAATGTGCAGGAAGAGAATAGCGCTTACGAAATTCATGAGATGCTTGGTACCGTGGCGTCCTACCGGGGATCGGTTATAATACCCGGTGGCGGGGCGTATGTTTTTACGCATCATATTTTTTCTGAAGATGTCGTTGACGGAAAAGTAAACTATCTTATTTACAGGAACAATATGCCGGATCCGGTTGAAAAACTGACTTATTATTTAAAATAGGATGATCCGGTGGATTTTAAAGGGGAATAAAGAATTGAGTGGCATGGAACACGTATTAACCAGTGGTGCAGAGATTTCTAACCGGCAGTCGGAAGTTCGCCGGCTGCAGCAGTCGGGTCTGTTGATTATCTGCATAATGGCGGCTATTGCTCTTTGCGAATACATTTTTGCATACAGGAATGTGGCTCATGGAATTGTACTTTCCCTGGCGCTGACATTGTCGCTTTACATATTCCTGGCTGTTCGCAAGGTGGAGGATGGGCTTACGGAAAGCGTCGAGTCCCTAGTGCTGGTGCCCTTATATATATTGTTCACTTCTTCCCTGCCCTGGTTTTTTATTAACCAGCAATATCTTTTGCCGGCGGTCTACACCTGTATTTTGGGGCTGTGCTTTCTCCACATATTCCAGAAAGAGTTGAGCCTCAGGGATATTTTGGGAATGCCTGAAAAGAAAAGAATAATTCCGTACGTGCTAATCGGGACCATCGGTATTCCACTGGGCTTGTGTGAGTATTTAATACTCAGGCCAGCTCCCTTTTCTCCCGACTTTTCCATCAAATATTTACTGCTGAACCTGTTTTACATGGTATTTTTTGTGGGTCTCGGGGAGGAGTTGCTGTTCAGGGGCTTGATTCAGCGGAATTTAACCCGGCTTTTTGGATGGAAATGGGGGTTGGTGGGAACATCGCTGCTTTTTGGTATTATGCACCTGACCTGGCGATCAATCCCTGAGCTGTTTTTTGTGTTTTTGGCCGGGCTTATCTTTGGATATTTCTACATAAGGACCGGAAGTTTACTTACATCCATATTGATCCACGGGGTCAACAATACGGTTCTGGTGGCCGTATACCCCCACGTTTTTAATAACTAGTGAGAGGGGAATATTCATGGGAAAACAGGCATGGCAAAGGATAACCTATTTCAAAACAATTATGGTATGGCTTGCCGTGGTCCTGCTTGGTATCTTTTATCTCAGCATCAGGGAAACCTACGAGCCGGTGCGCATTACAGCTATGCCTGAAGCCCCTCGACAGGGTGAGCCCATTTTGGTAACTTTTCAGTTGAACAATCGGGGTCTCAGCAATTTTGTGACAAACTACCAGTTCTATGTCGACGGGGTTTTGTTGAAGGAGGGGCAGGCCAGTATCAATCCCCTATCCTCCAAGACCTATCAGTATCTTTATGATTCACAGGTTGAAATTGGCCAAAGGGTTAGCTTTACTGTTAAAACCTCATCGGATGTAAATAATTATGAAAAAATTGTTTCCATACCTTCATTCCCGCCCCAGGTGGCAAGCAGCTTTATTTCATTTGCCTCGTTTTCCACAACAGTTATGAGCTCCATGGCCACCTTTACCCACTATGATGGCAGCTTTGCAACCGGAAAAGGATTAAATGTTGGCCTGGTAATGTCTCTCTGTCTGATATTGCTGTTGATTTTCCTGGAACTGGCCGGGGCGGCAATTGAAGACGCCAATGAAGGCGCAAGATTTAACGGCGGCATAATTACCCTGCAAAGGTTCAAAATAAGGTTCAGTACTTTAACAGGGGTTTTGTTCATCATTTTCATGGGAATTGTATACACCAAAATAGTATTGATCTTGAGCACCACTTAAGGTATTTGAGTGAAAGCACAAGCCCGGCAGTATGCTGCCGGATCTCCTGAAACGCCCAGATCAATGACCCCAAATGAGTCCGGGGTATGGACACTAAGCCATCAAATGAAAAAGACAAGGCCCTGGCAGTTGATGCCAGGGCCTTGTCTTTTTTTAACGCTGAGCTTCCACTCTCTCTTTGAATAAGTACGGGATTAAATATAGTCCGCCCAGCCCTACCAGGGAATAGATTACCCTGCTGAACATGCTGGATGCCCTGAATGGGTCGGTGCCCGAAAGGGCCTGTACAAGGTCCCACTGGAACAATCCCACCAAAAGCCAGTTGACGGCCCCTATGATAGCAAGCACCATGGCCGTCCTGAATAACCATGCCATATCATTTTTCACCTCCTTTAAAAGTTGTTTGCTTTAAAGCCAATAGATTATAATGGTTTTTAAAATTCCAACCACATTAAGTATTATGGATAATACTGGGCAATGGTATACCTCTGCAGCTCGGATTTGCAGGATTCTTCAGCCGGGAGGCGGGAGGAGAAAGAAGACAGGAGACAGAATTCAGACCCACGTGCCGCGGACGTGGCAACCTTAGAAGGATGAAAATGCCTTTAGCCATAGAGGACACAGAGAAATTGGTGTTTGAAATCTAAACCCCCATTAACTGGCCCAATTAAGAAAAGCAAATAAGGAATGCCTTGGCCAACTTCTGTCTCCTGTCTCCTGACCGGATATTTTTTCTGAGTTCTGATGCATGTCATTTCTGGCATTTGGGGCAGTAGTATGTGCTGCGCCCCGCCAGCCTGATACGCGCCACCGTTTTGCCGCAGCCCAGGCAGGGCTTGCCCTCCCGGTCGTAAACCCTTAGTGATTCCTGGTTTGATCCTGCCTGTCCGTTTCCATCAACATAGTCCCGGAAGGAGGTGCCCCTGTTTTCTATGCCTTCGGACAGCACGTCCCTGATGGACTGATAAAGGCGGGCTGTCTCCCTGGCGGTGAGGTTTACGGCGATTTTTTCCGGGTTTATGCGGGCTCTGTGCAGGGCCTCATCGGCGTATATATTCCCCAGCCCGGCTATAAATGTTTGATCCAAAAGCAGGGGCTTTATTTTGGTGCGCTTTCTCTTCAGTTCCCTTTTTAAAAAATCCCTGGTGAAATTTTCATTGAGCGGCTCTATTCCCAGGTCTTTCAATCCCGGGAAAGCTTCCAGCTTATCGGTATCGGTCAGTCCCATCCGGCCAAATTGACGGATATCGGAATAATGCAGAGAAAACCCGTTGTCAAGTTTAAAGATAGCATGGGTGTGCTTTTCAGCAGGCTTGTCCTGAGGTGAATAGACCAGCCTTCCTGTCATTCGCAGGTGTATCACCATGGTTAGGTTGTCGCTTAAATGTATTAACAGGTATTTACCCCTGCGGCCCAGCTTTTTTATTTTTTTGCCGGTGAGGTTTTCGGCAAAAGAGTTGGGAGAAGGGGTTTTCACTATTTTAGGCATCATCAGTTCTATTTCGGTGAAGGATAAACCCAATATTTGTGCCTCAAGGCTTCTTTTAACGGTTTCCACTTCCGGCAGCTCCGGCATTTCAACACATCTCCTTGGCTTATACTGAAATACTTTCCCGTCAGGAGACAGGAGACAGAATAAGGAATACCTGCATCCTCGGCCTTGGGGAATGTTTAAGCCATTCTGGCTTCTGGCTCCTGGATTCCTATTGCAGTACATCACTAAATCTTTTTAACATCGTACCAGTTGGGGCCCATTTTCATGTCCACCCTTAGGGGTACGTCCAGAGTGATGGCATTTTCCATGCAGTCCCTTACCAGTTCCCGGATTTCTTCAATTTCCTGCGGGGGTACGTCAAAAATCAATTCATCATGAACCTGCAGTACCATGAGGGTCTGGAGATTACGTTTTTTCAGCTCATACCATATTTTTACCATGGCCAGCTTTATTATGTCTGCGGCGCTTCCCTGAATGGGGGTGTTGGTGGCCGTCCGCTCACCAAAGTTCCTGATATTCTTGTTGGGGCTGAATAAATCCGGCAGGTATCTGCGGCGGTTTAGAATGGTGGTGACATAGCCCCTGTCCCTGGCCCCGGCAATGGTTTGATCAATATAGTTTCTGGTGCCGCTGTACCTCTGGAAATAATTTCTTATATACCTCCCCGCCTCCTGGCGGGTTACTTTTATATCCCTGGCAAGCCCAAAATCGCTTATCCCATATATTATTCCAAAATTAACCGCCTTTGCCCTGCCCCTCATATCTCCGGTAACATCGTGAACGGCCACTCCAAATACCTCCGAGGCTGTCCGGGTATGGATGTCCTGATTTTCCCGGAAGGCTTCCAGAAGCACCGGGTCCTTTGCCATATGGGCCAGTATTCTCAGTTCAATTTGGGAATAGTCCGCCGTTAGCATGATGTTTGTGTCCAGGTGCGGCTTGAAAACCTTTCTTATGGTTCTTCCTTCCTCCAGCCGGATGGGTATGTTCTGTAAGTTGGGATCTGAACAGGACAGCCTTCCTGTGGCAGTTACATTCTGGTTGAAGGTCGTGTGTACCAGCCCGGTTGACGGGCGGATCAGAGGGCGGAGTCCGTCCATATAGGTTGACTTCAGTTTGGCCAGTTGGCGGTACATTATAATGTGGTTAACGATATCATGGGTATCTGCCAGTTCTTCCAACACTTCTGCGTCTGTAGAGTAACCGGTCTTGGTTTTCTTTATAACCGGGAGGTGAAATTTCTCAAAAAGTATATGGCCCAGCTGACGGGTAGAGTTAATGTTGAATTTTTCTCCTGCCAGTTCGTGAATTGACTGGGCCAATTGTTCTATGCGCTGGCCCAAATTGTCCGACATTTTTTCCAGGAGTTCGGAGTCAACCTTTACCCCGGCCATTTCCATTTCTGCCAGTATGGTAACCAGGGGCAGTTCAACCCCGTAGTATAGATTTTCCATATCGGCTTCCGCTATTTCTTTTTCCAACATCACGGCCAGTTTTCTTATAACATCGGCCCGGGAGCAAAGAGATGCCGATCCCCCGGCAGGAAGCACAACCTCCAGGTATTTCAGCGCCAGGTCACTGATATCCCGCCCGGGAGTGGCGGGGTTTAAAAGGTATGCGGCAATTACCAGGTCGTAGGCCAGTCCCCTGAGTTTTATGCCGTGCCGGTAAAGTGTCCACATATCGGATTTGGCGTTGAAACATAGCTTTTCTATTCTATCGCTATCTGCCAGCCTGGACACAAAATCCAGGGCGTCCCGGGAGGATACCGGAATATAGTAATTGTCTGTGTCAGATAGGCTGATGGCTGCGGCGGTCAGTCCATTCTCCCGGTTTCCTTCCAGGGCCAGTCCTATTTTAAAGCCTGTAAGCCTATCCATCAGAAATTCAAAATCGCCTTTTTCCACAAGAGTATAGTCCGCCTTGTAGGTTTTCAGCACAGTATCACTGGCCCCGACTTCTGTCCCGGTGCTGCTTTCCGTTTTTTCATCGGCCTTGTTAATAAGCTTGGTCACGCTTTTAATTAGACTGTGAAATTCTAATTTGCTGAAGATCAGGAGGAGATTGTTGTAATCGAATCCTGTCCAGCGGCACAGGGACGGGTTGATATTTACAGGGACTCTTTTTTCAATGGTGGCCAGCCTTTTTGACAACCGGGCCTGTTCGGCGTGCTGGCTTATTTTTGCCCCCACCCGTGAATTAATGCAATCGGTGTTTTGCAGTAAATTCTCCAGGCTGCCGAACTCACTAATCAGCTTTATACCTGTTTTTTCTCCTACTCCAGGTACTCCGGGTATGTTGTCCGAGGTGTCCCCGGCCAGTCCTTTCAAATCAATGAGCTGTCCGGGATCTAAACTGTACCTTTCCCTGACCTTGTCCACATTATATTCTTCCAGATCCGATATTCCCTTTTTGGTGAGTAAAACCGTGGTCCTGGGGGAAACCAGTTGAAGAGCGTCCCTGTCTCCGGTGACTATTACACTGTTTATACTTTCCTTCTCGGCCAGGGTTACCATTGTTCCTATCAGATCATCGGCCTCATACCCGTCCATTTCCAGCACCTGTATACCCATGGCCGAAAGCATTTCCTTCAATAATGGAAACTGAGGTCTCAGATCATCAGGTGTTGCTTTCCGGGTTGCTTTGTAAGTATCACACTCATGGTGACGGAAAGTTATTTTACCCTTGTCAAAGCAGACTGCTACCATACCGGGTTTTCTGTCCGCCAGTATTTTCAAGAGCATTGTGGCAAAGCCGTATACGGCATTGGTGACGGTACCCTGGCTGGTGGAAAGCAATGGTATGGCATGAAAGGCGCGGTGGGCCAGGCTGTTTCCGTCTATAACCAAAAATATTTCCGGGGTCAAAATATGCACCCGCTTTCTATTTGTACTGTTAGCTATTATTTTCACCATTATGGTATAGAATACCTGCCTTACCCTGCCAGAGGTTATTATTTGCCAGGCTGTTTTAATGAAGGAAAAAAAGTTGAAAAGGAGAAATCTTAATAAAAGAAAACAATTGGGGGAACAAAATGGCCAGGAAACTTTTGTTTGCTCTACTGATCTTCCTGCTTGTCGTGACCGGGGCTGGGTATGCTTACGCTGCGGAGAACCCGTCCGAAGGCAAAGATGTCATTAATGAGGTGTTCGATTATTTAATCAAGTATCACAAAGACAATCCCAAAACAAAGCAATTGGTGGAGGGGGCCATCTGGGGCATGATTGATACCCTGGATGATCCATATACCGTATACCTCACTGACCAGGAGGTAAAGCAGTTTGTTGATGACATAAGCGGAGGGTACAGCGGTGTGGGCCTTTATCTGGAGGGACAGCCGGATTATCCAAGGGTTTCCGGGGTTCTTTCCCGGTCCCCTGCCCTTGAGACCGGAATAAAGGCCGGAGATATCATTAAAAAGGTGGACGGGACCGATATAAAGGGCTTGCCCCTGAAACAGGTGGTGGAAAAAATAAAGGGGCCTCCGGGGACTGAAGTGGAGCTGGGCATAGAAAGGGACGGTCGGGACATCACCTTTAAACTTATACGGGCAGACCTGAATGCCGTTACCACCGAGTCAAAGGTACTGGGTAATAACACCGGATATATCGCCGTCAGGTCTTTTGGATTTAAAACTCCGGAGGAGTTCGGCTCTGCCTTGAAAAGACTGGCTGCGCTTAAAGTCAGCGGACTGATCATTGACCTCAGAGACAACCCCGGGGGGTTTTTGAATTCTGCAATTGATATGGCCTCAAATTTTCTGAAGCAGGGTGATCTGATAGTAAGTACAAGGGATTATAACGGGTCGGTTAAAAAGTACAGTGCTCCCATGGATGTGAAGACCGTCAGGATGCCCATGGTCATACTGGTTAATTCCCGCAGCGCCAGTTCCTCCGAGATATTTGCCGGGGCTTTGCAGGACTACGGGGTGGCCGCCCTTGTGGGTGAAACCAGTTATGGCAAAGGGGTGGTACAGAGCCTGATACCATTGGAGACCGGGGGGGCCTTAAAGGTAACTACGGCCGAGTACAGCACACCAAAGGGCAGGCATCTTCAAAAGCAGGGACTAAAGCCGGATTTCAGCGTCACCAACCCGGATCTGCAGGTTCTCTTCGCTTTAAAACTGTTGCACCCGGAACATAAAAGGATGATTACCTTTACCACCGGCAGTGATGAGGTAAATATTGACGGTGAAAAGATCCTGCTGGAAGATTCTATGATTAATAATGAAGGCACATTATGCCTTCCTCTGAGGTTTACCTTTGAGGCGATGGGATATGTGGTTTCCTGGGATAACGACGGGGGGAAAATCATTCTGCAAAAGCTGGGTAACAGTATAGTAATCCCGGTAAAGGGATACCCCCTTATTAACGGACAAGAGATTAAGACAAATAAAAATATTTATATGAAGGACAGTGTGTCATACATACCCATAGGTATGCTAAAAGACCTGGGAATTAAAGCAGATCCACAGAATGACCGGATTGTTTTGGAGGATTGAGAGGTTGGGGCGGCAGGAAATAATCTCTTTGTGTGGAAAAATAGCGGTAAGCTGAAGGAGGTGACAGGGTATGGGAAATAATGATGGTGATATGTTTCGCTCCTCCGAAGGTAGTGGTGGCGGCAAGGCTTCTGAAAAGGCCGGAGTGATTTTCCTTGAGCGGTACAGGTGGAGAAAGGCGGGCCGGAAGCTGCGCCAGAAACTGGGGGAATTTGCCGCAGATCCCGGGTTTTCCAGGGAGATCAGCAAGGCTCAGCAGATGTACCTTGCCGACCTGGATACGGATTTCATTGATGATAATGAAGATATTATAATGGAAAGATGTTTTGAGTGGTTTATATTTGACTATGTAATGCAGGGAGGGATGACTCCCATTGAAATTTTTGCGTCCCGGAAAGACCTTTCGGAAATGGAAAAGAAACTTCTGGATGACTGGGCCGAGTCCCGTCTGTCGGTTTTTGAAGTCTATGGTGTCATCCCCGGAGAAGGTTTGAAAATAAGGGATCTGATATTTAACAGAAAAATTATCATTAACAATTATAATGTTACAGGGACATTGGATAAAGGATCCATGGTTTATATGAGGGTTTTAAAAGTAGGAGGGGAGTATGAATTCTCCACCGGAGGCCTTGGACTACCTCCGGTCTGCTGCGGACCCCTGATGGAAAAAATAGGTTTGGATATGGGTAAGTATAACAATAAAAAAAGCCGACCTTTATCTCCGAACAGTTATTTAAAGGAACGGGCCCATAAAATTAATGCATGGGTGCTGGATTTTGCTCTTAAAGCATATACGCCGGGCATTGACAAGGAACAAGGAATGCACGGTTCGGATGTTTCGGCCCTGTCGGAGAAAATATCTTCAAAAATAGCACAACAAATTACCGACGCCTTTCTGGACGACTACTATGAAAGGTGGGTAAACCAGCCTATAAAGGCCCTGGACGGAAAAACACCGCAGGAGTCATGTAAAACCGTGCACGGGAGGGCAAAGGTGGAGGAACTGCTGAAGGAACTGGAAAAGGTTGAGAGGACCAGGGTGAAAAAGGGTGAGCCCCATTACGACATCAGCAAGGTGAGGGTGCGGCTTGGCCTTGTCCGTGGGGGGATCTCCGGCGCCGATACATTAAAAAGCGGTAAAGCAGTTAAAGGATTGACCTGGGAAAACTACCCCTGGCTAAACCATAATCACTCCAGAGTTGCCTCATTGATAAATGAGTGCCTGAAATCAAAAAAATACAGGACCGATCAGATAAATGGGGCAATAAAGCTGTGGTTTGATTATTGTTCCAGGGAAAATCCAGGTGTGCGCAAGGATCAGCTATGGGTGGCAGCGGTGGTCTACGCCTTGGGGAGGCTGGAGTTTAACGGGGGTATGCAGCAGAAACTGGCCGGTGAATTTGGCATTAACCCTTCCAGCCTGTCGGAAAAATTCCGTTCTTTGTGCCGAACCCTGGATCTGGTGGCCTTCGACCCCCGGTATACCTCAGGTAAATCCCCCATTGAGGGACTGGAAATGTCCGACCCTCTGCTGGCTAAAATATTATACAACTTAAAGCTCTGAATCTATATCACTCCCGCCCGGAGTTTTTCTTATCCGGGTTTTCTGTTTTGCCGGTGATACAGCAATAGATGCTGTTACAGAAGTGGGATGCTTTTTTGGACTGAAGTGATATGAGCAGAAGGCTGCCAAGCACTATCAATACGGTAACCCTGGTCAAAAGACCATCGGCTCTTTCCAGGCTGTGGCCCAGTGCCGTATAGATTATAATTTCGGGAAGTTTTCCAAAAACACTGGCCAGGAAAAAACCTCTGAATTTCATCCGGCTGAGGCCGGCGGCATAGCTTATCACACTGGAAGGCAGTATAGGCACCAGCCTTGCCAGGAAAACCACCCGCACTCCTGACTTTTTACTCATCTCCTCCACCCGGGGCATATATTTGGAAAGTTTTTTGGTAAAGTAATCCCGGGCCAGAAATCTGGCTATAAAAAAGGCCACAGTGGATCCAAGGAGCGCTCCCACCAGAGTTATCACTATACCAAAGGCTATTCCGAAAATAAAACCGTTTGCCCCGGCCACCAGGAACAAAGGCACTGGAGTGGCGATGGTCTGAATAATCATAACCACTATGCTTATCAAAACGGCCCAGGTTCCAAAGGACAGGAGCCAGTCCGCCATTTCCCGGCTATTCTTGAACATTCCGGTTATTACAAATTTATCCTGACCAAGATGATCCAATATGATTGATCCCGCAGAAGCCATGACGATTGCCGCCGATAGGATAATTAGAAGCTTTTTTCCCATAAGGGCCTCCAGATATTTATAGCTCAATAAATAATATACCAAAAATGATCGAATGGGGAAAAGTTTTTTACCACAATTTGTTTGTGTTTTATGTAAACCATAAGGTGTGGGGAGGCCCATGACCATGTCTGCGAAGCTTATTTGTCAGGTATTGAAAGACATATGATGTATTCAAGACATATCCGGGGAACCGGGGAACAGATAACTTGACTTACTTAAAAATTATCGATTATTATAGAGTCCGGAACATATGCAAGCATCAAATTTTCATAACAAAGTGGTTGAAAGGAGGATGGGCTGCGGGCAGCCTGGAAAGGTTTATATAGCAAAAGGATGTGACAATTCAAGCAGAATCGTGGATAATGTTTTCCATCATGTAACTAACGGAATGATTCAAGGAGATTGATGAAATGTTTGAAGGTAATTTATCTAATTTTTTAGCCCAGGTATTTGGCGGAATACTTAGTTTTGGATGGCAAAATGTTGTTATGCTGCTAATTGGCGGGTTGTTGTTATACCTGGCCATTGTAAAGGATTATGAGCCCCTGTTATTGCTTCCCATTGGATTTGGGGCCATACTGATCAACCTTCCCTTAACCGGACTGATGGGTGATGAGGGGATCCTGAGGGCGCTTTATAACGCCGGGATTGCCACCGAACTTTTTCCCTGCCTTCTTTTTGTGGGGATAGGAGCCATGACTGACTTCGGACCGCTTTTAAGTAATCCCAGAATACTTCTTCTGGGGGGCGCGGGTCAGTTCGGGATTTACATGACCCTTCTGCTGGCCCTGTTATTGGGCTTTGACCGGCTGGAAGCTTTGAGCGTAGGTATTATTGGAGCCTGTGACGGCCCCACAGCCATATACGTTACCAGCCAGTTTACCCCGCACCTGCTGGGACCCATCTCGGTGGCCGCCTATTCCTACATGGCCCTGGTGCCCATAATTCAGCCTCCGGTGATGAGGCTTTTGACCACTAAGAAAGAACGCGTCATGGTGATGTCCTATGCCAATCTGAAGCCTGTTTCCCGGACCATTAAAATACTTTTCCCCATTATGGTTACCATTATAACCATAATCATCGCTCCCTTCGGTGCTCCCCTGATGGGCATGCTCATGTTCGGCAACCTTATAAGGGAGGCAGGAGTGGTGGAACGACTGGTTAAAACCGCTGAAAACGAGCTGTCCAGCCTTATTACCCTGTTCCTGGGACTCACCATCGGAGCCACCATGGACGGACATGTGTTCCTTCAGTGGAAAACCCTGATGATATACGGCCTTGGCCTGGTGGCCATCGTTGGCGATACTGCGGCTGGGATAATGATGGCCAAGCTGATGAACGTTTTCTGCAAGGAAAAAATCAACCCGCTCATTGGGGCGGCTGGAATTTCGGCCTTTCCCATGGCCGCCAGGGTGGTCCATAAAGTGGGTTCCGAGGAAAACAAGCAGAACTACCTTCTGATGCACGCCATGGGAGTAAACACCGGCGGCCAGATAGGATCGGTGCTGGCGGCCAGCATAATGCTGGCGCTGGTTCAGGCCATGAAATAGAAAAGTGGGGGATTTTAAAAAATGACGGATATGCAGTATGGTGTTATGTTAACAATATTTGGTGGGGGACTAACCCTGATCGCCCTCGGTATTATAGTGGCCGCCATTTACATTATGATGGCCTTTCAGCCAAAACCTTAAAAAACCGCCTTGTCGGCGGTGCCGACTAAGGAAAGGGGACACACCTCTCTGGTGCGACTGCCTCCGGGGGGCGGAGGAATGTCCCCGATGCTTAGACGGCGGAATCCAGGAATCAGGAGACAGGAGCAAGCAATAAAACCCTTCATTTCTGAAGGGTTTTATTGCTTGGTGGGTACAGCTGGGATTGAACCAGCGACCCCTACCGTGTCAAGGTCGCTATCGGCCTTAGTGCGGCTTGATTTAATTTTATGAAACCTATCATTTTAGGGGTCTACTGCATTACCCTTGAAACCAAAGTTACTATATTTTTATTCACTTTAACACGTCTTGACGGTCGCGTTGCATTACCGGTTGCATTATTCTTTTCCTTGGGGGCTAACAGGTTGTCCAACTTCTTGGCTGCCTGTTTTTTAAGGTCAGGGGACACATGGGAGTATATATTCCCGGTGGTTTTTATATCGGCATGGCCTAACAATTCCTGTACCACCTTCAGGAGTTCCCCCTGTTCTAAAAGTCGGGTGGCATAGGTATGTCTCAAGGCGTGAAGGTTGACATCTTTGGGTATATTCGCTTTGTCTTTCGCGGCATAAAACGCCCTGGTGAAATTCCGGGGGATAACAGGCTTGCCATGCTTGGTACAGAAAATAAGGTCGGTGCTTTTATCGTATTTATCCCCGGCATTTAATTCCACCGCAGCATGATAAGCCTTATATTTTTTCATGGCTTCAATTAAAGGTTTCGGCATGGGGACCATACGCTTAGATTTTTCTGTTTTTGGATCATCCATAATAAGACCCGTTGATGTGCGAGACATTGCCCGAGATACCCTGATCGTTCCGGCCTCCAGGTCTACGTCCTGCCGCCTCAAGGCCAAAAGCTCACCTTCCCGCAAGCCTGTCCCAAGCAGACACAGAAAAGCAGTTCCCCACCGGTCATTGCCTAGCTGCTCCAGGAAACGATCCATCTCCTCTGGGGTTAAGGCCCGGACCTCCTTACCTTCCAACTTCGGCAGCTTTGTTGATTTTGCCGGGTTCCAGCTTAATATCCTGTTTTCAACGGCCTGTTCCAGGCACGATCTAATAATCTGGTGACATCGCCGTATAGTGGCTGGAGCCTTCCCGGCCTTCCTCATTTTGTTGTATAGCCTTTGAATATCATCTGTTTTTATTTCCCTTAGTGGTATATGCCCGAGGGCTGGCTGTATATGGGTTTTTATATTTATCTCGTAGTTTTCCCAGGTAGAAATGCGCACTTCCATTTTTTTATAATCTTCCATCCATGTGGCCATCCATTCACCAAAGGAATACCGCACATCTAAGTCAATGCCTTTGCCAAGCTCCTCCTGCAAAGCTCTCATCTTTTCCTTGACCTCTGGCCTTGATTTCCCATATACGCTTTTACGCTTGGGGTTGCCAGTGTTAGGATTTATCCCAATAGTTACCTGGCCTGTCCATCTGCCCTTATGTTTGCCGCTTTTGCATTGGTAAATGGTCCCTTCGCCGTTGGCGTTTCTTGGTTTTTTGGTTTTGGGGTCTTTGGTTTTGGTATCCAATTTCTCGGACATGATTTTTACCCCTTACTATTTAGTTTGTTATGGCAGTTATTATTAACGCATGATTTTTCTTCGCCAAGACAGTAAATCCTTGCTTCTTTGCAGGGACGAAGTTTTTGTTGGGGGCAGATGGTAGAATTTACTATCAGTATAATATCTCTGCATTTAAAACTCCTTATCTCCTTTGGTAAGTGGTCGTATACCCAAGACATTATGATCATCCCCCTTTATGACACAGAACATTTGTTCGTATTGTTATGTGATATTTTATAACAATAATACGACACAAGCAAGGGCATAAAAAGGGGAAATTAGTCACATTAAGCTATATTATTCTGCGACTCATTTCGACTTATATTTTTCCAAAATTAAAGACAGCTCGTCCAATAGGTCCTTCACTCTCTCGGGTGATAATCCCTTCCTTTCAAATTCGTCGATTAATTCCGTATACTCGTTATTAATACCTTTTTCATTAAAAACACGGAGAGTAAGTGGACTGCGGCCATATAGGTAATCTGTAGTAACGCCGTAAAAGTCGGCCAGTTTATTTATAATATCTCCGCTTAAAGGGTTTTCCCCTGTTTCATACTTGGCATACCTAGTCCGCTTTATCCCTATTTTTTTGGATAATTCTTCCTGGGTTAGATTTACCTCCTCTCTCAATACCCTTAATCTATCTGACGTCACAGACATGACACAATCACCTCAATCAGTATTATATGTGATTATCCGTCACCTTTCAAAGGGTATTAATAGGATTTTGTCCCATAAAATAAAAAGTTATACCCAGTCACAAAAACACCTTGACAGTGATGATGTATCACACTATAATTGTGACATGAAATCACAGCAGGGAGGTGGCGAGGTGGATTATAAGTGGCTGGAAGACCTCCGTAAATCTCTTGGGCTGACTCAGGAGGAAGTAGCAGACAAGGCGGAGGTTAACAGGTCTTACATAGCAAAAATCGAAGCAGGACAGACTCCCAGCGTCAGAGTTGCCAAGAGGATTGGCAGTGTCCTGGGCTTTTCATGGCAAAAATTTTTTGAAGATGGATGTGATGACACATCGCAAAAGCCAACCGGCACCGAATCTTAAAAAGGCGGTGAATTTTAAGGTGGACGACAACGGCGTGGGCAAGCGAATTAAGGAAGAAATCAAGGAAAGGGGAACCACCCAAAAAGAAGTTGCCAAGGACGCAAGAATATCCCGGAGTTATTTGCACGGCATCAAGGCCGGGATATTCGACCCTTCAGTTAAAACAGTGGTCCGCATAGCCAATGCACTCAGGACAAGCTTTGACTATTTAAGGTGGGGAAAGAAATAAAGGGGGGGTGGCGGGGTGAGCGATAGCACGCACAATGATTATCTGGACGTTAGGGATCTTAAAAATTACTTAAATATCGGCATAACCAAAGCCTATCAACTGGCACAACGCAAGGATTTTCCGAAGGTTAGGTTGGGCAATAAGTACATTTTTCCCAGGAAAGCCGTTGATGAGTGGATGGAAAAAGAGGCTTCTCGGGGATGTGCACCAAGGAAATTGAGGGCCATGTAGTGACCTGGGACAAGCCAGAGAAAGGAGGCAACCATGAAAGACCTAATCCTCGTCGAGAGCAAAACCGCACGACAGCAGATGATTGGCCGGTGCAGTATCCTGGATAAGATTAAGGTGCTACCGTATTTAACCAAAGATGCCCGGTCAACAATTCAACAGGCAGCAGCGTATTATGAGGTTTCAGAAAAGACCATCGACACCGTTTTAAAAAGAAACCAGGAAGAATTTAAAGAGGATGGCATTAAGGTTGTTTCGGGCCAGGAACTAAAAACGATACTTTGTGACCTTCACGATGAAGGTAGCAAATCTAGCAAAACAAGAAAACTGACACTGCTTCCCAAACGCGCAGTCCTCCGTCTGGGGATGCTGCTCACCGAATCAGAAGTTGCAAAAACCGTCCGCAATTACCTGCTCAATCTGGAAGAAGTGGCCGAACCGGATCAGAAAGAATGGTCCCTGCAACGGGAACTCAGCAAAGCAAAGCGCAGGACCGTAACCGATGCAATACGTGATTACATCGAAGAGAGTCCAAATAAGCGATGGCAATACAAACACTTCACTGACCTGGTTTATAGAAAGATATTTGGGAAATCCGCAAAAGAACTACGACTGGAAATGTGCGTTAGGGATAACGATCAACTCCGCGACAACTTGACGGCACAGGAACTTGAAGTCCTGGAGAAGGCAGAGGTATTCATTGCCGGGATGATTATGGCCGGTTATCAGTACGCAGAGATTAAAGCAAAAATAGATTACCTAAAACTATCCCCCGCAGCCGGGGAGTAGGCGCAAATTTTAGGCAAATTTTATTAACTGGTCAACGGACAAGCAGTAAATAAAAAAAATAAAAACTCAAAAAGCAAAAGGAGGCCAAAACCAATGACCCCAAAAACCAGAATCATTCTCCCCCCCATGACCGACAAGGAAAAAGAAATCTTCCAGAAAATCCATACTGCCTTTGCCGATGCGGGGTATACGTACGACATGGCCATGGAATTCATAGAAGACTACATAACAGAAAGTTTTACGCATATGGCCCTGAAGTGCAAAATGTCTGCCCATTCCCCCGAGCTTCCCGGAATTAAGTGGGAGCATGCAACTATTCAGGGTTGCAGTTGCCAGTGTTCTGATTCCGACCACTCCCACTCCGATCAATAATTATCGCATCAATCAACATGGACAAGACTTCCGGCAGCACTCCATTATCACGTGCCTTTACTGTCACGTCAAAGTATTTCTGAAAATCTGTAGACCGGAGAAGGTCAAGCCATTTGGTATTATGCAAGGCCCTGATATCCTCCAACTTTGAGTCTTTGGCAAACTGCTGATCGTCAAGAAAATAAAGTATACTTATTTTTAGAGCCCTGGCTATTTTCTCAAGCGTAAAGAAGCCAGGGTTTGCTATTCGGCCAGACTCCAGGTCTTTTAGGTAGCTTGGAGCAATGTCGGCCAGGCGGCATACATCCATCCCAGAAAGGTCTTGTTCGGTCCTCAAATCCTTGATTTTTTGGCCTATTGCGCTTACCATTGATAACCAACCCCCTATATATAGTATTGATACTAACGAGCAACCACAATTATAAAAAAATATTTTCTATATTTCCACCAGTAAATATTGACAAGGTGGATATATAGAATTAGAATGTTTACACAGGAAGTAATTGCCACGTTAAAAGTATATTCGATGGCAATTCTTTTATACCTCCCCGGGAGGTAAATTAGAAAATTATTTTGACAGGGGGTGGATATAGCGAATGACCGATAATGGCAGGGAGATGGATGGTCAGGAAAAGGACACGGAAAAGCTCCATGAACATGACACAGAAAATCTTCAGATCAAAGAGTGGCAGGAAAAGCGCAGACAGAAAATGTCCCGGTTCGGCCAGAACATTAAAAAGTACAGGACCAGGAAGAAAATGACACAGACGGCCCTTGCGAAAAAGGTTGGTGTAGATCCGTGCACAATCAGCAACATAGAGGCCGGAATCAAATGGGCCGGGCCTGACTTAATGGTCAAGATTGCGCTGGCGCTGGGGGTGTTGGTGGCTAGTTTGTGGAGGGAGGTTTAAAACAGTAAAGCACATCAACTTATTGACTGGATTATTGACGTTAGTGTTGACGGTAATGCTTATCCCGGGACAGACAACACAGACTCCCCGAGAAAGGCCAATGCTTATATTGCCCCTATCCAGGGGTGAGGTAGACAGAAGAGCGGCTACGGTTAAGGAAGTGACAATTCAGGCCACCGCTTACAGTCACACCGGAAACCGGACCTTCACAGAAACATGGCCCCGGGAAGGACGCACGATAGCCGTAGACCCAAAAGCTATCCCTCTCGGCAGTCGGGTGTTCATTAAGGAGCTAAATAACTGGTACCTGGCGGAAGATTTAATCCCAGATGAAAGCGTGGCAAAGGGGGCGAAAATTGATATCTTTATGTCCGACGAAAAATCATGCTGGGCGTGGGGGCGGCGGGATGTGAGGGTAGTTGTGGAAAGCGTGGATAAGGTGGAAAAGCAAAACAAATAAGAAAAAGAGGCAGGTGGTGATCGCTGAGATACTATATTACCCCAGGAGCATATTCCCGAATGTGGGAGTTGGCCCGACAAGGAGAAGGACGGGTAATTCTTGATAAATTCACCCAGGAAGAAATAAAGGCAGCCTACAAAAAAATATGTGCAAATCACAATCTTTCCGTGCCTGGAATGGCTCCGGGATGGTGCTACGTGATTAAGTCGTGCCGGGATAGACTGGTGGGGCTGGATTAAATTATTGACTTAAAAATTGTTAACTTAAAAACTGATTAACTTAAAAATCTAAGAAAGTGGAGGTAAATTTATGAAAGAAGGAACAGGAAACAGTGAAATCAAGATGGAGCAATTCTCCCCGAACGAAGAGTATTTTAGGGGGGAATTGCAGGAACCATCCCCGACTATTAATGACCTGATCGCCGCCATGGTAACCCAGGAGGTTGCCGCCAAGACCATGGCCGCCCTGGAATTAATCCAATCATCCATGGTTGATATGGGCG
Source organism: Peptococcaceae bacterium BRH_c4a (assembly GCA_000961585.1). Classification (GTDB taxonomy): domain Bacteria; phylum Bacillota; class Desulfotomaculia; order Desulfotomaculales; family Desulfocucumaceae; genus BRHc4a. The sequence continues at coordinate 71,576 of LADN01000070.1, read as the reverse complement.
ACAAAATGGATCAGGGTTTACTGAAATTCAAGGAACAGGCCAGCGACATTATCGGCACTCAAATTAGCGCCCTGAAGGTGGATGAGGTTGCCAAGGCCGTGAGGGATGCGGTGTCGGAGGCCAAGGTGGCGGCGAATATGGAAACGCTGGGGGAAATCGGAAAGAGGTTCAATGTCAACGGTACTTATAAGGAAATAGGTAATTTAATAGAACTCACCCAGCGCACCAAGGAAGATATTAACTCCAAACGCCAAACCCTCCGCACCGTCCGTCAGTCCCTTTCGGATGCAGAGTTATCCGTCAAGGAAGCAGAGGCTTCACTTCTGGCAGACATAATGGCGGAAACTCTGCCCGGGAGCGATAAGGCCAAGTTCTCAAACGACAAGGCCCGTCAGGCCGAACTTATGTCCATGAAGAGAACGGATTTTGACTATCTAAATGCTACCCATCAATACAAGGTAGTCAGGGACCAAATGGAATCCCTGGAGGATGAAATCTCCTCCCTAGAAGTGGAACTGAAAACCCTTGAAATGCACTTCCAGACAGAGTGCAAAACCCTGGACTCCATGACCGCTGAAATGAACATTTACGCGGCGGCATTGGGGGCGGGTGGGAAGTTGCCTGTATATCAGGTGGCGGTGGCTGATTCTACCCCGGCAAAATTTCCACAGGAAACAAAAAATAACAACAAAGGAGCATGGTAAATCATGAGCAACACCAAAGCACTCGTAACCACCGACCCCCAACAGTTCGCCTTGGCCGTGACGGACCTTTCAGAACTCCAAGAAGTCATACAGGAAAACATGGGCGAAGGCATCCCTATGAAGTATGAGCGGATCAAGGTTCCCTCCGGGGGCGGTCTGGCCTGGCAGATACCCAATGATGAGGGCGGCAAACCCACTATAGCCGAGGCCATAGAAGGGGTTATTATCGACCACCACCCTATCAATGCATGGTGGAAAGAAAAGTTCTCAGGCGGCGGCGGTAAGGGTAAACCGCCTGACTGTTCATCCCCCGATGGCATTACCGGCATCGACCAGGATGGAAAACAACGTCCCTGTGCCACTTGTCCCAAGAACCAGTTTGGCACCGCCACTGATGATAAGGGCAATCCCACCAAAGGTAAAGCCTGCAAAAACATCCGGCGGGTTTACATTATCCCGGAAGGCGGGATATTCCCTTACCTTATTCCCCTGCCTCCCGGAAGTCTGGAAAACTTCAATGACTACATTCGCCGGTTAACTGGCAAGGTGAAGAAATTCACGGCGGTTAAAACCAAGATTACCCTGGACTCGGCTGAAAACAGTACCGGCATTGAATTCAGCAAGGCAGTGCTTGGCAGGGTCGGGGATCTGGACAAGGAATCCGCAAAGCAAATGGGTGAGTTGGCCAAGTTTATGAAGCCCTACCTGCGGAAAATCGGGATTAGTGATGAAGATTACAACACCGGCGAGGAAACTGCTGATAGTGCTGCGGAAAGTGTACAGGATGAGGGCGCCGGTTACTCCGACCACACCGGCGCCACCATCGACGTACCCGCCCAACCGTCCACCACGGGCGATGATGGCGGAAGGGCGTGGTAAAAGAGAAGAGGAACGGTGATTTAAAAACGATATTTAATTACCAGAGATTCATAAACCGGGGCAGAACCTCCATGTTAACCACACTCCGGATGCTGGGGGCCATGGGTGGCATATTGGGCGGAATGGGAAGCGCACTCGGTATGGGCATGGGTGGGGCGGTTATGGCTTCCCGGGGCGGAACCAAAGTGTACGGCAAAAGGCATTATACTCCCAGGGAGTGGGCCAATGTTAAGAGTCGGAGGAAGATGGCCCGGGAGAGTAAGAGGCGGAATCGGAGGGTGGGTTAAAAGTTTTCGGGGTGGTGGCGGAATAGGTAGACGCGATAGTAACCGGGAATAGTCGGTATGGTTCCCAGGTCGTAAAGTTGCAAATACGGCAACCGCTTGTAACTGGCGATTAGGAGTTACCCGCTGCAAGGGTGCAAATCCCTGCCCACCCTGAATTTAATAATTAAGAATTTAATAATTAACAAAATAACCCCCAGAAAGGAGTTGGTCAAAATGCGGCGGCTGGCCTGCATGGTGACTTGTGGGCAAGGAATTAATGTCGCCAACAGATTAATTATTTTTTCACCAAATTTAACATTCCCGCCCCGCTGAGCCAGTCGGGGCGGGAAAATAAAACTAAGGGGTGATGGCTATAAGCATACCCGAAGGATATTGTCAGTGTGGCTGCGGGCAAAAAACAAAATTAGCTCCTTATGGTCACAAGAAAAACGGATGGGTAAATGGAAAGCCCATAAAATATATTCACGGACACAATCAACATGGAAGCCTAAATTGTCACTATAATATGGGTTTATCTCTCCATAAAAAAGACGGTGGGGCAAGGTGGGTTATTATCTGCCGTGATGGCTCAAGAGTCTACTTTGCCAGAGCAGTCATAGAGGCTCAACTTAAAAGACACTTGGAGTCGTGGGAACATGTTCATCATATTAACCGGAATACGCTTGATGATAACCCAGAAAACTTGCGTGCAATGGAATGCAGGGAGCATCACAGATCGCACATTAGATATACTGACGAATTTTTAATAAGTAAATTTAGGGAGTTGGCTCTTTCACTAAACAGACTACCAAGAGGTAAGGATATTGACATTCAGGCAGATATGCCTTATTCAAAATTATATAATGTCAGGTTTGGCAGTTTATATGATGCGGTGGTTGCTGCTGGACTGGAAGAAATGGAGCCAAAATACTTTAACCGCCTCAAGACGACAGCAAAGTCAAATGAGTGGCTTTTGCAGCAAATACGAGAATTATCGGAAAGAATAGGCAGATTGCCAAGTAAAAAAGATATTGACGATGAGCTCGATATTCCAAGTTACGGTACTTACGAAAAACGCTTTGGTGGTCTAAAAAACACATATGCACTTGCTGGATTAACATTCAAGGAAAGGGGGGGGTTGCCGTGATGTCGAAACGGGAAGATTCATTCCGTCCACCTATCAAACTAATCCGACTTAAAAACATTCAAAGCCTTCCCTTTGCTGAAATTGAGCCCGCGCCTTCAGGAAAATTAACTGTTATAGTGGGCGGTAGTGACACCGGCAAAACCACCTTAGCTTCCCGCGCACTTCGCAAACTGTTTTTTAATGACGTTCCGACAAAAGAAATAGTCCGCCGTAAATGTAAGTCTGCCTCCATAGCAGTAATATATGACACCCCGGATAACTTAACAGTGTCCTGGTGCTGGAAGGGGCGGAATACCGATGCCGGCAAGGCGTGGTGGGAGATTGCCAGGGGCGGCATAGGTGAAGGATGTAAACTGGAAACAGTGGTTATTGAGGGCGGCGGCCGCCAGGGCCACGTTCCCGAGGCCATCCAGGAAATTACCGGTGTGCGCCCTGTGGTCATAGGCGGAACCACCCTTAACTTTAACTTTAACCGCCAGCTAGACGGCCCCTTCCTGGGTGACAAATCACCTAACGAAAGATATAGGGTTCTGGGGATACTGGCCGGGACGCTGGAGGTTGACGCTGCCCTGAAAGAGGTGGGGACGGAGATCATCCGGGGGAGGAAACAGGAAACCGTTCTGGATAAGGAAATTACCGCCCTGGATGAGGAAGTGAAGGGTTATGATTGGCTGGAAGTTCTGGGAGGAGATATCGAAAAGGTTGAGGCGGCGTTGGTGGAAATTGGCCGGAAGCAGGAGTTAAGGGGTAAGTTGTTGGCCGCTCTGGAAAACATCCAAGAAGAACAAAGACAGCTCTTTGAAGCAAATAATAGGCGATTCTTTCTAAATAAGGCTATTCTTCAGGTGGATGCATGGCTGGGGCGGACAGAAAGAAATATGGGAATTGTTCAGAGACTTGCTTCTGCCCTGGATAATATCAATACCCAAAAAGTCACCCTGGGTAGTGCCAATATTATTTTACGGGCCACCGATAGCGTTGTCAGGGGGCAGGAAAGTCTTTCTCGTCTGGAAGTATCACACAGTCTTTTCAAAAGGCTTAATGCCTTATGCGATCAGATTTATGTGTCATTTGCAGAGTTACGAGATTCGGAAAAAGTTATTACCGACACCAAGTCCGCACCCGAAATGTCAACCATTATAACCACCATGGCCGAGAGGAACGCCACCCTTTCTACCCTGAGAAGGTTACAAAAAGACATTCAGGGCGAAGCCGCAAAAATCACCCATGCCGACACAATTTTAAGGGCCACCGAGGGCCACAAAAAGGCCGCTGAGAGCTTAGAGCACCTTTCGGAGTCCAATCGTACCAGAAGTTCTTTGCTGAGTTCACAGGTGGGGATAGCGAATATTCAGAGGGATATTTTTCGGCATAACAAAACCATTGCCCTGACTGCGGACACCGACAAAGGGAAGGAGGTTTTGGCCGGGGTGGAACTGGCAATCCCTAAAGTCAAGAAACTCCGGGAACTGGAAAAAGAAATCTCCTCACAGAAAGATGAATTGGCCCTGTCCGGTAATGTGCTGGCGGCCACGGAGGGAGTTGGTTGGGGGAATAGGGTTCTTACCCAGATTGAAGCCAAGGCGCTTACATTAAACCGCTTAACTCCCTTCCCGGGGCAGATAAAGGTAGCAGCCTTCAATGTGGACAGTTACTCCGGGCAGGTTAATAATCTCACTGCCAAAATTGACACTACCACCCAGGAGTATAGGGAGTTGCTTTTGGAGGCCGGGATCTGCGAGGGGTGCAAGGTGGTTGGTGAGGTGCTGGCGGCGGTGGAATAAGAAAGGGTGGTGTCGTTGAAGAAAAATATTAGTTTTTTAGCCAAAGTTAGGGTTTTTCTGTATTGGGTTTTTAAAAACCAGGGCGGGGTCATGGAATACTGCCATTACTGTAAGAGTATTGCCGTTAAAAATACAGAAAGCAAAGAGAGTGGCAATATTTATGAATCGAAGCACAAATGCCTCAAATGTGGAGCAATGGCTAATATACGAGAAATATGGCAAAAAACAAATGAGAAAATAACCGATTGCTTCCATTGTGAAGATAAGTGGAATTGTTACGACAGATGCATAAGTGGCAGGATCTATCCCTGTAAATCGGTAGAAGAAAAAGAATTGAATTTCTTAAAATACCAAAAGTGGAAAGACCAACATCCCAGTTTTAAATAAGGAGGTAATTATTAAAATGTCCATTCAAAACACAACACCCAACTACACCACCCAAATAGAAGCCCGCCGCGCCGCCCTCAAAAAAATGGAGACCGCCCGTGTCCGGGCCGAGGCCGACAAGGCCAACGCCGAAAAGAGACTGCAGGAATTAGAGGGAGAGGTCCGGGGGTTAGGGGTTGAACCGGAGAATTTGGAGGCGGAGATTGCTAAGTTGGATCAGGAGATAGTGGAGGGGCTCCAGCAGGTGGCAAGCATGATACCGGATGAATACAAAGGCAATTAATCAGGGGGGGGTGGTTAATCGGTGATGGATAAGCAGGGACAGGAAAAGGAAAAGCCTGAAAACAATAATCACCCTTCCCATGTTAATTTTCAACTTACTGAAAGTCTCTGCGGAAAAGGCTGGTGGGGAGTGATAATAAATGGCTAATGTTTATTGTTATAGGGATAATTGCAGATACAGAAGTAAAAAAAAATCAAGAGCAAAAAATAAGCGTGGGGAATTTTTGCATAGGTGTATCAAGGATACCATTGTGATTTCAGATTTTGTAGACGGTGACATAATAGATTTTTCAAATACAAACACCTGTTGTTGTCTGTGCTTTGAACTAGAGAAAAAGGCGGGTGACTCCTAATGTTTGGCTGGCTATTAAAAATGTTATTCCCCTGTGATCATGACTGGGGATCGGAAATCCTGAAATATTACTTTTGCCATAATGACTGGTGGGACTATCAGATTTGCCGGAAGTGCGGGGAGAAAAAATGGCGGGGTAAGGCTTATTGTGAGGCGGGTGATAAGTAATGGTCAGTAGAATCTGCCCCCACTGCAACGCCACATGGTACAGCGCAGATGCCGAGGGAGTCTGGATTTGCCCTGAATGTGGTGCTGAAATTCCGTCCCAGGAGGAAAAGAAGGAAGATAAGAAGGAGGTCAAATAAATTATGCCACCCGCATTTTCCATGCAGGAAGCCATAGACAACACGGAAGCTCTGCGCCGTGCTAACCGCCACATTGAAATACTGGTCATCCTAGCGAATGGGTGCAAGGAGCATACGACCTACCGGGGAAAGATGAAGGTTGTTACTGACTGCAAAAGGTGCAATGAAATATATGGTTTGCGGCAGAGATTGATCAGGGAAGGGGTTATTGATTGTGAGCGGTAACATCAAAACGTCCAAAACCCTCATGGTCCAAGAAGTAAGCCACGCCATGGCCCTGGTATCCTGCCCACGGTGTTGCAGTTCAATCTCCATCATGGCGGATAATCAGGTAAATGAAAAGTGCCGGTGTTGGTGCTGTGACTTCAGATTTATCCCAACCATAAAAAGTATTGAAATAACTTACCGGGAGGTATTACCGGATGAGCAATATAGACCTTATGAATTCCGCCCTGGAATCAATGAAACAAAAATATCAGGAGGGGGTTGGCGCCCGTAACCTCCTCCTGAATCAACAACTTGAAAAAACCGACTCCCTGCTCTCCCTTCGCCACGAGATCCGCCACCTGGATGCCGAGCAGGTTGTTCTATCTCATGCCAGTAGATCAATGATGAATGATTTGGTGTCCAGGATGGAGGAACCGGTATCCATGGCCCTGCAGCTTCTCTGGGAGGATGATAGGTTGTTTAGGTTCCGGTTTGATACCTACCGGGGAGAGCCGGGGGCATGGCGGGAAGTGCTGAAGCGGGAGGGGGAAGATGGAGAGTATGAAGCTTTTGACCCCGACGAACAATCAGGGGGCGGGGTATCTGACATAGTAAGCCTCATTCAGGATTTGTCTTTCAGTCAGTTACTTGACCCACCTCCCCAGGGATTATTCTCCCGGGATGAACCGGCAAAACATGTGGACCGGCAGGGGGGAGATAAGAAAACTGAGAATGTGGCCTTTTTTCTGAAGGAGTTTGTCAGGGAGGCGGGGTTGCAGTTTCTCTTTATTACCCATAATGAGGGGTTGGAGAAAGCCGGGGATGTGGTCTATCGGGTGGTCAAAGTAAAAGAAATGACCAGTAAGGTTGAAAGGGTGAAATAGGATGTCCGATAAAAGATACGCTTTGACCAAGGAAGAAGTTTTCCGCCGAAAATGACCTGGCTTGAGTATGTTTGTTTTATTCCTCCTTTGAAAGAAAAGGGCAAGTGCGAGGAGTGCTGGTGCAGGGATGAGGCTAAGTGTGAGCGGAATGGGTTTAGGTGGGCCGAGAGGGTGGCGGAGATGAGGGAGAGGGAGAGAAGGAGAAGGCAGGGAAGGAAAATAAAAAGGCGGAGGTGTAAATGTAATGTTTCCAATAAAATATCGTGTTTGGTGTAAGAACAACAATGAGTGGGAAAAAGACGAAATAGCCATTAAACCCAATGGGTTTATTATGCACATGAGTACGAAAAGGTCATTTCCCTGCATGGTCAGGGCCGACACCCACATAGTCCAGTTTTTCACCGGCCGAAAAGACCGCAATGGCAAAGAGGTTTACAATGGAGATATTGTCGATGTCGATGAGGGCATGGGAAGATTTTTGGTGAAGTGGGATGAAAAGGAAACCGGTTTCTATCTTGACTACAAAGGCATTGACGATGAAGCAGTAACTCTTTCCACTGTTGAAAATGGAGAAGTTATTGGTAACATCTTTGAAAATCCTGAATTACTGGAGGTATCCCCGAAATGACAATTAACCTCCTCACAATAACCGACCCCCACCACTCCGGCAAAGGTCCGGAAGCATACTTGCCGAACCCTGCCGCCTATAAGCAGGATGGACTTAATATTTTAACCGAATGTGCCGAGTTGGCCCGGGAACATAATTGCGCTGCTGTCCTTATTCCGGGGGATGTAACCGACACCCACTTAATGAGTGACCGTGTAAAGACAGAATTTATTGAGGCAATAAAAAGGTTTCCCTGTCCGGTGATTGCGATTGACGGTAACCACTGCAAAGAGACGACGAACAGGGAAGATTTGAAGGCGGCCCCATATGGCGTGTTGAGGGCTGCCGGTGTTATCTGGGATGCATACGACAATCCATTTGTTTCCCTGGATTATGGATTTGCTGTAACCGGCCATCCTTATGACGAAAATACTGACTGGGACATAACTCAATACTGCATAAAGGAGAGACTGGCACAGGTTACAATCCACCTTACCCACGGGGCATTGATGCCGGATCACCCATGGTACATCACAGATAAGGAAAATAAAACTGACCGGGAGGGGCGGAGGCATAGGTATACTACGTTCAATGAGCCTTGTTGTTGTCCATCCTCCCTGGTGCCTGACATCATTGTTAACGGCCACCTTCATAATGGCCACGAAGCCACCTATCTGCTCAACGGAACATTAATAGTCAATTATGGGGCAGTCTGCCACCTTTCCAGGGACATAGGCGAGATTAACCGGGAGTTAAAGGTGGGCCTGGTAAGCATTGAGGGGCCAGGAAGATATAAAGCCAGGGGCATTGTTCTGCAGTCTCAGAGGCCGGGACATGAGTGTCTTTCAAGAGAGAAGTTGGAGCGGGAAATTGAGCGGTCAAAGAATAAGGAAAAGATGTCGGAATACCTTCAACTCCTTGGCTCCAAAAGGGAAATCCGCACCAGGGATGCCCGTGTAGTGATTGAGGAGTCGGTTAAGGAGTTGGGGGATAACGGGAAGCTGCCTGGCGGGGTGGCCGGGGAAATGGTTCTGGGTAGGTGTTTGGGTAGGTTGGATCGGGTGAGTAATGCCATGGAGGCGAAGGGGGTTGACCAGGGAGTATGATTAAATCAATGATTATCTCTTTATTTTTTATTTTCTTTGCTGGATACTTTGCCCACTGTGCCGTGAGATATTATGTTATTTCCCGGAAGTGGGGAAATGCGGGGATTTATGGAAATCCGGGGATTTATGGAGTGGCGGCGGTGCTGCTTGCGGTGGCCGCGGTGGTGGGGGTATTTTAATGGAATACCAGGAATTTCTTGAATCCAAAAGGATAGTAATTCAGCCTTCCGGGATAATTGTTCCCAGTTCCAATATAAACCCTAAGCTTTTTACCTTCCAACGGGACATTGTACGGTGGGCATTGGCAAAGGGAAAATCGGCAATATTTGCCGGGACCGGCCTGGGCAAGACCGGTATGCAGTTAGAATGGGCAATGTATATTCACAAAAATACAGGCGGGAACGTATTAATACTTGCGCCCCTGGCCGTTGCGGCACAGACCGTCAGGGAAGGACAGAAGTTTGATATTCAGGTAAACTACTGCCGGGACCAATTAGAAGTAAAGCCCGGGATCAATATAACCAACTACGAAATGTTGAAAAACTTCGATACCTGTGATTTGGCCGGTGTTGTCCTGGATGAAAGCAGCATCCTAAAGGCCTTCGACGGAAAAACCAGGACGCAGATAATCAATGCATTTAAATTCACACCCTATCGGTTAGCCTGCACCGCTACGCCGGCACCTAATGACCATATGGAACTGGGCAACCATGCTGAGTTTTTAGGGGTGATGGGACGCTCAGAAATGTTATCCATGTTCTTCGTCCACGATGGTGGGGATACCTCAAAATGGCGTATCAAGGGACATGCCAGGGAGGTTTTTTGGGAGTGGGTGGCATCCTGGGCGGTGATGATGAGCAAGCCCTCTGACCTGGGTTATGAGGACGGAGATTTTTTGTTACCGCCGCTCAATATCCACCAGGTGACAATACCCTGTGATGGCCCCGAGGCCAAGACGATGACCGAGCGCAGACAGGCCCGGAAGGAAAGCATAGAGCAGAGAGTGACCAGGTGTGCGGAAATAGTTAACGAATCGGATGATCCCTGGATTATATGGTGTGGACTTAATGCTGAAAGCGAGATGTTGACCGGGGCTATATCCGGGGTCAAAGAAATAACCGGCAGTGATAAGCCGGAAAACAAAGAAAAGGCCATGCTTAACTTTAGCAATGGCCAAATACAAAAAATAGTCACCAAACCCAGCATAGCAGGATTCGGGATGAATTGGCAGCACTGCTCAAAAATGGCTTTCGTGGGGCTATCTGACAGCTTCGAGGAATACTTTCAGGCTGTTCGTCGGTGCTGGAGGTTCGGCCAGGAAAAGCCGGTTGATGTGTACGTTATAACCGCCGAAACAGAGGGCGCAGTGGTAGCCAATATTAAGCGCAAGGAGGCTGATTTTACGGAAATGCTATCAGGCATGATTGCGGCCACACAGGAAATAACAAAGCAAAATATTCAGAGCACTGGCCAGGAAAAGGCCGCATACGTTACCGACAAGGTATCTGGGGAGGGTTGGGAATTACGCCTTGGGGATTGCGTGGATATGGTCCGAGGATTGGCCGATGAAAGTATCCACTTTTCCATATTTTCCCCGCCATTTAGTTCCCTATATACCTATTCCAATAGTGACAGGGATATGGGAAACTGCCGGAGCGACGATGAGTTTTATGTTCACTTTGATTATTTGGTCAAGGAGCTTTTTAGGATGATGATGCCCGGTCGATTGGTGTCTATTCACTGCATGGACCTGCCCCTAATGAAACAAAAAGACGGCGTTATTGGCTTAAAGGATTTTCCGGGAGATTTAATAAGAATGTTTCAGGGTGCCGGATTTATTTACCACTCAAGGGTTGTAATATGGAAAGACCCACTCATTGAGGCCACAAGAACAAAGGCATTAGGCTTAATGCACAAACAGATCGTAAAGGATTCAGCAATGTGTAGACAAGGGTTGCCTGATTATTTAATAACTGTCCGTAAACCAGGAGTAAATACTGAGTCGATATCGCACCTGGATGGGTTTACCAGGTTTATCGGTGAAAATGAACCAGAAGCACCCAAAAAAGAACAAACATTGAGGGATAGCAGAAACCACAGAAAAGAATCCATGGTAAAGCTCGATCCCGTTTATTCTCATCATGTATGGCGCCGATATGCCTCACCTGTTTGGATGGACATTAATCAATCAAATACATTGCAAAGAAAAAGCGCGCGGACAGACCAGGACGAGAAGCATATTTGTCCCCTGCAGCTGGAGGTCATTGAAAGGTGTCTGGAGCTCTGGAGCAATCCCGGGGATTTAATATTTAGCCCCTTTGCCGGGATAGGTTCAGAGGGATATGTGGCATTGAAAATGAGGCGCAGGTTTCTAGGTGTTGAGTTAAAGCAGAGCTATTGGGAACAGGCAAAGGAAAATTTGCGGAGGGCAGTTAATGAGATAAGCCAGCCTTCACTGCTTGATTATATGCAAATAAGTAATGACGAAGGCTTTTCTTTGCCCCAACAGTCGGTGATACCGAAAATATAGTCCAGCGTAAAAGGAAATAACGAAAAGAAAATGAAATAAGGAGGTTCAACCCCAAATGGAATTCTGGTATTTATGTCACCCCCTGGCCGGCGACATTGAAAATAACTTAAAGAAAAATGCCGCCCTGGCCCGGAAGTTGGCCCTGCAGTATCCTGACCGCGTAATTTTCTCCCCTCTGGCGGCCACCAGCTTTATGCGAGAGCCGGAGGACAGGGAAATGGGGTTGCGGTATTGCTTTGCCTTCCTCCGGTCAGAAATATTCACCGGCATCATGCTCCCCTTCCCGGAGTGGCTAAATAGCAAAGGTTGTCAGATGGAGTTTAGAATGGCGTATGACCTGGATATGAAAATTGAATTTATTGAATCTAAGACAGGGGAGGTGTACCGGTTAAATGGTTAAATGGGGTGGAGGTAAACAACATGGGGATTTTTGCGCCCATGAAGGCGGGCATAACGTAACCGGGGCACTGGTGCATTTCGACATGGCGAAGCCGGGGTCGGTAATCCATCCAACGCCAAGGGGAAATTCCCTTTGGTATGAGCTTTATGCTTCAGGGGAGAATGCTATCCCTGTCGCAACCACCCCGGGCCTGCCCTATAAGCTGCGCCAGCGGATAGTCAAGGAGTTGGGCAAAAAGGATCGTCATGGCCTTGGGCGGCGGGACATTGGACGGCGGAACCCGGTTCGTTCCGCCAGAATATCCAGGTTATTCTGGACTGCGGTGCTGTATGCCTGCGTTATTGCAATGTGGATAGGGGTCTGGATCTATGCGGGGGTGCAATATGGCAGGTAGGACAAAGACCAGTCGCAAGGTCACCGAGGAGAGGGTCATTGCTCACCCACGACCATACAACGTATACCCGGATCTTGATCGACAGTTCAAGAATCCAATTGTAAAGGTTGTTGTAAAAGAATATGTTGTTGGCCGGGACGGAGACGGTAATGAGGTGCGGGCCTATCCGGGGGATGTGCTAATTGACAGGTTGGATTGGATGGCGGAGACAGAGGGGATTGTCGCTGTTACGGAAGGGGTTGGAGTAGGTGAATAAAGACATGAAGGTTGGTGTTGACGATCTCACTTCGGCGGAAAGACTATCGGGCGGTGGTATCCATGGCAGGAGGGGGCAGGGCAAGCGGGCTGTTTTGCGAACAAAGACCGTTCAGGAAAACATCAAGGCCGACTTTGACGCTCTGCTGAAAAAATACGGGGTGACTAACATAAGGAACTTCGCCCGGAAGTTGCTTGTCCAGGTGGCGATGGAGGAAACGGTGCGGACTATTCGGTGACTGGCTTAGGTCCATACAATCGCTCCATGCCAGCAACCGTGACCAGCCAATCCCGTCCGGAGCGCCTTGCCTCCTCTTTCCGAAATCTTTTATGGAGACAGGAGGATCGGACAGTGGGAGGTTTGAGATTCCATTCGCGTTCTGCTTCTGCTGCGGTTAATACTCTTTTTAATATATGCGAAGAAATGGCAGGGAGTCCGTCAACGATTTCAGCATCCTGTCCCCAACGATCAACCCATCTATGATTAGTAATTTCTTTAAATGAGGTTGGTTGATCAGAAATCCAGTCATTGGTAATAAAGTAGACACCGTCACTGTATTGAATGACAACAAATTCTATTGGCACACCATAACATTCAAAATAGGCGCGTACAGTCAAAAATTTAACATTTTTTGCTAAATCCTGCCTAGCAATAACCTTGGCATCAAGATATTTGTTTTCGTTGCGGTCGTAAATTTTCATTTTTCTCCTCCTTCTTATATTATGACGCTAGAGTCACGAAACGGTTATTTAAAATATTATATTATGACGCTAGAGTCACGAAACGGTTATTTAAAATATTATATTATGACGCTAGAGTCATGTCAAGATTTTTTCAATACATCAATAAATTTTAACTACGTAGGCGGTGACCGCATTTGAGTAATTCGGACGACCACGCCCGAAAGAATCTTCAAATTGGTGAAATAATGAAACAGATAACAGATATAGAGTCGTTCGCCGCCCGCCACCTCCCCGAACCAGTCAAAAGGGAGACAAAGAACTGGCTCTATGACTGTCCGAACTGCGGCGACTCCGGGCGGAAAAAACTTTCCTTCCTCCCCGGGGTTACCCCTAAAGGAGTAGTGGGTCCATGGAAGTGTAACATCTGTGGGGAGAAGGGGAATCTGTATAGTCTGCTTCTTTTTCTGGGAGTGGTTCGGGAGAAGGGGGAGGCGGCGAAGTTGCTGAAGGAGGCGGCGGGGATTGTGGAGGACACCACCCCCAGCGCCACCTCAAATGCCTCCCTTAAACCGGGCCGCCCAAAAGGTAAGGGTAGGGGGGGCAAGGGCGGTTCTGGCTCCGGCAGTGATGACCGCCGGCGGGATCCTCTGCCCATAGCCCCACCCAGCAGCGCCAGAATTTATTCCCGGTTTGTGGAACTCACCCACTTAACGCCGGAACATAGAAAGGAAATGAAAGAGAAAAGGGGGTTTTCTGACGCCACAATAGACACTCTGAAATTTCGTTCCGGCGGGGAGTATGTGGCCGGGGTTCTGACTCAACTGCAGTCTGAGTTTTCGGGGGATGAATTGGCTATATCCGGGGTAATGATTCGCCAGAATAATACACTTATCCCGTGTGAGCAGTTATTGCAGGACCGGGCGATAATTCCCTACATGGATGAGCAGGGGGGAGATGCGGATTCAGGATCGGTAATTTACCATCTCAGGCCCCACAAATTAGGGTTCAAGGATGTGGCGCCGCAACCATATGCAAAGTTTTTTCTTAAGGGCCATCCCAAAACAATAGTTTTCACAGAGGGAGAATTTAAGGCGGTGGCCCTGTCCGCCGAGTGGAAAATCCCATCCCTGGCCGTCCCTGGAGTAGCGTCCTTTGCCGGCATATACTTTGAGCGGTTGGTCGGAGTGCTGCGTGAGGCCGAAATAGAAAAGGTTGTCATCATATACGACAACGAGGAAAAGGGTGACTCGTCCCTTCCCAATTATAAAGAAAAAGTGGAGGATCGTTTTGACACCCCATTTTACGCCTATCTCATGGGCTACAAATTGGCTAAGGAAGGCTTTCAGACGGTCATTGGTAACCTGCCGGATGCGTGGCGGGAAAAGGGGAAGATAGATTTTGACATGGCCCTTGCCCAAGGACGGACCAGGGAGGATATTAATAAGGTTATCCAGGCTGCCGTGCCACCCCGGGAATACCTTGACACCTTACCAGAGGAAGGGCGACCGATTATTCAACGGAAAATAGCCCGTTTTTTTAAGCGGTTCGCTGTGCGGCGGGAATACAACAAATACCTGGCAACGCGCCATAAGGGAAAGGATGGTGAAAAATTTGAGGAGGTAATATCCAATTTTGTTATAAACATAAAGAACAATTTCCATACGGGCGAGGGCGTTATCCGTAATATCGAGCTTATAAATGAGTTCGGGGAGGTCAGTAAACCCTTTGCCCTGGAGCCAGAACATATGTCAGGCGCAGATGCCTTCAAGAAGTTTTGTTTTGGCAAGGGAAATTACATTTTTAAGGGCAGTTCTGCGGACCTGACAAACATTTGGGAGTACGAGTTTTCCAGGGATGCAGGGACCGCCATTCACATTCCTGAAAAAATTGGCCGCATTGATGACGACAAAATGACTGTTTGGCTGTTCGGAAATATGGCCATAAAGGACGGTAAGGTTTATAGGCCCGGAGAGGACGGAATAATTTGGATTAATGAGACTGGTTATAAACCACAGTCATTGCATTTAAGTCATAAAGACGAGCCAATAGAGGATGCCATTCCTTCCCTTTACGAAGGGCCAGTAGACATTCAGGGAGTGGCTGAAAAGCTGCGGCACTGTGTCGGTGGCTATGAGGCATACATTGGGATCGGCTGGGTGGTAATGACTATCTTTAGCAAGGACATTTTTGCCAAGTATAAGGTGCTCCCGTTTTTATTCCCCCATGGGAAAAGAGAGTCAGGGAAGTCGTCGTTTCTGCGATGGATAGTTAGGTTTTTTGGGATTGAGTCAGACGGGATATCGCTTCCCGAGACCTCCCAGAACTATATAATGCGGGCGCTGGGATATTTTAGCTCCCTGGGCGTGTGGTTTGATGAGTATAGGAACGAGCCACAGGTGACAAAGAAGGATGGCTTTTTGAGGAGTGCATATAACCGGCAGATGTCGGGGAAGGGAATTAAGCAAACATTTGGCGCCATCAGCAATCCCGTTCTGGGAACAATTTCAATAACCGGGGAGGAGGTTCCAAAAGATTCAGGGCTCTTTACCAGAAGTTGTTTTATTCAAATGAGTAGCAACAAAAGAAATCGGGATTATTATGACGAGCTTAATGTGGATTGTGAAAAGTTTTCTGGGTTTGTTTTTCATTTAATCATCAACTATGAGCAGTACCGGAAAGAAATATTAAAAAGCATAGCGGCAACAAAAAAAATGTTGATCGGCTTAAAAATATCTGATCGGACGGCGGAAAACTGGGCCATAATGGCAGGGTGCTTTAATGCGACCGTAAGGCGTAGCGACAGTTTTGTCCAGTGGATCGTTAAGACCTGTCAGGATCTTAAGATGAGCGGCGAAAACGATCACGCGCTTAATCAATTCTGGGATGACATTAATTATCTTGTTTCTTCAAATGAAATTGTCACCAAGAGTTTTATAGAATATCGCCCTGCGGAAAAAATTCTTACCATTTGGTTTAAGGGATTACATGATGCCTGGAGTATATTTTATCGCAAAAAAACAGGCAAAGAACCCTTTGACTGGAAGTCCGTATCCGGCTATTTGCGGGATGAGCCTTATTTTTTAGAGGCAAAAAACGCCTGGATGAACTCAACAACAAAACATTGTTTTTTGATTAATATTGATAAATCGCCCGATAACGTCAAGGAAATAGCCTCAGTCCTTGAGACTGTAAGGGTGAAGGGGTTTAACGATGAAGTTTAGGGCATTGATCCATCTAAGTTTCTAATGACTTTCTAAGGATCGTCTAATGCGTGGAAGCCATGGCGCAGTAGGCGTTTGAAATTTCCTTAGACGCCTTAGATGAAAACGGACCAATAACCTCCCTGAAAAATAATTAATTAATTAAAATAGGCGGTGATAATTTTTAATTATATTATTTAATTTTTTAATTAGCATTATGGGGTCAAAACCGTCTAAGGCGTCTAATGGGCGAAGGGAAAACCTTGAAAGCCTTGGGCGACAAGACTTTAGTTCCCTTAGATGAAAACCCGATTTCCTTAGAAACTTAGATTGGGCGTAACGGAGTATAGTGGCGTAATATAAATACTAAATGAAATTATGTAATAAAAAAAACTAAAAACGGAGGGATAAGAATGGCCCGTAGTGCTACTGCCATGCGGAAAAAGGAGGGTATACCGAAAGGAGAAATTCAAATTCGCGGGTATATCGAAAAGGTGAGATTTAATAATCAGCAGAATGGATTTTCAATTATCATTATTTCTCTGTCCGGGGAGAGCAAAAAAAGTGCAGGACAACAAAATCAGCAAGAAAGTCAGGAAAATCAAGGCACTGGCAACTTTTTTGACAACCTCCTCACTGAAGATCAAAACCAGATTACATGCAAGGGGATAATGCCAAATGCAAAGCAGGGAGATGAAATTCTATTGAAAGGTAGTTGGATAACCGATCCCAAGTATGGCCGTCAGTTCTCTTTCACTGCCTTTGACATCATCCTCCCGACAAGTGCCCAATGGGTTATGGCTTACTTCAGTGGGAATAATTTCTATGGATTGGGGCGGGTGGCTGCCGAAAAAATACTGGCCGCACTCGGAGAAAGTTGCCTGGAGAAATTAAAAAATAATCCTGACCTGGCATTCTCGGTCCCCGGACTCTCGGAAAAGCAGCAGGGCGAACTTGCCGAAAAGATGCGGGAGCATGGGGCGCTGGGCGATCTCATAGCGATGATTTGCCGCCATGGCATAAGTGCTGGAATGGCCGGGCGGATATATGCCAAATATGGGGCGGAGTCCTTGCAGATAGTTAAGGAAAATCCTTACCAGTTAATTAAGGACGTGGACGGAATAGGGTTTGATCGTGCGGATTCGATTGGCGCTGCCGTAGGCATTAAGAAAAACAGTCCTTTTCGGGTAGACGCGGCGATCCGCCATGTTTTGGAGGAGGCCAAAGGGGAAGGGCACTGTGCCCGGAGCTCCGCATCTATCAGTGCTGAAGTTTTGGATCTACTGGGAAAAGACTCCGGAGTGGACTTTGGAGATGTGGCCCGGGCCGGTAAAAACTTAATTGAGTTGGGGGAGTTATTCAGGGAAAAGAAAGATGGCCCAGAAGGATTAAGTCTGGATCTTGTTTATCTGGATGGGATGCGCCGGGCAGAGGTCGGGTTGGCCGACAAGATCAGGGCGATGACCAAGAAAAATGAAATGCCCGGCATAAACGATGAAATAGTTTTCCCCCTGATAGAAAAAATGGCTGAGAATTCCGGGATCGCCCTGGCGCCGGAACAACTACGGGCGGTTATTTGGGGACTGAAATATAAAATATCTGTGGTCACTGGTGGACCCGGTACCGGTAAATCAACCATTACAAAATTTATTGTTGCAGGTTATGAATCGGTCCACCCCGGGCAGGAAATCTATCTGGCGGCACCCACGGGCAGGGCGGCCAAGAGGTTGGCAGAGGCTACGCAAAAAGGGGCCAAAACAATTCACCGGTTACTTGGATACAATCCGGAATTGGGATTTACCTATGATGATTATAACCAACTCAAGGGGCCGGGGTTGATGATATTGGACGAGAGCTCAATGATTGACATTGAGTTAGCCCACAACCTTTTTAAGGCCATTCCCGACGACATGCAGGTGGTTATTATCGGAGATCAGGACCAACTCCCATCTGTCGGCCCCGGTGCAGTCCTGAGAGACATTATTCAATCTGGGGTGGTGCCAGTTACGGAACTGAAGTTTATATACCGCCAATCAGAGGGGTCCACTATTTCACTGTTGGCCGATATGATTAAAAATTATGGTCGGGAAATAGATGGTAAAAAAAATAAGAAAATGCCTAACCTTCGGGAATTGGAGGCGATGTGTGGCGGCCGGGACTTCAGGTTTATTGAAGCCGAAACCCCGGAAGATGTTTACCGGGCAGTTCAGCGACTTATAACTGACCAGTGTGCCAAGGGATTGAATCCCATGGACTTCATGGTGTTGACCCCTTTAAGAGACAGGGGGTTGGCTAGTGCCGAAAAATTAAATGCCATGCTGCGGGACATAGTCAACCCGGTGGACCCCCTGAAGAAAGAAAAGAAGTTCGGGGACAGGGTCTTCAGGGACGGCGACAAGGTGATGAAGGTTAAGAAAAACGATTATAACAAATCTCTTTTTAATGGTGACATTGGCACCTTGGAGATTACCGGGGGCGATGGAAAGAGGGAAGAAATAACATTTATCCTTGACGGAGTACCGATTCCGTTGGGCACCGAAGACCTTGCATACATTGAGCCAGCCTATAGTTATACCACGCATAAATCACAGGGGTCTGAGAGTCCCACGGTAATTGTGGTCTGTATCCGATCCCACTTCATTATGTTAAGCCGGCCAATTATATATACCGGCAGCACACGGGGGAAGGTCAGACTGGCCATTGTCGGCACCCAAGATGCCTTTGAAATAGCAGTCAAGAACAACAAAGTTGTTAGGCGGTTTGGCTTGTTAAAAGAAAGGTTAAGGGGGGAAATTTAATGAGCGATAATGAGGTAAACCCATTTGATGCCATCATTGGGGAAGAGACTGATGACAACAAAGACCATGCTGAAAATAGGTACGAAAGAATTTTAAAAAAGTTCAGGCAGGAAGAAGAAAATAATAAAAAACAAGAAATCGAATTGCTGCCGAATAATTTTGACTGGCGCCGGGAAGCAGAAAAATTTGATCCCCGGGTAAGACAAATATTTAATGATGTGATAGATGAATATGCCCGGAAAGCAGTTGGTTCTATAAATTTCTGCGAATCACCAATTGAGCAGTTAATGATGTTGGCCATTAGATCGCAAAAAGGAAAATACCTTGCGCTGACCGATGACGGCGAAATCATTGTTCGGCAACAGGAAGAAATAAAAATTAACAAAGAAAAGTTCCGGGTGGATTTTCTAATTCAGGCCAGGGTAGGCAAGCGGCGCCATAAAATTATAGTGGAGTGCGATGGACATATATTCCATGAAAAAACCAGAGAGCAGGCCATGAAAGACAAGAGGCGGGCAAGGCTCCTAACCCTGGAAGGATATATTGTTCTTCATTATACCGGAAGCGAAATATGGGGCAATCCCTTTGGGTGCGCCCGGGAGGTATTGGGGTTTATGTTTAATGGTGGAGGTGGGGTATAGTGGCGCCGGAAGAAATGGACTATGAGAAATGGCTGGCCGGGGTAGTGAGGGATATGGGAGAAGATGGGGATACCAAAATCTCCGTCCACAAAGAACCTGAAACACCTTTAGCGTCGGCACTGTTTCCTTCCCTGAGGGGAAATGACAGTGATCCTATTCCCCCTCCCACCCCAGAGCGCGACGCCGAAGGCTACGACCGCAATAACTGGTCCCGCCTCCTCCGCCAGGCAAAAGACATGCGCCCAGAGATAGCGGGGTATCTGGAGACTCTTTATCAGACCGGACTGGGGTTGGAATTGAAGAAGGTAAAAGTTAAAGGGGTGGGGGGTGAAGGAGGGACAGGAAAGGGTTCTGGGGGGTATGTTGTGATTGAGAAGTTCATCTTCACCCCGGGAAGTAATGAAAACTGGGACGAGAGGAGGATTCAAGAGGTTTTATCTTCCCTGTATACTTACATGATGTATTTGCCGGCCAGGAAGGAGTTGGGGGCAGGAAGTCAGGGAGGGCAGGGGCATCCGGTTGTTCAGGCCATGGAGGCGGCAATTGCGGCAGGGGGGTTGCTGGCGGTGGGTCCCAGTGGACTTAAATTTGACTGGGGGAGGGCAAAGGATCAGGGGGCGGTGGATAAGGCCCGGGGCATGATGGACCGGTGTGGGGCGGAAATTATGGGGTATGTGAGGATGGCGGAGAGGGGGTTGCGGGATATTGGGTTTGTAGTTGGGTTGGCGGAGTTTTGTGATTGTGTGGGGTGAAGTAAGTTGATATTAAAATTAACAGGGAATATGTACTAAATATACTATTGATTATTCATTAGATTCATATATAATATATAGTGGGTATATTTATGCCATACCCAGAAAGGAAGTATGTTTATGCCTGTACTTACAGTTAGAGAAATAGCAGAAAAGTACCGGACGAGCCACGCCACAGTAATAAGCTGGACAAAAAAAGGACTCCCGGCCACCAAAATTGGAAAACTCATAAGGATTGAGGAAGAAGACCTGAAGAAATTTATTGCCGCCCAGAATAAAGGGGATTCGTCTGCCCTGGAAGGCGGTTATGCCGAAAATCCACGACAAATATAATGGGTATACCGAAAGAAGGTGGCCATGTGGGTGATTATCAACAAATAAAATTGGGATCATTGTTTGACGGGAGGAGTGCTGATTGAAAGAGTTCTCAGAAGAAACAAGAAGAAAAATGTCAGAATCAGCTAAGAAAAGATGTACGTCTGAGTGGAGAAAAGCAAGGTCATTAATGCAATCTACCCCGTTAGATATTGAACTGGTAAAAATTATGTATAAATCAGGTATGACACAAAAAGAAGTTGCTGAAAAATTAGGCGTGCAACAAAAAGCGATATGGCGATGCATGAAGAACAACGGCATTAAGTCAAGGAGTTGCGCCGTTAGAAACCAATATGGAAACAAAAATTCATATTGGAAAGGCGGTAAAACATTAAGCGATAAGGGCTATGTATTGATTAAATGTCATGAGCATCCGAGAGCAAAACAATGTGGTGGCTATGTTATGGAGCATGTGTTGATTATGGAAAAGTATTTAGGTAGATATTTAAATTGGTTTGGGCCGGGACATTCCGACACAGAAATAGTTCATCATATAAACGGTAATAAAACTGATAACAGAATAGAAAACCTGAAACTTGTTACATTCAAGGAGCACATGGAAATACATAATGCGATGCGAAAGGCAGGTGATGCCAATGTTAAAACAGCAAAAATTAAAGTTGGGTAGTCTGTTTGACGGAATATAGCTGGCTTTCCCTTAGCAGCCAGTAGGCACGGAATTAAGGCATTGTGGGCATCGGAAATTGAACCATTCCCAATAGCGGTGTCAAAAACTCACTTTCCCGAAATGGTTCACCTCGGAAGCGTGACAGATATTAATGGGGCCGAAATAGAACCGGTGGATATCATAGCGGGCGGCTTTCCTTGTCAAGACCTATCAGTGGCTGGAAAAAGAGAAGGCTTGCAAGGAAATAGATCGGGTTTATTTTTTCAGTTGGTTAGGATTATTAGGGAAATGAGGGATGCTACAAGTGGAGCATATCCAGCAGTCATTGTTCTCGAAAACGTACCTGGACTCCTTTCTGCCTCCAAAGGACAAGACTTCCTTGCCGTCCTCAAAGAACTCACGGAATCCGACATTCCAATGCCTCGATCTGGAAAGTGGGCAAAACATGGAGTGGTTAGAACATCCGACAGAGAATTGGCTTGGACGATCCTGGATGCCAAGCACTTTGGAGTTCCGCAACGGAGGCGTAGAATCTTCATTGTCGTCGATTTTAGAAACAGATGTTCCGCCGAAATACTATTTGAGCCCGAAGGCATGTCTTGGGATTCTCCGGAGGGCCGAAAAACGAGGGAAAAAGTTGCCGCCGGTGTTGGAGATGGCACTGAAGGAACAGGCGGGACAGTCCTCTTTGAACCAAGAAGCCAAGACGGATGCCCCAGAATTCACGGGGGGGGGTATAAGTCCAACTCTTAATACGATGCAGGGAGGGCAGAGACAACCGTGCGTTGCCCAACCATTACCATCCTACGCCGTGCGAAGAACAGCACAGACAAGCAGTAACGGATGGGGGATAACGGAGGAATTGTCGTATACCCTTGACTTGGCCAGTGGACAAGCGGTCGCTCAATTGGCTATTGGCTTTAACGGCGACCAAAGCGAGAAAACCAGAAGCATGGGCGAAACCATTGAACAGTGCCCGACGCTGAGAGCAGGTGGAGCTACGCACGTAGCTTTTGGCCCCGGCGGTCAGCACGAAATAGCCCACGCAATCAGCGCAGGCAAGTAAGGCAGATAAGCCGGATAGCACGACATATATTTGTGAATCAATTGCTCCCACTATTCCGGCAAGGGAGCGGGGAGGCGGGGGTCTTGGGACAGATTTTGACTGTGACGGCGGATTAATTACGGAGGTGCAAAAAGATGGCAACGCCAATCAAGCCCACCCCGGAAAAATACTGCGAAACCTGCGGGACAAAATTGGAGCGAAAGCGTTTGCCGAATGGGGACTTGGAGTGCTTGTTTCACTTCAACAAAAGGAAATATTGCAATCAGAAGTGCATGGCGGAAGGGTTCAAGGGAAAACCAAAAACAGAGTCGGACAACTGGGGAACGAACCACAGCAGATCAAGGGCATTGATTCCGCCGGGACCATGCGTGGAGTGTGGCAAACCGAATGCGATGGATGTTCACCACAAGGACAACAATTACAAGAACAACGAACCGGAGAACCTGGAGAGACTTTGCAGGAGTTGTCACAACTTAAAGCACAGTCGGCAGAAATATTGTGTAATTTGTGGGCAACCAGCGAAGGGTTTAGGATTTTGCAACAAGCATTATATTCGTTTCAAAAAATATGGGGATCCACTAGCCTACCATATCCCACTAAGGAAGAAGTGCAAAGTTTGTGGGGACTTGGCACACTCGAAAGAGCTTTGTGGGAAGCATTACATGCAGGCAAAAAGAGCAGGCCTGTTATGGGTTACGCAGTCAGAAGATTACTTCCCATCGAGTGCGAGCGTCTAATGGGACTCCCGGACAATTGGACCAACATCCCCGGGGCATCGGACACGGCTTGCTACAAAGCAATTGGAAATAGTTTAGCAATTCCTTGTCCTGAGTGGATTTTAGGGAGGATAGCACAGGTTATAAGGGAAAAAGAAAGGTTAAGGGGGCCTTCCCCTGCCCATCCCCACGGAAATAACGTAACCAACCAAATAAATAATCAGGGATGACGGAAATTTGAGAAATGGAGGTAAATTGAGAAATGCCAGAAGAAGCCAAAATCCTCGACCTCTTAGTTAAAGCAGAAGAATCAATAAAATATTTTCACGTTGATGACATTTGGATAAAGGGGAGGAGGTCACCCAAAATGCCCACCAAAATAATGATTGACTGCCCCCACTGCAAGGGAACCGGAAAAATCCCCCACAATTGCCACCCCGGGGACTGCCTGGTGGTCAAGAAAATATGGAGCAGAGAAAACGCCTGCACCCACAGCAGCGAAAGTCTGACAATCAGAAAGTGCAAAACATGTGGCCAACCTTATAAGGTCCGCCACCAATGGGACGATGGCACCGGTTCCGATGATATATGGCTCATGCCCGGGGAGAGTCGGCGGGGGTATGAATTTTCATTGGAGGAAGCGGCGGAATATTCAGGGGAGGGTCATTCTATTCAACCCACTCTATTCACAAAGGAGGAAATCGAATCATGTCAACCCCAATCCAATTCCAAATAACCAACCCGGCCCGGACCCTGGCCACCCCCTTTAAAACCGTAAACCAGGCCGTACCCTCAAAATCATCAATACCCATCCTGGAGGGGATCTTATTCCAACTCACCCCGGACGGATTGACCCTTGTTGGGTGTGATATGGAGTTGTGGATCATTGTTAGGGTGGGGGAGGTTAAGTTGCCTATTGGAACTTTATTGCCCTCCGGATCTCCTTCGGTATCCTTCGTCCTCCCCAAAAAGGTAGCGGACGCCATTTTGAGGTTGCCGGATGGACAAACGCTCTTTGAATTCCACCCGGAGAGGTTAAACCTCAAAATTAACTACGGGAATGGATTCAAAAATTCTCAGACACATCAACTTTACAGTGCGAAGGATTATATTCAGGTGCCGGAGGTTCAGGGGGAAGAATTTCAGTTTTCTACTGACCTCAAAAGGGTGGCATTTGCGGTTAATAGTGGCAACATTGCCGGTGTGAGCCCTGCCTTTACCGGAGTGTTCATTAACTTCCCAGACAGAAAGGTGGCCGCCTCCGATACAATTAGATTCGCGGCCATGGACTTAACGGGGGAAGCAGGAGGCAGTTTCCCGGAGGGCATGCCTTCAATAGTTTTACCGGTCAGGGCGGCCAACCTTATTTCTGGAATGGATGAACCCGCATTAACGATTGCGATAGATGCCGATGAAGGCAGGGCAAAATTGATTCAGTCCAGAGAGGCATCCAAGGAAAGTAATAGCGACAGTGGCAGCTATACAATGATAAGTCGCCTCCTTCCTCACCGATACCCTGACCTAAAGCCGTTACTGTCACAACTGGAAAACCCGCCCCTGAGAGTGGAATTTTCGGCAGCAGAGATGGTCGGGGCACTGAACAGGGTTGCCTTGATGCTCCCAGACAAGACCATGCCGAAGTTTACATTCACTCCTGAAGGATTTATTAAAATTACCGCCCAGTCGGAAAGCGGCCAGTTTAAGGAGGATGTTTCCTGCCAGATAGTTGGCGGGGAAATACCGGCGGGGGAAACCAGGGAGGCGCTATTCAATGTCCGCCAGGTTACGGATGCCCTGAAGCATGCCGGCGGGGATCGGGTGGTTTGGGGGCTCACTGGGCAGTATGGGCCAAGTGTTATCAGGGCGGCGGATGGTGGAGGGAGTTGGGATGGTGGAGGCAGTAATAATTCAGGGGATGGATGGCTGTGCGTAATTGTGCCGGGAAGACTGGTTGAGAAAAAAGAAGAAGAGGGCCAAGAAAAGGGAAGCGGTAAGGGTAAGAAGAGTTAAATTTGCCCTGGAGGGCGGTTATGCCGAAAAATAATCCACAAAAAGCGGTGATAACGTGACCGACACAAAAAAGCAAATTCACATAGTCCTTTTGTCTGGCGGCCTATCAAGTGCCTTCGTCCTTGAAAATCTGCTAAAGACCCACGGACCCGAAGACACCATAGCCCTTTTCACCGATCCACTATGGGAGGACTGCGATAATTACCGCTTCATAAATCAGACAATAAAACACTTTGGCCTCAATGCCAACTTTGAGCACCGAAAGGATGGCCGTACCCCTGAACAGATTTTCTTTAAAACTCGACTTCTCCTGTCAAGGCAAATCGCAAAATGTAGCTTGATTTTAAAGACTGAACAAACTATTAAGTTCATCAAAGAGTTGCAGCAGAAAAATAAAAAAGTTAAACCCATCTTATATTTCGGCATTGGAATAGATGAGGAACATCGGGCGCTAAACATAACTTCCCGGTATTCCCCGGTAGAATGTAGGTTCCCGCTATTAGATAAACCTATAACGAAAAATGAAATGTGGTGGACCTGCGAACAGGGTTGGGGGATAAAAGTCCCAAGGATGTATGAAATGGGATTTACTCATGCCAATTGTGGAGGTAGGTGCATCAAGGGAGGACATGAACATTTTAAAACCCTTTATCGTGTCTGGCCTGAAAGATATGCCGAGGTTGAGGATATTGAGAGGCGTTTCCGGGAGCAGATTAATCCCAATATAGCAATATTAAGAGACAGAACAGGGGGGGGGAGAAGATATATAACGCTAACGGAATTCAGGGAAAGGTATATTGAGGGTGGCATAAATATTGACGGGTTATTCCAGGGAGAAAACTTGCCCTGTGAATGTATGTTTTAGTCTGCCCTGCAGGGCGGGGATATCGAAAAATTTGGAGGTGTAACATGGAAATAGCGAATAATTACGAAGTTAATAAACTTACAAAACCAATAAAGGTCGTCGGCATAGATGCCAGCTTAACCGGCACCGGCCTATGCCGCCTAAATCTATTAATAGACACCTGCGAAACAGCCCTCATCCTAACCAAACATTTCGGCGTAGACCGGCTAATAACTATCCGGGACAGGGTTCTGGAATGGTGCCAGGGAGCAGAGTTAATAGTTATCGAGGGGTACGCCTACGGTAAACAAAACCAGGCCCACCAAATGGGAGAACTGGGCGGGGTGCTGCGGGTGGCGCTGACTGAGGCGGGGTTGAAATGGGTTGAGGTGGCGCCGACTGCTGTGAAAAAATTTGCCACCGGCAAGGGGACGGCCAGCAAGGAAGAGGTGGCGGTGGGGATATACAAGAGATGGGGAAAGGAGTTCCCTAACAATAACGAGGCGGATGCCTTCGCCCTTTGCAAAATTGGAGAAGCCTTGGCATTGGAGCCTCCTGGACTAACTGCCTTCCAGAAAGAGGTTATGGAGACCATAAAGAGCGGGAAAGCAAATAACAAGGAGAATAAGCCTAAGAAATCCAAAAAGAAGGGGGTGGCGCAGGCATGACCGATATATTTTCCAATCTCACGAACATCAGCATACCCCTCTGGGTATATGCGGCAACATTGGCCGGTTTTGCGGTGGCCGGTGGCGTATGCGGATTTATTGTTGGGCGGGATGTGAAACAGTTAAGGGAACATAGCTGGGCCAGGGGTAGCAGATACATTAAAACTGCCATAGACAATAAGGGCGTATTGCAGTCAGAGGCCAAGGATGCTTTTAGTGTTGGCGATATTGCAACAATCAAGAAGGAGGTGGCACCGGAGAATGGAGGACAGGGAAAAGGAGCAGAAGTTGGGCCAGCCAGGGAGCCAATCAGAAAGCCAAGTAAAAAATCAGGCAGAAAATAACAGAGATTCCCGGGACGATAATTCATGGTATCGCCGTACCGAAAAAATGCTCTTTCTGTATCCAACCATAGACAGTGCCATCGCCCATCAAGAATCCATCCTTAAACTCATTGAGGTAAATATGTTTCCTGTCGGGGTTGCTAAATATAGAAACGATGGCCCCCCCAGCACGGACGATGTAGTCAGTTCTTCGGAAAAGTACGCAGAAAAGAGAATTACCAGCAGGGACAGAGTTAACGCCAAAATTGAGCGACTCAGGGCGCAAAAGGTGGTAGTGGAGGCGGTTATTGCCAGACTGGGACATGAAGAAATGGAACTGGTTCAGAAGTGGTATTTTGAGGATTGGAAACTGAAGAGGCCGGATAGGAAGATATGGAAAGAGTTAAATGTGGACAGGATGACATTTTTCAGGAGAAAAAATAAGATAATTTCAAGAATTTCAGAATGGATCGGGGAAAGTGTTTGGCATTTTAGTGGCAAAAAAGTAGCACAAAAGTAGCAAAAAAGTAGCAACTTTTAAAGGTGAGTTAAATACCGGGGAACCCCAATCAAAAAAGTTCCCCGGTATTTCTTTTCCCCTTCTGCCTTCCTCACTTCCCCGCCACCAACCCCAAAAAAATCCCTGCCACAAAGAGCAGGGAGAAGATGAGGCGGGCGGTGGAGTTGAAAGAATTTTCCTGACTGCTATTGTCAACCATTATACGTCAACCCCCTGCCTTGCCCTAATTTTAGCGGCCAGGGCATGGGGACGTACATGGAGATATATGCAGCTTGTCTTTAAATCGCTGTGGCCGGCCATTTGCTGTATATCTGTCAGTACAAAATTTTCTTCCAACATCTCAGTAAAACATGTATGCCTGAAGCAATGCGGGTGAACACTTTTCTGCTTTTTCCCATCCTGAATATAAACCCCCGCCTTTTTACCATAATCCGCCACCATGGCCCTAATATACCTCTGGTCTAAGGCAGTACCCTGCAGGGAGGGAAAGAACCAATTTGTTTCCATAGGGCGCTTTTCTGCCCATTTTTTACACCATAGAATAGTTTCCGGGTCCATCGGAGTTACTCTGTCCTTATTTCCTTTGCCAGCCTGGACATAAATGAATCCCTGCTGGGTGTCAACGTCCTTAAGGGTGAGGTTGCAAAGTTCCTGAACCCTCAATCCCTGGCGGTATAATACCTGCAGGATCGTCCGGTTCCGCAGCCCGATCTTTGTTTTAATGTTGGGGAGGGAGAGGATCAATTTTGCCTCCTCCCTGGAAATGACTTTGGGGAGGCGCTGGGGCTTGCGCTTTTTGGACTTGTCGGGGTCGGCGCCTTTCTGGGTGGTGGTTAATGGTCTGGGCATGGTTATTTAAACCTCCTCTTTTTAAAATTACATGAGGCTGCCGGAAATTAATCCAGCAACCTCGTCAACTCAGTTTTAAACGGCTCCAGGGTGACATATTTGCCACTCCACCAATGCCATTCCCCGGAATAAAGCCTGGGTGTAAAAATCTGAGTCTCTACCGATCCCCTTTCCCGTCCTTCCATGAACCTATATTCCAACTTCTCCACATCAATAACACTCGTTTCCATGCTTGCAACTTCCTGCCCGGTCCTCTGATTTCTGATCATCTTGGCAGCCTCGCCCCGGGTTACATATATTTTTCTTATTTTGACGCGGCCGGTCTTGGTGACAGAATCTACATATACCAGGGATTCACAGTCAGTACTACATAAATCAGTTACAGCGAACCCGCCAGGGTGGTATAATTCGGCGGCCTTTTGTGCGGCTGCTTTTCCGTCTTTGTCGGTGTCGGGTTGGTTCTCCTCCAGGGTGAGAAGTTTCTCTGGCTGCACACTGGTATTATATTTATTGAGTGTGCCGTCCTTTTTGAGGCCGCTTATGTGGATGTGGGCCATTTCTTGGCCGGCCATTTCCGGGTTATTAGGAAAATGGTCAGGGAATACATGGACCTCAATCCGGGTTATTTTCCAGAGGCCTCGGGATTCATTAAGCTGCACAATTTGGCCCACGGACCAACCTTTAAATTCTTTGGTGCTGTAGTCGCGGCCCCGGGTTGGTGGGGTGGTTGGAGTGGGTGTTACCGGTGGGCGCGGAATTGTCAGAGGCTCGGCAATAGCTTCCAGAAAAGCCCGGGCAAGGTTGATCTGTTGCTCCGGGGTGAGGTCAAAAGCCTTATTTGCCAGGGCCATATTTTGAGTTATAGCCGGTTGCAGGCCAGCGCGGCCGCCGGTGGGGAATTGTATTATGTTTAATTTGGCCATGATTTAAAACCTCCCTGGTTAATGTTTTTGGATAGCCTTTAAACTGGACCGAGGACCAAAAAACATGGTCCTCGGTTTGCCGGGATTCTCGGCTTAACCCTTAGCAGGCTTTTGACTCTACGGGCTCAGAATATTTGTAAAGCTGCCAATCGTTTTCGTCGTACACGGTCCATTCATTGGTGTATTTTCTCACTGTCGGCTTTTTGCGCTGGGGATTGCTGCCAGGGATAAACACGCCAGGCATGGGCTTGTTTTCGCTGACCTGGATTTGTTGAATTTGAATAGTTTTATCAGTCCGGGCTATAATTTGATAGGCACCTAAAATCCTGTTTCCTCCCGCATTACACCGAACAAGTATTTCCCCTTCGTGGTAGGGGTGTGGCTCGGCTTCCTGCTTCGGCTTTACTTCTTCGGCCTTGATAATTCCCTGAATCTCTGAATAGTCATAAGTTAAAACCATGCCGGCCGCCCCGCCGGATATAATGCGAACTTCCACGGTCTTGGGGTTTGCCTTGATAACCCGGCAGCCATCGCCCCTGATTTTAATAATATAGCCAGGCTTGATGTTTTCCCGGTTATAAATGATACCGCCGATTTCGTCCAGGGCATTTTGAAAATATGCCTGCTTATCAATTTCGGCCTCTATGCGCTCCAGGGTGTCGGTAAACCATTGGCCGATCTGTTCCGGGGTGTATTGGTCATATAGTGAGTCGTTTTTAATGCCGTTTTCAATGTTGTATAAAAGCTGCTCATAGTGGACGGTGTTTCCGGTCAGTGCCTTAATATTCTTTTCGCATTCCTTGATCCTATTGTTGAGGTAAAACCGGTCAGTCATTTTTTTCTGTTCTGCGGTGGCTCTGGCAGTTTCTGCCCGGTCCCTGAAATATTCCGATTTTCTGTACTCCTCAAAACCCTTGTCATACCTGGCCATGATTTTTTCCCGCTGCCGCCCGAACCGCTGACTGCCGGCATGGCCGGACATGATCGGCTGAGTTAGCCAACTCCAATCCTTCCGGCACTCGTTAAACTCGGCTTGCAGGCTTTCCGCTCTCTTTGTGGCATTATCGGCGTAACCCTCAAATCTCTCCGCCCGGGCCTCTGCCCGCTCTGCTTTGCGCTCCTGCTGCTCGGCAAAAGATAACCTTTCCCCGGTGCGCTCCTCGTCGGTAAAGCCCAGCGCCTTGGCCGTTTGTATGGCGTGGTAGAGGCTAGGATCCTTGCAACGACTTACCCATGCTTTAGAGGTGCCGCTAAAAAGGAAATTACTTTTTAGCTGTTTTTTCTGGGCTTCCGGCATGGCCTGGTATTCTGCTTTTTGAAAATGGAGCTCTATTTTGCCGGTTTCCATGTTACGGATGTACTTTTTAGGCATAATAATTGATACCCCCTTTTAAAATGTGCGGAGGCCAGGAAGTTTTAGATGTGGGCTTCCTGGCCTCCGCACCCGGCCTAACACCTTTTTAACGTCCCCGGGCGGACGGGATATGAAATTTTGGTATTCTGCCGGGATAGGCTCCCGGCTGGCCGCAGACACTAACCTATGTCTGCGATTGCCATGTCAAGTATATCATCAACATCAACGAGGTACTCTCTCTCTATAAATTTCCTATACTCGTCAGCACTGTCAAATTCATCCATGCACTCGTCTTTGGTGCTGCCGAAGCTTGCTATGCAGATTGCTGTACCATCATGTTCGCCCTGGCTAAAGCTGTTTTGGTCACGGTAGCCGGTTGTTACGTCTCCATCGTCCCAAAGCAATACAACGGCTCTCATTGATGTGGTTTCGGGCTCGTCGAGCATGAGCTTCCACTGCTTTATTATGGCGGTTTCCAGTTCTCCCCTTTTGCCCTCAATAAGATGTTTCCAGTTGATTTTTTCCATTTTTAAAATACCTCCCATTTTTTGATTTATTTTACCATATTCAGTTTTTTAGGGGGTGGGTTTTAATTTTGATTTTTTCAAACCCTTTCGGCTTAGAAATATTTAAGGTTTTTATATTCCCCGGTTTTTCGTTCCCCCCTCAAAAATCCATCGGCTATGTTTTCCAGTGCCACACCAAACAGGAGGCCGCGATTGTGAATTTCTCTGTCAATTGCCCCGGAATTAAGAAGGTGCTTTACCTCCTCGGTAAACTTTTGGGCAATTTCCTCTGCCCTTTTTTGACTGATTTTCAGGGTTTCCTTGTACACATTAAAACCTCCCCGGCTTATTTATTTCCATCTGTCGGCCAACAAATTTTCAGGACCAGCACAGGGAAACAAATCTCTCTGGGTGGTGAATCTTCTAACCCTTCCCGCAGGCGCGCTCCTCGTTCGGCTGTTGCTTCCTCCGGTTATCTCCGTTTCATTGGCCGGCCTCATGCCTGGCTTCTCCGGTCCCGGGTTTGGGTGGTTCTCTATATTCAGCCGGTCCTGGCCTTTCTGCTGGCCGGTCCGTGTGCGGTGGGTTTCGCCGGTTTTGTTGGCCGGTGTCGGTGGGGTTGGTGTCGTGTGTCATCGTGCTCCTTTCTCTATGTTCCTATTATATAACGTAACGTAACGTGTGTCAATAGAATACCGAAAAAATATTTAATTATTTACGGGGAAATAGGAAAAGAGGAAAAAGAAAAACCCAGGAACGGCGGGCGTTTCCGGGTTGGAGAAAAATGGATTGAAAAATCTTTCCGGGATGTGGGGAATTTTATTTTGGAGTGGTGGTGGTGGGGTCTTTTTGATCCAGGTCTATCCCATATGCTTTTTTCAGGGCCGAAAATATCAGGCCCTTTTTGGTTGTTCCGTGTACGGCGGCGGCCCGGGACAGCTTTTCCTGTTGCCAGGCGGTGAGGTCGAGGGGGAATTTTATTTTTGGTTCGGCGGCTGACATGTGTGGTGGGCTCCTTTCTGGGGGATTATTTAATATATGATACGTTACGTTATTACAATGTGTCAAGGTTCGGTAAAACGAAAAATATTTTTTCTTGGAGGCGGGAATAATGAAAAAATGTGTTTACTTTCTGGGGGTAGAGGAGTATTATTAGTTATAAATATATTATTGTGGGATAAGTATAAGTAAAAAAAGATATACAATAATAATGAATAAATATACATGGGTCTATCCAGGGAAGAATATATTTAATGGTAAATAAATACCAATAAACATAAGGCTTTTATGATATAGAGGTCTTTTTTTTGTGGGGAAGTTTATGCATGGTTTTATACATAATATACATAGAGGGGGGTGGTAGGCGTGGGAGTCAGAAAAGATAAAAAATCATACCCTGAAGAGGTGAAGGAGATAGCCTTGGAAGCCTATCATGTGACCGGTTCGCCCACACAGGTAGGGGCCGCTATGGGAATTCCGCCCTCCACCATAGGCACATGGGAAGAAAGAAGAGAAGAACCCGCCCGGGATGCATCCAGCATGACAGCTGACTATCTACGGGACTTGAGAATTCAAAAGAAGCGTGAATTCATTGAGGCGGGCTGGCTTTTGGCTATGAAATTCCTCGCCCAATTAGATACAAAGCTCAAAGATGCATCCTTCAAGGACATCGCCACTGCGACAGGTATCCTCTTTGACAAGCTGGCACTGGCCATGGGCGAGGCCACAAACAGGACCGAAAAGATATCATCCGACGCAGATCGCGAGGCCATGATCAAGGCGGCCCAGGATGCGGCGCATGGAGTAGTCAGGGACGAGACAAAAAAGGCAATCAAAAAGGCCGGCAGTGTGCCCTGCGCATAGTCGATATAGGCCAATATCACCCCCCGCATAGCCAGAATACCGACAATACCATATCTTCGGTATTCTATTCAGCTCTACAAAGTGCCATTTCCGCTCCGTGGTAGTGGTGCTTTTTATTTGCCTTTATCTGGCCGGGCCTGGTGGTCATGTGTGACCTCATAGCCTGGCCGTCCTGGCTACATATGACTGCCTGGCCCGGGGTTGACCACATATTCAGGCCCCGGCCACTCGTTAGCCTGTCCACCCCCCCCACCCCAAAAAAGCAAAGGGGGGAGGGGGTTTCGGCCCGCAGAGAGCCACAAACAACGCGATGACCATTTTTCAAAATTGCCCCCATAATTTACCATATTTCGACTTCGACTCACGCAGTCACGTCCCATACAACCAACTTACTTCGACCCCTAACCTTAACTAAGCCATCACACTTAGAACGCCCTTCCTGCGGACCGCCGTAGTCCGAAAGTGGTGCAGGTAGTCATTGGGGTATTGGCCGCCGCATGGCCAAGAATACGGCACAGCCCTGCACCTACCTCCGCCCTGTCGAGTGCTCCGGCAGTGGAATAAGGTTGGGCTTGAGCATGGGATTGGCCCTCCCACAAAAAGGGCTACATAAAAAACAAATCAAAAACATCAAGAATAATTAAAAATCCACCCCAGAAGGAGGCTCTTTATGTTAAATAATATTGAGGTTACTTGGTTTAGTGGCTATACAGTAAAACAACTTGAAGTTTTCCGTGATGGGATAAGTGCCATTATCGACAGACTAAAAGAGTTAGATATTTGGCACTGCAAAAACTGCGGAGAGAAG
Organism: Peptococcaceae bacterium BRH_c4a; assembly: GCA_000961585.1. Lineage (GTDB taxonomy): Bacteria > Bacillota > Desulfotomaculia > Desulfotomaculales > Desulfocucumaceae > BRHc4a. Next base: position 37,559 of record LADN01000070.1, on the reverse strand, counting down.
TTGATCTGCGGGGAGCCAGAAGAAGTAAAGGGATTATGCACTGGAACCTGCCCCAGGTGCCGTGCAAAATATATCGTACCAAAGCCAGAATAGTTCACTCCCCAGAAAGCAAGGCGGGTGGTTCCTACCCATGAACAATCACAATCGCAATAACAGCAGCAACGACGACACATTATTCAGCCTCGCCGCCAGAATGAAACAGCGCCCCCCAATCGAAAATCAGGAGGCCAATCAGTTACCCACCCCCAACAGGACACCCAACCGCACAATCAAGCCAACTAAAGAGGCGCCTAAATCAGTCGCCGCCAAGAAGGCAATAAAAGAAAAAATTCCTCCCCCCAAAATGGAAATCGGCCCAGATGGTCGCCGTCAAAAAAAGCGCGCCATCGCATGCCCTGAACCAGACTGCGGAAAGGAATTCACTCCAGTTAATGTAAACCAGAAGAAATGCCCCGATTGCATAAAGAGAATAAATATGCAGGTCGCAGAGGTGGCAATGGCCAGGCAGCAAGCAGAAAAGGCGGAAAAAGAGGAAAATCAACCTGAATCCCATCCTACGATCCCAGAACTCTCAATTCTTCCCCCCGGCCCCGGCAAGCGCCGTACCTCCGGTTTCCCAATACATGTACGCCGGGAAGGCCCCGCAGGCCCAATCAACAATGAGGAAATGCAGGAGTTTATGCGGTGCGTGGTTGACAAGAAGTATTTTCTCGACACCTACGCATATATGCTGGACCCGGTTCAGGGTAAAATACGCTTTCACCTTTTTGAATATCAGCGGGATGCCCTGGATGATTTTGACGATTACCGGTTTAATGTAATTCTTAAGCCCAGGCAAATGGGCATTTCCTGGCTGGTGGCCGGGGATGCCCTGCACATCGTACTGTTTAATTTCGGCAAAAAAGTCCTTATGATCTCCAAAAAAGAGAAGGATGCCGTTAAATTATTAAACAAAAGCAAGTATATTTACGAAAATTTACCGCTTTTTTTGCGTGTTCCAGACAAGGAAATGCACCAAAATGAGCAGGTTTTAAAATTTACCAAAATGGAGTCCATGATAGAATCGGTGCCCTCGGATCCTAACGCTGGCCGGTCCGAGGGATTGTCCCTTCTAATCATGGATGAAGCTGCCTTTATCCCAGACGCCACCTCCATATGGAAAGCGGCATATTATACCCTGTCTACCGGTGGTGCGGCCATACTCTTATCCACCGCCAACGGCGTAGGAAATCTTTTCCATGAGGTATGGTCGAAGGCAATTAAGGGCGAGAACGACTTCAACACCATAAAGCTTCACTGGCGGATGTTCCCCGGTCGGGATGATGAGTGGTATGAAACCCAGCTACGAAATACCAGTAAAAAGGATATGGCCCAGGAGGTTGATTGCAACTTCCTGCAGTCAGGTAGCCCGGTTTTTGACGCTCAGTTCTTATTCGACAACGAGGGAAGTCCGATATTATTAGCCAGTAACACAACCCCCCTGGAAGACTATGGGGGGTTAACTATTTATCAGAGACCTATCCCGGGGAGGCGCTACTTAAAAGGGGTTGACTCCTCCGAGGGTGGCGGGACAGACTACTGCCAAATGCTGGTTCTGGATGCCGAGACCCTGGATGAAGTGGCCACCCTGAGAGGTAAGTGGGCTCCGGGGGTATATGGCGAAAAGATAGATGCTCTTTCCCGGATGTACCCCGGCCCCCTGGGAGTGGAAAGGACCGGGATGGGCCTGGCCGTGGTGGTGAGGTTGCAGGATCTGGGCACTCCCGACCTTTACTACCATGAAGAAATAGACACCAGAAACATGTCCAGTCCTAAGGCTCCGCGCCCCGGGTGGGTAACCTCCAGTAAGAGTAAGCCGGTAATGATCGGTGAGTTGGAGGAGGCTGTTCGGAATGCATGGATAAGGTTTGCCTCCCGGATATATGCCGATGAGATGCTGGTGTATACCTATCTGGATGAGAAGGGAAAGATGGGAGCGGCCAAGGGCTATAACGATGACTCTGTTATGGCGGCGGCCATTGCCTGGCAGATGAGAAAATATGTAAGTCGGCTGCAGTTTGGCGGTATCGCCATGTAGAGGGGGTGATAGGTATTTCAAGTGAATTTAAAGGTCTTATGGAATATATGGTACACAGCGCAAGGGATAAACTGGCAAGGATGATAATGCCCGATCCGCCCAAAAAACAAACGACGGATTTTCCTTTTTTCTGGGGGGCGCCCACTGAATTCAAGGGCGTTGATTACCCTATTCCGAAGCTGACTCACCAGAGGTTAAGGACGCTTTCAAAGAGTCCGGTTCCGCGCCGGGCCATAAACGCCATCAAGAAGCAAGTGGCCTCCCTGGACTGGCGGATAGTACCGAAGCGGGGCATACGGGATAAAAAGAGACATGAAAAGGATATTAAGTTTTTAACGGATAGCCTCAACTTCCCCAATGAGTCCGACAGCTTCAGGACGTTATTGGAAAAGACGATTGAGGACATTTTAGTGCTGGATGCCGGGTCCATTGAGAGAAAGATTGTTAGCGGCCGGCCGTGGCTGTGGGGGGTGGATGGTCACACAATTCAGATGTATATGGACTGGAAAGGGGAAAGAAATAAGCCCCGGTATGCCCAGTGGACCGGGAGTAAATTCGTTCCCCTGCTGAATGATGAACTTATTTATATAATGTCTAACCCCAGTAATGCCACACCGTTTGGACTATCCGCCCTGGAGGTAGCTGCAAATACGGTGGAATATTTTCTAGGGGCACAGCAGTATGCCGGCAACACGGTGAATAAGGCCACCCCCAAGAAGATGCTCGATCTGGGCAGATCCGTAGACAATAACCACGTCAGCGCATTTCGGATGTATTGGGCCAATGAGGTGGCCGGTAGGGGGATAACTCCTATTATAGGTGGCACTGACCGGATAGGAGTTGTCCAAATCGGCGCCGCCGATGACCAGGGCCTATATCTGCAGTGGCAGGAATTTCTGATAAGAGTTATCGCCATGGCCTTTGACCTGCCGCCTAAGAAATTGGGGCTCTCCCGGGATATAAACCGATCCACCGCTGAGAGCGACGACGAGACCACCGATGAGGAAGCCGTTAAGCCCCTGGCGAAACTTATCGCCGACCACATAAACCGGGAAATCATTTGGGCGCTGGGATACATGGATCTGGAGTTTAGATTTTCCTTTGTGGTGTCCGCCAAGGAACTAGAGGCTCACTCCAGGGCCATCCGTAACCAGGCGGAGGTGGATTTGGTCAGTCTGGATGAGGCCAGGGATGAACTGGGGTACCCGCCCATGGAGGATGAAAGCCTGGGAGGGCTTACCCTTACTGCTTATCGGCGGGAGCTTGGCGGGGTGGACCCGCAACCCGGCGACCCGGGACGGTCAACACTTAATACCCCCCTGCCCAAGGAGGCCAAGTCAGGCAAGGGTGGCAATAAAGGTAAGAGTGGCACGGGTAATAAGGGTGAGGGTGGTGGTGCAGACGTGTAATTGTAAAGGCGTAGGCACCACAATAAGATTGCCGTCACTTTGTATTTTGTTGTCGGAGGTGAGATTTTGTTTGTAGGAAGAGGTTACATTCACGGGTCACTGGCCATTGAGCAGAAACCGAAAGGCAAGGGCCATCCGAATAAGGTTCCTTTTGAAGGGATCCTTTTTTATGTGGATATACCTTCGGAGAATGCGCCTCATGGGACCGGTGGCCGAAGGTTGCTTATCCCCCGGGATGTTACGGAAAAGGCTTTACCTACGCTTGTCGGGATGCCGGTTAATATCGACTATGACGACAAGGATTCATGGGATAACTTTGACGGGCATGATCCTAAGAAGCCCATAGGCATCATTGAAAAGGCATGGATTGAGACCGCTGGCAGCATTGCCAAGGTGTCCGGGTATCTGTTTGCAAAGAACTTCCCGGAAGAGGTAGACAAGATTAAGGACAAAAAGGAATCCCTCGGAATGTCCCTGGAAACAACGGAAACCCTGCTTCAAGATTTCGACTGGAACGGCGAAACGGTGGCAAAAGCCGTTTCTATTGTTTTTACCGGGGCGGCAATCCTCTATAAGTGGGGGGCTGCATACCAGAACTCGTCAATAGCCGCCAACGCCAATAAGGGCAAAAATTCAAATCAAGAAGGGAGTAATGAGAAATTGGAACTGAAAGACATTATGGATGCCATCGGCAACATGAAAACGGAACTTACCGCACACGTAGACACTACCGTCAAGGCGGGCATGGAGGGCGTTAAAAAGGAGTTTGATGCCAAGCTGGAAGAGGTCAAGGCATCTGTAGCGGCTGCCGCCGCAACTCCGCCCACCAAGACCGAAGCTGAAGTTAAGCTGGAAGCCGAAATTGAGGATCTGAAAAAGAAAAATGCCGAACTGGAGGCCACCAAGACTGCTGGAAATACAGCAACCCCACCGGCCGCAGGAGGCGACCCCCCTACGAGAAAGACGGTTGAATCCACCGGCCTGCTGGCCAAATACAGCATTTCCGGTGCCGCCGAGGACGGTAAAGATGTTGACGTGGCCGCCACTATTGACAAGGTTGGCAAACAGGCTGGCCTGGACAATGCTACCATCATGGCCATGAAGTTGGCCGCCCGGTCCGAGGGGATGATTAAGTAGCCAGGTAACGCAGTAAGTAAGTAACACAGTAATTAAATCATTTAACTGGTTAACCGAAAGGAGTGTGTTCAGATTGAGCAAGCAAGTTGAAACCGCCCGCTTTGTAGATTTAAAAGCCGCTACCGACTATATGGGTCCTGGCGCCATTTTCATGCCGGAGTTTGACACCAATATTCTTGACCTGATGCGTCAGCGCGGCGCCTTGGGCCAGCGTATTCGCACCCGCCTCGCCACTGGTGATCCTACCAGGTGGCTGGAGGTATCTGCCAAGGCCGGTGGGGAATTCGTTGACAAGCGGACCATAGCCGGATCCGTCGGCAGCACCACCAGGGTGGAGAAATACACCCCCCTCAAAGCCCTGTTTTCCAAGGCATCTTTCGGGCTTTTTGATGTCGAGGTAAACAACCAGCAAGGGAATTTCCCCAATCTGGTTGCTGGTGAACTTCAGGACCGCATTGAAGACATCCTTGTGATGGAGGATGAAAAGCTGTGGACCGGGAAGGTTGCCACTGCCCCCTTGGAATATGACGGCCTTCTCACCCTAATTACTGGAAGTTTTGCAATCGCCAAGGGCGAGAGCATTGTTGACGGCATCAGGACTAAGGTGGCCTCGATGGTAGCCAACAAGGCTTACCGTATTCGGCCAACCGCCATTTATCTGGACGCCATTTTACTGGACCTGCTGGAGCAGGAAGTGAAGAATGCGGCCAACACTATGAAAGACGTAGCGGCCCGGGAGGTTGAGGTTGTCCCCGGACTGGTTGTAAGAGGCCTGTCCACTGCTGCCGGTATCCTGCCCTTGATCCCGGAATCGTACCTGGAGGCTTCGGTCAGCGGTGCTGATACGCTTTACAAGTGCGCTATCGTCACTGAGAACCTGATCGAATATCACTATGTAACTACTCCCAAACCCAGGATGTTCAAACTGGGACTGGTCGAGAACCTGGCTGGCGTATATGTGGTCATCAAATTCGGGTCTCCCGTGGTTCGTGGCGCTGGCATTGCCCACAGCATCGGCACTGTGACCCGATAGAAGGTAATGGAAAGGGCGGGGGCATTTCTCCCGCCTTAACATTTAGTCATTAACCACCTTTTATTTCGAAAGGAGTGAATCACATTGGATAGACTTAAAAATATCTTCGCATCCACCTTTGGCGTTGTCCGCAACACAAAAAATCAGGTCGTCAAGGCTTCCGGCGCGGTGACTGCAACTGGATATGCCTCTACGACCGGAATTGATGTGGCAGATTACATTGAGGGGCTCTTGGCCATCGACATAACCGCCGTTTCTGGAACTACCCCTACAATAGATTTTGCCGTTGAAACTTATGACGGGGCACAGTGGTTCAATCTGGGTTTGACCATTGCTCAGAAAACTGGAGTTTCCAGTTTTCTTGTGCCGATAACCAATTTCGGGGAAAAAATTCGCCTAAAGCATACCGTAGGCGGCACTACTCCGTCTTTTACCTACGGCGCCAAATTCATAGGCAAGAGTTAATTTCCATGGCCAGGGAAGGGGAATTTGCCGCTTAACTTAACTTAACTTTTCCCTTCCCTGGCAACCAAAGGATCGGTGATACTATATGGACTATTTAAGCGTTGGCGATCTCGCCATCTACGCCCCGGACGCCCAACTCATTTCTGGTAAAGAATCAAACCTCATTAAAAGGGCCAGCCTGATGATTGATAACCACTGTCACCGACCCGACGGCCTGGGGGTTGTTACCTATACCGAACAAATGACACTGACCTCCAACGGCAGTCACCTTTCGTTTTTTCCCATAGTGGCACTAACCGAGGTCAAGGCCCGGTGGAGCAGGAGCAACGATCCCATGTATGGTGTTCTGGGGACTCCGGAGTGGCAGACCATTGCTATATCTGACGTGGAGTTAAATGCCCCGGGGCGGTTTTTTTACCTACCGGTATCAATTTATAACGCCTACTATGACGAGGCAAAAATCACTTACACGGCTGGATATTCAACGATACCGGAAGACATTAAGGTGGCCTGCGGGATCATCCTGACCATGATGTCGATGCGGGTAAACCCTAGCGCCATGAGTGAAAAAATCAGTGCCGGAATGTCAGTGTCCTATAATAGCGACTCCTTCATTACATCTGAAGTGGAGAAGTTATTGAGCAAATATGTGGTCAGGTCCTACCGGTAAGGGGGCGTCATTATGCTTTATATGATTAAATGGTACGGCGAATCGGCGCTCATTAATGGCACTGACCAGGCTTACGTCATCCTGATGGCGGTTGGCGGCCACACAGACAGAAAGTACGTCGAATCAATTCGGGATGGGTTAATAGCCGCCACGAGCGGATTGGTCAGCGGTGACACATTAGAATACTCTGGATCAAAATATCTGGTGACAACGACACCCCCTGCAAGTCAGGGAATAACCTCATTCCAATGTGTCAAAACAAACGCAGTTCTTGCCATTAAGCGTCTTCAAGGCACATACGATGTACACGGGAACGTAACCGGTCAAAATTGGGTTAATATTGTTACAGACATACCGGCTTATGCCGAACCAACTTTCCAGCGGATGTTTCAGGAGGATCCCGGCATGGTTCCTCGTCAGTCATTTCAAATTACTCTCCAGGCAACAAATGACGTACGGTCATTAGATAGGGCGGTGTTTTCGGGGGCGAATTATCAGGTTGATACTATTGATTCGATCTCCAGTCCGGGAAACAAGATTATTGAAGTGTCGTCGGATACCCGGACATAAAGGGGGGCGATTTTATATGCTCCGATTTGACCGGGAGGGCTTTAAACGTGACATAATAATTGCCTTCCAAAAGGCGGTCCAAGACTTTACAGCCAAGCTTGCCATGGAAGCAGAAGCGGCCAAACCTGCTCCGCCGTCCCCAGGGATCCCGTCCATTATAATCTTAAAAAGGGATGCCGAGGTCATAGGCTGGCATATCGTCGGCCAAGTAATGGCAGTTGGCGGGTGGGCGGTGGCCTCTGAATTTGGGACCGGCAGTCTCATGGAAACCAATAGTCTCAATAATCCAGCCCTATCCCGGTATATTGCTTCTGAATTATGGAACCCCGCCCGACCCCGAACCCCCGGTGCCCCGATAGTTGGTCGCCCCCGAGGGAGATACAAAGACCTTTTTGGTCGGGACAAATACACCCGGGGAACGGCGGCTGGCCGAAACCTTGAAAACAAGAACAGATACAAGCCAATAAAGGGTACCGCATGGTTTCGGGCCATTTTCAAATTAAATCAAGTCCGGTTTAAGCGCCATTGCATTGAGACATTAAAGATGTTTCCGATGCATAAGTACATTATTTCTAGTCCCAACTCTTAGCCCTATCCTATATTCCCGAGGAGGTGATCCATTGAGTGCCGGCAGTTGACATTATTAATGGAATTTGGACCGTACTTATGACCAATTCGGCATTCCTGACTTCTCTGGGGCTTAATCCGGGAACTGCGACAACAGAACAAAAGTCAAAGAAGCTGCAAAAGGAAAAAGAACCTGAAGGTCTGGCGACGCAAAATATCCCCTTGGGTTGCATTTACCCAGTGCCGGGCTTGAAGAAAAGATGGAACTACACAATCTACGAGGCTGAATTCCAGATCGACTTTTATGCGGCGACACTGTTCGCGGCCATGTCCTCCGGGAAAATAGCTCAAAACCTGCTCAACAATACCACCCCTACAATACCGGGTGGTTTTGTTTTTGAGTGCGAATTTTTGGATGACTTTGCCGGGGCGAGCGAGATCGTTGGGATCAAAAAGTACAGTCAGCGGTACATGATTAATGACATTGTAGTTAAATAACTCAATATTTGAAAGGAGTGATTGTTTTGCCGGAATTGACTCTTCAAGGGATTGGCGTTAGTCAGTTCATGTCGCTGGATGGGACTTCGAGGATCTGTGATTTTATTAAAAACCAAGACCTGACCATTCAGTTTGAAAAAACCTTAAAGGAAGTTATGGGCGGTGATGGCCTATTTCCCATTGACAGCTTTTATGACGAGGCAAAGGGCAACGTGGCACTGACCGCAGCGCAAATGGATTTTGAATCTGCGAAGGCATTTGCTGGAGCTAACGCGTATGCCAAGGGTGCAGACACACTATGGAAGATTGCAGAGCAAATACTGGTCCCGGCCACCACCCCCTACACCTACACCCTGGAGATGGGTGCCGTCCTGGTGGCTACATCTGACCGCCTGCGGTATCTTGATACCGCCACCGACACATACCTTCCTATGACACGAGTAGGGGTTGCCCCGGCAGCCATTACTGAATATCAGATTTCTGCGGCAGGCTTAATCACCTTCCACTCCACTGCGGCAGGAAAAACTGTCCGGGCTGACTATCAGTACACTGCGACCAATACCGAGGGCATCACGGTAACAACTATTGCTGTGCCCCAGTACGGGATGTTTGTCCACAGGGGTAACTACATCAAAACTGACGGTTCCTTGGGCGTGGTACAGACCACCATTTACAAATGCCGGTTCAGGGGGGCAATTCAGTTCGACTGGAAGCGCGGTGAGGCCGTGGCGCCCAAACTGGAATTTCAGTTGTTTGATCCGGGGAGGGCGGATAAGGGTGCACTGAAGATTGTGAGGGTAGTGTAGCGGCATAACAGCAGAACAGTAAAACAATCTAAGTTCAATTTGAAGTTTGGGGTCTCCGCATAGGTGGGGGCCCCAAATTGTTAATATCGAAATGGAGGTTTTTGTAGATGTTTAAAGAGTTGCAGGATAATGACGCATTGAGTGAAATGCAGCAGATTTCCGGAGCGGGGAAGATTTTTGTGATTGACGGTGAAAAATTTGAGGTTCTGCCGGCCACCCTGGGGCAGTTGGAGGAAGTGGCGGACCTGTGGAACGAGAAGATTCATCCCGTAGTGCTGGCCAATTTTTTGAAGGCTAACAAAGAAAACAGAGAACACCTTTATAAACTATTGGGAATGGCTTTTGCCGGAAAGGTGTCGCAGGAAAAATTCAAATCTCTGCGGCGAGATCAGGTGAAAGAAATACTGGACTTTTTTCTTATCAGCTAGTGGCTTGACATTAAAAACCAACAAAGAAGAAAATAAGGGCCAGGTAAAAACTGAGCCCATGAAATGGAAAGAGCTTATCGCCGATCTGTCTGTGATTCTAAAAAAGTTTCCCGGAGAAGTGGCTCAAGGCATGACGCTTTTTCAGGCCATTGCAATAAGGCAGGCGGAATATCGGATGAGGCAGTTTGAGGCCGGGGTGCACGGAATTAAACTGGATGACATTGACAATAAAGTGGCAAGAACGCCAGATGGGAAGCAAATTGCAACCGAAGCCGATCTTAATGAGCTTTTGGGATTGCTGAATTAGGCCGGGATGCAATAATACATCCCGGCTTGGCTATCATAGGTTTTTATATGATAATGATTGTCAGACAAATATTTCACAAAAAGTAGAATATTATTACCCCCTGATTTATAATAGTTAAAAAAGATGGGGGTGTTCATATTGAAAAAAAATCCCGGCATTGCAGCGGTATTAAATTTTTTGTTACCAGGTGTTGGATCAATATACATGGGCAATTGGCTGATGGCGATTATACATATCGGAGTGGGTGTCTTTGCATCGGTCAACATTTACAGCATCCACATGAATAATATTGTGCACAGAGAAAGCAATTCATCGACATTTTATCTTATTCTGGTTGCTTTAAATTGTAGCATAGGAGCATATAAGGCATACTATGATGCCGAGCAATACAATGTCTCATTACAGAAGAACGTGGAAGCTGAGCAGGGCAAAGAGGGGTTCGGGTGGTATAAGAACAATCCCCCGAGCACCAAGTTGTCTCCATTGGTATGGCTATTTTTCTCGCTTCCGATTTTACTTTTCTTACTAGCCTACTTATCGTTCTAGTAATAATCACAACCAATAGATTTACATAATTATTGGCAACCGCTTTCACGGTTGCTTTTTTATTGAAACGGGGTGGTTTGCGTGTCCGAAGACATGAATAAACTTCTAGGCATTCTTAGTTTCGATATGAATCCAGTTCAGGCCAATGCCACGAAACTGGAACAACTCGTTAATCAAATGGGCGCATCTGGACAAAAACTTGAAAACCAATTCAAAAAAATGTCAATGGGCGCATACTCCGGGCAGAACTTACTAACAACCGAACAGGCCACAAAAAGGATGTTTGACAATATTGAGAACCGGGCCAAACAGCACAAAACCTTCATGGATAAGGTATTCTCTAATAACTACTTTGCCCACCATTTAAACTTTTATTTAACTACTGGAGCAGTGTTCGGTGCATTGCACGTGGCAAGTGAGGCATTAGTTCAAGTAGAAAAAGGCATGAAGGGACTTATAACCGTATTGCCCGAACTACATCACGATCATGAACTGTACAACAAAACAAGCCGAGACGCCATTGATTTAATGCAAAAATATGGGGCCTCGGTGGATGAAGTACTATCTTCCGCTAGATCGCTTGGCCGTATGTATAAAGACGTAAATACCGTTATGGGATTAACCAATAATTCTATTCTTTTGAATGTAATTGACAATGTTCGATTAGAGGATGCGGTCAGGGGCAATGAAGCCGCTTTAAGTATTTACGGCAAAGAACTTAAAAGTACAAATGAAGTACTGGCTTTTTCCGGAAAACTCATGGACAGCTTAACACGACTTTCTCACGAATCGATGGCCCAGGCCAGCGATCTTATCCAAATCCTGCAGCAGGCTGGTGGTGCAGCCAAAGGCGCAAAAGTTGAAATGGATCAACTCCTGGGCTTGGGAGCATCAGCCGTAAGAGCCACAGGCCTCCAGAACCAGGGCGGCAATCTCGGGCGGATGTTACGGACCGTCTTTGTTCAACTGTCTGCCCCCACTAAGGCGGTTGAAGAAACCATTGAAAAAATCGGCGTAAAAATGCGCAATACCAACGGAGAGTTGCGGAGCGCATACGATATCATTCTTGATCTATCATTGGCGACGAAGGACGCAAAAATAAGCCAGGAAGACCTAAACAATGCCATGCTAAAGGCTTCTTCTGGGAAATTCCAATATTCTAAATTGGCTGCTCTCATGGGTCAGTTTGATGAGATTGTAAAAAACACCGCCAGAAGCGTTAATTCCCAAGGCATTACCATGCAAATGGCCGCCCAGCAACTCGACACTATCGAGAGGAAGGCCAAAATGCTGAAAGCTACCCTTATAGATACCTTTTCCGGGGCCGGGGATGCCGGTCTACGGTCAGCTATTAAAGGGATGATAGACACTCTGAATCAATTGTTCATGGGCCTTAATAAGGTAAGTGCTACAGCAATAAACGCAAGCCTTGGTTTGGGAGCCTTTCTGTTGGCCGGAAAGATGATATTTGGAACATATTCCCGTGTCCTTCCGATATTGGGCGGAGTAACAGGAGCAACGGCCACGATGGCGGGGGCATCTGCTATGGCTGCCTCCGGGCAAATGTCCTTGGCCACAGCGACAAACATTTCAAGTGCGGCCATGAGCAGGTTAAAGGTAACCACCGCCTTAGCCACCGGAGGGCTTACGATCCTTCTTGGTGCCATTGCCCTTGCAGTCTATCAAGCCGGGGAAGCTGAAAAGAAACAACTTGAATTAAGTCAGGCCAATCGTGATTCCGTGGTAATAAGCCAACAAAAGGCCCAACAATATCAACAGGAAGCCGATTTTCTTGGCAAAATGGCCCAATACCGTGAAATCCTAAAACAAAAGACTGACTCCGGAAACCTTTCTGAGGCCGAGGCGCAGGCCGTCAAGAAAGACATGATCGCCGTAGAAGAGGCACTGGAAATAGCTCTGGGCAATGAGGCTAGTGCACGGCTAAAAGCTGCCCAATATACAGATAAGGCCATAAAAGACGAAAAAGATGCCCTTAAGTCAAAAAGTGATGCCGAATTCACAGCCTTGCGAAATACTATAAAGACACAGGAAAGTCAAACACAGGCCGTTATCGATGGCGCAGTTAAGCGAATTGAAACGCTCCAAAAGGAAGGGGTCGCCATAAAAGGCTTCTTAGCTATGGAGAAAAAGGCCGCCGACATTGGGACTGATATATGGAATTTTGATGCTACATCAAAGGAAAAAATGGCTTCCTTTCTCGATAGTGTCGGTTTAAATAACTTAGCTGACAAGCAGAGGCTTTGGGCTGAAAAATCTCGCCAGCTAGCCAATGAACGAATGCAGTCTTTTAATAACGAGGTTGCCCGTGAGACCGAAAGGCAGGTCACAAAACAAGAAAAGATTATAGCCAAGGCACATAAAGACCTTCTGGAACTTCGCGGCTCCGCTCTTTTTGCGGGGGTCAATAATATTGAGCACGTTCCTGGTGGTGGGGACGATGACAAAAAACCAAAAATCTCAGACCTCACCGACCCCCTAAAAGAATCCGTTAATGAGGCCCGCAGTATTCTCACTTACTATAGCGATGCCGTATCATTGGCTGATGATAAATTAAGAGATTTTTCAACCCAAGAAAAAACCCTCGACCTCTACATCAAAAACCAAAAAATACCCACACTAGAACAGGCCCGGCAGAAGTATATCTTACTCAACGATGCCATGGCAGCTAATACAGAAAAACAAAAAATGCTTCACAATGAGGCTACTATGAGCCGTGTCCAATTATATGGCCTGACCGGAGCCATGGAAAAGGGCATTGTGACCGCCGAAGATTGGGCGGCGGCATCAGCGGTTTTGTCCGAAGAAGAAAAACAGCAAATGGAAAATTATGTTGGCCTAAAAATCCAAATGGCGGATTGGGAGGCAAAACACAGGGCGGGCCTTGCCACAACGAAAGAATACAACGCCGCCATGACTGCACTTCGTGGCCCTGTTAATGAGATTGAACGCAACATAAGACGACTTGGCAATGCATATCTGGAGTTGGATTATAATACAGTCCAGGCTAAAGACGCCCAGGCCGACATGGTCCGCACCTTTATTCGTTCCACCCGCGAACTCCAAAAAGAAAACGCCCTGGATGCCCTGGCCAAGTCCCAGAAATCCGCACTCGACACCATGGAGCAGCAAAAGAAAAAAGCCCTTGACGATCTGGAGGAAGCCCAAAAAGCCCGTATACGCTCCCTGGAGTCCTCCCGAGACACGGAAATTAATTCCCTGAAGGCAACCAAGGACGCATACGAAGAGACATCTAACGCCAAAATAAAGGCCATCCAGGCCGAAATTGACGCCCTGGAATTAGAAAACGATCTCCTGAACGAGCAGGAAGAACTGCTCTCCCGCCAAAAGGCCGTTGAAGAAGCCCGTACAAAAATAGCCAACATTGAGGCTGACAAGAAAATCCGTGTCGTGGGCGCAGACGGTCAATGGACATATATCGCCGACGAAACCGCCCTGCGGGAGGCCCGCAAGGATCTCGAAAGCGCAGAAAAGGCACTGGCCGATACACAGGCTGATATCAGAAAAAATGCCCGCCGCCGGGAACTGGATGCCCAAATCAAGCAGGAGCAGGACATCCAAAAAACGCAACTCGATTCTTATGATAAGCAGATAGAGGCCGCCCGGAAGGCATGGGATGACAAGCTGGATGCCGAGAGGGATGCCCAGCAGAAAGAGAAAAATCAACAACAGCAGGCGTGGGATAAGCGACTTGATGATTTCCGGGAGGCTCAGGCTAACGAAAAAGCCACCTTAGAAAGCCACTGGGCAGGAATGCTGGATGCGGAGCGCATTAACCAGGATGCCATGAACGAAATTTTGAGGCTGGGACTGGATGGTGCCCTGACTAAGTGGCGGAACTACTATGATCAGGTTAAATCACTACAGCAGGCACAGCAACCGGCAATTCCTATTGGCGGGAGTGGCGGCAGCATACCGACCCCGACACAATCCGGCCTTAACAGTACCCGCATCGGCTCAGATGGCCTGACTGATTATACTAGGGCCGTCCGAGACAGTTTATTGAGCAGCGGACATACTGTGGCCCCACGGTCACTGGATGTCGGCGGCCCCGTATTGTACAATCAGATGGCCAGAATACACAGGGGCGAGTATATGCTGAATGCACAGACGGTCCGGGCACTGGGCGGCTTTGCCGGGGTGGAAAGATTGGTAGCCACCATAAATATGTCTCAGTCTCAATGGAGAATGCCCCAAATAAACCCTGCGCAGTCCCCGTCCAGCATCACTAATGACCGCAGGGTACAGATATGGGGCGACATAAAGCTCCCCCATGTCTATGATGCATCCGGGCTTATCCGAAACCTTGAGCAGTATGCGGCGGCGGGTTAAATAATACAAAACAGAACCCGCCTTAATCTTCCTCTTTCTTTCTTTACTTTTTTCTTTTTTTACCCTTATCCTCTTATCTCCCTTCCCTGAATTGAAAGGGGTGGCTCAACAAGATGCCAAACTCTGCACCATTAATTCCTTCAAACCTAACCCCCCCCAACGGAGGGGCCATACTTGCTTCAGTCTCAAACACTTTTACGTACACCTTTAATGACCCGGGAGATACCCAGTCGGCCCTATATATTGAATATGGCGAAACTATAGAAGGCGCCGTCATAAGCAATACCGGGTGGGTGGCAACCCCAAACGCCGAACACACCTTTGTGTCCGGGACTTTTACCGCCGGCAAAGAGTATAAGTGGAGGATTAAGGCAAAAGATTCAATAAACCAGGAATCTCCTTTTTCAGAATGGGCAGTGTTCAAGGCTGCCAATTTACCGGTAGCAACCATAACCTATCCGGCAGCCGATTTCGACGAAATAAGCGCCCTTCCTACATATCAACATGCCCTGTCAAATACCCAGACAAAATTTCAATACAAGTTAACCGACCCTACCATTTGGCCCGATATCGAAGCGCTGACATGGGCACAGATTGAGGCCATGACATGGGATCAGTTGGAATCTTTCTCTGATGCATTATTATGGGATTCGGGAATTATCATGGGCACCGGAACATCCATACAACAGCCGACAGGATATCTGGACGGAAATAAAACATACAAGATACAGGTTCAGGCGTGGGACATTTACACTAATAGTGATGCCGACAACAGGTATTTTAAGGTAAACATGAACCTCCCACCGACACCAACAGCAACCGCAGGAGTAGACAGCAGCAATGCATCGGTTGTTTTAACCATTACAAACCCTACTCCCCAAACGGGGCAGCCAGCGGCAGCCTCAAATAAAGTATATCGCCAGGAGTCGGATGGGACATGGACGCTGGAGGCTTCGGGGGTGGTAGGTGGCAGTTATTCGGCCAAGATATTTGCCTCTGGATTGCAGGTAACATATTCAGTAAGTGCAGTATCTGCCGTTGGTGATGAATCAGGTAAATCCACCCCCGTCACGATAACGGCATCGCTTAGTGATTATTGGCTTGTGGACCCGGACACCAATACAGGATTCAGGTTATACGCCGATCCTGCGTGGGGGCGTATGCAATCAGAGAGGGAACGGGAAGAAATATGGGGGGTGGATGAGGCATTTCCATCCATAACATACGACCAGGCGAGATATTATCAAGGCAGCTTCCAGGCTGGGTTCATTGAAGATAGCAGTGCTGGAAGTGGAGCATCACCCCGGGTGCAGGCAGAGAATTTAAGGACGTTTATTGACGGAGCCGCCAAGAAAAGTATGTGGCTTAAGTCTCCATTTGGTGATGTATTTAAGGTGGACATGTCAAATTTTAAAATCAAACCCAAGTTACCTGGAGACAGATACAGGGCCGTAAGCTTTGACATGGTTGAAACAGCTTCAAGTGGCGTGAGCTATGCAATAGGGGAATATGACTTGCCACCCACATCCCCTGCGTCATTCTGGGTTATTGACCCGGACACAGGAAGGGGAGTGGAGTTAGAGGCCAGTCCTGACTGGGGTGGCCTTGATTCTGAGCGAGATCGGTCAGACGAAAAGACCTTCGGTGAATACTATCCGACCGCGGGGTATGGAAAAAAGAGGGCTTATCGTTCAAGTTTTTCAGGTTACATCATGGTTGATGTAGATATGCCAACAGCCTTAAATAAGATTCGAAATTTACTTGATGCTCCAACAAAAAAGCCATTAATTTTTATGACACCATTTGGAGAACAGTTTTTGGTGGACACTTATAATTTCAGCTTTGAATTGGTTCTGGGTCGCCTGGGCCTTGTTCGGCGCGTTTCGTTTGATTTTGTTGAGGTTGGCGATATTGGATAGATTTGGATAAATATTAATCAAAGGAAGGTGAGATTGGTGTCCACATTTTCTCAGGAGCTAAATACAACGGGCGAAGGCAACAGGACATCGGCAGTATATGATTCTAACATAGCGCAGTGGTTAATGCATACTGGGAATTGCGTTCTGACTCCAGGAGGGTTATGGGTGTTCCAGAAAGGGGATGCGAACGGTAATGCTGTGGCGGTCGGGGCAGCTGCCGACGATGCAGCTGCTGCTGGTAACCCTCTATTGATTGCTGGCAAATATAATGCTACTCCAGCCACACGGCAGGATGGTGATGCAGTCACATTGCAGACTTCGGCTACCGGTAGTTTGCGTACTGAACTAACCGGGAGTAACTTTGAGCAAACCCCAGGAAGTGCCGTACCGAATAAGACAATTTATGTTGGTGGAAAAAAATCTGATGGAAATTTGCAAGGGCTGACTTTAATTGCAGCGGGTAGTAACCCTGCAGATGCCGAACAAATATTGGGCATTAGTTCGCTTTTTGCGACGGGGCCATCATGGTATCGGGAAGCGGGATTAAGTGGAATTATAGACGCTAGTGCTGGCGCAAATAGTAATGCTAGCGGTTTACTTGTATACAACGGTTCTACTTATGACCGCTGGCGCAACAACATCAAAGGCACATTACTGGCAAGTGCAGCGAGAATTGGAAGCCAAGACTCTCCACTGCAACAAAATTATAATCATAAAGGTGTGTTGGTATGCTTGGATATTACGGCATCCAGCGGTACTGGCGGCTTATCTTTAACTGTGTCTACATCGATACCGCAAAACGGTAGTTATCCCTGGTGGTTGCACGTTGCATTTCCTGTAGTGTCAGCGGTAGGCGCATATTTTTACATGCTATATCCTGGTGATATTGTAGCATCTGGAAACATAAATGGGGTTGCAAAAGCAGCCCTGCCCCGGGAATGGGGTGTTAGGATAAACCATTCGGACGCTACTTCTTATACCTACAGCGTAGGTTACTTTTTAATATTATAATAGAGGAGGGATATTTAAATGCTAATTACAAAAGCTTATGAAAACCCAACTAACTATCTATTTATTATTACAGATGATACACAAGAAGATACATTTGAGTACATGTGGGGAAAAACTCCACCCGAAGGCCAAACTTTGGAACAGTACCTCCAAAACTGCAAACGAGAGTCCGAACTTTTAGCGCAATACGAAATTGACAGAAAAGCACCTCCGAAGGAAATCCAGTTGTAAAACTAACAGGGTGCGATACTTTTAACAGAAACACTTCTCCAGACCCCAGAAAGGGGGTATTTTCTTGACCACCATTACAAAAAAAACGGTATCAGACTTTGCCGATATTCGCTATTTTTATCAGTTCAACAATCTTCCAGCAGACGAGACAATGAAGGCACTTCTTTCGCCGGAAAAAACTTTTCTCGTCAGGATCGAATGGCTAAACTGGGCGGAAACGGTGGCCACCGGCGAATATGCCGGGTACGCCACATCCGGAAATATTTCCAGTGATGTATCAAAAGACTGCCGGAGGAGCTTCAACGCCACATTCTTAAACGCCTCTGGCCTATTTATCCCCAACGGCAGCTTGACAAACATGGGAGTAAAATTACGCCTCTCCAGGGGAATAGTGACGGCTTCTGGGCAGGAGTGGTGGCAGAAAGGGATATTTGTACTGACAGACCCGGAGGCCCTTCACCGGGGGGCAGATAAAACAGTATCTCTACAGGGACTGGATAAGTGGTCTTTACTGGATGGCACCCTGGGTGGCACCCTGACAGAAACATATCAAATACCCTCCGGGACCAATGTAGCAACGGCCATAAGGGCGGTTTTAACGGCAGCCGGGGAAACAAAATTCAGGTTCGACGCATGTTCCACGACCACTCCCTACACCATTACAAAAGAACCAGGAGAAACCTATGCCGATTTAATAAAAGAGTTGGCGCTTATTCCGAGTTATGAGCTTTTTTATGACACCGAAGGGTATATGGTTTTCAGGCCAATAATAGATCCGGTTAATAAGCCGGTGGCTTATAATTTTTCCAAACACGATCATACCAAAGATCCAACCTTCTCTCGTAATTCTGTTGCCTACAAGCAGGATGGCAACCAAGTAGCCTCCGGTGTTCCCCGCTTCGAGTCCGGCAAATTCGACCAGGCGGTGATGGTCGAGGAGGGGACGACGAATGTTTTATTGTACTCTGAGCAGTTCGATAATGCCGCATGGAATAAAAATAATGCTTCGGTAATAGCCAATGCTACTGTTTCGCCTGACGGAGCAACCACAGCCGATACACTTACGGATTCAAGCACTACTACCTACGGCGAGGTTGAACAGTCTGTAGTTATTCCGGGGACTGCCGTACCCTGGGAATTTTCCGTATATGTTAAAAAAGACACAATCACTACTCGGTTTCCTGAATTTGCTCTACGGTTATGGTCAGGCGGAGTAACCGCATACGAGGCTTACGTCCAGCTGAATACGAATACCGGGGCCACCATTTTTCGCACTAGTACTGGTACAGTTAGCGCTACAGTTCAAGATATGGGTGGTTATTGGCGAATAGCCATTATGGTGACAAATGTTGACCAAACCACCGCTATAATACGTATTTGTCCAGCAATTACTAGCACATTCGGGACATATGAGGATACGGCTACAGGGTCTATAGTGATTTGGGGCGCACAATTGGAGCAAAAAGCCTATGCTACAACCTATATGGCAACAACTTCAGCACCAGTTTCCCGTTCCCCCGAAACCTTGACCATCCCCACGGCGGGGGTGTTGAATGCAAGTGAGGGGATGGTGGAGTGCTGGGTAAGATTTAATACACTCAGTGGATACCGCCAAATCTTTGGTGTGTGTAAATCTGGTACTGGGTGGATTGGGCTACAATCCTACGGTACAGCATTGAGATTCCAATTTTATTATCCAACAAATGTTGTCTTAACTGGACCGACACTTAGTACCAACACATGGTATCATATTGCTCTTACATGGAGTGGAACGACAGCGAAGTTGTTCCTGGATGGTATCCTGCAAGCGACTGCGACAATAGATGCTATAAATGGCTTTGCATCGGTGGCTTACATTGGTGCCAACAGGGATGGAATTGAGCAGCTAAACGGCCTCATCGACGACCTCCGAATCTCCAGCCGCGCCAGGACGGACGCGGAGATTTTGGCGGCGTATAGCAGCGGAGTTGCGCTGGCGGTGGATGCGGATACGACATATAAATTTACTGCAGATGGTATCTTGGAAAACACATCTTTCTCTTTATTCCGAAAGCTCTATGTCGCCGGGAGCTATAAACCCGAATGGTCAAAAATAAAAAACCTATTAAAGGTTATTGGCTACTCTGATTCAGGCACTGGCACAACTTATACCGGGACTGCCCAGGACAACAATCCAAATAGCCCCACAAACACCGCCACGCCTCCTACGGGCATAGGGGTTAAGGCGGAGGTAATAACAGATACCAACCTTACATCTAACGCCTTGTGTGCATCCAGGGCGGATTACGAATTAAAGAAGAACCTTAAAAGCTGGCATCGGACAAGCGCCAGCTTTGACTTTGTTCCATTTCTCCGTGAGGGTGAGTGCATTCAACTGGAGGATGCGGATGCCGGGATAGCGGATGCCAAATATGAGATTCAGGCCATAACTGAACCCCTGGGGCTGGGGCAGTATTCAGTGGAGTGTTGGAGGGTGGTGACGTAGGTAGCATAGGAAAGGGGTGACATAGGGCAAATGGACAAAGGGTATGTGGATATTAATAGTTCGGAGTTTGCAAAAAAACTGATTGCCGCCGTTGACCGGCGGATAGAAAAGAAGATGGAAGGTTTTAGGCCGGCCAACTGGTGCACCGGTAAAGTGGCGGTGGCTGGCAGTGGGGCATCTATTTCCGTTTACATTAACAATTCCCTAACTGCAACCACAATAAGAAATCCACGGGGGCTATCTTTGGCATTGAATAATTTGGTGTTTATTTGGAACCCCAATTCAAAGGTCGATAACATGTCGTTTATTGACCATAAGCTTTAAAAAAGCTCTAAAAGTCCTTTACTTTACTTTTATTTTAATGATTATCTGAAATAAGGTGGTGAAGAAAATTGCCCATAACGCCAGGACTTTCCCTTAAAACATGGGATTCAACTGAGCCCCTTCTGAGAACCCAATTAAATGACAACATGGACAAAATTGACGCCGGGATAGCTGGGACCAATAACAAAAGCACCCGGGAAACAAAAAACTTGTTAGTGGGGACCGATACCCGGAGCGTAGAAGTGACCCGCACGTCGGGCCAAATAACCAGCCTTACCATTAAAGATCCCTCCGACGCTTCAACAGTGGCAAGTATTGCCGTAACCAGGACGAGTGGACAAATTTCCTCCATTGCCAAGACTGTTGGGGCCAGGGTTATTACGACAACGGTAGTCCGGACCAGCGGGCAGGTAACGGGAATTACAAAGGCGGTGAGCTAATTATGACTGATGAACAACTGGTTTTGTTGATAGATATATTAGATAAGTTGGGGTATAACACCGAGACAGCAGGTACGTTGACTGCTTTTCAGAGACTGACACAGATAGCCGAATACGTCGACACCCTGGAAACAAATTTAGGTACCACGGGCGATGCGGCCAACGCTGCGGGAACTGTGCTTGCCCGGCTGGCTGAATTGTTGACTAACAGGCTTACGGCGGCCAGGGCCGGGTATTTGGATGCGGCGGTGTCGAGCAGGGCCACATCTGCATCTATTGGTACCTCAGCAGACGGAAGGGCGACCAATACGGTAATGGGTTGGCTTAACAGCCCAATAAAGTCATGGCAGAGAGTGACATTTACGCCGAATACAAATGCTGCGTTTGCAGTAGCGATTTCGAGCGTTGTCCCGGAAAAATGTATTGTTTTACTTAACGGATATGATTTTGGAGCTGATAGTAGTGCTAGACCGTGGTCGGTGCTCAGGTATATATCTGCCTTTTTAGCCACATCTATAAGTTTTGCTCAAAGTTATGCGCCATATTCGTCTGGTTACGGAACACATAGTGTAATAATAATAGAGTTTTATTGAGGAAGAAGTTAAATTAAAGGAGATGATTGCATGAGATTCGCTATAATAGACAGTACTGGGGCTGCAATACAAATTAATGAAGCAGTCGGGGAGATAGATGCTATCGAAGACATAAACGCCCGGTTGCCTAAAGGGCAGTTGGCTATTGAGTGTGGTGAAGACATAACATTGGATCACTATTATAGCGCAGGGCAATTCAAACCAATCACAGTCTCAGTGGACAAAGCGACTATCACCGCCAATGGGGTGGATACGGCCAGCATTACTGCCCATGTTCCGGATGTCCTCTCGGAGATAACCTTCTACCACGCCGATACCGGTAAACCCATGACCACCGTGCCGGTTGACCCTGCAACACACACGGCAGCATTGCAGGTTGCTGCTACAACACCCGGGACGATTCATATTAGAGTAGGAGAGCCAACGAGAATCAAACTTAACGAGGTGGTGATTACGGCACAATGAAGGCGGTAAATGTAGAAGGCGCAAGGGTGGTATTTGCAGACGAAAAGCAGGAGAAGGAAAAGCAAAGGCAGGCCAAGTTAACTGCCCTGGACAACAAGAAAAAACAGGGCAAGCTGACCATCGAGGACCTGAATGAAAAGCTGGATATTATCATTGAACTGCTGACTGAAAAGCCGTCGAAGTAGGCGGTTTTTATTTTAGTTACCAGGGGGTGGGGTATTGAACCAGGAAAAGGAAGTCATAGAAATTGGAAAGAAGGTGGCGGCATTGGAACAGGCCGTTGGTAATCTTGCCGGTTGGCAGAAGGCACAAAATGGGAGCATCAAGGAAACAAGGCAGGATGTAAGTAAGCTTAAATATTGGATCATGGGGGCCACCTTGGGGGTGGCTTTAAATTTGGCCGGTATCGTTGCGGTGCTGGCCGGGCTGAAAGGGTGATTTGGTCATGAGTGATGGTTTTAGGGTCCCCGATTATGTAGTTGTCCAGGATGCGACCGCCCCGCCCACGCAGATCCCTTACGGCATCCGCATGATCGGTGCCGAAATGGAGTGGCCAGAAACCCGGGGGGAAGGTATCAAGGTGGCTGTTATTGACACTGGTCGTCCAGACCATCCCGACATATCGGTTGCCGGTGTTGTGGATTTTTCCGGCAGCGGGATAGCCGACCGCCGGGGGCACTCCACACACTGTTGCGGGATTATTGCGGCAAACGGAAAAATTATGGGCGTGGCCCCTGGTGTAGAACTGTATATCCTGAAGGTTTTCCCTGACTCCGGCGGAGCGGTACCCGGGGCGATTTCCCGTGCGTTGGACTGGTGTGTAAGTGCAGGTATTGACATTATAAGCATGTCCATCTGCGGCCCATCTGATGACCAGGATATACGCCAGGCGGTCAAGCGGTGTCATGTTGCCGGTATCGTCATGGTAGCTGCGGCCGGAAATTTTGGGAGGGACTACGGGGTTATGTACCCGGCCAAATATCCAGAGGTCATAGCGGTAGCCGCCGTCAACCTGGAGGAGTTGCCCGCAGACTTTTCAGCTTACGGGATGGAGCTGGATTTGGCTGCCGCTGGCGTGGACGTTTGGTCTACCTGGCTGGGCGGTGGGTACGTACAGCTCTCCGGCACCTCCATGGCTTGTCCTCACATAGCCGGTGCCGCAGCCATTCTGCAGGCGAAGGCTAAAAGGCGGTTAGGCCGAAAGCTGACTCCGGAGGAAATGCGTGTCGCCCTGGACCTGTATGCCGAGGATCTCGGGGCTCCTGGCCGGGATGAGCGGTATGGGTGTGGGGTGTTTTCTTTTGGGCGGCTTGAAAATGCGGATGCCATTCGGCGGGAAATCAAAATGTGGATTGGACTGACTGAGTATATGGTTGACGGATTGCAAATGGAAATGGATGTGGCCCCGTTTATTCGGGAGGGGCGCACTTTTACGCCTGCCCGGTATGTTGCTGAAGGCTTAGGGGCTACGGTGGAGTGGGACGAGAAGGAACAAAAGGTCACAATTAGGCAGGGGGCGGTCAAGTGAAACCCCAGGAATTTATTGAAACCCTCTTCCCCGCCGCCCAAACCCTCCAACGCAACACCGGCCTATTCTCCAGCCTTACCATTGCCCAGGCGATTCTCGAAACTGGATGGGGTGAATACATCCCCGCTGACCGGGATACCGGACACAGCAGTAACAACCTTTTCGGCATAAAGGGACAGGGTCCCGCTGGTAGCGTCGTTTGCTGGACGGAAGAAGAAAATCCGGACGGTAGTAGAATCCGCACGCTGGCGAAGTTCAGGGCCTACAATAGTTTCGGCGAATGCCTCCAGGACCGCTACGAAGTACTAATGCAGCCCCGGTATGACCGAGTGCGGGAGGCTTCAACGCCCGAGGCAGCAGCCGGGATGCTGTATATTTGCGGGTACGCCACGGACAGCGAGTATACCCAAAAGCTTATTCAATTGATGCACGACTGGGATTTGAAGCAGTATGATAAGTTACCCGTGATCCCCAATGACCCCTTCCAGGGTATTCCGGAGTGGGCAATGGCACCGGTAAAGTGGGCGGCGGCAAAAGGATTAATAAAAGATCCGGCAGGCAGTGAGGATTTTTACCGCTTTATTACCGTCCTGTGGAACTACAACAAGATGAAAGGATGATGTGAAATGCGCCCCCGAAGCTGTATATCGGTAAAAGAAAGGAAAATGATACCATGAAAGAAAATTATGTAGACATGGCCCTGTTGGGTTTCATCGGCTTTTCCTTGGCGGCTTACGTGGCCGCTTGTTTTTATCCCGGCATTACCCCGGAGATAAGGGAAGGCATAAAAGAGGTTATGCAGTGGTTCGGCCTGGCACTTGGGATTGGTGGGGCGGCTGCAATGGCGAAGAAGAATAGTTAATTTTAAGGCCCCCTAATCGGGGCCTTTTTTATTTTCCTTATAACCTCCAGTAGCTCCCACATTGCAGCCTCCCCGATCTCTCGCATCATCAACCTACAGACCTTCGGTTCTTCCCCTCCCTCCTTCAACAATTCCTCTACAGGTATTCCAAGCCCCCGGGCAAGTCTTTCCAGTGTTCCCGTATTTACCTTTGTGCGTCGACCGGTACATATCTCAGATATTTCAGACCGGTGCATTTCGGCAGCCCTGGCCAGATCGGATTGCGTCCAACCTCTTTCCTCCAGCAGTTCTTTCACTCGTTTTCCTAGCACAGAATTCACCCCCCTAAAAATTTATATTCACCTGTCGGCAATTTATGAACACTGTCGGACTGTTTTGAATATGGTGTAGAAAATAAATGAACAGGGGGTAATAAAAATGTGTGAAGTATACGACTTTCCCCAGAAAGATGACATGGACGCAATGAAAACGGCGATATCGATTTTCCTGGATACCAGGAACGGTCCAACCCGGAACGTCATGCAGGGGGTTTTAAAATTCATTCTGGATAAATACAAAATAGACCAAATTAAATTCGTAGACTATATTATTGAAAGAGGAAAACAGGGCGGGGTGAGAATCATCCCCAGAAAGATGGCGCATGGCCGGGAGTGTCCGGGGTGCGGGGAAGTTATTTATAAGAGGCCGGAAAATGGGGGGAAGGTGGTTTTTTTGAGCATTCTTCAGGGGGATGATGGGGATCTGGCGACTTATGGGTGTGGGGGGTGTAAGTGCGTTTTTGGGAAGTGGGAGGAAATAAAATAAAAACCCCCGGCATAGGCCAGGGACCAAAATAAATAACTTAATAAAAACTCTCAATTTATTATATGCCCTTCATAGATAAAAAGAAGGGTTTTTTCTTTGGATGGGGAATATTTCCAGTGGTGATGGTATGTTTAATGAGAGAGAATTTCGGATCGCCCTGGCCGAGGTTGGGAAAACTCAGCGGCAGGTGGCCGAGGAATGCGGAATGAATGAGACGAATTTTAGAAAAATAAAAAAGGGTTCTTCGGTTGGCGTATATCTGGCCATGGCAATAGCCCAGGCCGTAAACCGAAAAGCAGAAGATTTATGGATCCCCGATAAATAGTCGGGGATTTTTGTTGCCTTAAATTACCACGATACCATAGTCATAATGGACAATCCCAAAGTCATATATCTACACTACAAAATTCCGACAAGGAGGTGAGAGCCCTTGAATAACAATAAAAAAGACGATTCATTCAAGGAGACCATCGACTTAATAAAACACACATGGCGGCACCGCGCAGGCCAAGAAATACCGGCGGCCATTCTGGACACCGTTGACGTGCTGTGGCCGGAGCCCAAACCTCGACCCCTCCTTACACACAAAAAGAAAAATCCGGGGAACTGGCACATGATTTTTACCCTTCCCCCCGGATTAAGTTATAGGGATGTGGTTAACCGTCAGGAGTATTTTGCTGATGCCTGCCGGGGATATGTGGAAATAAAGAAGGTAGCTGGATATGTCCACATGACAGTCAGGACCGGCCACTTGGAAAATCACTATCCCTATCTATGGCCCCCGGACGAACATAAAGGATACAAGAAAATGGCACTCCCGGTCCCCATCGGCTACAGTCCCGCCCCGGAAGTTCTGGACCTGGCCGAAGCGCCCCACCTATTAGTGGCTGGGGTGACCGGATTCGGAAAAAGCAATTTCCTTTTGGTGCTAATTCACTCCCTGATGTCACATGCCAAGATTGCCATTATCGACCTTAAGCGATTACAGTTCAGCTACCTTAAAAATCATTGCGCCCTGGCCAAAAACGAAAAAGATGCCCTGGCACTAATGAGGGCGCTTAACCGGGAAATGGAGCGGCGCATCGACATCCTGGAGGCCGCCGGGGTGGAGAAAATTCAGGAGTACCATGGAACGGGAAAGGCGGCCATGGCTATGGACTACATAGTTCTGGTTATTGATGAAGTGGCAGAAATCAGCGACCCGGAAATTATTCGCCTTATTGACCGGATCGTTCGCCTTGCCAGGGCCACCGGGATCAGCGTGGTGGCTGCCACTCAACGCCCCAGCAAAAAGGTTCCAGTGTTCCGGGATGATACCAGGGATATGTTCTCCGCCCGACTGTGCTACCTGATGCCAGATGAAATCAGTTCCCGGTTGGTATTAGGGGAAACCTGTAGCATGGCCGCCCAACTCCCGGAGATAAAGGGGCGGGGAGTTTATAAGTTCGGGGTGACAATCAAAGAGGTTCAGACAATGTATCTCCCTGTCAAGCAGGCAAAAAAGTTAATCGAAAAGCAGGAGGGGGTGGTTTGGGATGTCACCCAATCAAGAAAAAGGATTGCACCGCGATAAGGAAATATGCCTCCTCACAGAACGCCTTCAGGCACTTGATACGGAGCAGGTGAGGGTATTATTGTTCAGTAACCAACGATATGGCCGCAGGAAGGCACAGGAAAGGCTCAAGGCACTTCACGACCGGGGGAGACTCAATCGTTGGAGGCCGGCGCCGGAAAGTCCATATATTTATTTTTCCGGAAAAAAGCATGGCCGACTGGAACACTTAATCGCCTTAAATTGGGTATATGTGTGGATGGTAAAATCGGTTAAAAGCTGGGAAGAGATTTACCGGTGGGATTACGAGCAGGACTATGGTGTCCTACAATGTGATGCCTTTTGTGTTGTCAGAAATACTGTTACCGGGAAGTTGCGCTTTTGGTTTATTGAGCTTGACCAGGCTGAGAGTCGAAACCATTTTGATAAGGCAAAAAAATATTGCGACCTCTATAATTCGGAGGGGTATGCCGGTTGGTGGTGGGCGGAGTTGACAGAGAGGTTCCCCGGCATACTAACGGTTACCACCACTCCATCACGGGAGAAAATTATCCGGGGCCAGATTGAGAAGGATAACCGGGAAGGCTTAGAGTTTGAAATTTATTTACTGGAAAGCTTAAAGGAGGCGTGTTTGAAATGAGGAAGCCGGTGATAATAATATGGCAGGTCAAGAAAAGCGACATAAAAAATAAAAACAAGGTTACGCCCCTGGATAGGAAGTTTTGGACTTCGGCCATCGTCAATCTCAATAAAAACATTCCCATGTTTGCGGCCGCCGCAGTCCCACAGAAATTTTCCTTGTCTGCCGTTACTGGTGCTACCTTTGGCGTTGGGGGCGTGGGCTTTGTGCTAATGCAGGTCTTACTTCTGGCCCTGGTTGGGTGGGGCATTAATCACCTTGCCACTGCTATGAAAAACCCGCAGTTGGGTAATCAGGCCAAGATGCTGACACAGTTGATCGCCTTTATCCTGGTGATCGGGACTATCTGGGAGGCCCTGAATAAATTCTTTAGTCTCCTGGGTTAAACTAAATTAACAATTAAAGTCCATACGCCAGTTGGTACGCTACATGGTACGCACGCTCATACGCCCCTTGGTACGCCCCGGCGTTCATACGCCGCCCCTTTTTTCTTTGTTTTTCAGGGATAACTCGCCCAGATAAGCGAAGCGGGAATGGGGGTGCGGGGGCAGGACCAAAATTTTTTGAAAAAATCATAAGGAGGTTGATTGACTAAATGACTAAAGAATTAACTACTAAGTTAACTACTAATAAACTGACCACCAGCACCAGCAGTAAACTCTCCTTCCGCATCCACCCCGAATACGATGCCGAATTAATCGCCCATCTTTCCGGGATGGATAAGGGGAAAAAGTCCAGGGAGTTGCGGAGGATTATTCGGGCGGGGTTGAGGGTGGTGGCGAAAAAATAAAACCTACTGCATTACCGTTGCATTACTTTCAATAAAATGAAGGGACTGCGTTTCCGCAGTCCCTTCATTTTATTGGTGGGTACAGCTGGGATTGAACCAGCGACCCCTACCGTGTCAAGGTAGTGCTCTCCCACTGAGCTATGCACCCATATTCTTTGTTGCATCATCAGGGTGGTTTGAGCCGTAATTCCACTGGATTACCAGCCCGTGGATGCATATTATATTATGCCTTATCGGCGGTTTTAAGTCAAGATAATTTGCCCGGTAAAATTGCCCGGAAAAGTTGTTCAGAGGGAGGGTAAATGTATGCATGACCAGCCATTTTCATTTTTATTTTATGTAAAAATCCCGGTTTCTCCACCCCTTCGGAGGCTATCAGGTTAACCCTGGCCAGTTCTGTTTTGCCGAGGGTGAACACCGCCGTTCCCACCTTTTGCCGGGGAGACACCGGGGCCTGAAGGGGTTTTTGTGGCAGCACTCTTACCGTCACCTTGTCCCGGTCTTCTTCGGCAAGGTAAATGTTTATCTCTTCCTGGCTGACGGTCTCAACACAGTCCTTTACCCCTCCCGCCACCGATAGGTTTCCGAAGCTGTCGCCTTTTTGACATAGTTTTACCGGAACCATTTTATCAAATCCATAATCCAGTATGTTTACTGCGTCCCTGTATCTGTTGCGGCTGTGCAGAACCACTGCGATAAGCGTCCGGTCACCTCTTTTGGCGGCCGCAATTAAACAGTTGCCCGCCCGTATGGTTGATCCAGTTTTTACCCCCAGTATCCCCTGGTAGCTATCTTCTCTCACCAGCCTGTTGGTATTGTTCACTTCCCTCTTCTTATCACCGTCAGCCCAGTGTATAGTATCCTTTGGAGTGCTTATAATTCGTGCGAAGTCCGGGTTTGTGAGGGCATATCGGGTCAACTGCGCCAGGTCATAGGCTGTGCTGTAATGATTGGGGCTGTGGTAGCCGTTTGTATTGGCGAATCTGGTGTTCAGGGCTCCCAGCACAACGGCCTTGGCGTTCATCAGTTCAACGAACCTTTCCTCGGTTCCGGCCAGATGTTCGGCTATGGCCACAGTGCTGTCGTTGGCGGAATACATAAGGGCCGCTTTGATTAGATTTTCCACCGTTATACGGTCACCGGTTTTCAAACCCAGTTCCTGGCCTACCGAAATGTTGGCGGTCTTTTTACTGATGGTCGCCACCTCTTCAGGATGACTGTATTCCAGTGCGATTATGGCGGTTATTACTTTGGTCAGGCTTGCCGGCTCCTTCCGGACAAAACCATTTTTCTGGTATAGTATCTGGCCGCTGCCCGCATCCATCAGCAGGGCTGAAACCGCAGTTATACGGGGCGATACGGCATAAGCCGCCGGTATGGCGGAAGCCATCGCAACTACTATCATACATGCCATAATTAATATTTTTTTAGTATGGCTCATTTAATTCACCCCGGGAAGATATCAATATAAGCGTCGCTAGTTATTTTGCCTTGCGATCATTGTTAATATTAGCGGAAACTTTTTCATCGGGTTAGCGTCTCACCCGCATAATAGAGTGGTCAGATAAATATGTTTATAGGTAAATAATGCAATAAATACCATAAGGAGGATGATTATGAAAATCTACTTTTTTGATTTTCGTAAATTCAGGAGCTTCCTGGCCTTTGTTTCAGCGGCGGCTGTGGTTGCCCTGCTTTTAACCGGGGTTATGATGACCGACCTCTCGGCATTGGTGGTGACGAAACCCAAACCTCACGCCATATACAAGGTCAAAACAGAACGTAAGGTGGCGGCGCTTACCTTTGATATTAGCTGGGGGACCCAGGTGCCGGGTCCGGTAATGGATATACTGAAAAAAAACAACGTAAAGTCTACCTTTTTTCTGTCGGGCCCCTGGGTGAAAAAATACCCCGAGTTTCCCCAGCGGCTGGTGAAGGAGGGACACGAGATAGCTTCCCACGGAAACCGGCACATTGACCTGGACAGGGAGTCCGCTTCCACCGTCAGGGAGGAAATTATGACGGCCCACCAGTCCATAAAAGAGGTGACCGGTGCCATGCCCAGCCTTATCAGGACCCCTAACGGAGCCTGGAATGATATGGTGCTTGACGTGGCCGACCAGGCGGGGTACAAGGTCATCCAGTGGAGCGCCGACTCTCTGGACTGGAAAAATCCCGGAGTTGATGTGATAGTAAGCAGGGTATTGGATCGGGCTCATCCGGGGGCTATTATACTGATGCATGCCAGCGATACCTGTCTGCAGACGCCGGATGCCCTCCCCAGGGTAATAGAAGGGCTAAAGGCCCGGGGCTATGACCTGGTAACGGTTTCCAAACTGCTGGAAGAGGGGCCCGGTGTATTGGAGTAGATATTAAGTCGTCTTCAGTCAAATTTATATAAATACAAATTATAAAAGCCGCTCTTCATTAAAAAGCGGCTTTTATAAAATATTTTTTCTTATGTTCTTACATAAAGGCTTGTCCCATTTAAGCAGGTACAATGCCTTGATGCCCGTCCTGTTAGTCATGTGTGCGATTATTCCCGAAAAAACCCTTCCGGTGAATTACTATTCCAGAATCATGATGGCTGTATCGGGATTTATTACTTCGCCGGGGGTTGCCTTTATTTCCTTAACTTCTCCATCTGCGGGGGAGTAGATCTTTACAAACATTTTCATGGCTTCGATGGTTGCCACAGCGTCATTCTGTTTTACCTTATCTCCAACTTTTACATCGATTGATACCAGTTTGCCCACCATAGGGGCGTTAACGGTTTTGCTCATTAATGTAATCCTCCTTTTTTAATCGCTAGTAAAATACCCGGAAAATTCCTCGCACCATTTATTATGTCCAGGGCACCATAAACTGATATGATCTTTTTAGCTTCACCTGAAGCTTTTTTTAGCGCATTTCTCCCCCTTCAATAATACATTATCTAACGAAATTTAAAAACTAATATTTGCATTCCTGGGTTACTTATTCCATAAAATTTGTTTGGGAGAGTATCTTTTTGGTTAAAAATATTGTTTTACACGCTCTGGAGAATTATAATGTTAAGATACCAATATTGCGGCAGGATAAAATTGGTGGATTATACCAAATGGAAAAATGGATACAATAATTTTGTATGGTAATCTGCCCTGTGTATGGTAAAATGGGGTCGATTATTTAAATAAATGTATTTTATAAACGCAAGAATCGAGGGGGATCACGTTTAATGAAGGCTACGGCGGAAAAAGTTGAAAAAAACACGGTGGTTCTGGAGGTTGAGGTTGAACCGGAAAAATTCTCGGAAGCCATGAACCAGGCTTACAGGAAAATTGTGAAAAAGGTTAGCATACCAGGTTTTAGAAAAGGCAAGGCACCCCGGATAATACTGGAGCGGTACTTGGGAAAACAGGCCCTTTATGACGAGGCCGTTGAGATAATAATTCCGGACGCTTATATCAGCGCTGTTGAAGACACAGGCATCGAACCGGTTGCACAGCCCGAGCTGGAAGTAATTCAATTGGAAGAAGGCAAGCCGGTGGTTTTCAAGGCCAAGGTTGTTGTCAAGCCGGAGGTTAATCTGGGACAGTATACCGATCTGGAAATAGTCAATCCCGGAAGCGAAGTGGCTGATGAAGAGATTCAGCAAGAAGTGGAGCGCCTGAGAAACCGCCATGCCAAGCTGATTAACCTGGAAGAAGGAACAGTTGAGGTTGGCGATCTGGCGGCCATAGATTTTGAGGGAAAAACAGACGGAATTCCCTTTGAGGGCGGCACAGCCGGCGATTATTCCCTGGAAATTGGTTCCGGTTCATTTATTCCAGGTTTTGAAGATCAGATTGTGGGTATGAATATAAACGAAACCAGGGACATTAATGTAACTTTTCCCCAGGATTACGGCAAGGAGGATCTGGCCGGTAAGGAAGCTGTTTTCACCGTCACGGTTAAATCCATCAGGCGCAAGGAACTGGCTTCCCTGGATGATGAGTTTGCCAAGGATGTCAGTGAGTTTGACACTCTGGAGGAATTACGGGCTGATCTGGCGAATAAATTAAAACAAGCCGCCGAGGAGAAGGCTAAGGCTCAGATACACAGGGATGTGGTTTCCAGGGTGGTGGAAAACGCCCAGGTGGAAGTACCCCGGGAAATGATAGACAGCCGGATGGAAGAAATGATCAGGAATATGAATCAGCGCCTGTCCGGGCAGGGTATTTCACTGGAAAAGTATTTAACCTATACCAACTCCAATATGGATGATCTCAAAGAAAGGGTACGGCCTGACGCCGAGCAGAGTGTGCTGCAGTCTCTGGTTATTGATGCCGTGGCCAAGGCTGAGAACCTGACTGTGGGTGATGAGGAAATTAGTGAAGAGATTAACCGCATGGGTGTCGAAATGAAGCAAGATCCCGAAGTTGTCAGAAAAATACTGGAGGGGCAAAACCAGTTGGAATTTATCAAGGAAAGCTTACTGAGGGATAAAGCTGTTCAATATCTGGTTTACCGGGCTGTTCTGGTAGAAGGCACAAACCAGCCTGAAAAGGAATAGTCTTTAATATCTAAAATATAGTAAGGGGGGAATTAATAGTTGTCTGGACTGGTACCTATAGTAGTGGAGCAAACCAACCGCGGTGAGAGGGCATATGATATCTATTCAAGGCTTTTAAAAGACAGGATCATACTTATCGGGGGGGCCATAGACGATCACATTGCCAACCTGGTTGTGGCCCAGATATTGTTTCTCGAAGCCGAGGATCCGGAGAAGGATATTCAGATTTATATTAATTCTCCCGGTGGAGTAATCACTGCCGGCATGGCTATATACGACACAATGCAGTATGTCAAGTCTCCTGTTTCCACCATTTGTGTCGGCCAGGCGGCAAGCATGGGGGCGTTTTTGTTAAGCGCCGGAACCAAGGGGAAGCGTTTTGCGCTGCCGTATGCCAGAATAATGATTCATCAACCCCTGGGAGGAGTACAGGGGCAGGCAACCGATATAGACATCCAGGCCAAGGAAATTTTGCGAATGAAGGATATCTTGAATAAATTGCTTTCAGAGCATACCGGGCAGCCCCTGGAAAGGGTGGAAAGAGATACCGAGCGTGACTTTTTCATGTCGGCGGACGAGGCAAAGGATTACGGCCTGATAGACAAGGTGTTTCAACTCGGGAAGCAAAGATAAGAGGTGAAAAAATGTTTAACGAGAAGGGTCAGCTAAAATGCTCCTTTTGCGGTAAGTTGCAGGACCAGGTGAAAAAACTGGTAGCCGGCCCCGGGGTCTATATCTGCGATGAGTGCATTGAGCTCTGCAATGAGATTATCGAAGAGGAATTGAACGAGGATTTAGGTCTTGATTTAAGCGATATCCCGAAGCCGAAAGAGATTAAGGGGATTCTCGACCAGTACGTTATAGGGCAGGAAGAGGCCAAAAAATCTCTGGCAGTTGCCGTCTATAACCACTACAAGAGAATTAACCTGGGCGGAAAAATTGATGATGTCGAGCTGCAAAAGAGCAATATTGTCATGCTTGGACCTACCGGAAGCGGTAAAACTTTGCTGGCCCAGACGCTGGCTCGTCTTTTAAACGTGCCCTTTGCCATAGCCGATGCCACATCTCTTACAGAGGCCGGTTATGTTGGTGAGGATGTCGAGAATATTCTGCTGAAATTGATTCAGGCTGCGGATTATGATGTGGAGAAGGCAGAAAAAGGAATAGTATATATTGACGAGATTGATAAAATAGCCCGTAAATCTGAAAATCCCTCAATAACCAGGGATGTTTCCGGTGAGGGGGTTCAGCAGGCGCTGCTGAAGATTCTGGAAGGTACTGTGGCCAGTGTGCCTCCCCAGGGTGGACGCAAGCACCCCCACCAGGAATTTATTCAGCTGGACACCACAAATATTCTTTTTATCTGCGGAGGCGCCTTTGACGGTATCGACAAGTTAATCCAGAACAGAATCGGTAAGAAAAC
Source organism: Peptococcaceae bacterium BRH_c4a (assembly GCA_000961585.1). Classification (GTDB taxonomy): domain Bacteria; phylum Bacillota; class Desulfotomaculia; order Desulfotomaculales; family Desulfocucumaceae; genus BRHc4a. The sequence continues at coordinate 3,074 of LADN01000070.1, read as the reverse complement.
CATGGGGTTCGGGGCCGAAATACAGACTCACAAGGAAAAGAAAATAGGGGAAATTCTAAAACACATTTTGCCCGAGGACCTTCTGAAATACGGTCTGATACCCGAATTTGTAGGCAGGCTGCCAGTCATAGTGACACTGGAGGCTCTGGATGAGGAGGCCCTGGTGAGAATTCTCACCGAGCCCAGGAATGCCCTGGTAAAACAGTATGAGAAATTGTTCGATATTGATGGCGTGAGCCTTGAATTCCAGCAGGATGGCCTGAAAACCGTGGCTCAGGAAGCATTAAAGAGGAAAACCGGGGCCAGGGGTTTGAGAGCTATACTGGAGGAAGTTATGCTGGACGTGATGTATGAAATACCTTCACGACAGGATATAGCCAAATGCATAATAACCAGGGACAACATTTTAAAGAAAGAAAAACCTCTAATGGTTTCGGTGGACAGAAAGAAGAAAAAAGAAGAAACGGCATAAAATAACCGCCTTGTCGGCGGTGCCGTCTTGCAGACGGCGGAATTCAGAAGCCAGAATAGTGACAGGCTGCCTTAAAAGCGACCCTCAAGAGACCCCACAGCGACATGCAGTGAGGGGGAGTGATTTAAGTCCGTGCGGAATGTACCGGAGGCTGCTACTGTCTCTTAACGACCGAGCCTACGGAATGCCGAGCCGGCTGCAGGACGCAGCCGGAAGCCGGAATCGACGCAAGGATGCGGCGTTGGAGGCGGTCGGCAGTCCGTTGGCGACCGAGTTTAGAGACAGTTGCAGCAGGAGGTAATGCAGGCCGGACTTAAATCGCTCCACCTACCCATTAGCGACAATGCAGCGACCCTCAAGTGACCCCGGAGCGACCCCGGAAAAACTCTGGGCTTGCATAAAAATGCTTTGGTGCTTCAGTGCTTTAATGCTTTAATGCGTCATATACTTTCCTTAACGATAAAAAAACGCCCTGACGGGCGCTTGGGGAGCCAGGAGACAGAATTTGTTAAAGCCTGAGCGACCTCAAGATTAACAAGATCATTTTCGGGTAAGAAAAAAGTTGTCAACAATTTTGTCATGAGCAATTGTCTTATAAAGAACATCGCCCGGCGACAGGCGGTGTTCTTTTTTTGATTAATTTGGTTGTAGGGATAAAATATGTAAATCCTTGTAATAATATAAAAAAAGAGTAAGCAGGGAGGCTCCTTTCCCATGGGTGAATATGGTTTAGGAATAGGGAGTTTTATAACCTTTATACAGGTGTTTTTTGCAGTTATTATAGGCCTTTATTTCTGGAACCTGCTGAGGGCGCAGCAGGGAAGCAAGGGCGCGGTGGAAAGGGAATCGGTAAAAGAGCTGGAAAAGCTTAACCGCATGCGGTCAATTTCACTTTCCGAACCTTTGGCTGAAAAAACAAGGCCCACAAGGTTTGAAGACATAATCGGGCAGGCTGAGGGGCTGAAATCACTGCGGGCCGCCCTCTGCGGACCCAATCCCCAGCACGTGATAGTATACGGCCCCCCGGGGGTGGGCAAAACAGCGGCAGCCCGGCTGGTATTGGAAGAAGCTAAAAAAAGCCACTGTTCCCCCTTTAAGGAAGACGCCAAATTTATAGAAGTGGATGCCACCACAGCCAGGTTTGACGAGCGAGGCATTGCCGATCCTCTCATAGGATCGGTGCATGACCCAATATACCAGGGGGCCGGCCCTCTGGGCATGGCCGGAATACCTCAGCCAAAGCCCGGGGCAGTTACAAAGGCTCACGGCGGGATGCTGTTTATTGATGAAATTGGAGAGCTTCATTCAATTCAAATAAACAAGCTGCTTAAAGTTTTGGAAGACCGCAAGGTTTTGTTGGAAAGCGCCTATTACAGCCCCGAGGGCGCCAACATACCTTCTCACATACATGACATATTTCAAAACGGGCTGCCGGCTGATTTCAGGCTGGTGGGGGCAACTACCAGGACCCCGGATGAAATACCCCCGGCCATCCGTTCCCGCTGCCTGGAAATATTCTTCAGGCCTCTTTTAGCTGATGAAATTGAAATGATAGCCAGAAATGCCTCCGAAAAGGTCAGCCTTCCCCTAGAAGAAGGCGGGCTGAATGTAATAAAAAGATTTGCCGCCAACGGCCGCGAGGCAGTGAATATTGTGCAGCTGGCGGCGGGGATAGCCATGACGGATAATCGCAAAACCATGCTGACCACCGATGTGGAGTGGGTGGTAAACAGTGGACAGTATAGTCCCAGACCGGAGAAAAAGGTGGCCTCATCCCCTCAGATTGGGCTGGTTAACGGCCTTGCGGTGTATGGCCCGAACATGGGCACACTGCTTGAATTGGAGGTGGGGGCCTTTCCGGCAAATAAGGGACAGGGAAAGATCGTCATCACCGGGGTTGTCGAAGAGGAGGAACTGGGAGGCCGGGGAAGAACCATACGCCGGAAAAGCATGGCCAGGGGTTCGGTGGATAACGTCCTGACGGTACTACGCCGGATAACCGATGTTGACCCCAGGGATTACGACATACATATCAACTTCCCTGGAGGTGTTCCCATAGACGGACCCTCGGCCGGGGTGGCGGTGGCCACTGCTGTGTATTCGGCCATAAAGGGAATACCGGCGGACAACCTGGTGGCCATGACCGGTGAAGTATCCATAAGGGGCCTTGTCATGCCGGTGGGCGGAGTGGTTGCCAAGGTGGACGCCGCCCGTCAGGCGGGGGCAAAAAAGGTCTTGATACCCGCCGAAAACTATCAGAAGGTATTCGAATCAATGAAAGAAATAGAAATAATGGCCGTGGAGAGGCTGGAAGAGGTGCTGGACCTGGCACTTACCAGTCGGCCCGCACTGGACAGGGCTTCCGGTTTTTCTCAGCAGACCGAATTATTTGCGGCCAAGGGAATTGGAACTTGTCTGGGCTGTAATAAAAACCAGGGGATAGCCCTGGAAAAGAACTAGGAGAGTGTTGCAAAACTATATTAAGAGGTCAACAAAGTACTTATTCGACTACAACCGGAGGCTGTTCAAAAAGCTCCAGATGCAAGGCGCGGCAAGGCTTCAAGCGGAGGCGTACTCCTTGTACGTTGAGCATTGAAGCCGC
>LADN01000078.1 GCA_000961585.1 Peptococcaceae bacterium BRH_c4a | reverse complement strand
CGGCGGTGCCGTCTTGCAGACGGCGGAATCCAGAATCCAGAAGCCAGGAGCCAGAATAGTGACAGCCTGCCTTAAAAACGACCCTCAAGCGACATGCAGTGAGGGGGAGTTATTTAAGTCCGTGCGGAATGTACCGGAGGCTGCTACTGTCTCTTAACGACCGAGCCTACGGAATGCCGAGCCGGCTGCAGGACGCAGCCGGAAGCCGGAATCGACGCAAGGACGCGGCGTTGGAGGCGGTCGGCATTCCGTTGGCGACCGAGTTTAGAGACAGTTGCAGCAGGAGGTAATGCAGGCCGGACTTAAATCGCTCCGCCTACCCATTAGCGACAATGCAGCGACCCTCAAGTGACCCCGGAGCGACCCCGGAAAAACTCTGGGCTTGCATAAAAATGCTTTGGTGCTTCAGCGCTTTAATGCTTTAATGTTCTTTCCTCTGTGATCTCTGTGGCAAAAAAAATTTTACCCTCATAAAATCCTTCAAAATGAAAAACAGGGACAGCGTCCCCGTGCCCCTGCCCGATGGGACTTTAATTTTGCTTGACAGCAGCCCGGGGTGAGTTATAATTAGTGTTACCCTATTTTCTCGGAGGTCTCACGATGCCTGAAAAAGTAATAACGGTAAACCGCAAGGCCAGGCACGAATACATGATCATCGAAACCTTCGAGGCAGGCATTGAGCTGACCGGAACCGAGGTTAAATCCCTGCGCGCCGGCAAGACCAACCTGCAGGACAGCTATGCCCGGGTTGAGAATTCCGAACTATTGTTGTATAATATGCATATATCCCCTTACACCCAGGGCAACAGATTCAATCACGAGCCCAAGCGCATACGGCGTCTGCTCATGCACCGGTCGGAAATAATGAGGCTTTTAGGCAAGGTGCGGGAAAAGGGATTCTCCCTCATCCCCCTAAAAGTATACTTCAAAAACGGCTGGGCCAAAGTGGAACTGGCCCTGGCCCGTGGCAAAAAGCTCTACGACCGCCGGGAGGACATGGCCGAAAGGGACGCCAAGAGAGAAATGGAAAGAGCCAGGAAAGAAAGCAATCGTTGAGAAGTGAGACATGAGAAGTGCGAGGTAAGATTAAGAAGGAATTGGCATCGCCAATTCCCACGAGCATCCCACTTCCAACCTCTCACCTCCCACCTCTCAAAACATGGGGGCGTAATGGTTTCGACGGGGGAAAAGGTGGTAAGAGTAGCGAGCCGGGGTTCCATCAGCCCGTAATACGGTGGAAAAATTATAATTGCCAACAACAACGAACTAGCCTACGCGGCTTAATGCGTAACGTCTCACCCGCGCTGGGCCCGTGGCCCGGGATGAGGCGTAACTTAAACGGGCTTGCTCTTGGGCCAATTCTCGGAGGCTCAAAGGGACTCTCATCGAGATAGCTCCCGCGGAGGCCGGCTGCGGCCGCCAAAGGCGCAAAATTTAAATCGCAGCCTGCGCTCGGAGAAACTCTTATGGTCTTTCTTTCGGACGGCGGGTTCAACTCCCCCCGCCTCCACCAATACCCATAAACAAGTGAACCGCCTAATAGGGCGGTTTTTGTTTTGTCTATCAAAAATAACTTAATAACTTCGGTACCCGGTACCGGAAGACCCCATGCTCGACCTCGTCCAGATCAGCGCGAAGTCAAGCGCCGGCGCCGATTACTTCGATGGCAAATTCAAAGAGATATCCGATGAAATCAAGGACCTGCAGGATGCCCTGAAAAACCATGAGCAGCGGCATGTCATCGCTGAAAACACCCAGTCAAGAATGCATGAGATCTTTAGAATCCTTGAAATTGAAAACTTCAACCTGACCGAGTATGACGACGCCATGATCAGGCAGTTCGTAGACTCAGTCAAGGTTTTATCTGACAGCAAGATACGGATTACCTTTAAGGGCGGCTTTGAAATGGATCCAAAACACTTGACCGCTCACAAGCAGACGCTGCAACCTTAACCCTTGTTGATTTTCAAAGCGGAGCACTGCTATTTTTTTATGGAAAACTTGTGATATAATAAGGAAAATATATTCCAGAACCCCAATTAACAGAAATAAGGAAAAGGCATGTCTGTCCAAGACTGCTTTGGCATTGAAACACGCTTAATACAAAGAAAGGAACACCGATCGTTATGCCTGATGCGACTATCAAAATTATAAACTGCAATAACATCACGAGTGGCGAAATAGATATTTGTGCAGATAAGCTGAACATCTTATTTGGGCGCAACGGCACTGGCAAGTCCACCATTGCGCGGGCTATCGACCTTGCGTCTCAAGGCAAAGCCCTTACGGAGCTTGCGCCCTACGGTATAAACAGTGACACCGCACCGCCGACAATCGACGGTATGGCTTTCGGCAAAGCCGCGATCTTCGACGATACCTACGTTAGCCAGTATGTTTATCAGCCCGATACGCTGATAAAGGATACATTTGAGGTGCTGATCCGCTCCAAAGAGTACGATGAGGCTAAGAAGAATATTGACGACGCATTGTCAACGATCAAGACGACAATCACAGGCCGCCAAGAGATAATTGCTCTACAGCAGCAGATAGGCGTCTTAATCAGTAATATTGAATTCACGGGCGGGAGTAATAAACTTGCCAAGCGAAAAGGCGGAATCAAGGGCGTCCTCAGCGGTAAGGGTGCGTACTTTAACCCTCCCGCAGAACTGAATGAACTGAGCCCCTTCTTTGAAGAGGATACGGTCTCCAAGTGGGCGGAGTGGCGGTTGAAGGGCTACACCGAGTTTGGCGCCAAAGGCCGATGCCCTTACTGCTCCGTAAGCGATACGGAGCAAACAAAGAAGTTAAATGAGGTATTCGTCGATAGTTTTGATAAGGCAAGTGTGGAATATGCCGCCGCTATATCGAGAGCAATAGAAAACCTTGCTGACTATCTGAACATGGACAAAGCAAAGGAACTGCGCTCCTTATTCGGCGTTAAGGAGAGTATTCCGGTGCTCGAAACACAGCTTGCAAAACTGGGCGCTGAAGCTCGATATCTTCACGACCGCTTAACAGCGATTGTGTCGTTCAATGGATCCTCTGTAGACAGGGATACCATTGCGGACTTGGAATCCAAACTGGCTGATATGAAAGTCGACCTTCGGGCTTGCGATACCTATTTCGTATCAGAGTTAACAAAGACTGAGATGGGAACGATTAACGCCGAGATTGACAGTTTGTTGACGAAGGTCGGCGTGCTGAAAGGCGAAATCGGAAAATACAACAAATACATTCAGGATAAGGTCAACGACCGCAAAAAGGACATAAATGATTTTCTGAGCATAGCAGGATTCAAATATACGTTTGACGTTGAAGTCAACGGCGAGAATAACGCAAGGGCTTTATTGAAGTTCATTTTGCCGGATGGAAATCCCGGCGATGTACAGTCGCCTGGAAAGCATCTCAGTTGGGGCGAAAAGCACGCGTTTGCGCTAATCTTGTTCATGTTCGATGCCATCAGCCAAAACGCTGAGCTTATGATACTTGATGACCCGATATCATCGTTCGACAGCAATAAAAAATATGCGATCATAAACAGGTTATTTAAAACCGGTGATAAGGCCAATAGTCTATACCAACGCACCGTCCTAATGCTAACGCACGACTTCGAACCGGTGATTGATTATATTCAGACAAATTCGGGGCGGCAAGACCCTTCTGCCGTGTGCGCCATGTATTTTGAAAACATCGACGGCCAACTAAAATGTACTCCTATCCAAAAGAATGCTGATCTGATGTCCTCTGTTGTGTTGCTCAAGGAACTGGCGATGGATTCGGGCATCGATATTGCCGCCCGGATAGGTTGCCTCAGAAAATTCATTGAGCATCAGTATAGGAACCCGAGGGCAGAATCGGAAGCCTACAATATCTTGTCGAGCCTTATACATGGACGCACCGAGCCGACACACGATTCCGAGGGTACAGACAAATTAACAGACGCACAAAAGGCTGACGGCATCGCGTTCATCAAAGACTACATACCCGACTTTGACTACGCCACCGTCCTCGCACAATGCACGCCCCAGTGCTTAATGGAACGATATTCGAGCGAACGATTGCCGTATATAAAAATGCTTATTCTCCGCTCGTATACGGAGCAGAATGCGGAGGCAAGAGAGCGGCTCCGCAAAACGAACGACGTGTTACGAAAATATGTTGATGAGACCTATCACATTGAGAACGATTATCTGTATTCGCTCGATGTACGGCGCTTCAACATCGTCCCCGATCATTACATCACTGATGCGGAACGATTCGTATCGAATGAAAAGGCACGGTTTGACTTTACTTAAAGGAGAGAGAAAAATAACATTTTATAACAGAAACGGTGAACCCATAGCTTATACCGAAGACGGTGAAACTATCTATTTGTTTACCGGCGAACCCGTGGCATATTTCCACGATGATGCCGCATATGGATTCAACGGCAATCATTTGGGTTGGTTTGAAGACGGGTGGATTAGAGACTTGCATGGCCAATGCGTATTTTATACTGAAGATGCCAGTGGTTCCGGACCGGTGAAACCAGTAAAACATGTAAAGCCCGTCAAGAGCGTAAAACATGTGAAACCGGTCAAAAGTGTTCGACAGGTCAAATTTGTGAAATCGGTAAAATCATTAAGCTGGTCTAATCTGTCCGGCAGACAATTTTTCAAATGAGGTTGTCGGCTCTTTGAACGCCTTTATGGTGTAAGCTAATAAATCTGCCCTGAATCGCCATATGGGTCAGGGGACGATTGAGACCACTGAAAAAAGCATATTTTTAGGTTAATGAATATTTAAAACTAGCTACAAAATCCATATTTTTGTGTCGTAGATCAGTAGCATTGCACAAACAAAAAATAAAAATTTCAACCCTTAAATTTGCTTAAATTTATCCAAATTAGTTCATTTTCAATAAATATCATTGTATTTCACTAAAAAACTCCTTATAATAGAGTTATAGCAGGTAATCCTGTCCATAGTCTCTAAAATAAGGAGAGCTCGCATGGATAAGGATACCACTAAATCCACATTTATTGAAGTACTAAATCAATTTCCCTATGAAAAATTTTGTTCCCTAATCAAAGACACCAGTGCAGACAGGTACATCAAAAAACTATTTACAATTAAATTGCTCTACATCATGTTTATTGCTCAGGTTGTCCAAATTGAATCCATTAGGGCACTGGCCGACAGGGTAAAAAATGATATTGACCTTCAAGACAATCTAAAGCTTAATTCAATCAGTGCATCACAGTTATCCAGGCGTTTTAAAGAAATGAGTAGTGACTTCTGGGGAGCCGTGTTTACCCAAGTGGCAAAAATTGCAATGCAAAAAACCACCAATAGTTTAAGTGCCACCCCTAATGCCGACCGTGTCCATATAATTGATGCCAGCACCATTACCCTTTGTCTTAACAGTTACAGATGGGCCGATTACCGCAAAACAAAAGCAGGTGTAAAAATTCATCAATGCCTTGTGTATCAAGACGGTCATGCTTATCCGGACAGGGCACTTCTTACAACCGGGAGGCAAGCGGGGACGGTTCTTGCCTTGTCTGGTATAATTTGCCATCAGAGGAGACCTGTAGGGAGTTAAGCTATTCGTGAGCCACCAAAGAAAATAAGCTATTTTTCAAGGTAAGGGAGGAAATAATAGAGGATACGGGATCGAAATAACTGCGCTAAACGTCTCTGTCAAATGTCAAGGGCTAACCCCACTAATTTCGTAGCAAGTCAATCAACTCTTCAACTGTAAGGCCTGTTTGCTTTAAAATAGACTTCAGCGTTTTTGGCTTAACAATTTCACCAGGGTGAATTGATATAGTAACTATCCCGCTTCCCGGGCGATGCAAAAAATGATGACTACCACTGGTTCTGATAACTTCAAAACCGTTTCTTTTTAAGCCGTTGAAGACTTCTTTGGCAGTTACCCTGGGCAGGCGGGTCATGAAACATTTACCTGTACTTCGGCAATTTCAACATCACTCACAGGGATTGGTTCACCAATAATTTTTAACGCCTCAATAAAGCCTTCTATGGCATCTTGTGCCCTTTCTAACGATTCTTCGATGGTATCGCCCTGGGTTACACAACCGGGTAAAGCCGGGACAGTAACAGTATATCCTCCCCCGTCTTCATTCCAATCCAGGATTACCTTAAATCTGCGTTGCATGAGTGGATTCCTCCTCTTTGTCGGGGATGTATTCAAACAGATCCCCAGGCTGGCAGTCCAGTTGGTTGCAAATCCGATTCAGAACATCCATGGCCACATATTCGTTTTTGTTAATCTTCGCCCTAGTGGCCGATGACAGCCCGAGGTCCGTTAATTTCATATCACGATCTATCAGCAGTTTTAGTAAGGGTTTATATGAAAACAGTTATGAAAACAGTTATCTGTCATCCTTTATTTACAAGTATAACCGTTTTAAATATGTTTGTAAAACAAACTGGTCGAGGGGACCTGTGGGGTCGGACCTATGGAGTCAGCCCTTGACATTTGATAATATGTCCAATGTCAAGGGCTGACCCCTAACGCTCTATTAACAGTGATTTTGTAAAATATTGTATTGCCTTCTTCATAAAACTTTACCCTAATAATGTGACCACCGAAAAGTTCGAGGACTTCCACAGAGAACGGTGGATTATTTTAGAGGATTTTTGTGCGGGTGGATTCCTCACTTTTTTCCAAAAATTATGATATAATAGTTATATCCGATAGATGGTAATACTGAAACTGCCGGGATATACTGAAAATAGATGGAGGTGCCGATATGGAAAAACGAATCCGGGATGAGTTGAACATCCTTAAAGATATCATCGTGAACACCATTCCCGTGGAGCAGATATTCCTGTTCGGCTCCTACGCAAACGGTACGCCGCATGCTGATTCAGACCTGGATATTTATGTGGTGATGTCAGAGAATACAGATCTTCGGGAAATTGACGCAATGAGGTTAATCCACAGAGCAATCCGGGATAAAAAAACAATGCCTGTGGATGTGATAGTCAGCAAAAAAAATAAGTTTAACCAACGCAAATCCACTCCCACCATTGAGCGGCAAATAGCCCAAGAGGGCATGGTGCTGTATGGATAAGCACACCCGCGCGCAGGAATGGCAAAGGCTTGCGGAAATGGATTTAAGCAGCGCCGAATATTTACTCAACATGCGTCCCGTCCCTGTGGAAATTATCTGCTATCACTGCCAGCAATCCGCCGAGAAATACCTTAAGGGTTATCTTGTTTTGCACGGTATTAATCCGCCCAAGATACATGATTTAAATGAATTGCGCAAACTCTGTTCGGATCTGTCCGATACCTTTAAAAAGATAGCCGACCAGTGCTCCGACCTGACTGCTTTCGGCATTCAGCCAAGATACCCAATGGAACCCATCCTGGAGGAACGGGATATGCGGCAGGCACTGAGCGGCGCAAAAGCGGTCCGAGATTTTGTTCTGCGTCTCGCACCAGAAATGACGCGGGAAGAACAGGAGCAGAACGAATCACCATCGCAGGACAGTCCTACATTATTGCCAAACAAATAATTACACAAAGGCACTGTTAGAAAAAGCGGCGGTTTTGATATTTAAAAATATGGAACGTTTAGTGGATTACCCCTTGGCGTTTTATTTTAGCTTTTTTAGGATACCGCCTCCTATGCCGCAGATTAGACCGATTACTGATTTGAGAAATACCAACGAAATCTCCGACATCTGCCACGCCAAAAAAGAGCCGGTTTTCATTACAAAAAATGGGTATGGCGATCTGGTAGTTATGAGCATCGAAACTTACGAAGCCATGCTGGAAGAACGGGAGCTTGATGCCGCCATCGCGGAAGCCGAGGCCGAGTATGCGTCTGACAGCCAGCTGTTGGACGCGAGGAAAGTCCTCTCCACATTAAGGAGGCGGCACTCTGGATAAATACGCCGTAAAATTGCTTTCGCATGCCTATCGGGATTTGGATGGCATCTATGCCTGCATTGCCGAAACGCCGCTGGAGCCGAGTACGGCGCAAAAGCTAACGGATGCGCTGGAAGAAGCGATCTTTGCTTTTCTGATAAAATCACCTGCGGGGTCAGCCCTTGACATTGGACAATCACCCCTGAAAGTATCATTACCAATTTGGTCAGAATGGGAACCGGGAGACACCCTTCTGTACACCCTGATTAAAACTTACTTTCTATATGCGGTTTCCGGCAAAGGAAGCCTCAGCCTTATCCTTCCGTCATACCTGTAGTACGCCGACGCCACCGCCGGGGTAACTGGAATGGCGGCAATCTCACCCACTCCTTTGGCGCCGTATGCCAGCGGCGATGGATTTTTTTCCACCAGTATCACCTCTATCTCCGGCATATCGGTGGACCGGAACAGTCCCAGGGTGCTGTATTTTACCGTCGGCACCCCTTTTTGCAGAGGGAAGTCTTCCCTCAGGGCATAGCCCAGCCCCATGGCAATGGCCCCTTCGACCTGCCCCTCGATGGCCTTTGGATTGATAGCCCGGCCAACGTCATGGGCTGCGAATACTTTCTGCACCTTGCCCTTTTCATCCAGCAAAACAACATGAGTGGCATAGCTATAGGCCACATGGCTTACCGGATTGGGTTTATCGGATCTCATCGGGTCGGTGTTACCAGAATACTCTCCGTAAAACTCGCCGCCCTCAAGTTGGGCCAGCGTCGCCTGCTGCAGCGCCTGCTTCAGTTTGATTGCCGCCTGGCGGGTAGCCTCGCCGGTAAAAAGAGTCTGCCTGGAGGCGGTGGTTGTGCCGGCGTCAGGGGTCAGGGCGGTATCCGGCGCCGCCACTTCAACTAATTCCGCAGGCAGTCCTGTGGTTTCACAAACCATTTGAACGGCAATGGTGGCCATCCCCTGGCCGATGCAGGCCGCACTGGTTAAAACAAGCGCCCTGCCGCCCGCCACTTTTATTTTGACCCGGGATATATCGGGCAATCCCACTCCTATGCCGGTGTTCTTCAAGGCGCAGGCAATTCCGGCGCACCGGTGGGATTCGTAGGCCTGGCGCACGGCCAGCAGCGTCTCCTTGATGGCCGTGCCCTCATCGGCGATCTGCCCGGTGGCATTAGCCATGCCCGGCTCCAGTGCATTGCGGTAGCGAATCTCCCACGGTGAAATACCAACCTTGTGAGCCAATAAATCCAGATTGGTTTCACAGGCAAAGGCGGCCTGGGGAACTCCGAAGCCCCGAAACGCCCCTGCCGGGGGGTTGTTGGTATATACGCAATATCCGGTTATATCCACACTGGGAACATGGTAAGGCCCGCCGATATGAGTGCAGGCCCTCTGTAAAACAGGCGGCCCCAGCGATGAATAAGCCCCCGTGTCAGCCACAACTTTAGCCACCACCGCCGTGATTTTTCCTTCGGCATCGCAGCCGGTGCTTAATTCCAGATCCATGGCGTGGCGCTTGGGATGAACAAGTATGCTTTCCCGCCTGGTAAAGGTAATCTTTACAGGCTTTTTGGTTTTCACCGCCAGCAGCGCGGCATGGTGCTGCACGCATAAATCTTCTTTACCGCCGAAGCCCCCGCCGATCAATTTGCTGACAACCCGCACCTTTTCGGCCGGCAAGCCCAGTATTGCCATTATCCCGTGCTGGTCTTCGTATACACTCTGGCTTCCTGAGCAGACGGTAATTCCCCCGTTCCCCTGGGGGATGGCCAGCGCGCTTTCCGGCTCCATAAAGGCATGCTCGGTGGGCGGGGTGGCATAGCGGTTGGTTACCACATAGGCCGACCCGGCCAGATCTTTTTGGGCATCGCCTCTTTTGATGCTGGTGGTGCTTAAAAGATTTCCTTTGGGATGAATCTTTGGAGCGTCCTCGTGAAGCGCAAAGGCGGGGGTGGTTACCGGCTCCAGCTCTTCATACTCCACTTTTATCAATGCCAGCGCTTCCCGGGCGATTTTTTTGGAGCGGGCCGCCACCAGCGCAATAGCATCGCCTATATACCGTGTTTCTTCACCGGTGGCCACCAAAACCGGCCAATCCTTAAAAATAAAGCCCCAAAAACGCTCACCCGGCACATCTTCAGCCGTCAGCACCGCTTCCACTCCCGGACAGGCCCGGGCAGCCGACACATCAATGCCCTTCACCAGAGCCCGGGGGTATTTAGTACGCAGCACAGCTCCGTAAAGCATATCTTTGACATGCATGTCATCTACATACTGGCCTGTTCCCAGCACTTTTTCCCGGGCGTCAACCCGCGGCAGGCTGGCTCCTATCCCCGGATGTGCCGGCGAATCAGGCAGCGATTCCCCGCGCAGCAGTCTGGCCGCCATGCTGATGGCCTGTTCTATTTTTACATATCCCGTACAGCGGCATATGTTGCCGCGTATGGATTCCTTAATTTCCCGGGCAGCAGGATGGGGGTTTTTGTCCAGCAGTGCTTTGGCGCTGATGATCATGCCGGGGATGCAAAAGCCGCACTGCACAGCCCCCGCCTCGGCAAAAGCCCGGACATAAATTTCCTTTTCCCTGTCCGGCAGGCCTTCCACCGTCATAAGCTTTTTACCGCTCATCTTAGCCACAGTCAAGAGGCATGCCCGCATGGCCTTGCCGTCCACCAGCAGCATGCAGGCGCCGCAGGCCCCCTCACCACAGCCGTTTTTAAGTGAGGTGACCTGTAATTCGTCCCGCAGGAAATCTAACAGGTTCATATCCTCTTTTGCAGTGTAAATGCCACCGTTAAGGTCTATTGCGAACAAACCGCCTCACCTCACTGTTACGAAATGGTTAGCGGCAAAGGTAAACTCCCCCGGGGTTCCGGTCGTACAGTTTACCATCACGCACCACCTGCCGGCCCCTCAAAAAGCCCGTTATGGATAAATATGTGTTCCCGTTTTTCCGGCAATTGCTTCTTCCAGAGAATCCGGATTAAGTATAATGGCCCTTTTGCCTCCATTTTCCAGGAAGTTTATCACAGCCTGTATTTTGGGAAGCATACTGCCGGGAGCAAAATGGTTTTCTGACACATACTGTTTTAATTCAGCCACGGTTACTTTATCCAGCGCTTTTTCATCCGGCCTGCCGTAGTTAAGGCATACTCTGGGTACGCTGGTTGAGATGATCAGCATATCGGCACCTACCTCAGAGGCCAGCAGGCTGGAAGCAAAATCCTTGTCAATTACCGCATCCACACCCATCAAAGTGCCGTCGGGCTGCCTGGCCACCGGAATGCCCCCGCCGCCCACGGCCACAACACAATAGCCGTTACCAACCAGTTTCCTGATTACTTCTTTTTCCACAATTTCCTGCGGGAGAGGGGAAGGAACAACCCTCCGGTAACCCCTTCCGGCATCGTTGACCATCACCCAGCCCGGATTTTCTTTTTGAAAAGCCTCGGCCCTCTCCTTATCATAAAACGATCCGATGGGCTTGCCGGGCTTTTCAAAGGCCGGGTCATCCACCGCCACCACCACCTGCGTTACCACGGTGACAGCTGATTTTTTCAGCCCGCGTATTCTGAACTCATTGTCCATAGCCTGCTGTATCTGGTAGCCTATAGCGCCCTGGGTGTCAGCGACGCAGATGACCAGCGGCACGTGGTGCATACCCGCCAATTCAGCGGCTATTTCCGACCTCCTCAGAATAAAGCCCACCTGCGGGCCGTTGCCATGGGTGATAATGACTTCATAGCCCTGCTCAATAATCCCGGCAACATGCCTGATTGTTTCACAAATGGCATCATTTTGATCCTCAACGGTTTGGTGCGCGCTGTCACGAATAAGGGAGTTTCCACCAATGGCAACAACAGCGAGCTTGCTCATATTTATCTGCCGCCCATCAGCAGTGTCATTACCGCTTTGGCAGTATGCAGGCGGTTTTCAGCCTCATCGTACACGATGGAGTGCGGGCCGTCAATGACCGAATCCACCACCTCGTTGCCCCGGTCAGCGGGCAGGGCGTGCATGTACATTACATCTTTATCGGCTGTGGCCATTTTTTCTTCGGTGCATATCCAGCTCTTGTTGGCAACCAGGCGGTCATCGATAACGGCCGTGCCCTGGTCAGTCGTCCAGCTCCCCCAGTTTTTGGGAATAACGATATGGGCGTTTTCATACGCCTCGGCCTCGTTGTTGGTAATGGCAACCGTGCCACCGTACCTGGCGGCGCTGGCCCTGGCTTTCTCAATCACCCAGTCGGGCAGATCATAGCCTTTGGGGTGGGCAAGAACCACGTCCATGCCATAGCGAGGGAAGAGCAGAAGCTGCGATACAGGGACCGAGATAGGCTTCTTGTGGCTTTCGGCATAGGCCCAGATGATGGAAACCTTAACCCGCTTCAAGTCACCTATTTTCTCCTTCATGGTCATCAAATCGGCCAAAGCCTGGAAGGGGTGATAAAGGTCACACTGCAGATTCATGATGGGAGCGGTGGACCATTCAGCCATTTCGTTCAGGTACTTATTGCCGATGCCCCAGTTGCAGTACCTGCAGGCAATGGCATGACCGAAGCGGGAGAGAATGATGGCTGTATCCTTGGCGCTTTCGCCGTGGGCGATTTGCATACCGCTGGAATCCAGGTAGTTTGCGTGCCCGCCCAGTTGGGCAATACCGGCTTCCATGGAGTTTCTGGTTCTGGTGGACTGCTCAAAGAACATCAGAAACATGGTCTGGTACTGCAGGTACGGGGTAGGCACTCCCATGGCAAATTTTTTCTTCAGACCAAAGGACACTTCCAACATTGTTTCCACTTCTTCTTTGTTGAAATCCTCCAGGTCGATAAAGTGCCTTCCGCGGAAAATGGATTGCATCAGTTAAATCCTCCTTGATATACATAGTTTATTTAAAATGATCCGGCAAATTGATTTACTTTACCAGGTTTTGGGTGGCCCCAGGCATCTTGCCGGCATATTTTTTTACATATATTCCGGGAATCATGGCATACATGGCTGCCGCGTAAACCAGCTCTTTTTTCCAGGTTCTTTCATTGGGAGCATGGGCCTGATCTTCATGGCCGGGGCCAAAGCCGATGCAGGGAATGCCGTATCTTCCCATGATGGATACTCCGTTTGTGGAGAACGTCCACTTGTCTATAACCGGGTCCTGCTTAAAAAGGCCTTTATACGCATCCACCAGCGTCGAGCAGACAGGATGATCTTCCTCGATCAGCCAGGTGGGAAAATAAGATTCAGTAGGATACACCAGATTAGTATAGGAAGGTCTCTCATAGGTATACATGGACACTTCAGCGCCGGCCGCCTTAACCGACGGGAGATATTTTATCTGCTGCATGGCATAATCGGCGTCTTCACCGGCGGTGAGCCGCCTGTCGATGGAAATCCAGCAGCTGTCGGCCACCGCGCAGCGGGATGGGGAGGTATGAAAAATCTCCGATACCGCCAAGCTGCCTTTACCCAGAAAATCA
Source organism: Peptococcaceae bacterium BRH_c4a (assembly GCA_000961585.1). Classification (GTDB taxonomy): domain Bacteria; phylum Bacillota; class Desulfotomaculia; order Desulfotomaculales; family Desulfocucumaceae; genus BRHc4a. Next base: position 35,983 of record LADN01000078.1, on the reverse strand, counting down.
TGGACCCTGAGGTTTTCATGCAATGCCCTAAGCTCGGCCAAAACCGGCCCCATTTTGTAGATGGCGTTATCGCCCCGCTCGGGAGCGGATCCATGGCAGCTGACGCCTCTGGCGGCCACTTTTATTTCCATCCTGCCGCGCTGGCCCCGGTGAATCCTGCCGTCGGTGGGCTCGGTGATAACCACGAATTCCGGCCTCAGTTTGCCCTCGTTGATAATATACTGCCAGCACAGCCCGTCACAGTCTTCCTCCTGTACCGAGCCGACCACAACCAGGGTGTAGTCGTCTTCCAGCCCCAGCTCTTTGATTATTTTTCCGGAGTATACCATGGAGGCCATGCCGCCTTCCTGATCGCTGGCGCCGCGGCCGATTATTATTTCATCGTCTTCATAGCCTTTATAAGGATCATACTGCCAGTTCCCGGGATTACCCACACCCACGGTGTCGATATGAGCATCCATGGCAATCAGGTGTTTTCCGCTACCAATGTATCCCAGTATGTTTCCCATGGGATCAATGGTAACCTTATCAAAGCCCACCTCCTCCATTTCTTCTTTGATTCTTAAAACAACCTTTTCTTCCTGACAGCTTTCACTGGGAATGGCAATCATATCCCGCAAAAACCGGCTCATTTCCGGCTGGTACTTTTGCGCTAATTCCAATGCCTTCCCAAAATTTTCGCTCAAAACAATTTACTCCTTTCTGCAACCAATAACCTAATTACCTATCACCAACAACCTATTACCTTAACTCTCCCCGCCATCCAGCGTCAAGGCCTTTCTCTGGCAGCGGGTGACACAGAGGCCGCAGCCGAAACACTTCCCGGCATCGATAACCAGCTGGCCGGAGCGGGAAATGGCATCATAAGAGCAGCTTATTTCGCAAAGACCGCAAAGATTGCAGCGATCATTGTCAACCACCGGCACAACGGCCGTTGTTCGAAAAGCCCTCCGGGCCATTTTCCGGTGAGCCAGCCCTTTAATTTCGGAAACATCGGCATAGCCGTGGCTGTCTAAAAACTCTTCCAGCTCTTTGACAATTTTGCCATATACGCCGGGCCCTTTTAAAATGCCTGCGGTACAAACCTGTACAGCCGAGGCCCCGGCCATGAACAATTCAGCCACGTCCCGGCCGCTGGTGACGCCGCCCACTCCAAATATGGGTATCCTTACAACCCCGGCCGCATCATATACGCAACGGACGGCCAGTGACCTGACGGCAGCGCCGGAAAGCCAGCCGTAGCCTTCCCTGCTGCCCATCAGAGGCAGCCCGGTTTCAATATCAATTCCCATGCAGGGGCCAAAGGAATTAATCATCACCAGCCCGTCCGCCCCCGCATCTTCCACCGCTTTGGCTATATCCTGAATATTGGGATGAGGGCTCATTTTCATAAAGACCGGAACGTCAACCGCCGACTTGGCCGCCTTTAAGGCGTCGACAATGGGAGAAATGTCATTTCCCACATAGTGGGTGGACAGCTCCAGAGCGTCGGCGTAAGGTTTCACCAGCTGCGCCAGCTCACTGATTTGATCGGCGGTGTAACCCAGGCTGACTATTACCGGCAGGCCAGTTTCTTTGACCATTCTGTATTCATTTTCCAGCCACTGCTCCTTGGGCAGTTCCGACCAGAGCTCGGTATTTAAGAAACCGCCTTTAATTTCCGCCATGCACGGCCTTGGAACCTCGGCCGGCTTAACCGATATTGTTTTGGTAACAATACCGCCGGCCCCTCCCCGGGCAGCCGCCTGGCACATAGCCCCGTCCTTGGAGGTGGGGCCGGCTGCCGGCATAACCGGATTGGGAAAGGTAATACCACAGATGTTTACACTCAGTTTAGCCACTTCGCAATACTCCTTTAAATCCGGAAATACTCTGATATTTTTAATAGGTTAGAAAGCAAATGAAAATGAGTTAGTGCTTAACCAACAAAATGTTCTTCTTCAAAAGGATTTGAGCTTTCCTGACTTTCTTTATCACCAAAGTTTAAGAAAGCATTTAAAAGAACTGCAACAAGAGCTCCGGAAACGATTCCGCTGTGTCCAAATACGGTATTTATTATTTGAGGCGTCTTGGCAAATAAACCCGGCACAACTGTCACGCCAAGTCCAACACCGATTGAACATGCCACAACTAACATATTTGAGTTTTTGTTGAAATCCACATTGTGCAGCATTTTGAGACCAGCAACTGCTACCATGGCGAACATGATAATTGTAGCCCCGCCAAAGACAGGCGCAGGAATAATCGTAGCCAATGCCGCAAACTTAGGAATTAGTCCTAGCAAAACCAGAATAATTCCAGAAACGATAACCACAAAACGGCTGGTAACTCTACTCAAGGCAAGAAGTCCTAAATTCTGATTATAAGTTGTATATGGGAATGAATTGAATATTCCCCCCATGACAGTAGCTATTCCTTCAGCTCTCATCCCTCTGACAATATCTTTTTCGGTAAGACTTTTATCGCAGACTTTACCAATTCCCAGGAAAGTACCTGTGGATTCAATCATAACTATCAGCATAACGATAGTCATCATTAGAATCGCACCAATTTCAAACTTGGGAACTCCAAAAGCAAAAGGATGTACGAGACTTACCCACTTAGCATTAACCACCACTGTAAAATCAACCATACCCACAAATGCGGCAACAATCGTACCAACTATTAATCCGATTAAGACGGAAATCGCCTGTAAGAATCCTTTGAAAAATTTATTCATTATGATTATAACAAGCATTGTAAATCCCGCTAAAAGCAGGTTTTTAGGGTCTCCGAAAGTTGGCCCAAAGCCGCCTCCTGCATTACGAACACCGACGGATATCAAAGAAAGTCCGATAATCGTAACGACGGAACCTGTAACTACACTGGGAAAAAACCTTAAAATTTTACCATAAAGCGGAGCAAGCAGAGCAACTACAATACCTGCCGTAATAATAGCGCCATAGGCAGTGGCCATTCCTGACTCTTTACCGATAACAATCAGTGGACCTACAGCAGCAAATGTGCAGCCAAGGATTGCAGGCAGCCTTATCCCTGCGAATTGTCCTATTCCAATAGCTTGAAGTAATGTGGCTATACCACAGGTAAATAAATCTGCGGCAACTAAGAAGGCCAGTTGTTGTGGGGTTAACCCCACAGCTCCGCCTACGATAAGAGGTACTGCAACCGCACCTGCATACATGGCTAAAACGTGTTGAAGTCCAAGTGGTATTAATTGCCCAATTGGCAACATTTGATTCACCTTATCGACAGTAGCAACTTTTCCCCCTGCCATAAATCCACCTCCCAATTAATTTGCGTTTGTTTTAATGATCGCAGCAATACCACAGGTAAACAAGTCATCATTAATAATATAAATAAGCTGATCTTTACTTAACAGGTAAATAATTGCCCGAGCGATAACATTTCGTCAACCGGGCACGCAAATCTAAACCCATAAACCACCTTCTTTTTCCACGATGTTTGCCGCCTTTTTCCCAATCCCCTATAATGTCCATCTGCATGAAAGCGGAGACCATGCTGGGCAGTTTGAAAACAACGATAGCTTTGGCATTTTTTATAAGGAAGCTTCCCTCTGTTATCTAAAATCTTTCCCACAATTTACCGCTCAATTCACGGGCCTTGGCGCAAATTGCCGCTTCGTCAATACCGGTCAGACGCCTTTCCTCCATAACCACCCGGCCGTTGATTATGGTTGTTGCCACCGCCCTGCCGGACATGCCAAACAAAATATGGCCGTCGGCGTTGCCTTCATTAAACGGCGTCGGCGGGTCGTAATCGACAATAATCACATCGGCAAAACAGCCCGGCGCCAGCCTTCCCAGGGGGCGGGGGAAATATGAGGCCGCAATGGGGGCGTTGTGCCTGAAAAGCATTGCCGGCGCTTCCGCCCAGGCCACACTGGGGTTGGCATGGTGATGCTTGTGTAAAATATTGGCCACCTTAAAGGACTCAAACATATCACTGGTATACCCGTCAGTCCCCAGGCCCACCCTGACGCCTTTTTGCAGCATCTCAAGCACGGGGGCGCAGCCCACCGCATTGCCCATGTTGGACTCCGGATTGTGCACCACATTGGTGTCCGTTTCACTGAGGATACCGATTTCCCGGTCATTCACATGCACACAGTGGGCGGCTATTGATTTGGGGCCAAGTATTCCAAAGCCTGCCAGCCGCTCCACCACCCGCTTGCCCGACTTGGCCAGGGAATCGGCAAGATCGGCGGCCCCCTCGGCCACATGGATGTGGAAGCCCGTTCCCAAGCCGGCATTGGCCTCGCCGCACCGGGCCAGGGTCTCATCACTCAAGGTCAGAGACGCATGCAGGCCGAACATGCCCCTCACCAGATCATCTTTGCCGCTGTTGGCAAGCCGGATAAATTCCACATTTTCCATTATTCCCTGATCCATTACCGCCGCGCCGTCCCGGTCGGACACCTCATAGCACAGGCAGCTGCGGACACCGGCGTCGCGGGATGCCAAAGCCAGAACAAAAAGACTTTCCCGCACCGCTCCGGGGCTGGCATGATGATCAAAGATAGTGGTGGTGCCGCTCTTGATACAATCAATCAGAGGCACCATGGCGCTATAGTAGATGTCATCCAATGTCAGAACTTTGTCCAGCCTCCACCATAACCCTGCAAGAATTTCCTGGAAATTATGCGGCGGGGCGCCCTTTAAGACCATGCCTCGGGCGAAGGTGCTGTACAGGTGCATATGGGTATTAATCATGCCCGGCATTATTACCCTGCCCCTGGCGTCAATAAAGGCAGCGCCGGGATATTTATCTGACAGATCCGAAGTGGAGCCCACTTCCACGATTATATTGTCTTCAATAACCACACAGCCCTCAGCCAGATAGGGCTGGCCGCCATCACGGGTAATAACCCGCCCGTTGCCAACAAGCAGCATTGGATTAACTCCTTCTACCACCTATTATCTATTACCCTATACCAATTACCTATTACCTGTATCCCTTCGCTTTCAGCCCTTACAGCCGCAGCTGGGGTACTTGCCATCCCAGACAATATCCCTGTAACTATCAGGGTCGGTGTCCCCTTCGGTGCTAAAGACCAGTATTCTTGAGTCCTTATCAAGCTTAAGCAAATCCCTGATTTCACTTAAATTTTCATTTTGCAGAATATCAATTAAAACACCTGTGGTTACCGCCCCTGATTCTCCTGAAACAACCCTCGGGTCAGCTCCCAGCGGGTTGCCCAAAATCCTCATTCCTTTTGCAGCCACGTAATCAGGACAGGATATAAACACATCGCAATAGTCCCATAAAATTTCCCACCCGATAGAATTGGGCTCCCCGCAGGCCAGGCCGGCCATAATGGTATCCATGTCGCCGGTAACATTTCTTGGCCTTCCGTCTCCGGCCAGGGCGGATTTATAAATACAGTCGGCCTTATCGGGCTCAACCACCACGGTAATAGGGCGGGACTCAGCAAAGGCCGAGGCAAAGAATCCCTGCATAGCGCCGGCAAGGGCGCCCACTCCGGCCTGGACAAATACATGGGTCGGCTTTCCTCCCAGCCGGTTTAGCTGCTCCAGGGCCTCGGCAGCCATGGTGGCATAGCCCTGCATTATCCAGGTGGGGATATCCATATAACTTTCCCAGGCTGTATCCTGCACAATCACCCAGCCGTGTTTTTGGGCGTTACCGGCTGCCAGCCTTACCGCATCGTCATAATTCAGGTCTGTAATGTACCCCTCGGCCCCGGTTGCCTTAATGTTTTCCAATCTTACCAGAGATGAGCCCCTGGGCATATAAATGACTGCCCTCTGGCCAAGCTGCTGGGCGGCCCAGGCCACTCCCCTGCCGTGGTTCCCATCTGTGGCCGAAGTAAATGTAATATCCCCCAGCTTTTCTCTTATCTCTTTTGTTTTCAGCTTTTCAAAAGAAAGATCGGAAATATCCCGGTTGAGGCGTCCCGCCAGGTACCTGCCAATGGCGTAAGTCCCTCCCAAAACCTTAAAAGCATTCAGGCCAAAGCGGTAGGATTCGTCCTTCACATAAATTCCCGACACACCCGCGCAGCCGGCCAGATTGGACAGGCTTTTAAGGGGCGTTGCCTGATACTGGGGAAAGCTTTGGTGAAAATCCATCACTTTTTTTGTCTCATTCTCACTTAGAAAATCTAAGGATGCCTTTTCCCCGTTATTCCGGGCATTCCCATTAGCTATCCACTTAATCTGTTTATCCATTTGGCTTCTCCTTAACTGCTATAATGCCGCAATAGCCTCGATCTCAACTTTTGCGTCAAGGGGTAACCGGGCTGCCTCTATAGTACTCCTGGCCGGGTAAGTATTGGTAAAATAACTTCCATAAATTTCATTGACAGTTTTGAAATCGTTCAAATCCTTCAAAAAGATAGTGGTTTTTATTACTTTTCTCAGGTCGGAACCGGCTGCGGTCAGTATTGCCGATATGTTATCAAGGCATTGCCTTGCCTGAGCCTCAATTTCCTCAACTAATTTTCCAGTGTTGGGGTCGACTGGTATTTGTCCCGAAACGAATATCAGATCGCTGCATTTAATAGCCTGTGAGTACGGGCCGATGGGTTTTGGCGCAGACTCGGTATTAATTGTTTGTTTAAGCATGTTGTCACCTTCCAGCATTTATTAAAAAAGCTACCGGCACTTAATTATTAGCAATTGTTGTGCCAACTATGACCCTGAACGGAGAAAGGCTTTATAAGGCGATTAACAGGCCAGCGCAAACTCATATTTATCAATTTGATAATACAAGCAATGAAAAATGTCGTTAAATCATGAAAAAAGAAATTATCATCTTGATAAATTATTATCATTATGATAATAATTATTTGAGGTGAAGAAATGATCGACTTGCTTAATATCAGGGAGCCTGTCCAAGAAATTGCCACCGCCATTTCCACCGTTCTTAACGTGGACGTGGAAGTAGTCAATCTGGAATACATTCGCATTGCCGGAACCGGTAAATATGCCAATAATATCGGGCTACCCATTAAAAACAATTATGTTTACCGGCAAGTTATTGCCAGAAAACTGGATGTGCTGATTGCCAACCCCAGAGAGCACGAGTTTTGCACTCCATGCCCTGATAAAAATTGCTGCCAGGAATGTGCCGAATTATGCACTCCCATCATGGTAAATGAAGCGGTAATCGGCATCTTCGGCCTGGTGGCCTTTGATCAGGCCCAGCGCAAAATACTTATTCGTCATACCACCGAATTGTTGACTTTCATAAAACAAATGGGCGGAATGATTGTTTCCAAGATAAATGAAGAGGAATATATCAATCAGCTGCGGGTGGCCAGAGAGCAATTGCTGATTATTATGAACTCGGTAAACGAAGGCATACTGGCTGTGGACAATTCAGGCAGAATCACCCATATCAATGATTCTGCCGCCTCGTTGATTAACCAAAACAAAGACGACATAATCAGCCGGTTTATCGGCGAAGTATTGCCGGGTTCACCCATGATTGACGTGATAACCTCCGGCCAGGGCTATATCAACAAAGAAATCCACTACCCGCAATTACAAAAAAGATTTCTCAGCACCGCCAGGCCTATCATGTCCCATCACAGAATAATAGGCGCCGTATCCACTTTTCGCCCCATCGAAGAAGTGAAGCAGCTGGTTTTGGATTATACTGAGCAGCGCATGGATATTACTATAAACACCCTTATCGGGAAAAGCAAGGTAATGGAAGACTTGCGCAAAAAGATCCTCCAATTCGCAAACAGCTCCTCCACCATTCTGATCAGGGGGGAAAGCGGCACCGGAAAAGAATTAATCGCCCGGGCAATCCACAGCTCAAGCCCGCGGAAAGACAAGCCCTTCATCGCCATCAACTGCAGCGCCATACCCGATACCCTTCTGGAAAGTGAATTGTTTGGATACGAGGAAGGCGCCTTTACCGGAGCAAACAGGCGGGGAAAGCCCGGCAAATTTGAAATGGCCGAGGGCGGAACCATTTTTCTGGACGAAATCGGCGATATGCCCATTCATTTACAGGCCAAAATTCTTCGCACATTACAGGAAAAAGTTGTTGAGCGGCTGGGCGGCAACACCAGCCTGAACATTGATGCCCGAATCATCGCCGCCACCAACCGACCGCTGGAAACCATGATTTCCCAGGGCGAATTCCGTGAGGATCTGTATTACCGCCTGAGCGTCATCCCACTGTCCGCACCCCCTTTAAGAGAGCGGACAGAGGATATACTACCCTTGCTGGATCACTTTTCGAACAAATATAACAAGTTATTCAGCAAATCGATCAAAGGATATTCCAAGCAGGCTCTTGATGTCATGTTGGCCTATGACTGGGCCGGAAATGTAAGAGAGCTGGAAAATGCCGTTGAGTATGCTTTCAACATTGAAACCACAAATTATATTCTTGAAGACAGCCTCCCCATTAAGCTGCGGGGGCCGGGAAAGAAAATAAACACCCATACCTTCAGCACATTAAAGGATTTGGAGAAAGATCATATCAAATCCACACTGGATAAATTTAGTTTCAACGCCGAAGGAAAAAAGCAGGCGGCAGACGTACTGGGCATTGGTATAGCCACCCTTTACCGGAAAATCAAGGAGTACGATTTTTAAGCGGCAAGGATTTGATAATGGGGAACTAAGGGCTGACGATTTCATATCCCCTTTTTTAGAATACCCATAACCCATTTTAAAATCACTGCTATGGCAAAATATATAGGAAAGGAATAGTAATGCTCCCATTGCAGCAATTTATAGAAATTTATCGGCACCAACAATGGTTCTGCTACAAATGCAAAAATTCCAGCTATAATAATATGTGCAACAATAAAATCCTTCCACTTATTAAAATATTGATAAGCTATCATGTAGGTAACTGGCATTACTGAAAAATCATACACCACAAAAACATCGAACAGTGGTACCAGTTGGTGCTGGTAATCCCACAAGTCAAACTCCACACCTATCGCATCAAATACAATTGAAACGAACATTACTAAAAAACCGTAAGTTAAAATTTCAAATAACCTCTTACGATCAAAAACCCTCCACCAAACTACCCAGGGAAACAACATTAGAATAATTAAAAGCCAAAACTCCCAGGTTAGGAATGTATATTTTAGCCAGTATTCCCGTAAAGCAATATCGGCCTCTGTTTGCAATTCGATCTCTTTATTATAGAGTGACGATTGATTCAATGCATGTTCATCTCCAATGGTTTATAAGGTGAAGTGCAATAACCGGACTAAAATAAGTTAATTTGTTCATTGCTAATGAAAAAAGGCAGGCCGAATTTCCTGCCTTTTTTTGTTTTGGAGTTATGGCGGCGAACAACTCACTGCATGGGCTGTTGAAATCCCTGGGCCTGCTGCTGAGCAACAGCTTGTTTTCCTTTTTCCACAAATTGTTGTTCATTTGGATCAAGCATATAAATAAGCTGCTGCAACTCACCCACATGTTCCCTTTCCTCGTCGGCGATGTGATATAGAACCTTCTTCACTCTGTCGTCAGTTGTGGCCATTGCGTGCGCCTCGTAACCGATAATCGCCTCGATTTCGCCGGCCAGGTCAACACGTAAGGCCTGCACCAATTCTTCAGCGGATAATTGCCGGGGCACGTTTGCAACAAAGGGATTACTCAATAATGCCATTTAATCACTCCCTAATAATTTTATTCTTATTCTCTGTTTAGCGGTTAAAAATATACGGCGAGAAATATTGGTAAATATAGATTCTTAATGGAAATATGTTCAATACCCTCGGGGGGTTACAAAATTTCCCTACAGCACAGGCATTCTGAGAATATTGGTAAAATCTTAGAATAATAACAACTTGACTTCGGGTAAGAATTTGTGTTAATTTTAACATATACCCATACCGGTATTGGTATTTTATTATGGGTGCTGAATGGCGGTTGTTTGCATGATCAATTACGCATATACCCTTTAAAGGTATAAATTAAGGCTAACGGTAAGATCGAAAACATATATTAAGGAGGATTTATCTTTATGACAACTGACCAACTGAAGAACATCAATGTAAACAAGGTGGTTGACGCCAGAGGCACTTCCTGCCCGGGGCCGATTCTTGCGGCCAAAAAGGCCATCGTGGACGTGAAGGCGGGAGAAATTATGGAGATCCTGGCTACCGATAGCGGTACTCAAAAAGATATTCCGGCCTGGGCGAAAAAGATGGGACATGAGTATCTGGGTGTAATCGATGACGCCGGAACCTTCAAGTTGTATGTAAAGAGGCTGAAGTAGCATGGCAGGGCAAACGAGAGAAGGCAATACAGTGCAGGCGGGAGAAAACAGGGATTTTTCCCCTAAGATCCTTGTCTTTTCAACGCACAACATTTCAGATCCCGGCATCGATTTGGCCGGCAGCTCTCACATGCACTACTCTCCTACGGTGGTGGTAACCAGTATGCCTTGTTCAAGCGGTATTAAGCCTGAGTGGATATTATATGCGGTGGAAAAAGGTTTTGACGGGATCTTCCTGGCCACCGACGGGGAAGAATGCGCATACCTTCCGGATTGTGCGGAAAGGACGTCGCATATCGCTCAGGAGGCCCAGGAACTACTCACTCAAAAAGGGTACGAACCCCAGAGGGTGAGAATGTCAGGCATCTGCTCGGTCTGTGCCGAGCCGTTTACAAACCATATGAAGGAATTCTCGGAGCTGCTGAAAAAACTTGGACCTGCCAGGAAGGGATAGAATATGAACTACGATATTCTCGTTGTAGGTAGTGGAATAGGAGGGATGGAATCATCCCTTAAACTCGGTGACATGGGTTACAAGGTTTTGCTGGTGGAAAAGGAGCCAAGCGTTGGGGGCAAAATGATCCTGCTGAGCAAAGTGTTCCCCACCCTTGACTGCGCCAGCTGCATCTCGACGCCCAAAATGGCGGCTACACAGCATCACCCTAATGTTGACGTGATGATTTACTCCGAAGTGGAAAAGATCAAAAGGGACGGAGAAGGCAGGTTTAAGGTCCGGGTCCGTAAGAAGCCTACTTTTGTGAAGCATTCTCTTTGCACCGGCTGCCGTCAGTGTGAAATGACCTGCAATGTCGCTGTCCCCGACCAGTACAATTTTGATTTGGTGGCCAGGCGGGCGGCCCATATAGCATTTCCGCAGGCAGTCCCCAAAAAGGCTGTCATTGAAAGACAGGGTTCTTCCCCATGTTTATTTATCTGCCCCACAGGCGTGAAAGCTCACGGCTACGTCGCCCTCGCCAGAACCGGAAAATATGATGAAGCTTTTAAACTTGTTCTCGAAGACACGCCCCTGGTCGGAAGTCTGGGGAGAGCATGCTTTGCGCTTTGCGAAGGAGAATGTACCAGAGGCAGTCTGGAAGGACCAGTTTCGATCAGAAGAATTAAACGGTTTATCGCAGACCGTTATTACCAAGGGCATTCTGAACCGGAGTACAAAGCTCCGGAAGAACCAAACGGAAAGAAAGTGGCCATTGTCGGTTCCGGGCCGGCGGGCCTCACCGCCGCATTCCACCTTGCCAGGAAAGGGTATACGGTCAAGATTTTTGAGGCGGCGGCCCGGCCCGGCGGAATGCTCAGACTAGGCATTCCGTCCTATAGAATCCCCAAGGATGTCGTGGACAGGGATATCAAAAATGTAACGGCACTGGGGGTAGAGATCGAAACAGGAGTGAGGGTGGAAAACCTCGAGGATCTAAAAAGCCAGGGCTTTGAGGCCGTTTTTATCGCCGCCGGCTGCCAGGGGCCTGCCAAAATGGGCGTGCCTGGCGAGGACTTGGCTGGAGTGCTTTACGGTGTTGATTTTTTGAGGAGAGTGAACCTGGGCGAGGCTGTGCCCCTGGGGCAAAGGGTAGCAGTGATTGGCGGCGGCAATGTGGCCATGGATACCGCCCGCTCTGCGCTGCGGCTGGGCGCACGGGAAGTCCATGTGTACTGCCTGGAAAAAGAGGGCGAATTATTTGCCTCCCCGGAAGAAGTGGAAGCGGCCCTGCATGAGGGCGTGAAAATCAACCACGCCAAAGGGGTGCGGTCAATTATTGGGGACATTCCTCCACAGGAGGTGTGTCCCAATACCTCTGAAGGCACAAAAGGCTCGGTAACCGGCCTGGTAACAATAGCCGTAAAGTCCCTCTTTGACGAAAACAAGCGGTTTAATCCCACTTATATCGACGGTACAGAAGAAGAAGCGGCAATAGACAATATTATTATATCCATCGGTCAAAGGGCTGAGTTAAACTTTATCGGCGGTCTCAAGCAAATAACCGGTCCCGGCGGACGCCTGGCGGTGAATCCGGATACCCTTGCCACCCCGGTACCCGGTGTATTTGCCGGCGGTGACGTGGTGACCGGCCCTTCCTTGATCGTAAAAGCGGGTGGACAGGGCAGAAGAGCCGCTTTCTTTATAGACCGCTATTTGAGAGGGGAAGCCCTGGAAGGGGCCGGGTTTGATTACAGGCTGCCGGTTGCGGATAAGGAACAGGTCATAGCCAGGCAGCAAAGCTACAAAACCTCTGTCCCCGTGGAAAAGAAGGAGATTTTAAAGGAAAAGCCCGCTGATTTTACCGAGGTTGAACTACCTCTGGCTGAAGAGGAAGCGCAGTACAGCGCCGGAAGATGCCTGGACTGCGGGGTATGCTCGCAGTGTCAGCAGTGTGTCGCCACCTGTCCGGCAAACGCCATTGACATGGGCATGAAAGAAGAGACGGTAGAAACGGAAGTCAGTTCGGTTATTGTCTCCACCGGCTTTAAGCTTTTCCCTGCGGACGCGAAACCCCAGTACGGGTACAAGAAATTCAGGAACGTCATTACCGGCATGGAAATGGACCGGCTTCTGGCTCCCACCAGGCCGTACAACACCGTGCTGAGGCCCGGTGACGGCAAGGTGCCGGAAAGCATAGCGTTCATCCTCTGCACCGGCTCCAGGGACCAGACAGTAAACAACCCGTTGTGTTCCAGGGTATGCTGCATGTACTCATTGAAGCATAATCAGCTTATCATGGGTGCGCTCCCTCTGGCCGATGTTACTGTTTACTACATCGATATACGGGCGTTCAGCAAGGGATACGAAGAATTTTACCAGCAGACAAAGGGAATGGGCACCAATTTCGTAAAGGGCAAAGTGGCAAAGGTGGAAGAAAAGGAAAACGGGAACCTTATCCTCCATTACGAAGACATTGATAACGGCGGAAAGCTCATTCAGGCGGAACATGACATGGTGGTCCTGTCGGTTGGACTCCTCCCCAACAGGGAATACATGAACCTGTTTGCCGGTGAGGAATTGGAGGCAGACGACTTCTTTTTCGTAAAGGAAACAGACGAGGATCTCAACCCGGGAAAAACAAGCATTGACGGCGTTTTCGTGGCCGGGACCGCATCCGGCGCCAGGGACATACCCGACTCCATATTGCACGCAGGCGCGGCTGCAGCCCAGGCGGCAGCGCACGTTGAAAGGACGAGGATGTTGAAATGAGTGACAGGAGAATAGGAGTATACATCTGCCACTGCGGCGGAAATATCTCCGATTACGTGGATGTGGAAAGGGTCAGGGAAGCCGTTCAGGGCGAGCCGTGTGTTGTGGTTGCCAAGACAGCAATGTTCACATGTTCCGACGCCACCCAGCAGGAGATGGTCCAGGACATCAAGGAGCAAAATCTTGACGGCCTTGTGGTGGCCTCCTGTTCCCCAAAGTTGCACCTGTTTACTTTCAGGAACGTAGCCAGGAGGGCGGGGCTGAACCCGTACCAATACACTCAGGTTAATGTAAGGGAGCAGTGCTCCTGGACGCATACCGATGACAAGGAAGGGGCGACAATAAAGGCCATCAGGTTGATCAGGGCCGGCATTGCCAGGACATGTTTAACCGAGCCCCTTGAACCCATAATAATCGACACTGTTCCGCAGGTGCTGGTCGTCGGCGGCGGCATTGCAGGCCTGAGAGCGGCCATAGGGTTGGCTGATATTGGCATAGCCGTCTTCCTGGTTGAAAAATCTCCGGCTGTTGGCGGCTGGATCAACCGGCTGGGTAAAATGTACCCCCACGGAAAAAACGGCGGGCAACTGATTGCTAAACTGGTTGATGAAGTTAAAAAAAGACAAAACATCACCCTCTTCACCAATGCCGAACTGGTTGAAAAATCCGGGAATATCGGTAACTTCAACGTAAAGATCAGGGTAAGCGGCCAGGGTAACAAGAAAGATAACATTACCGCCAATGTCGGCTCAATCATTATTGCCACAGGTTTTGAAACGTATCAGCCCAAGGAAGGTGAGTTCGGATACGGCATAGACGGGGTTATCAACCTTCCGGAATTCAAGGAACTGCTTGACAGGTGCGACGGTATCCCGACCCGTAACGGGAAAGAGATAAAAGATATTGTCTATATTTACTGTGTGGGAAGCAGGCAGCAGCCGGACCTGGAAAACCCGAACCTATACTGTTCCCGTTACTGCTGCAATGCGGCGGTTCACTCCTCTATTCTGGCTGTTGAAAAGGATCCAAAATCCCACCAGTATCACCTTTTCAAGGACATGAGGACGTACGGCAAGTATGAATCGCTTTATGGCCAGTCAAGGGAAACAGGTTCCACTTATCTCAGGTTTGGCGAAGACGCCCCCCCTGCGGTTGAAAAGTGCTCCGACGGAAAAATAAAGGTCAGCGTTAAAGATTTGCTTACCTTCGGGGAAGAAGTTGAAATCAAGGCCGACGTTGTTGTTCTGGTAACGGGCATGGTCCCGAGAAAGAACGACGAACTGGTTGACGTACTGAAACTGCCCGTGGGAAGGGACCGGTTTTTCAACGAAATACACCCGAAACTGCGTCCCGTGGAAACCGTAGTGGACGGCGTGTTTATCTGCGCCGCCTGCCAGGGACCCAAAAATTCTTCTGAGAGTGTCGCCTCGGCTTTATCGGCGGTTACCCAAAGCGCATCCATCCTTAAAAAGGGATATGTTGAACTGGAGCCCCTGATGGCTTCGGTCAACCCGGAACTCTGCCACTGGTGTGACGTATGCGTAAAAACCTGCCCTTACTCGGCAATTGAAAAGGGCGAGGATCAGGGAAAAGAAGTGGCGAGGATAAACAAGACTGGCTGCAAGGGCTGCGGCGGGTGCGTTCCGATCTGCCCCAGGGATGCCATTGATCTGAAAGGATACACCGATGCCCAGATCAAGTCGATGATAGACGGGTTTTTAAAGGAGACTTTCTAAGATGAACGACGAGGTAAGAGATGTAAGGGAAGTCATCAGGGAAGAAATGCTGATGAGGGATAAGATTGTCAACATCCTCAGGAATGGCTCCCGGACTGTTCCGGAAATCGCGCAAATCCTTGGGCACCCTTCCTATGAAGTAATGTACTGGGTAATGGGGATGCGTAAATACGGATACGTATCTGAAATCGGCGAAGTGACGGATGAAGGTTACCACAAATATAAGGCGGTTGAAAAGGAGGGGAATTAATGGCGCTAGTAAATCCCGATTTCGTTGACGAGGTGAAGAGGTCTGAAGAATTCAATGCTTCCGCCTGTATGAATTGCGGGGTATGCAGTGCGGTGTGCCCAATGGGCATTGAACTCCTCCCGAGGAAGCTGTTCAGGTATGTTTTACTGGGCCTTAAAGACAAGGTGCTGGACAATAAGGAAACCATCTATTCCTGCCTCCTGTGCAAGATGTGTGAGGCCAACTGCCCGGCGAAGGTGCATATCGCTGAAAATGTCAGGTCGCTGAGATATTACATGAATAAAAAAGTTTTTAAACTTTAAGGAGAGTTGGACCATGCCATTACCGATTGGTGATACCATTGGAATTCTGGCGGATAACCTGGCTTTAAGAAAGTCCGTGCTGCCCATATCCGCCAGCAGCGCCACCAGGTGGGCCAGAGGGCTCAACCTGCCCAGGGGCGGGGAGACGGTCATCTACACGGGGCAGATGTACCAGCTTATTCCCTATATAACCGGCATGAACAAGGCCCAGAGCATGATTGAGGACTCACCCCTGGCCGATTTCACCAGGGTAGGGAGGTTTATAAACAGGTTTATAAACATTTCCAGCCTTATGTCCATGCCGGAGTCCAGCATGCAGGGACGCTTTAACAGTATTCTCGTTAATATGGCGTCCCTGTTAAAGCAGGCCGGCGTGGAATTCGGCTATCTATACCAGGATGACTTATATTCAGGTGCCCTGGCTTACGACCTTGGCGTTGACGATGTGCTGGAAGAGCATGCCCAAAAGGTATACAGTAATTTAAAAAAGCATGGCGTAAAGAACGTTATCACCGCGGATCCCCATACCACCAACATGCTAAGATCAGTGTTTCCCTTAATTGTCAGGGGCTACGACATAAAAGTAAAGAGCTACATTGAGGTCCTGGCGGAAAGGAACATTTGCGCCTTAAGGGATCTGGGATCTGAAGTGGTCATACATGATTCTTGTGTTTACGCAAGGTATGAAAACATGCTGGGGGAGCAGAGAACCCTACTGGCCAAAGCCGGCGTAAACGTCAGGGAGCCTGTAAGTACGGGCGAATTTACCCTGTGCTGCGGCGGGCCGGCCGAGTCCCTATACCCCAAAAAAGCTGCGGCCGCCGCTCAAAGAAGGGTGGAAGAACTTAAAGCTGCAGGAAGCGATGTGATAACCATGTGCCCCATCTGTCTGGTGAACTTGCAAAAAGCGGCTCACGGTCAGATAAACATCGAAGACATCTCGTCGTATCTGGCCCGGGCCTATTGTTAGCCAGTAAGGATCGTAGAACCTAACGGTTTAAAAATAAAAAAAGGAGGGATTTGCGATGGATACAAAAAAGAAGAAAACAATCATCGTATTTAGCGGCGACCTTGACAAGGTCATGGCGGCCTTCGTTATCGCCAACGGAGCTGCGGCCATGGATGATGATGTTACCATGTTTTTCACCTTCTGGGGCCTCAACACCCTAAGAAAGCCCGAAAAGGTAAAAGCAAAGAAAAGCTTCCTGCAGGGCATGTTTGGACGCATGATGCCCAGAGGAGCTGAAAAACTGGGAATATCCAAGATGAACTTCGGAGGAATGGGAGCTTCCATGATGAAGATAGTGATGAAGCAGCAAAACGTCACCTCACTGCCGGAATTGATCCAGACAGCCAAAGAACAGGGCATCAAAATGATCGCCTGCACCATGTCCATGGATGTAATGGGTATCCGGGAAGAGGAACTCATTGAGGGACTGGAATTCGCCGGGGTGGCCACATACCTGGGCGAGGCCGACGAGGCCAACGTAAATTTATTTATATAAAGAATGTTAATGCAATCTGATTTGCCATGTCTTACTATGAAGCTATTGTTATACGTCCTCCGCTAAACTGACGGGTAATTTGAGGGATAACTATTATAGTTACCCCTCTTTTTCATTGAACTCATTAAGTTCGAAGGGCTGATAATGGCGCCCATGGCTCATGTATCCTTAAAAGCCGTTGTTTTTTCATCTATGACGGCCTGGTCTCTTCGGTTTGCATCAGATAGCGGTGAAAAAAATACTCCCCAACCGCTATTAAAATACCGAAGGTGAAAATTGAGCCGTAGCCTGCCCCGAAAGCCGGAAAAAAAGAGCTCACCAGATATGCCCCCAGTCCGGCCAGAAAACCATTTGCCACCGAAGAAACAATGTTCCCATACCTGGGGAGCACGTAAAAATCACCCAGCAGGTAATTTAAAGTAGCCACTGTGATGCTCATAGCAAAAACCCATCCCCAGGGATTGCCTCCGGCCAATATAAATACCGCCGCAGCCAGCACAAAGGTAATGGCATACTTGGCTAAAAGCACAATAGCCGATCTGTTCAAACGTTACACCTCCGATTCTATGTTTTCCTGAGATTGGAGCCGCCATTCCCTCCATGTCTCTGCTATAAACCTATCCATTCAGAATATAGAATATCCATTTATATGGATAACAAATAATATATTAAAAACTTCATGAGGTGAAAATATATGAGTTTTAATAAGGATGGCGGTTACAAGATTATAAACAGTTACCAGCTTTCCCCCCAGCAGCTTGAACAAATACACAAAAAATACGGCCGCCCCGGAGAAATGGCGCCCGGTCTGCCGGCCAAAAAGAAGAGGAACAGGCTGGATGCCACCCTGGCAGCCATGGATCGCAGGAATAAAGACATCATTACCTTTGATTGAAAAGAGCTATCCCTTCCATCTGAAAGCAATACTGTTGTTTTCCTCTTTTGGACTGTCATTCACGGCATACAACCGATTATCAGATGGCCCCCAAGCCTCCATGGCTTCCCCGCTTATTACGGGCCTGCCGCTTTCCGGTTGATATTCCCCTTTGTAAACTTTTACCTCTGTATAAAGCGGAACAAGAGAGTAAAGATCTTCCATCTGGTCATTGTGCAGTCTGATACACCCCATGGTGACATTTCTACCAATACTTGAGGGAACATCGGTACCGTGAATGGCAAAGTCTGGATTGGACAGCTCCATGGCCCTGGTTCCATAAGGGCTTTTGGTCTCCTGCAACCCGCTATTGGGGTTAACCACCTTTTTGTCTATGTACAGATCTCCTTCCGGAGTCCGGCCGTCCTTTCCCAGCCCGACACTGTATCTTCTAATTACATTGTTTCCTGAAACCACACTGAGAGTATTGCCCGATTTATCTATAAACAGGTGTAAAGGCTCAAACTCAAGCTCCTCTACCACGGGGAGGTTGGGTTTGAGGGCACGGAATATGGACCTTGCAGAATCAAATTCCTCCGGGCGATATATCCACCCGCCCCTACCGTTATAGGCAGTGTATACCTCACTGTTGAATTTATATGGCTCTCTGGGGATTGAAGTGAGATAATTTCCGGGGAAGGGCTGGGTCAGTACTTCCAGATTATCCGGCAGGCAGCCGTTTTGCAGGGCAAACTGATACAAGGCGCTTCTTATAACAGTTGTGGTTTCCCATAACAATTTTTCTTTGCGGTTACCGGGATATACAAAAACCTTAATATTGCTGTTTTTGCCTGCCCAGACGGCCATTCCCACCTCTCCACGGCCGGAGCCGCCCTTTTGTACCGCAATTACCTTCTTAGGAGTATGAGGTTGTTTTTGGTAAAGCTCCTTCACTGAGGCCACCAGTTCATTAACAATCGCTTCCGGGGAAATATCGCCCACTGCAATGGTTTTGATTTCATAATCCATGGCGGGCACATTCCCGGGTCTTTCCTGAACCACTTCAAAGGGTAGCATGTAAGTGTAGTATTCTTCGGTGATTTCTTTGTATATTGGAATCCTCTCCGAAAGAAAGAGAAGCGCCACGGCCATTCCCAAAAGGAAACACAGCAGCAAGAGAATGACAGTCCCAGCACCCGCCGGCAATACAAATGAAGTTTTACCTGGTATATGCCTCTTTTTTTCCTTATTAATTCTCAATATATCATTGGCCGCAGGAAAGTAGCCCTTATCCAGGGATTTACCCAGTGTTTCCAGGGAGTGTCTTATTTTTTGCCTGTATAATTTCAAGAAAAAAACTATTTCTGTTTCTCTGTATTTTTCAAGGCTTTTCAGGGCCTCTTTTTCCAAGTGAAGCCCCACATTGTAAAGAGCCTTGCCGTCGTTGGGATTCCTTTCAAGAAGCTTTTGCCACATTCTGGGGTCTTGACCTGACACATACCAGCCGTCTCCGGCGCTCACCATGTTCTCTTTCAGCCTGGAAAAACGATCAAATTCCACAGGTAGAACACTCCTTCTAACTCACCACCGGTACTTTAAAGCAAAAAAACCGGAAGCCCGTAGATCCATATTCTACCATATTTTGTTAAATCCTACCTGGAGCCCATTAGTTTTTTCCTATTCAATTCGATTATTTTGGACAAGCGGCACCTAGGAGAGTGTTGCAAAACTATATTAAGAGGTCAACAAAGTACTTATTCGACTACAACCGGAGGCTGTTCAAAAAGCTCCAGATGCAAGGCGCGGCAAGGCTTCAAGCGGAGGCGTACTCCTTGTACGTTGAGCATTGAAGCCGCCGCCGCAACGCCGCAGATGGACTTTTTCAACAGCCTCCTAGGCTCTGGTGGATGTTTCGCAGGACTGTTCCCTGCCTGTTCTGATGTAGGTTGCCGCCCAGAAATTGGCCAAGGCAAGAAGGGCCGCCACCAGAAACACATACCTGAATCCTACTAACTCCCACAAAAGCCCCGCAAAAAACGGGATAGTCATGGAAACAGCATGATCGACACTTAGCCCCATGGAAAGGGTGGGCGTCAGATCTTCCCTTTTTTCAACTATTTTATTAAGGTATGTGGTTCTGGCCATTAAGCAGGCAAAGAGTAAACTATCGCCCACAAAACAGGCATATACCACAAATATGGCCAGTGTAGCCGGGAAAATGTCTTGGGCAAAGCCGTACCCAAGGCAAACGGCCACCAGTGCCAGCGATTCCCCCATTATTATTGTCCGTTCTCCCAGTCGGTCGATGGCGGCTCCCAGCGCCGGCTTGAAAAATATTCCCAGTGCCGTTCCAGCCAGTCCCAGCAGGGCAAAGGTGGTTACCGGCTGATGGAATACTTTTATCAAAACCCATGGGCCGAAGGTTAAAAAGATCTGTTTACGGGCTCCGAAGAGAAGGCTTAACAGATAATAGAGTGAATATCTCCTTTTAAACATAAAGGTTATTCCGGGACGGCTTACCTTGGGTACCCTCATTCCCAAAAGGCAAACCATGGCGGCAACCACCGCAAAGGCAGCGATTCCGAAGGTCATACGGTAGTCGATATTAAAATAGCGAAAGCCTGTCCAAACAAATAGGTATCCCAACAGTGAGGCCGCGGTGTTTATGGCGCTCCATTTTCCCAGCTTACGGCCCACCTCGCCGGGTTCCGAAAGGCTGACGGCAATACTGCTGGAAACGGGCATAAAAAGGTGAGCGCCGATACTCCACATTACCATCCAGACGACAGCCCATTGCAGGGTAGGAGAAACGTACCCCTGTCCGAAAAGGCCCAGGGACATAATTAATAATGAAATAACGGCAATTCGTATATCTGCCAGGGACATCAATATTCCTGAAAAGATAACCACTAAAAATCCCGGCAATTCACGGAAGAATTCAAGCCCTCCCCGGGTGGCCTCACTTACCTGAAAGGTCTCAGCTATATAATTATTGAAAATTGGATCGTAAAGTCCGGTGTACATACCTAAAAAAGCACCGGACAGGCAAAAAAGAAAAAAATCCCTCTTTTTTCCGGCTAACATTTCAATAAAGATTCCCCTCCCCTATCCATAACCATATTATTTTATCACAGCAACTGTACAAATGGTAAGAAACAATGGCGTGATGGCGTGCCGGCAGGACGGGGAAAAATGGCGGCCTGAGGATTCCGGCCTTTTAGCTACCGGAAAAACAGCCGCTATGTTATCATAAAGAAGGAAATATTAAACGGGGAGGGGAAACCAATGTTTGCCAAAAAAAGCCAAGACGGCTATATAAGCACTGTTGATGGGATAAAGAGAAAAACCCTTGTTTACGGGGAAAAAACCTTGATGACAGAGTTCCTGCTGGAAAAGGGTAAGATCCTCCCCATGCACAAACATCCCCAGGAGCAGACCGGCTATCTGATATCCGGAAAAATAGTACTGTATATTCAGAGTGAAGAATGTGAGGTGAAACCCGGAGACAGCTGGGTTATTCCCGGAAATACCGAACACTGGGCAAAAATAGTTGAAAACTCAATTGCGGTGGAGGTCTTCGCCCCTGTAAGGGACGATTATATTCCTTAAATGTTCCGCCTGAATACCCCCGTTTACAAAAGCGGGGGCTTTGGAATCAGATGAAAATCTCCTCCCCGGGGTTAATGGCTTCCACCCTTGTGTCAGGAGCTTTTTCCCGGGCCAGCCTGATAAAATCACCGGCATCCTGCACCAATATGGGAAATGTTTTATAGTGAATGGGCACTGCTATGCCAGGCTTTAGCAGGGTAAGGCTGTATGCGGCCTGCAAAGGATCCATCACAAAAACGCTTCCTATGGGTATCAATGCAACATCTATACTATAAATACTGCCCAAAAGCTCCATGCCGCTGAAAATACCGGTGTCTCCCGCATGATACACGGTTTTGCCGTCTTCCAGGATAATAATATAGCCCACCGCATCACCTATGCTACTGGAATGGAAAGCCTGGGTCATGGTTACTTTTATTCCCGCCCATTCAACCTGCCCGCCTATATTCATCCCAATGCCGTTGATGATATTATCAGGGCTTACACCGGATTGCACTAATACCGCAGCAAGTTCAGGGTGTGTGAGAACCATTGCCCCGGTTGACCTCACCAAATCCGGTATATCCGTTCCCACATGGTCGGAGTGATCGTGGGTAACTAAAATCAAGTCCGCCCTCTTAACATCTTGCTTTTTAATTGCGCACCCGGGGTTTCCGGTTATCCAGGGATCAATCAGTATCACCTTACCCGTTGCTGAGGTAATCTGGCAGGCGGCGTGGCCAAGCCATTTTACACTGTTAGGCATATACTTCACCCTCCTTTTATAAAGATTATTTAATAATTATAAACATACCATTCAAGCTTATATTTTCTGCTTCACCCTTGAATTCCATTCCCTTATATTTCATTACTGCCTATATATTATAGCATACCCTGGACACCCCTTAAATTATAAATTCAACAAATTAATAAATCATTTAACTCACTTTTTCGACTGGAAGCGCTATGACGGTATTTTATCCCACACTGCCGGGCTCCAGTAACCTTCTTTTCAACAGGTGATACCGGGCGGTGAAATAGGCTCCATTTTGGGCTTCCCTGTGGTCAAAACCATAGGCCCTTCTGCTGACGGCCAGCACCGGCGGCGCCTGTATTCTTTTCGCCACAGCCATACCTGTGTACAGTTTCCACCAGCGCTCCAGGTCACTTATAAATTCCGCAGGACAGGAGAAAAGCTTTTTTACCAGTCCCGGCCGGCATCCCAGTTTATCTTCCAGAACCCCCCGGCAGTACCAGTCCAGTATTTCTTCCGGGGTAGCCCTGTCCCAGTGCTCCATGAAAGCCCGGAAGAGATAATCATGGTACGGATAGATAACGGGGTCGCCCTTTCCCTTATCAACGGACTGTTCAAAGGAAAGCTCGGCGCTGGGCACCAGGTTTATTACATCCCGGGGAATAACCTCGTGTCCGTATACCTGTTCGTTGAGAAATCCTGCCAGAGCATAAACCTGGTGCTTCCAGAGGTCGGCCAGGGCGGCCAGAAAACCGGCCAGATCACCGTACAGGGTGGAGTAGCCCACCGTCATCTCACTTTTATTGGCATTGCAGGTGAACCCCCCCCCAAAGGCAGCCGCCAGAGCGGCAAGTAAACGGGCCGATCGATCCCGGGCCTGAATATTCTCCAGCACAAATGAACTTGCGGTGAGTTTCAATTGCTGACCATCTTTAAGGTTAGTTACCGCATTGTTAGTAATCTGATCCACTGTATGGTCAACTGAATCCTGTATAGGCATAACAGTATACAAACAGCCTAAATTTCCGGCTAACCTGGCCGCCAGATCCTTTGTGGTTCTGGAATTATATATGCTGGGCATGTTTACCAGAAGCACATTCTCAGACCCCAGAACCCTGGTATACAGGCAGGCGCTAACCGCTGAATCAATTCCACCGGAAATACCAACTACCACCCTTTTAATATCCGCAAATGACACAAACTTACTGATACCATATATAAGGGCCTGGTATATACTGGCTATGCCACTGTCGTCAGGTACCTCCACCGGTTTCGCATTATTTAAGCCACCCGTCTGGTTCAAATATAAGATTTTTAAATCCTGCTGGAAAGGTTCACAGTAATGCACTATTTCACCTTTACCGTTATAAACGGTACTGTAACCATCAAATGTATAAATTGTTTTTCCATTATTCTGTATCCCAACGTTATTTACATATATAAGCGGAATGCCGGAATCTCTTACCTGCCTTGAGAAAACCCTGTTACGCTTGTTGTTCTTACCTAAAGTGAAGGGAGAGCTTGATATATTCACAAACAGATCAACTGGCCCGTTTTTGTTGATTATTTTAGCCGGCTCCAGATTATAATCATCGCTCCACCCGTCTTCGCACAGTATACAGCCCAGTTTCAAAGCTTTCCCGTCTACATTCAGGTTCACCGGCTGCAATAAATCCCCCACTGACTTTCCAAGATCCATGGACAGTTTTCGGAGGCTGTAAAAATGACGCGTATCGTCAAATTCCCGATAATTTGGGTGAAGTGTCTTTATCCTGAATGGATATGGGAAGTTATCCTCCCCCAGCAGCCTGCCATTCTGTGCCACAAAAAATGAATTATACTTACGGACCCTTCCGTCATCGCCGGTTTTATTCCAGTCCAGTCCCACGTTTCCGAAAAGAACACATAGGTCACCTGATGACTCAACTATCTGCCTTCCGTATTCCTGGCAGTCCCGCAAAAAAGCCCTCTGCTCCCAGGTATCTCCCAGTAAATATCCGGGAATAGCCATCTCGGGAAAGATTATCATTTGAACCTTCTTCTGCCTTGCCCGGGCCATCATATCCAGCATTGTTCCGGCATTTAAATCAGGCCTTCCCGGGATTACATCCATTTGCCCCAGAGCTATCTTTAAAGAATACAGCATTTCTAAAATCACCTCTCATTGCTCTATTCTAAACAAATTAAAGTCAATTTAACAGGTATTTCCCGGTAAAATTACACCAAAGGTATAAAAAACCTTCAGCGGGGTATTTATATGACAAACCAATACTGATAAACATTGCCGGAGGGCTGTATGAGCGAATATCTTAATAACAAAGAGTATAAGCAGCAGATACTGAAAGGTCTGATCAAGGACCTGCACAGCGGCAGAAATTTTGATGCCGTTAAAAGGGAATTTAATGACTTGGTTAAAGAGGTGGATGCCACTGAAATCGCCAGTATGGAACAGCAGCTTATTTCAGAGGGAATGCCGCCCGAGGAGATTAAAAAGCTGTGCGATGTGCATGCCGCCGTTTTCAGAGACTCCCTGCTGAATAACCAGCAGCCCGAATTAATACCGGGCCATCCGCTGCACATTGTAAAGCATGAAAATGATGAGGCCAGAAAGACGCTGGACAGCATAGCTGAAGGCATAGAGGCCCTTTCCCAGGTTCGTGAAGACCGTACCACTATTCTGGAAGATTTAAAGGAAAAAGTGAGTTTTTTCAGAAGTAACCTGGATAAGCATTTCAGCAAAAAGGAAAACATATTTTTCCCCTATCTGGAAAAAAGGAATATAACCGGGCCGCCTTCGGTAATGTGGTCTGTGGATGATGAAATAAGGGATATGGTCAAGTCTTTTAAAAAACTGGTAAACAAATGGGATCCCGGAAATAGCCGTGAACTGGATGAAATGAAAGACAGTTTTATAAAAATGAGAGACAGGGTGACCGAGATGTTTTTCAAGGAAGAAAACATCCTCACACCCATGATGCAAAACGCCCTGTCAGAAGAGGAATGGGCAGAAATTAAAGAACAATCCTCGGAATTTGGCATGATATTCTCAGATCCCGGCGCCGGAATATGGAAAGCTGAAAGTGTCAGCAACACTCAGGCCCGGCCCCAACGGGACGATAAAGGCTTAGGGCTTGATACGGGATCGTTGACACCGGCTGAAATAAATGCCATACTTACAAATTTACCAATAGATATAACCTTTGTGGGAAAGGATGATACGGTAAGGTATTTTTCCCAGGGTAAAGAAAGGATATTTACCAGGACCAAGTCAATTATCGGACGAAAGGTGCAAAACTGTCACCCACCGGAAAGCGTTCACGTGGTGGAAAAAATTGTTTCGGATTTTAAAACCGGCAAACACAGCAACGCTGAATTCTGGCTGGAATTGAACGGATCGTTTATACACATCCGCTATCTGGCCCTTATGGACAGTGAGGGGGAGTACATGGGAACCATGGAGGTATCCATGGACCTGACCAGACTGAGAGCCCTCCAGGGAGAACGGAGGCTCCTGCAGTACGAAGACATGAGGCACTAGATGAGCAGACCTACGGCTGCTCGAATCCAGAATCCAGGAGCCAGAATCCAGAATAATAACAGCCTATTTTAAATGTCACCTCAAAAGGTTCCCCTACTCTCTGTATACTCTGTGGCTGAAATGTTAATTTTCTTCCTCCCTTGATTCTGGATTCTGAATTCGGACCAAAAAGCATCACATATAAGCAATTTTTACCCGCAATTCTTTACGGTTGCGGGTAAAATGCATATTATAGGGACAGGCGCCATATGTTTTTGTTATTATGATTTATATGGGGGATGGAATATGCAGACCAGATTAAATGTTGCCTGGGTAATCCTTATTGCAACTTCGGCTGTTTTTACACTGCTTTATCTTTGGTATTCTCTTTTCCCTGGAAATGTGGCCGGTGAAACCATGCAGTATTTTAGTGTGGATCAGGTGAACAAAGGCCGGGAATACAATCAGGCGCTTCGGTTGGTGTTTATAGGGAGTTTCATCGCAGAGGCGGCCTTCCTTATATGGCTGATTTTTGGGGATCAGGGGGCGGCCCTTTCCCGCTGGGCCCAGCAGGCCGCTTTGGGCAGCTACTGGGGGGGGATTCTGCTGTTCTTTGCATCCCTATGGGGGCTTTTACAGATAATCGGACTGCCCTTTGCCATCTTTGGAAGCTATTATTGGCAGCACCGCTGGGGATTTTCCACCCAAACCATGGGTGCCTGGTGGATGGATTACCTGAAGGGGGCAGGACTGGAACTGGCTGTAACCTCGGTGGGCGTGGTGCTGTTTTTCTGGTTGATTAACCGGTGGCCGCACTGGTGGCTGGCCGGAGCATTTCTTTTCTCACTGTGGCTGATACTTCAGATTTTTCTCTGGCCGGTGGTGGTATCCCCGCTTTTTAACCGCTTTGAACCGGTAAAAAATACCACAGTTTTATCCATGGTCAGAGAGCTGTCCCAAAAGGCCCGGCTGCCGGTGGATCAGGTGCTGGTAATGGATGCCAGCCAGCGCACCACCAAGGCAAATGCCTATTTTACCGGACTTGGCAGGACAAAAAGAATAGTGCTTTACGACACCCTGCTGGAAAAATACCCACCGGACGAGGTTAAGGCAGTGGTGGCCCATGAGCTGTCCCACTGGCGGCAGGGGCATATTATCAAAGGATTAACCATGGGGATACTGGGTAATTTCATTCTCTGGGGCCTTTTGTTTTTGATGCTGAAGGCCCCTTCACCGGTATCCGGTCGTTTCCCTCCGGTTACCTGGGCAGTGGTGCTGCTGTTTTTCTTATTGGTTTCATTTGCCTCCAGCCCTTTACAGAACTACATTTCAAGAAATATGGAGGAGGAGGCCGACAGGATTGCCGTCACACTGACCGGAGATATACCGGCAGCTGTCCGACTCCAGGTGGATCTGTCCGCCAGAAATATGTCCGATGTATCGCCGCCCCCCTTTATACGTTGGTTCAGTTACTCTCATCCTCCAGCCCCGGAACGCATAGCCAATGTCAAAATCAAATTAAAATAGCCCAGATGAAACAGGAAAACAGCTAACCAGCGTTTAATTAGGGTGGGGAAGAAAAAATCAGGGGAAGGATTGACCTTGGCTGAGCATATTAAAAGGAAGAAGGACAGTGCCTGGAAAGGCAGCGGCTTGATCACACTGGCCGGAAAAGAGGTGGAATACAAGCTAAGGTTTAGTAAAAAATCAAAGGGCGTCAGGTTGAAAATTGATTTAGACGGCGGGCTGGAGGTGATTGTACCGGAAGGTTTCAAAACATCAAAACTTGAGCCGCTGATCAATTTAAAGGAAAACTGGATACTCTCCAAACTGCGCCATTTTGAACTCATAAGACAAAAAAATAAGCCAAATGACTTTGAACAAAGAAATTTTGTTTTATACCTGGGCCGTGAGTACAGCCATATAATGGTAATCAGAAAGGACATCGCCCCAGAGGTGAAAATGATTGACGACAGACTTTTCATAACTGTGCCGGACGATTCACGGCAAACTCTGGTGCAAGCCCTGGAGGGATGGTATCGCCTGGAAGCGGCAAAAGTAATAAAAGAGAGGGCCATGGAAATCGGACGGCAGCTAAACCTGCAATTCAACAGAATTATCATAAGAAATCAAAAGACCCGGTGGGGAAGCTGTTCCCGCCTGAAAAACTTAAACTTCAACTGGAGGCTGATAATGGCCCCGGTCCAGGTGATAGATTACCTGATTATCCACGAGGTTGCCCACCTGGCGGAAATGAACCACTCCAGCAGATTCTGGAAACTGGTGGAGAAATTTTGCCCTGATTATAAGCTGCACCATAAGTGGCTGAAGGAAAACGGTCCCACGTTAACCATTTAAAAAATAGAGGGGAGCGATAGAAAATGCCTTTTGTAAACATCAAGATCACCCGGGATGGGGTAAGCCCGGAAAAAAAAGCCCTTCTAATCAGAGGTGTTACCGATTTGCTGGCCGATCTTCTGGGTAAAAACCCCAGAACCACCGTGGTGGTAATAGACGAAGTGGAAACGGATAACTGGGGTATTGGCGGGGAAACCGTCACTGTGCGGAGGCAGCGCGGGGAGTAAAATAACCGCCTTGCCGGCGGTGCCGTCTTGCAGACGGCGGAATTCAGAAGCCAGAAGCCAGGAGCCAGAATGGTGACAGCCTGCCTTAAAAGCGACCCTCAAGCGACATGCAGTGAGGGGGAGTGATTTAAGCCCGTGCGGAATGTACCGGAGGCTGCTACTGTCTCTTAACGACCGAGCCTACGGAATGCCGAGCCGGCTGCAGGACGCAGCCGGAAGCCGGAATCGACGCAAGGATGCGGCGTTGGAGGCGGTCGGCATTCCGTTGGCGACCGAGTTTAGAGACAGTTGCAGCAAGAGGTAATGCAGGCCGGACTTAAATCGCTCCGCCTACCCATTAGCGACAATGCAGCGACCCTCAAGTGACCCCGGAGCGACCCCAGAAAAACTCTGGGCTTGCATAAAAATGCTTTGGTGCTTCAGTACTTCAGCGTTTTAATGCTTTAATGCGTCATATA
The DNA here is from genome assembly GCA_000961585.1 of Peptococcaceae bacterium BRH_c4a. Lineage (GTDB taxonomy): Bacteria > Bacillota > Desulfotomaculia > Desulfotomaculales > Desulfocucumaceae > BRHc4a. Next base: position 6,964 of record LADN01000078.1, on the reverse strand, counting down.
CTTTCCTAAGCGAAAAAAAAGCCGCCCTGCGGGCGGCTGGAATACAGGACTCAGAACTCAGAATCTTCCGGGCCGGGATAGAAGATTATTACGGCGGGCATCGGTTATCATCTTTTTCTTTTTTATTCTGAGTCCTGTGTCCTGAGTTCTGTATTCTGGATTAAAAAAGCGCCGTGTAAACCTTATAAAAATAACCCCTTGGCGCAGTACGCCATAGGGGTTATTTTACAAACAAGTATACCTATTTTAACCTGCGCAGTTTGAGATGGTTACCACCATGTTGACCTCGCTTCTGCCCCTGGCCTGGTCAAAAAGGGATTTGATTCCGTCCCAAACCTCTTCTTCCGAACCCTGTAACCGGGTTGACATGGAGCCGACGTTAACCTGAAGGTTCCCTTTATCAAGGGAGTTCAGGGAATCATTGATGATCTGGCCGGCATTTGTTGTTTTCTGTGGATACAGGGCTACCTCAGCAGTAATCATGCGGAACACCTCCGATTAATTATTAAAACCACACTTATTATGTGAAAACACCGCTTTTTTTATTTCAAATTTATTAATAATCCTTCTTTTACTGGCCGGAGGGGAGCCTTTCCTCCTCAGATAAGTAATCAACCCCCGCCATAAACTCGACATGGTGGCGGAGCTCATGCAAAATGGTTTCCTTCAATTCCATTTCCCATACTTCATTATCACTTTCACCCAGCAACTCTACAAAGGAGCCATAATAAATCATTATGACGGCACCCAGCATTTCATCCTGTATGTACTCCCCCATTATCAGATATTCCCCGTCTTTCCTGCAGTCTTCAACGATATTGAATCCTCCGTTTAAATCCCTGCAAAATTTTTCCGGTATTTGATCAATTATTCTATGGGCTGCTTCGGTAAAACCGTCAATGGTAACGGTAGCTTTTTCAGTCCTGCCCAAAATAATCCAACCTCCCCGCTTAACCCTTGGAAGAATGAGCTAAATATACAATCATTTTAATATAAAACTGGTCCAGGCTCTTTTATGACACCCGAAGCATAGAGTTTTACCAAGGAAAGGCCTGGGACAACGGGGTCCCTGGAGAATGAGACGATGATGTCCAGCACTGAATTTGTGTTAAGCACATAATAAAAGGAGGTTTGTAAATATGTGCGGTATTGCTGGCTGGATAGACTGGGAAAGGGACCTGACCCTTGAGCGCCCCACCCTGGAAGCAATGACCGGTACACTGGCCTACCGTGGGCCGGATGCTTCGGGATTATGGCTGACACCGCGGGCCGCCCTTGGCCACCGGCGTCTGGTGGTGGTGGACCCCGTAGGTGGCGCCCAACCAATGACCAGGAGCCGGGGTGCCCAAGTATACACAATAACATATAACGGAGAACTGTACAACACGTCTGAGTTGAGGCAGTACCTGGAGGCCCGGGGCCATTCCTTTCTTACCAGAAACTCGGATACCGAGGCACTTCTGCTTTCTTACATAGAGTGGGGGGCGGATTGTGTTTACCGATTCAATGGTATATTTGCCTTTGCCATCTGGAACGAAACCGATCAGACACTATTTATGGCCCGGGACAGACTGGGAGTCAAGCCTCTGTTTTATTCTGAAAGGGGCAGCTCCTTCATTTTTGGCTCCGAAATAAAGTCCCTTCTGGCACACCCTGCTGTCCCGCCCGAGGTGGATTACCGGGGATTGGCCGAGATATTTGTAATGGGCCCTTCCCGTACACCCGGCCAGGGAGTTTTTCGGGGAATACATGAGCTGAGACCCGGCCAGTGCCTTGAACACAATGGCAAGGGTACCCGGGTCAGAAACTATTGGAGACTTGAAAGCCGGCCACACGAAGACAGCCTGGAAATCACCGCGGAAAAGATACGCCAGTTGCTGCAAGATACCGTGGAGCGTCAGCTGGTGTCCGACGTGCCTGTTTGCTCTTTTCTGTCGGGAGGACTGGATTCCAGTGCCATAACGGCCTTTGCCTCCAGGTATTATGAAAGGGCCGGCATGGGCCCCCTGCATACTTTTTCGGTGGACTATGCCGGAAACGACCGGTATTTCCGCCCCAGCGCATTTCAGCCCAACGCCGATGCTCCCTGGGTTCGCCGGGTCTCCGACCATTACGGCACAACTCACCACTACATTGAAATAAATAACGAAGACCTGGCTGAATCCCTGGTTCGGGCGGTACACGCCAACGACCTGCCGGGGATGGCCGATGTTGATTCCTCCCTTTACCTTTTCTGCCGGGAAACAAAAAACCATTCCACCGTCGCCCTTTCGGGAGAATCCGCCGACGAGGTATTTGGCGGCTACCCCTGGTTCTACAATGAGGAGGCCCTGTCCGGCAATACATTCCCCTGGATAAGAATGGTGAGGGAGAGGGCACAGTTGCTGGATCCCTCGATATCACAAATGATCAGGCCGGAAGAATATGTTGCCCGGCGTTACCGGGAAGCCCTGGATGAGGTTCCCCGGCTGCCGGGGGAAAGCCCCCGGGAAGCCCGCATACGGGAATTGTTCTACCTCAACATCACCAGGTTTATGCCAACCCTGCTGGATCGCAAGGACCGAATGAGCATGGCGGTAGGCCTGGAGGTGAGAGTGCCTTTCTGCGACCACCGATTGGTGGAGTACGTATGGAACATACCCTGGTGGATGAAAAGTTACGGTCTCAGGGAAAAAGGAATTCTGCGGCGGGCACTGGATGGAATAATACCTGATGACGTCCTGGAAAGGCGCAAGAGTCCGTATCCCAAAACTCACAACCCAATGTATCTGACTGCCGTTCGGGATCGTGTACTGCAAATACTGGACGAAAACACCTCCCCCATTATCCGGCTCATAAACACCGACGCTGTAAGAAAAACCGTCCTATCAGACGGTTCGGCCTTCAGCCCGGCATGGTTCGGTCAGTTAATGGGCGGGGCACAGCTTTTTGCCTACCTTATTCAGATGGACACATGGCTAAGGGAATACCGGATAACTATAGTTTAGAAAAACAAAGTTTAAGAAAAAACCACACCAGATTACGGTGGTGTCCTACCCATACATCTTTAGTGTCTCTTTTAATGAAGGCTATCACAATTCCGGCTCCTGTATTCTGAAGCGCCCGTCAGGGCGCTTTTAGGCATTCCACCTGTCAGCGGTTATTGAAAAAAGCTCCTCCAGCCGTTGGCTGGTTTGCCTTGATATCCTGGTGACCACAAGATCCTGGTCAAAAATAAGATCGGTTTGCACCTCTCCTGAGTCCGGGTAATAATCTTTAAAACACTTTATAACCTCAGAATGGACCACATACTCAAGCTCGCTTATTTTATGCGGCACCACCACCCCGGTCCCCTTCAGAATACTCACCAGTATTTTATCCAAAGTATAAGCGATAACCGATATATTCACCGAGTCAGGGTGAAAATTGTTAATAGCCATTCTGACCATTTATACACCTCATCATTTGGACCATTGTCTTACGTAGTATTGTCCGGCTGACAATATTTATATATTATAACATATTAATAACTTGAGTTCACATCTATATCAATTATTTCAAATACTCGGTCTTACATTAATTACCTTATTACGGTCTTTAGTATAAAGGGAATAATAACTCCGAGGTGGTGCTTATGATGGATATGATTAACCGCTTGTGGCCCAAGAAGAAAACCAAAAGCAATGCCACAATCGCAGGGGCGGTTTCCCTGGCCGCATTGTCCGGCGCCCTGATCACCTGGTATTCCACCAGGAAAATGAGGAACCGAAGGGAAAATGAGTTTCTTTACAGCCAGGACGAAGAAAACCAGCCTTAGGGCTGGTTTTCCATTTCTAAATTGTTTAGAAATATTACCCCTGTAGTTTTAAAATGTTATTAAAATAGTTTAGCAGTATTTGCCTGGAGATATTGTTATAAAGCGACATCTTTTCCCTTGTATCCCTTGCCAGCCGGTCTGCTCCCCCGGACCCCAGCCTTGATTCCTCCTTGACATGATAGCTTTCGATCCAATCAAAGATAATATCCTCGGTAACCTCCAAATGACTTTGGAATCCATAGGTGGTTTTTCCCAATCTTATTATCTGATTGGGACACAAACGGGATCTTCCCAGAAGAGCAGAGCCATTAGGAACATCAAACATATCGTCGTGCCATTGGAAAACCTCCAAGGGACTTTCAAACCCCTGTAGTACAGGGTCCCGTAGTCCTTCTTCGGTAAACCATACTTTTTCCCAGCCTATTTCACCACACTGGTTTCTATATACTCTACCGCCAACAGCCCTTGATATCATCTGCGCCCCCAGACACAGGCCCAATACCGGAAAACCTGCCTTTATAGCAGAAGAAGTCAGGCGCCGGAGATTTTCCAGATAGGGATAACCTTTTACATCATCCACATTAACGGTCCCCCCCAGCAATACCAGGCAGTCAAATTCATTTATTGAAGCAGGAACTTCAGGGCTTTTCTCCATCATTATTACCTCTGCGTCCCATTTTAAATGGTTCAAAACTTCCAGAAGCCTTCCTGGCGGAACCTGATCCTCGTGCTGAACCAGTAGTGCCTTCAATTCTAACCCTCCAACGCCAAACTATGCGTAATCATTCTACAACTAACTACCACTTCCTTCTACTCCGTATAGCCAAGTTTGCATTAAGAGACCCCTTTAAAAGAAAGGGGTCTCTTAAAACTATGCCGGTGAAAAGTTCTGTTTTCCCCACCATTCTTCCCGGGCGAAATCGTAAGCCTTTTCCAATTTCTCCAGGTGTTCTTGCTCCCACCGGGCTAATTCTGAGTAAAGATTACTTAAGGTCCCGACCCGTGTTTTTTCTGACGCCTCCTTATAGTATTCAACGGATAATCTTTCCATCATCACCCCAATATGCAGAGCTGAAACCTCTAGCCCCTGGTGCATCATTCTTTTTTCCGAAAAGATACCGGGAGAGTCTGCCTGTTCCACAGAAAAGGGCTCCACGATAGGAGGTTTGTTTTCCAGCATGTGCCCATAAGCCTTCCTTAACCACTCTTCATGTCTTTTTTCTTCCTCTGCCATTGACTCAAAAACGTTCTTTACCTCGTCATCCACAGCTTTTTCCGCAGCCAACCTGTAAAAATGATACCCCTCATGCTCGTTGAGAATGGCCTGTTTCAATATTTCCAGTTCCCCTGTATACATTTTTATCACCCATACTATTCTATCCGGTTTCGGGTTTAATAATTTACCGTAGAGGTTTTTTCTGTTATGTATAGAATATTTAAAGGGCTTATAAAATGTAATCTTGGAGGATGTTCATAACATGGCTATAAGTAAAAAGATTGAACGTTTTCTCAGCGGAGCTTCCTGGATTAGGAAAATGTTTGAGGAGGGTGAGAGGCTCAGGAAAATTCACGGCCCTGAAAAGGTGTACGATTTTACCCTGGGAAATCCCAATGTGGAGCCTCCCGAAAAATTCAGGGAGGAATTAAAAAAACTAACCCTAAACCCTGTTCCGGGAATGCACAGATATATGAGCAACGCCGGATATCCGGAGACAAGGACCGCCGTGGCCGCAGTGCTGGCCGAGGAATCAGGTCTTCCCGTCAGTGCGGACAACATAGTGATGACCACCGGGGCCGGAGGCGCACTTAACGTTGTGTTAAAAACCCTTCTGGATGAAGGGGAAGAAGTTATTGTATTTAAACCTTTTTTTGTGGAGTATAAATTTTACATAGACAATCATTCGGGGAAAACCGTTGAAATCCCGACCGACCCCAACTTCCAGCCTGATTTAAGCGCCCTGGCCGATGCCATCGGTCCCATGACCAAGGCGGTTCTGATCAATTCCCCCAACAACCCCACCGGCGTGGTTTACAGCAAGGAAATGCTGGATAACCTGGGGAAAGTACTGTACCAGAAGGCATCCCAGCTGGGCAAAGCCATTTACCTTATTTCAGATGAACCTTACGCCAAAATAGCCTATGACGGGGTGAAGGTGCCCAGCATATTTCAGAGCTACCGGAATAGTATAATGGTTACCTCCCACAGTAAGGATCTGGCCCTTCCGGGTGAACGGATCGGGTACATATCTGTACATCCTGAAATAGATTCAGGTCAGCTGATGATGGATGGGCTGATATTTGCCAACCGAACCCTGGGGTTTGTAAACGCCCCTGCCCTTATGCAGCGGGTTGTGGCCTCACTGCAGAGGGAAACTGTAGATCTGGAAGAATACCGTGAAAAAAGGGATATTCTTTACAACCACCTCACCTCTTTAGGTTTTGAAATGGTCAAACCCCAGGGAGCCTTTTACCTTTTTCCAAAATCGCCCCTGCCGGACGATGTAGAATTCGTCAGACTGGCCCAGAAATACAACATCCTCCTCGTTCCCGGTTCGGGATTCGGGGGGCCCGGATATTTCAGAATAGCATACTGTATCGACAGGCAGATAATCCTCAACTCCCTCCCCGCCTTCACAGCGCTGGCCACTGAAATGAGAAGTGGGAGATGAGAGGTTGGATATAACTTCGGTCGTCGGTCGTCAGACGTCGGACGTCGGTTTTCTGGAGCATTCATTTGGAGCTTGGATATAACGAAAGCCCTGCGTTTTAAAAACGCAGGGCTTTCAAAATTAATTCCGGCGGCGACCTGCTCTCCCAGGGAAAACCCAAGTACCATCGGCCCAGAAGGACTTAACTACCGTGTTCGGGATGGGAACGGGTGTACCTCCTCCGGTATGGCCACCGGAAAACTTTATATATTTTTCAGATGTTTTTCCGACGTCCGACGTCCGACGTCTGACGACCGAATACGCACCTTCAAAACTTCACAGTGTATTTGAGAACAATAAACGCAGGTTTTTCAAAGGCTGAAGTCCTGCCGGAGATTTAATTCTTTCCGGAATTGGCATCGGCCAATTCCTTCACAATCGAACCTCGAACCTCGAACTTCGAACTTCGAACCTCGAATTTAAGGTCAAGCCCTCGACCTATTAGTACCGGTCCGCTTAA
>LADN01000033.1 GCA_000961585.1 Peptococcaceae bacterium BRH_c4a | reverse complement strand
TGCCTGTAACCTTGGACAAAAGATAAATAGGGTTTACCATTGCTTATACTTTTCCTTAGATACATAAATTCACCTCTAAGCCCATTATGTCGCAATACACGACATTCACAACATTATTATACACAAAGATTGACAAGAGAAAAGCCCGAATTCTCGGGCTTTAAAGCTTCTTTTAATATTTAGTTGTTGTAAAACAACGGAAAAGATCGCGACGATTGAGGCAAACACTGCTATGGCAGGAACCATAATATAGACTCCCCCGGTGATATTTACTGGAAAACTTTTTTCAAATGATTTATACTAAGAAAGGCTCATATTTAGAATAGATGTGGATAATAAAGGTTAATATGAAAGCTAGGTTCTTGACAAAATGAGCACAGCTTTTATATAATTCTTTTTGTGACATGGAGAGTAGACTTATGATTGAACTGGACGTATCAAGAATTAAAAACATTCCCGGTGGAAAAGAGCATTTTCTGAAGGATTTTGAGATGCGGCCCATAGATACCGGGATTGAAGAAATTTTTTTCAACAAACCGGTGGCGCTGGATCTTACCATTTTGAATAATGATGGTCTGCTTAACCTTACGGGTAAGCTGGAGGGGAATGTAAGGCTGGCCTGCAGCCGGTGCCTTGAGTTTTTTGATATGCTTGTATTTGCCGAAATGGAAGAAGTCTATTATAATGAATCACAGAACAATGACTTGTCAGCCGACGATGGCGGAGAATGGATTTCTTTTAAGGGAGATAAGCTTGATATAACCACCGAAGTGGTAAAATCACTTCTTTACGCTCTCCCCATGAAGCTGGTGTGCCGGCAGGACTGCCGGGGACTGTGTCAGAATTGCGGCGTTAACCTGAACGCATCGTGCTGCCATTGTCCCAAAGAGGAAACTGACATCAGGCTGCAAGTTCTGAAACAGTTGCTGGAAGAAAAAGAGTAAAAGACCGGTTTTGAAGGGGGTGTCGATGAATGGGAGTACCAAAGAGAAAATCATCCAAGCAAAGAGGCAGGCAGCGCAGGGCGGCCAATGTTAACCTGGAGGCCCCCACCCTGGTAAAATGTCCTCAGTGTCATGAACTGGTTGTTCCGCACAGGGTTTGCCCTGGGTGTGGTTTTTACAAGAACAAGGGAGTAGTTGAGGTCAAGTCCAAGTAGTTGACAGGAAAACCTGTAGATGGTATCTGCAGGTTTTTTATTTTCTCTTTTAAGAGGGCATAGATTTGGGTTGCTTTTTTTTTCCAGCCCATATATAATATTTTTAGTACCTGGTACTAAATTTGTCGTTTATGGGTGATAAGTTATGGCCAGGAGTAGTTATGGCAGGGCCGCCAGGCAGCGGTTTGTTGAAAAATATATTAACGGCAACCCTTTTTTAACCGATGAGGATCTGGCGGAAATTTTAAATGTAAGCATCCAGACAATTCGTCTGGACAGATCTGAACTGAATATACCGGAAATGAGGTCCCGTGTCAAAAATGTGGCCAGTGGGGTGCGCAAACAGGTGCGCTCCATAGGTATTGACGAGATGATAGGCGATCCGGTGGAACTGGAGGTTGGGCGTTCCGGAATTTCGGTGCTGACCATTACAGAAAAAATGACCCTTATAAAAACAAAGGTGGTCAGGGGCCATTACCTCTTTGCCCAGGCCAACTCACTGGCAGTGGCCCTGGTGGACGCCGAGGTCGCCCTGACGGGGACATGTAAAATAAGCTTTAAACGGCCGGTATACAGCGGGGAGAGAGTTGTTTCCAGGGCATTCATCAGCAGGAGGAGCGGAAATAAATACATGGTAAGGGTTACTTCCATGGTAAAGGACGATCCGGTGTTTACCGGGAGGTTTCTGGTATTTGCCATATCAGAGGAGGTCTGGCGGCGGTGAAAATTGCCGTGGATGCAATGGGGGGCGATTATGCTCCCCATGAAATAGTGATGGGGGCGCTGGAGGCCGGCAGGGACGGGATAGAGGTAATACTGCTGGGTGACAGTGAAAGTATCCTGAAGGAACTGGGAAACAATAAGAGAGATATGATAGATATAGTGCACACCACTGAAACCATTGCCATGGGGGAGCAGCCGGCCAATGCCGTACGCAAGAAAAAGGATTCCTCAATAGTCAGGGCCGTTCAGTTGGTAAAGGAAGGAAAGGCCAGCGCCTTTGTTTCGGCAGGCAGCACCGGGGCGGTTATGGCAGCCGCCCTGCTGGGGTTGGGCAGGATAAAAGGCATAGACCGGCCCGCCATTGCCAGCGTTATTCCCGGTAAAAAGGGAGGCACGGTGCTGCTGGATGTGGGGGCCAACGTGGACTGCAAACCCAAAAACCTGCAGCAGTTTGGCATAATGGGCTATATTTATGCCGATATAATATTGGGTATAGACAATCCCAGGGTGGGACTTCTCAACGTGGGTGAAGAGGAATCAAAGGGAAATGAACTTACTCTGGAATCTTTCCCCCTCCTAAAAGAATCCGGGGTTAATTTTATAGGCAATGTCGAGGGTAGGGATATTTTCAATGGTATGGCCGATGTGGTGGTCTGTGACGGTTTCGTGGGAAATGTTGTGCTGAAGGCCGGAGAAGGGCTGGCCATGTCGCTTATGAGGATGATGAAGGATGAGCTTACCCGCAGTTGGCTGTCTAAAATGGGTACTGTCCTGACGTTGCCCGGCCTTAAGGAAATAAGGAGACGGGTGGATTATGCCGAATACGGGGGCGCTCCGCTGCTTGGTGTAAACGGGGTGGTTATAGTCTGCCACGGCAGTTCCACCGCCTTTGCGGTGAGAAATGCCATCAGGGTTGCCGCAGGCGCAGTATCCAGCGGACTGGTGCAGGCCATCAGGCGGAATGTAGAGAGTAATTTGACTGAGAAGGCGGGGTGCGGTGATGCCTGAATCCGGGATACGGGCAGGAATTCTGGGGCTTGGTTCCTATGTGCCGGAAAAGGTGCTTACAAACAGGGAACTGGAAAAAATGGTTGATACTAAGGATCAGTGGATAGTTACCATGACGGGTATCCGGGAGAGAAGAATTGCCTCCCCTCAACAGGCCACCTCGGATCTGGCGCTGGAGGCGGCCAGGAAGGCTCTGGATGATGCTAAAATATCGCCCGCTGAGGTGGACTTAATAATTGTGGCCACCAATACCCCTGACCATCTTTTTCCGGCCACGGCCTGCATAGTGCAGGACCGCCTTGGGGCGCACCGGGCCGGGGCCTTTGACCTGCTTGCCGGATGTACCGGCTTTATGTATGCTTTATCGGTGGGGGCGCAGTTCGTTGAATCCGGTATGTACAGGCATGTGCTGGTTATAGGGGCGGAAACCCTCTCAAGGATAATTGACTGGGAAGACAGGAATACCTGTGTGATTTTCGGTGACGGCGCCGGCGCCGCCATCATAGGGCGGGTGCCGGAAGGTTATGGGTTGATTCATACAAAACTGGGGTCCGATGGTTCAGGAGGTCAGTACCTGGACATGCCGGCAGGGGGCTCCAAAATGCCGGCATGCAGAGAGAGTGTGGACAATAAGATGCATTTTCTACGCATGAACGGCCGGGAGGTGTTCAAATTCGCGGTCAGGGCCTGCGGTGACGGATCCCTGGAGGCACTGAAGTCAGCAGGTCTGGCGCTTAACGACCTGGATTTTTTGATACCCCACCAGGCTAATATAAGAATTATTGAAGCAGCGGCCAAGAGGTTGCAACTGCCCATGGAAAAGGTACTTGTCAATGTGGACCGCTTTGGCAACACCTCCACCGCCTCAATACCCATGGCGCTGGAGGAGGCCGTTAACCGGGGCAGTATAAAGGACGGCGATAATATACTGATGACCGGATTCGGAGCCGGGCTGACCTGGGCTGTAACGTTAATGCGATGGTATGACTACCGGAGCGGGAACAGATGAGGGGAGGGAATTCTACCATTATACATACTGTGCTTTGTGATCTTCTTAAAGTAAAATATCCTTTACTACAGGGCGGAATGGCATGGGCAGCTACGGCTGAGCTGGCGGCCGCGGTCAGTGAGGCCGGGGGATTGGGAATAATAGGTTCCGGGCAGGCCCCGCCGGACTGGGTCAGGGAACAGGTAAAAAGGGCGAAACAATATACAGCCAGGCCTTTCGGGGTTAATGTCATGCTTTTGTCCCCCTTTGTTGACGAGATAATGGAGATTATCCGGGATGAAAGGGTTGCCGTGATTACCACGGGTGCGGGTAACCCTGGCAAATACGTACCGTCTCTGCAGGAAGTGGGCATCAGGGTCATCCCGGTGGTGGCGTCGGTGGCCCTGGCCAAAAGGTTGGTCCGCTCGGGAGTGGACGCTGTTATAGCCGAAGGAATGGAGAGCGGGGGGCATATCGGTGAGCTTACCACCATGGCCCTGGTGCCGCAGATAGTGGATGCCGTAAGCGTCCCGGTGATTGCCGCCGGGGGGGTTTTCGACGGCAGGGGTGTGGCTGCCGCCCTGGCTTTGGGAGCGGTGGGAGTTCAGATGGGCACGCGTTTTATGTGCGCCAGGGAGTGTGTCATACATGAAAAGGTTAAGGAAATGGTAATAAAGGCAAAGGATCGGGATACCGTGATTACCGGAAGGACCACCGGGCATCCGGTGAGGGTTCTGCACAATAAGCTCAGCAAGAAATTTATAGAAATGGAAGATAACTGTCTTCCAAACGACGAAATTTTAAAAATAGGGTTGGGCAGCCTCAGGGCGGCTATGGTGGACGGTGATGTGGAAATGGGTTCCGTCATGGCCGGCCAGGTGTCGGCAATGGTAAATAAAGTACAGCCCGCCAGTGAAATAATTGAAGAAATTATGGCCGGCGCATATGAAATTATGAATGGGCTGGGTAAACTGGCAGGTGTTCGGTGATGGCCAAAAGATCCTTTGTATTCCCCGGTCAGGGATCCCAGCAGGTGGGTATGGGCCGGGATATGTACGAGAAATATCCGGCGGCCAGGGATATATTTGACAGGGCCAACAAAGCTCTGGGATTTGATATTACAGCCCTTTGCTTTGGCGGGGCGGAGGAAGAACTGAAAAAAACGGTCAATGCCCAGCCGGCCATATTAACAGTGAGCGTGGCCTGCCTGGCCGTAATGCGGCAAATGGGATTAAGGCCGGACACAGCCGCCGGCCATAGCTTGGGGGAGTACACAGCGCTGGTTGCCGCAGGGGCACTGAATTTTGAAGACGCCGTGACGCTGGTGAGGCTCCGGGGGCAGTACATGCAGGAGGCCGTTCCTCTGGGAGAGGGCGGCATGGTGGCTGTGCTGGGAATGGAAACGGGTAAAATTTCAGACATCTGCTCCGGTTTGTCCGGCCCGGATGGAGTGGTGGAGGCAGTAAATCTTAACTGCCCGGGTCAGGTGGTCATTGCGGGTGACACCAGATCCCTGGAGAAGGCGGTGGAGGTGCTCAATGAAAGAGGAGCCAGGAAATGTCTGCCCCTGTCGGTCAGCGCCCCCTTTCACTCATCTTTGATGAGGTCTGCCGGTGAGAAACTGGAAGCCAGCCTGTCCCGGGTAAAAATAAAGGACCCCGAGATACCGGTGCTGTCCAACGTAACCGCAGACTATCACGGGAAAACGGCGGAAATAAAGGATTTACTGGTTAAACAGGTATCCAGCCCGGTTCGCTGGGAGGAGTGCGTCAGAAAGATGATTGGGGACGGTACAGGGATATTTGTTGAGGTGGGACCGGGTAAGGTTATTTCCGGCTTGGTCAGGAAGATAGACAGGGATGTGGAAGTTAAAAACGTGGAAGACAGCGTGTCCCTTGAAAAAATCCTTGCCAGTTTTGGGGAGGTTAGCTAAAATGTATCTAAATGGCAGGGCGGCCATCGTGACCGGTTCATCCCGGGGCATCGGCAGATCCATTGCTCTGGCCCTGGCCCTTGAAGGGGCAGATGTACTGGTAAACTACGCCGGAAGAGAGGCCGAGGCCCAGGCGGTGGCCGACGAGATCACGGCCATGGGACGAAAGGCACTGGCCTTCCGGGCCGATGTTGCGGACCCCGGTCAGGCTGCTAAAATGGTGGAGGCGGCGGTACAGACCTTCGGCCGGCTGGACATACTTGTGAATAATGCCGGTATAACAAAAGACAATCTCATGCCAAGGATCAGGGAAGAGGACTGGGATGCGGTATTATCCGTCAATTTAAAGGGATCATTCAATTGCATGAAATCCGCCATAAGGCCAATGCTTAAAGCAAGATGGGGGCGGATAATAAACATCACTTCGGTGGTGGGGGTTGCCGGCAATGCCGGGCAGGCCAGCTATGCCGCCAGCAAGGCAGGACTTATAGGAATCACCAAGTCGGCGGCCAAGGAGTTTGGATCAAGAAGCATCACCGTTAACGCCGTGGCCCCGGGTTTTATTGACACAGAAATGACCGGGAGCCTTCCAGCCGGGACAAAAGACAAAATGCTGGCGGGAATACCCCTGGGAAGGCTTGGCATGCCCGGGGAGGTTGCTGCGCTGGTGGTTTTCCTGGCGGGTGAAGGCGCATCGTATATAACAGGACAGGTAATAATGGTGGATGGCGGAATGGTTATGTAAGGGAAAATATGCTTCTTAAAGTCTGGAAGGGGGTGAGAGAGCGTGGCTATTTATGACAAGGTAAAGGGGATAATTGCCGAGCAGCTTGGGGTGGATGAAGCAGAGGTAAATATGGAATCATCGTTCATTGAGGATCTGGGAGCGGATTCGCTGGATATAGTGGAACTGGTGATGGCTCTGGAAGAAGAATTTGATATTGTAATCCCGGATGAGGATGCGGAGAAAATTCGTACTGTCGGTGAGGCAGTTAACTATATTAAGGAACACAAGTAGGAAGTTATTTAGTCCCGCACCGGTTGCGGGACTTTTTAAAATCTGCATCTTTATGTGGCGCTGGAGGTGTTGTATTGGGACCCAGAGTAGTAGTTACGGGAATGAGCGTTATTTCGCCTGTGGGAACAGGCCTTGAAGATTTTTGGTCAAACCTTGCGGCAGGCAGGTCGGGGGTGGGCCCGGTTACCAGATTTAACGCAGAAGGCTATAGCACAAGGATTGCCGCAGAGGTAAAAGGCTTTGTTCCCGAAGAATACATTGATAAAAAAGATGCCCGGCGTATGGATCGTTTTACCCAGTTTGCCATGGCGGCCGCCAAGCTGGCCATTGCGGACGCCGCCATTGACTTTGATACTGTCAATAGGGATCGTGTGGGAGTGATTTTGGGATCCGGCATTGGCGGGCTGGAAACCCTGGAAGAACAGCATAAGGTGTTGATGAGCAGAGGTCCGGGAAGGATAAGCCCCTTTTTCATCCCTATGATGATCGTTAATATGGGAGCGGCTCAGGTGGCCATTTCCTTCGGGCTAAGGGGCTGCAGCCTGATCACCACCAGCGCCTGCGCTTCCAGCAACAACGCCATAGGAGATTCATTTCGCCTGCTGCAGAGGGGCGAGGCCGATGTAATGATTTGCGGAGGAACCGAAGCCCCCATAACTCCCATGGCAATGGCCGGTTTTTGCTCCATGAAGGCCATGACCACCAGAAATGAAGAACCCCAAAAGGCCAGCAGACCCTTCGATACCGAAAGGGATGGCTTTGTAATCGGAGAGGGAGCAGGACTGTTGGTACTGGAAACGCTGGATCACGCCAGGGGCAGGGGAGCCAAAATTTACGGTGAAGTTGTAGGTTACGGGAATAGCTGCGACGCCTACCATATTACAGCCCCCCATCCCGAGGGCAGGGGGGGGGCCCAGTCCATGCAGCTGGCTCTTCTGGATGCAGGGATAAAGCCTGAAGAGGTTGATTATATAAATGCCCACGGCACCTCCACCCCTCTGGGGGATAAGCTTGAAACCATGGCAATCAAACAGGTCTTTGGTGCGCATGCCTATAAAATAGCTGTGGGATCCACAAAATCAATGACCGGTCATCTGCTGGGAGCTGCGGGGGGCCTGGAGGCCGTGGCATGTCTTATGACAATGCTTAAGGGGGTCATACCGCCCACGGTCAACCTGGATAGTCCTGATCCCGAGTGCGACTTGGATTATGTGCCCAACCAGGCCAGAAAGGCCCGGGTGGATGTAGCTATGTCAAATTCGTTCGGCTTCGGAGGACATAACGTAACCCTAATTTTTAAGAGGTTTATGCAATAATCAGTCGGGGTGTGCCAAAATGACTCAGCAAGATGCCGTTAACGCCATGTGCAAAAAACTGGGGATCCGCTGGAAGGATATAGGCCTTCTGCATGTTGCCCTTACTCACAGTTCTTTTTCCTTTGAAAAGAAGGACCGGCTTAAGAGTAATCAGAGGCTGGAGTTCCTGGGAGATGCGGTGCTGGAACTGATCGTAAGCGAATATCTTTTCGATAAATTCCCCGCCTTTACTGAGGGAGAGCTGACCAAGCTGAGGGCGTCAATAGTCTGTGAGCCTTCTTTGGCAAGGGTGGCCAGGGATCTGAACATTGGACCCTGCCTTTATATGGGTAAGGGGGAAGAAAGGTCCGGCGGCAGGGATCGCCCCTCAATACTGGCGGATGCCTTTGAGGCCCTCCTGGGGGCGTTTTACCTGGACAGCGGGCTGGAGGCGGCCGGAAGATTTGCCCTGGAACGCCTGGAGGGAATAGTCTCAGACGTTCTGGAGGGGCGGTTGGACAGGGATTATAAGACTGAGCTGCAGGAAATATTACAAAAGAAATCCAGTAATACTGTAAACTATGTCATACTTAATGAGGAAGGCCCGGCCCATGACCGTTTTTTCACGGCTGGAGTAATCTGCCTGGGAAGGCAGTTGGGCATGGGAACGGGCCATTCCAAAAAGGAAGCGGAGCAGCAGGCTGCGCGTCATGCCCTGGAGTGCCTGGAAGATTAGATAAAACCGACTGGCTAAAGTGAGTGTGCCGATCATTAACCACGGATGTTTCAATTTTATGGAGGTTACCTTTAAAATGGGTATATTCAGCAGGCTTAAAGAGTCCCTTACCAGAACCAGGCAGGGCTTTGTGGAAAAAATAGACAGCTTGATTACCGGCAGTAAGAATATAGATGAGGATTTTTATGAGGAACTGGAAGAGATTCTTATTCAGGCCGATGTAGGTTCCGATACCGCCTTGGATCTTGTGAAAGACCTTCGCAGGATGGTAAAGGACCGCAAGGTGTCGGACACCTCCGATCTAAGGCCGATACTGATGGAACTGATGAGTAATGTTCTGGGGCAGGACCACTCTCCACTTGCTGCAGAAGGCAATCCCACGGTGATATTGGTGGTGGGGGTGAACGGAGTGGGCAAGACCACCACCATCGGCAAGCTGGCTTATAATCTTAAACAGGAAGGTAAAAAGGTTATTCTTGCTGCCGGAGACACCTTCAGGGCGGCAGCCATTGACCAGCTTGAAATATGGGGAAACCGGGCAGGTGTGGATGTTATTAAGCACAAAGAGGGATCAGATCCTGCAGCGGTGGTATTTGACGCGCTTCAGGCCTCCAGGGCCAGAAGCGCCGATGTGCTGGTGGTGGATACGGCCGGCAGGCTTCACACCAAAAGCAATCTCATGGAGGAATTAAAAAAAGTTGGCCGGGTTCTGGCCAGAGAATGCCCGGGAGCCCCCCACGAGGTTCTGCTCATCCTGGACGCCACAACCGGCCAGAATGCCATTAATCAGGCCAGGATATTCGGAGAGGCCACCGGGGTTACCGGTATTGTGCTGACCAAGCTGGACGGAACGGCCAAGGGCGGAGTTGTCATAGGTATCAAGCAGGCCCTGGACATACCGGTTAAATTCATCGGAATAGGAGAGGCTATCGGGGATCTCCGGCCCTTTGACTCCGGTGAGTTCGTTGAGGCGCTTTTCGCATAAGCGCTTTTCGGGGGGGGGGGCTGCCGTGAAAATCTCTGATATTGGTGAATTCGGGCTTATCAAGAGGCTGGCCGGGGGGACCATTTTCAATCCCAACGGAGTGATCAAGGGTATAGGTGACGATGCGGCGGTGATCATGACCGGTCAGGACAGGGTGCTGCTGGTTTCCTGCGATATGCTGGTGGACGGGGTGCACTTCATCTACGGTAAAATACCCCTTTTTGATCTGGGCCACAAGGCTGTGGCGGTCAACATGAGCGATATTGCGGCCATGGGGGGCGTGCCCAGGCATGTTCTTGTTTCCCTGGCTTTGCCGTCCCGGTTTACCGTGGAAGAGGCCGAGGAACTGTTTAACGGCATGAAGTCCCTCCTGTCAAGGCGATCGGTCAATCTTATCGGCGGGGATACTGTAAGATCTGATGTTTTTACCATAGACGTGACCATACTGGGGGAGGCCCTGATAGGATCGGTAATCATGCGCAGCGGCGCCAGGCCAGGCGATGTTGTGATGGTTACCGGCAGTCTGGGAGATTCCGCCGCAGGACTGGAGATTCTTTTGAATGATCAGCTTTCCGGCAGAGTTTCCGCAGATGACAGGGAATATCTTCTGGCCGCTCACCTTACGCCGGAGCCAAGGCTGGATCAGTCCTCCCTATTGGTAAAATTGGGCTTTGTTACCGCTATGATGGATCTGAGCGACGGCCTGGCGGGAGATATTAAACATATATGCGAAAGCAGCAGGGTGGGGGCCGAAATATATCTGGACCGGCTGCCCTATTCTCAGTGTGCGGCAAGAGTGGCCCGGATGGCCGGTAAAAATGTTGTTCACTGGGCTTTGAACGGCGGTGAGGATTACCAACTGCTTTTCACCGTTCCGTCCGGAAAAGAGGAGGAGGTTATTGAGGCCTTCTGCGGGGCCGGTCTGGGCGCTGTGACAGCGGCGGGGAGGATCACCGACCCTGGTTGCGGTGTGAGATTGGTGGGTTTTGAAGAGGATATAAAGCATCTGGCAAAGGGTTTTGATCATTTTTCAGGGTAAAAATAATAACGCCTGTGATAAAACAGCGGTGCTTGGCTGTCGACAAATAACCTTCAGGGGTTATTTTTTTTGGACATAAAAATGGGGCTTTCAGACATGCTGTTTCCCTTTGTGGACACCTAAAATCACTTTATAGATTTAGGGGAAGGAATTGTTATTGTAAAAATTTAAATGTATAGGCAATTGAGTTGCACTTTCTCAAATATAGAGGTATTTGTTATCAAATTGTGGGGGGAGTAAGGCTTAATGGCTCAAAACACAATTGGCCGGCAGAATGTATACATGGAGATCGCTACCCTGGAAAATATTTACCATTTCGGTATAGCTTTGCGAGATTTTTTTCAGAGGGCTTACCTGGATCTTATTTTTCCTTTGGGGGTGCGGGTTAATTTATTGAGCAAGCTCTTTTACCGTAAGCCGGGCTGTTGCCTGATGAACCGGCATAACTGGCTGGATGTGGGCAGGCGCCTGGCCTCAGGAGAGATTGAAGAGCTATCCCTCTCAAACAATAAACTGGTTTCCCCGTCATGTGGCGATGATCCGGCGGTGGTGGCGGCCTTGAGGGGGCCGAAGGGTTTTCCGTACTGCGCCAACGGTGTGGAACTCTCCATCAGGAGAGATCTCATCGGCGATAATATGGGTGTTTTTCAGGAAAGGCTTCTGGAAATTACCCTGGATACTTTCAAATCCTTAAAAGCCGTTTCCGGATATATCACCATCGACAATATGCAGGCCGGGATGAGATCGGCAAGCCCCTTTGAGCAGAGATTGAAACTGGACTATCAAAAGGTCTCCTGGAATTTCAGGAATAATTTTCGCGGCGCCTATTGGGGTAATATACTGAGTACAGAGCACATAAAAAAGCTGGGGGGGCTGGAAAAAGTAAAAAGCAAAGCCCCGGCATACCGAATAGCCGAGATGGGACATGGGGACTCAAACGCAGTATTCATACAGCTTTCACCCGGGATGGACATGGTTTCTCCCCGGCAACTGGAGGAGTTGCAGCAGTATTTGCAGCCAATATTACCGGGGACAGGCAAGGAGAGGAAGTTTCAGCCGTTTGGTTGGAGGGTTATCAATAGGTAGGCAATAAGCTGTAGGCTAAACAGAACTCAGGACTCAGAATAAAAAAGAAAAAGATGGTAACCGATGCCTTCTATCCCGGCCCGGAATATTCTGAGTACTGAGTACTGAGTTCTGTATCCCAGCCGCCCGCAGGGCGGTTTTTTATCGTTAAGGAAAGTATATGACGCATTAAAGCATTAAAGCACTGAAGTACTGAAGCACCAAAGCATTTTTATGCAAGCCCAGAGTTTTTCCGGGGTCGCTTGAGGGTCGCTTTTAAGGCAGGCTGTCACTATTCTGGCTCCTGGCTCCTGGCTCCTGGATTCCGCCGTCTGCAAGACGGCACCGCCCACAAGGCGGTTATTTTATTTGATCCACTTTATAGACATTTCAAAGGAAAGGGTATACATTAGGGCGAATATTAGGTAGGACCGTTAAGCAATATAATTTAAAGATGTGGAAGACAGGAGGAGCCGATATGTCAGTGAAGATAGCCATTATCGGGGGAACAGGGGTTTACGATCCCCAAATACTTACAGGGATAAGGGAAGAGAGTATTGACACACCCTATGGGACGGTGTGCGCCGTTATCGGCAATTACCGTCAAAGGGAAATTGCTTTTATGGCAAGACACGGAACTGATCACTCGGTTCCCCCCCACCTGGTGAATTATCGTGGAAACATCGCCGCCCTTAAGCAATTGGGGGTTAAAAGCATATTTGCCACCGCTGCGGTGGGATCTCTTAATCCGGATATGAAGCCGGGACAGTTCGTTTTTATTGACCAGTTCATGGATTTTACCAAGGGCAGGCATTCCACCTTTGTGGAAGAGGGGGTGGTACACCTGGATGTCACTGAACCCTACTGCTCCAGGCTGAGAAGTTTAATGATAAATACCGCCGGTGAACTGGGGCTGGAGTTTCACAGCGCCGGTAATTATGTCTGTTCAGAGGGGCCCAGGTTTGAGACTGCAGCCGAGGTCAGGATGTTTCGGCAATTGGGGGGTGACCTGGTGGGTATGACCAGCGTCCCGGAGGCGGTTTTGGCCAGGGAGAAAGAGATGTGCTACGCCACCATCGCCATGGTGACTAACTTTGCGGCCGGCATATCCCAAAACAAACTGACACACCGGGAAGTGGTGGATGTAATGGCCCAGAATGCGGCAAATCTCAGGAATCTGATAATGCAGGCGGTCTCAAAACTTGATTCCGATGAGGCCTGCCCCTGCCACAGTGCCCTGGAGGAAGGCCCGGTCGAAACGGCCATAAGTCGTCAGTCGTCGGACGTCGGGGTGAAAGACACTGACTGAATGTCGAATTTAACCGACGACTGACGTCCGACGTCCGATATAGGAGGGATTTATTTTGGACACCATGCGCTGGGAAAACGGCGAGTTTTATTTACTGGATCAGACAAAACTTCCCGGACAGTCGGAATACATATGCTGCCGGGATTATATAACGGTGGCCGAAGCCATAAAAAGGCTGTCGGTGAGAGGGGCGCCGGCCATTGGGGCAGCCGCCGCCTACGGTTTGGTTTTAGGGGCCATGGGTCTGAAAGGGGAGGAAGAACAGAATTTCCTGGCCGGTGTGGAGGAAATTGCCAGACATCTTTCGGCAACCCGCCCCACCGCAGTCAATCTGAACTGGGCGCTGGAAAGAATGCTGGACAGGGTGAAATCTGAAGACTCCATGACTCCGGAAGAAATAATCGGAATAATGATCCGGGAGGCGGACAGCATACACCGGGAAGACCTTGAAGGCAATAGAAAAATGGGGTTGTTCGGTCTGGATTTGATACCCCAGGGGGCCAGAATACTGACACACTGCAATGCAGGGGCTCTGGCCACCGCCGGCTACGGCACCGCTCTGGGTGTAATCCGGGCAGCCCACGAAGCCGGTAAGAAGGTAAGTGTATATGCCGACGAAACCAGGCCCCTTCTGCAGGGCGCCAGGCTGACGGCATGGGAAATGCTGCAGGAGGGTATACCGGTCACGCTGATTACAGACAATATGGCTGGATACCTGATGTCCCGGGGTATGGTTGATCTGGTGGTGGTGGGGTCGGACAGGATTGCCGCCAACGGGGATGTGGCTAACAAAATAGGCACCTACGGGGTGGCTGTGCTGGCCAGGGAACACGGTATTCCATTTTTTGTGGCCGCTCCCTTTTCCACCATTGATATCAGTCTTCAATCCGGCAGCCAGATACCCATAGAAGAACGCAGTCCGGAGGAGGTTACCTGCCTGGGCGGGATCAGGCTGGCGCCGGAAGGGGTCAGGGTATGGAACCCCGCCTTTGATGTAACGCCGGCCAGGCTGGTAAGCGCCATAATAACGGAAAGAGGTGTTCTGCGGTCTCCCTATGACCGTTCTATCAGAGAGCTTTATTAAAAGGGTGAGGTGTAATGATAATGAAAGATTATGTAATCAGGGATATTGGGCTGGCCCCGGGCGGCAGGCTGAAAATAGACTGGGTAAAGGCCCATATGCCGGTCTTGAATGTAATCAGGAGCGAGTTTGAAAAGGACCGGCCCTTTGAGGGAATCCGGGTGGCCATGAGTATTCACCTGGAGGCAAAAACAGCGTATCTTGCCGAAGTTATGAGGGCCGGCGGCGCCCAGGTGGCCATAACGGGATCGAACCCCCTTTCCACCCAGGATGATGTGGCGGCGGCCCTGGCAGCCGGGGGAATAAACGTGTACTCCTGGTACAACGCCACTGCCGAAGAGTACCATAATCACATTCTGGAGACACTGGAGACCGGTCCCAGGATAATTATCGATGACGGGGGCGACCTGGTGGGTGCTCTGCACAATGAAAGGAAAGACCTGGTTCCCAACGTCATCGGGGGATCCGAGGAAACCACCACCGGGGTGCTCAGGCTAAGGGCCCTGGATAAGGCTGGAAAGCTGCTTTTCCCAATGATTGCAGTCAATGATGCCCTGTGTAAATACCTTTTTGACAACAGGTACGGCACCGGTGAATCGGTGTGGTCTGGCATAATGCGCACCACCAACCTGATAGTGTCCGGCAAAAATGTTGTTGTGATGGGGTACGGGTGGTGCGGCCGGGGTGTGGCCATGAAGGCCAGGGGCCTGGGGGCCAGGGTTATAATCTGCGAGGTGGACCCGGTGAGGGCCATAGAGGCATATATGGACGGGTACCGGGTAATGAACAGTGAGGATGCCGCTCCGGTGGGGGATATGTTCATCACTGTGACAGGCTGCAAAGACATACTGCGGGGCCGTCATTTCCATCGCCTGAAGGACGGGGCCATACTGGCCAATGCCGGACATTTCGATGTTGAAATAAACAAGCCCGAGCTTTCGGATGCCTCGGTCAGCCGGCGTGTGGTCAGAAAGGATATTGAAGAGTTCACCCTTCCGGACGGAAGGAAGATCTACCTTCTGGGAGAGGGGAGATTGGTGAATCTGGCGGCCGGCGACGGCCATCCGGCTGAAATAATGGATATGTCCTTCGCCCTGCAGGCCCTTTCCGCCCGGTACATGCTGGAGAACGGCGGGAAATTGCAGAATCACGTTTATGATGTTCCCCCGGATCTGGACAGGCGGGTGGCCCAGTTGAAGCTCCAGTCGCTGGGAATAGAGATAGACCGTCTTTCCGCCGAACAGGATCAATACATCAACAGCTGGAACCACGGTTAAAAGGATGGTTTTTTGAGCTTACAGCTTACAGCTTATCCAAGATGAGAAAGAGGAGGCTTCCTAATGGGCGGAATACTTATCAAAGGCGCCACCATAATTACCGTTGAGAACCATGACGACATAATTCCCGGCGGGGAAATAGCCATAGAGGGGCAGTATATAGTCAGTGTGGGGCCGGCTGGCTCGGCACCGGCTGGCTTCGTGCCGGACAGGGTGCTGGACGCCCCGGACATGCTGGCAATGCCGGGGTTTGTGAACAGCCACACCCATGCCGCCATGACTCTTCTGCGCAGTTACGCCGATGACCTTCCCCTGATGAAGTGGCTGGAAGAAAAGATCTGGCCCCTGGAGGCCAAGCTGGAGGAAGAGGACATATACTGGGGGACAATGCTTTGCTGCCTGGAGATGATCCGATCGGGGACCACCGCCTTTGCAGATATGTACTTCCATATGAATGAGGTGGCCAGGGCTGTGGAGCGGTCCGGTATAAGGGCCGATCTCTCCAGGGGCATGATTGGTGTCGGCCCCGAGGCCCAGTCGGCCCTGGACTTCAGCCGGGAATTCGTATCCCAATGGCACGGCCGGGGGAACGGCAGGATAACCGTCAGACTTGGCCCCCACGCACCGTACACCTGCCCTCCGGACTATCTTAAAAAGGTAATTAGTCTGTCCGGGGAACTGAATGTGGGAATACACATACACCTGGCCGAGACAAAGACAGAAATAGAGGACATGGCAAAAAGATACGGCATGAGTCCCATCCGGCTGATGGACAGTGTGGGGCTATTCGAACTGCCTGTGCTGGCGGCCCACTGTGTGCACCTGGATGACGGCGATATTGAAATACTGGCACAAAAGAAGGTTGGGGTGGCTCATAACCCGGAAAGCAACATGAAGCTTGCCAGCGGTGTGGCTCCGGTCACCAGAATGCTGGAGGCCGGAGTAACGGTGGGATTGGGGACAGATGGGGCGGCCAGCAATAACAACTTGGATATGCTGGAAGAGATGCGCAGCGCCGCCCTTCTGCAGAAGGTAAGCACCATGAATCCACTGGCGCTTCCATCCTTCCAGGCCCTGCGCATGGCCACCGCCGGGGGCGCCGGGGCACTGGGAATGGCCGGTCAGACAGGCGTATTAAGGAAAGGTCTCAAGGCTGACATTATACTGATGGACACCAGAAAGCCACACTTTTTCCCCAGGCATGACTGGATAGCCAATGTGGTGTACGCAGCCCAGTCCTCTGATGTGCATACCGTAATTATAGACGGAAATATAGTAATGGAAGGGCGCAAGGTTTTAACCATTGACGAGGATGAAGTGTATGAACAGGTTGAGGCAAGGGCGAAGAGGCTTACGGGGATAAAATAAAGGGGTGGAAAGAGGTGACAGTAACGGCGACTGTTAAATTGGCCAGGGGCCGGCACCCGAGGGTGGCCGGGGGACATTCCTGGGTTTACCGGACAGAGGTTGGAAATATAGAGGGGGAATTCAGCCCCGGCGATATTGTTGAGGTATTGGATTTCCGGGGAGGATTCCTGGGGAAGGGTTATATCAACCCGGCCTCCCAGATACTGGTGCGTATCCTGACCAGAAACAGGGAAGAAGAAATAAACAGCGACTTTTTCCAGAGGCGTATTAAGTCGGCCTGGGAATACCGGCAGAAGGTTGTAAAAGACACCAACGCCTTCCGCGTGGTGTTTGCCGAGGCTGACTTTCTTCCGGCGCTGGTGGTGGATAAGTTCGGTGATTACCTGGTGATGCAGACCCTTGCCCTGGGAATTGACATACATAAGGATACCATTGCCGAAGTACTGAATAGTCTTATCAGACCGGCGGGAATATACGAGCGGAACGATGTCAGTGTCAGGCAACTGGAAGGACTGCCCCTTAAGACCGGCTTTATCGGCGATGAATTCAACACCATGGTGGAGATAAAGGAAAACGGCAGGATATTTGAGGTGGATCTGGCCGGAGGACAGAAAACCGGCTATTTTCTGGATCAGAGGGAAAACAGGATGGCTCTGGAAAGCCTTTGTAAAGGGGCCAGGGTTCTGGACTGCTTTTGCCATACCGGCACCTTCTCTGTTTACGCCGCCGGGTACGGGGCCAGTGAGGTTCTGGGTATAGACATTTCAGGGGCCGCCCTGGAGGTGGCCGGGAGAAATGCCGCCAAAAACGGTGTGGAGAATATCTGTTCATTCAGGGAGGGCAATAGCTTTGATCAGCTGAGGGCAATGGAGAGGGCAAAAGAGAAGTTTGATCTGGTGATTCTGGACCCGCCCGCCTTTACCAAATCCAAGAAGGCCCTTGAAGGAGCGGCCAGAGGTTACAAAGAAATTAATCTCAGGGCCTTTAAAATGATCCGCCCCGGAGGGTTCCTGCTAACCTGCTCGTGCTCCTACCATATGAGCGAAGATCTGTTTATGGAGGTTATAAACCAAGCCGCCATGGATGCCGGGAGAATGGCCAGGGTGGTGGAAGTCCGCAGGCAGGCCAGGGATCACCCCATGCTGGCGGCTTCTCCGGAGACCTATTACCTTAAATGTGTAATACTGCAAGTGTTGTAATAGTGTTTTACCAGACTTTGTTTTTTTGTGTTCCTACTGACAGGGGATTATGGCCCAGGGATCTGGTAATAAAAATAATCCTGCTGCTGTGATCCAGGCTGGAGGTCCACTGGTAGGCCTCCTCGGGAAGCTGCCCCACGGCGAAACTTCCGTGGCCCCTGACCATGGCCACCTTGTATTCCTTCAAAACCTCCGGAAGCATTTCCTCCAGCTCGCTGGATCCAATGGTATGCTCGGCCCGAACCACCGGGATTCTGTGCAGCAGGTACGACCCTTCAGAATCCAGCGGAACAATCTCGTCCTCCAGCAGGGAAAGGGATATGGCGTAGGGAGGATGGGCGTGAACTACGGCCAGGGCCGAAGTTTTCCGGTAAATGGCCCGGTGTACCTTAATTTCGGTGGACGCCAGGGTGATCCGGCTGTCGTTTTTTTCCAGTCCGGTTTCTATCAGGTCTCCCTCCTGAAGGTGGCCCAGCATGGAACCCCGCCTGGTTATAATAATTCTGTCTCCGGACCGGATACTGATGTTGCCGCTGTGGGAACTGTTCAGTCCGGCCTTAAAAAGATCGCGGCCTATCTGTTGAAAGGTTTTCAGCATATCATTTCCTCCAGCCCCAGTCGGGCTATTTTAGTTTCAGTGGGGACTCCGTCCGGACTCCAGCCCCTGAAGCGGTAGTATTCCCCCATCATTTCATCCAGCCGGGCCACGTGCCCCCTGGAGGGCCCTTCGGCTGCCGGTTCATCGGTAAGCCTTTGGGGAAGCCGGTCATCCGCCGAAGTGAATCCTGATTTTAAATTATAAAGGCGCTCCAGGTTCCAGATGCGCTCGCCAATGAGGTGCAGGTCCTGGGGCTGGTAGCTTATTCCGGTCACCGCAGTCAGCATCCTGGCCCAGTATTCTTCGGAAACCGCCAGACATATGAAACGGCAGACAGACAGGCTGTCTATGGCAGCATTGACATTTTGGTTGAATATGGTGAGCCCGGCTTTCCCGCCGGTGGAAAAACGATCTGTCCTTTTGGGAATTCCCAATACCTCTGTACCCACCATATAGGCCCTCAGGTGACAGGCCCCACGGTTGGAGGTGGCGAAGCCCAGCCCCATGCCCTGAAGTCCCCTGGGGTCATAGGCAGGTATTTCCAGCTTTTTGACCTGCATGGCGTAGCCCGGCTGTCCGCAGCCCGAGGCCAGCCGGTATGACCCTTCGGCCAATGAATCTCCGGCATCTTTACGGTAGGCCATTTTATATATCATTTCCAAAAGGCCTTCCCCATCTCCAAACCCAAGAGGTATGTCCAGGTGACCCCTTTGGGCCAGTTCCATGGCACAGCCCAGGGTTGACCCGGTGGATATGGTATCCATACCCAGTATATTGCACAGCCTGTTGGCCTCTATGATTGTATCCAGGTCATCTATGCCGCACTGAGGCCCCATGGACCAGATGGTTTCATATTCGGGGCCGTGACCGGCGCCCGATCTTCCCCTGGTTACCCTGGTGCAGCGCACCGGGCAGCCCCGGCAGCCGGTTCTCTTTACGGTGACGGTCTCGGCTATGGTTTCCCCGCTTATTTTATTGGCTCCACTGAAGTATGATTTCTGAAAGTTATAGGCCGGCAGGGCGCCCAGTTCATTAAACAGATTCACCAGCACTGGGGTGCCGAATTCCGGAAGGCCCTGGGAGGTTATGGGGTTGGCTTTAATCCATTTACCGATCTCGCAGAACATATATTTGTACTTGGCCTGGTCTGCCAGGACGGTTTTTTGGCGGCCCATCAGCACCACGGCCTTCAGATTCTTGGCTCCCATTACCGCCCCGAGGCCGCCGCGCCCCAGGGACCTGCCGTCGTCGGTAATCACCGATGCCTGCAGCACCCCATTTTCCCCGGCTGGGCCGATGGAGGCTACACTGACGCCGTCTCCGTGCACTGCCTTCAAAGCGCTGCAGCAGGAGGGTATGTCCAGCCCCCAAAGACCTCCGGCATCCAGAATACTGCACTGGCCGTCAATTACCGCCAGGTAACAGGGAAGGCTGCTTCCGCCCTCTATGATAAGGGCGTCATAACCGCATTTCTTTAGCATTATTCCCCATAATCCCCCGGCGTTGCAGTCAAAAATGGTGCCGGTCAGGGGGGATCGGGAGACCAGGGAAAACCTTCCGGATCCGGGGGCGCCTGTCCCGGTAAGGGGTCCCGCCGAGAATATCAGCTTGTTTTCTATGCCGGGAGGGTCCGGGGAAGGGGGTACTTCTCGGGCCAATAAGGCCACACCCAGCCCCCGGCCCCCTATCCACCGGTGCAGTATGCCGGGGTCTATGCTTTCCCGGCCAATGGTTTTGTTGGCCAGGTTTATCCTTAGAAGCTTTCCGTGCCAGCCGAATGTCATTATAAACCTCCTCTAAAAAAAGCTGTCAGCTATCAGCTATCAGCCGTCAGCTCTTAGATATGAGAACTCAGAATAATCAGCAGAAATATCAGCTTTTATTCTCCTAAATGCTGATTGCTGAGAGCTGACCGCTGACCGCAAGTCTCCCTATAGGGAGACTGTTATAATACATTTTATAATAAAAACAGCGCCATGCAATTTTTTTTTAGATGACCGTCTTTTTCAGTTGAGGTGTAGGCTATTTTAGTGTTATACTTTTTTCCAAAGATAAGACGAGCTGAGTGTATAAGAGTTGAGAGCAGGTTTTGACGAGACGACTCGGAGCTTTCGGGGTGAGGACCGGCGTATTTATGCTGGTCTTTTTTTATTGGGAGAGGTGATTGCAGTTGGTATTAATGATTGACAACTACGATTCCTTCGTATACAACCTGGTTCAGTACCTGAGGGAAATGGGCCAGGAGGTTCAGGTTTGCCGCAACGACAGTATTGGGCCGGAAGAGGTCAAGAAAATCAATCCCGATCACATCATCATATCACCGGGACCCTGCACCCCCGATGAGGCAGGTATTTCCCTGGAAATGGTAAGGCAGTTCTCGGGTAAAATACCGATACTGGGTGTATGCCTGGGGCACCAGGCCATCGGTCAGGCCTTCGGGGGGAGGGTGGTAAGGGCCCACCGGCCCATGCACGGTAAAACTTCAATTATCAGGCATGACGGCAGGGGTATTTTTTCAGGACTCCCTTCTGCACTGGAAGTAGGCAGATATCATTCATTGCTGGTCAGCAACAAAGGATTGCCGGAATGCCTGGAGGTTACCGCCCTTACCGGTGAGGGGGAGATTATGGGCCTAAGGCACCGGGAATATTGGGTCGAGGGAGTTCAGTTTCATCCGGAGTCCATACTAACCCACTGCGGAAAAATGATGCTGAAAAATTTTCTTGGGATCCGGGGGGTTCTTCGTGAAACCGTATCTGCTTAAAAAACTTGATCTGGAACCTGACACCGTGTCGTTCTTTAACGGCATGGCCGATATTCCCGGCAGTATACTGCTGGACAGCGGGCTGATCATGGAGGGTTTATCCAGGTATTCTTTTATATCGGCGGATCCCTTTATGATTGTTACATCCAGGGGGAACCGGGTATGTATTGAAACCAGGCGCGGGCCCCGGGCCGGGGAAACAGAAATCAGACTGGGGAATCCCTTTGATATCATAGATGATCTGATGAGACAGCACAAGATGGAAGGGGTGGAATGCCCCATTCCTTTTTTTGGCGGCGCCGCCGGTTTTTTTTCCTATGATATGGGCAGACAGCTGGAGAAACTGCCGGAAAAAGCCGCCGACGACATCAACGTTGAGGACTGCTGGCTGGGATTTTACGACGTGGTGGCCGCCCTGGATCATGTGGGCCGGTCGGTTTACCTTGTATCCACAGGCAAACCGGAACAGGATGCGCTGAAGAAAGAACGCAGGGCGGGGGAGCGCCTGGACTGGCTGGAAGATCAAATAAGAAAAAGCATAAGAATAAAAGAATCCCCGGAAAAGGTAACGGAGATTATCGGCGGACCTGCTGATGCCCACCAGCCAGGAATGATTTCGGATTTTGACAGGGGAAGTTACTGCCAGGTGGTTGAAAGGGCCAGGGAATATATAGCGGCCGGCGACATATTTCAGGTAAACCTTTCCCAGCGCTTCAGCTTTCCAGGCAGGGACCGGCCGTGGGATGTGTATAGGAGATTACGGAAGATAAATCCGGCTCCCATGGCGGCCTATATAAATTGTGGCCATCTGCAGGTGGTCAGCGCCTCTCCTGAAAGATTCCTCAAGGTATCCGGGGGCATGGTGGAAACCAGGCCCATCAAAGGCACCCGGCCCAGGGGCAGGAACCCCCTGGAGGACGGCATACTGCGGGAGGAACTGTGGAATAGCGAAAAAGACAGGGCCGAGCTGGTAATGATAGTGGACCTGGAGAGAAACGATTTGGGAAGGGTGTGTGTTCCGGGAACGGTACATGTTGCGGAACTGTACCGGCTGGAGGAGTACCCCACCGTTTTTCACCTGGTTTCCACAGTTGTGGGCAGGCTGGAGAACGGTGGTGTTATGGGTTTGTTAAAGGCCTCTTTCCCCGGGGGTTCAATAACCGGCGCCCCTAAAATCAGGGCTATGGAAATAATTGAAGAACTGGAGCCGGTAAGGCGGGGTATCTACTGCGGAGCCATAGGGTATCTGGGATTTAACGGGGATGCCGATTTGAATATAGTTATAAGGACTCTGTTGTTTACTCCTGAAAAAATATATTTCCAGGTGGGGGGGGGACTTACCATCGATTCCCACCCCGAATCGGAATACGTGGAAACACTGGATAAGGCACAAGCGCTGGTGAAAGCCCTGCTGGGGTCGTGAGGTTCGAAGTTCGAACAGATGAATTGGTTGAGCTTAAAGCTTAAAGCCAGAAAATACAGGAGTTTATGAATATGGATATTGTCTGTTTTAACGGTGAATACCTGGGGGCCGGGCAAGGTTCGGTACCGATCAGCGACCAGGGCGTGCTTTACGGCATTGGTATATTTGAAACCATAAGGGTATCCGGGGGCAGCCCCCTGGTGCTGGAAAGGCATCTGTCCCGTCTGTTTGCTTCGGCCGGGGAACTTGGGTTGAAGGTGCCCTTTGGAGCCGGAGAAATTGAAGAAATGTTGTGCCTTACGGCCAAAAAGAACGGGATGGAACAGGGAGGCCTGCGCCTGACCCTCACCGGAGGAGGAATGGGAGGCCCCAGCATGTTCATCCAGGGCAGACCCCTGACGTACCGTGAAGACCAGTATCATAATGGCCTATCCGCGGCCTTTTCCAGCATTAGAAGAAATGAGGGATCGCCGCTGGTGAGGCACAAAACGCTTAATTACTTTGAAAACATCATGGCCCGGGGCGAGGCAGTCGGCGCAGGATGGGACGAGGCGCTTTTTTTGAACAACTCCGGCAGTCTGGCCGAGGGTGCCGTCAGCAACATCTTCCTGGTGGCCGGGGGGAAGGTAAAAACCCCGCATCCCCGGTGCGGCCTGCTGCCGGGCATTACCAGGCGGCGTGTGCTGGAGGAGTGCTC
Organism: Peptococcaceae bacterium BRH_c4a; assembly: GCA_000961585.1. Lineage (GTDB taxonomy): Bacteria > Bacillota > Desulfotomaculia > Desulfotomaculales > Desulfocucumaceae > BRHc4a. The sequence continues at coordinate 48,208 of LADN01000033.1, read as the reverse complement.
CTGCATGGGAATATCTGTAGAAGAAAAAAGCATTCATCCCGGTGAACTATCCTCGGCAGAAGAATCTTTCATTACCAACGCACTGATGGGTGTAATGCCCCTGACCCGCATAGGTAATGGGCCGGTGGGGAGCGGAATGCCCGGAGAAATCACCCTGGCGCTGATGACCCGTATTAACAGGTAATAAAATCGGACTGATCAAAAGAGAGGGAGGGCGTTACGCCTCTCCCTTCTAAGCCTGCTCAATTTCAATAAAACAATTATATAGTCCATCTTAACTTTATATTGTGCTACAATATAATTATCCTGATTCAATTATTTCAAAATTTTTCAGGGAGTGTGAATTTATGGACCGGGAGCTAACCCTGGAACTGGTAAGAGTAACCGAGGTGGCTGCGCTGGCGGCCTCGCAATGGATGGGCCGCGGGCGGAAAAACGAGGCCGATGGCGCTGCAACCAACGCCATGAGGGCTATGTTTGATACCGTGGCAATAAACGGCACCGTGGTGATTGGTGAAGGTGAAATGGATGAAGCGCCGATGCTATATATAGGTGAGAGGCTTGGCAACGCCCTTTCTCCTGAGGTGGATGTGGCCGTGGATCCCCTGGAAGGGACCAACATACTGGCCAAGGGGCTGCCCAATGCGCTTTCGGTGGTGGCCATAGCCGACAGGGGCAACCTGCTGCACGCCCCGGACATGTATATGCAGAAAATAGCGGTGGGGCCAAGGGCGGCAGGAAAAATACATATCGACGATCCCATTGAAAAGACCCTGGAAATAGTTGCCAGGGCCAACGACAAGCGTATATCCGACTGTACCGTTATGATTCTGGACCGCCCCCGGCACCAGGGAATAATAGAGGCCGTGAGAAATGCCGGGGCCAGGGTCAGGCTCATAGGTGACGGTGACGTGGGGTCCGCCATATATACAGCCATCCCGGAAACCGGAATCGATCTGTGTGTTGGTATCGGGGGAGCGCCGGAAGGCGTAATCGCCGCCGCCGCCCTTAAATGCCTGGGGGGTGAAATGCAGGCAAGGCTATGGCCGGAGGACGACAAGGAGAGGGCCCGGTGTGCTCAGATGGGCATACAGGATATCAGTAAAATACTCTATCTGGATGACATGGTAAAGGGAAATGACGCCATTTTTGCCGCCACCGGAGTGACAGACGGGGAACTGCTCAAGGGGGTGCGCATGCTGGGCAGGGATATGGCCGAAACCCATTCCCTGGTCATGCGCAATAAAAACAAAACCATCAGGTATATCAAGGCCATTCACAGGCTTTCCTACAAGGCCAGCATGGTTTTTGGAAGCGGCGGACAGATGTCCTTTGAATGAAAATAATGTGTCAAAAAGCGTTAAGAGGTGGTACATATGGCTATGTCTCAGGCTGAAATAGACGCCTTACTTAATGGCGGAGGTGGGGCGGATGAAAATAACTGCATTTCCGGTGATGTCAGTAATGTTGAAACCCTTCCGGGGGGGCCGGAGCCAATCGGAACATCTGAAGAGGACTTCGGAGAATACCTTCTGTTTCAGGAGTTGGACGCCATTTCTGAAATAGGTAATATCACCATGGGTTCGGCATCCACCCCTCTGTCCGAACTGCTGGGAGTTCCTGTCAACATATCAAACCCCAACAGTTATATAGCCTATCAGGAAAAGGTGTTTTCCTCCTTTGACACCCCCTACCTGACCATTCAGGTTGATTTTACCAAGGGGCTGAAGGGCTTTAATGTGCTGGTAATAAAAGAAGCCGACGTGGGTGTCATTGCGGATTTGATGTTGGGTGGAGACGGGAGGCCGGAAAATGTTGAGGTGGACGAGATGGCCATCAGCGCTACCTCGGAGGCCATGAACCAGATGAACGGCGCGGCGGCCACCGCCCTGTCGGATATGTTTGGCGAGTATGTGGAAATAACTCCGCCCAGAACGATACACGTTAAAGATCTTAGAGAAGCCAATCATCACCCTCTGCCCACCGATGAGCCGGTGGTGGTGGTTCAGTTCATGCTTTCGGTGGGTGATTTGTTAGAAACCACAATAATGCAGATAACCGGAATTGAAACGGCCAAGGAACAGGTGGCCTACCTTTTTGATAAAATGGGGGTTGAGCCTCCCAGGAAGGCACTGGAAACGGAGCGGTCGGAAGTCCGGGTGGAGGGACTCCCCAAAGAGCTGACCCGGATACAGGAGGAATCCGCCGCATATGCTGCTGGCGGACAGGCCATGGAAGTGGCCATGAACCTTCCGCTGGAAGCCACTCTGATGGCCGGAAAAATCAACTGTCGGGTGGCTGATATTGCATACCTGAAACCCGGGATGGTTGTTGATGTTCCCCAGGCGGCAGGCTGTGTCCAGTTGGTGGTAAACGGACTGGTGGTGGCCGAGGGGGAACTGTCGGATGGTAAATTCAGGGTTAACAACCTTGTGAAGTCATCTCTCAAGTGATAAAATCTGTTAATCAAGGCATAACGAAATATCAACAACAGCGGGGCCGCCTTAAAGGGAGGCCCCGTAATATTTTGGCAGTAATGTGGAGGATGGGAAGGCCTTCGGTAGAATTATATATCGGTAGAATTATATAATAGTAATTTTCCCCCGGGGATGTGATTTTTTGAGCCTTCGTTTTATTGTTGGCCGTGCAGGCAGCGGTAAAACCCGATACTGCCTGAATGAAATAAAATCAAAAGTCAGTGGCGCACACCCCTTGGTGCTGCTGGTTCCGGAGCAGTTCACCTTTCAGGCGGAAAGGAACCTGATCAGCGCGCTGGGGACAGGAGGCATCCTCAAGACCGAAGTCTTGAGCTTCCGGCGTATGGCTTTCAGGATATTCAACGAGGCCGGGGGGATCACCTACCCCCACATCCATTCCGCCGGCAAATCTATGATTATCTACAGAATACTGGACAAAATGAGGGACAGCTTCAAGGTGTTTGCCAAATCAGCCGACCGCCAGGGTTTTGTAAATACGCTGTCTACTTTGATCACTGAGTTCAAACGGTACAATATAACTCCCGGAGCCCTGGAGAATGCAAGCAAAGGCCTTGCGGACGATAATCCGTTAAAGGACAAACTGGTGGAGCTGAATTCTGTCTATGCCGCCTTTGAGAAAACCATAGCAGAGAGGTACAGGGATTCCGATGATGACCTGACCCTGGCTTCGGAAAAGCTAAACTCCATTGCACTGTATGACGGGGCGGAAATTTGGATTGACGGTTTTGCCGGCTTTACCCCACAGGAATACATGTTGATTGCAAAGCTGCTGCAAAAGGCGGGAAGGGTTAATATCAGTTTGTGTGCCGACAGCCTGGGGGGAGAAGGTATTTCAGACCGATCCGATGTTTTTTCTGCTGTGAAAGGGGCCTACGGGAAATTTATAAGAATTGCCAGAGAATTGGACATAATGGTCGAAAATGAGGTCGTTTTAGGTGAAGAGCCCTTGTTCCGGTTTAAAACCAGTCCGGAGCTTTCTCACTTGGAGCGGTATATAAACGCATATCCATATAAAACCTATCTGGAAAAGACCCGGGATATTTCCTTGTTTTCCTCAGTCAATATATTCTCAGAAATTGAAGCTGCCGCGCGGGAAATTGTCCGGCTGTGCAGGGACCAAGGAATGCGCTACCGTGACATTGCTGTTGTGACAAGAAATCTGGCGGCCTATGACCGGCTTATTGAAGTCATCTTCGCAGAGTACGAAATACCTTGTTTTATTGACAGAAAAATAGACATCGCAAATAATCCGCTGGTCAGACTGATTCTGTCCATGCTGGACATTTTCAATGAGAATTGGTCTTACGAAGCAGTATTTCGCTACCTTAAAACCGGCCTGACAGGGGTTGACAGGAGCAGTATCGACAGGCTTGAAAACTATGTTCTGGCCTGCGGCATCCGGGGCGGACGCTGGACCGGCGGGCAGGACTGGAATATGGTCCCCGGCCTGATTCCCGACGAAAGAGACTTGAGCGGTCAAGACAGATGGCTCAATGAAATTAATAAAGTAAGATATGATATTTGCGGGCCGTTGCTGGAATTTAGAAAGAAAACCAGAGGCAGAAAAAAAGCCTCTGAAATTTGCGGCGCACTGTATGATTTCCTTTGCGTCACCGGAGTGCCCGGGAGAATTGAAGCCAGTATTGACCAATTCAGAAAAAGCGGTAAGTTAAGCCTTGCCAATGAATACTCTCAGGTATGGAATATAGTAATGGAGGTCTTTGACCAGACTGTTGAGGTTATGGGGGATGAAACCTTTGGCATAGAAAGGTTTTCAAATATTATCAGGGTAGGTCTTGGAGAATACAAGGCGGGGTTGATTCCCGCTTCCCTTGACCAGGTGCTGGTGGGAAGCGTGGAGCGTTCAAAAAGCCATGAGGTCAAAGCGTTATATATCCTTGGCGCCAATGACGGTGTGTTCCCTTCATCGGCAGCCGAAGAAGGCATCCTATCAGACCTGGACAGGGCGGCCCTGAACAATGCCGGTATTGAATTGGCCAGTGATACAAGGACCAAAGCCTTTGACGAGCAATATCTGGTATACAGGGCGTTGACCACCGCGGGAAACTATCTCAGGTTGAGCTGGCCCATTGCCGACCACGAAGGTCGAACAATGCGGCCATCAATTATTATATCCAGGCTTCGGAAGCTTTTTCCGGCGATAACCGAAGCCGGCAATATTTTAAAGCCTGAATCGGATAAGGCTGAAATGGAACTGGTGACAGGAAAGACTCCGGCCTTTAAGCATATGGTGTCCGCCCTGCGGAGGAAAGCGGATGGAAAGGACATAAGGCCCTTGTGGCAGGGAGTATACCGCTGGTTTGCCGCACAGGAGGACTGGCAGCCGAAATGTCAGTCTGCCCGCTTTGCCTTTAGGTATAAAAATATTGCCCAACCGGTCAGCAGGGACAAAATCGCCTTGCTTTACGGAGAGCCTGCTTATTCCAGCGTATCCAGACTGGAGAAATATACCGCCTGCCCTTTCGCCTATTATGTTCAGTATGGATTGGGCGCCAGGGAACGAAAAATATACCGCCTGAGTCCGCCCGACGTAGGCACCTTTATGCATGCCGTGATTGAAAGGTTCTCAGGGCAGGTTGCTGAACAGAACATTTCCTGGCGGGAATTTGACCGGGAATGGTGTAGAGAAAAGGTTTCCGGAATTGTGGATGAAATGCTGGAAAAGATGCAGGGTTCAGGTCTGTCCGGATCAAAAAGATACACTGCCCTCACCTTGAGGCTGAAGAGGGTAATTTCAAGGGCTGTCTGGCTTATTGCCGAGCATATCCGGCGCGGCGGCTTCAATCCCGTCGGCTATGAAATGGACTTTGGGGATGGTGATGATAGAAAATTCCCCCCCATTACCATTGAACTGGAATCAGGAGAAAAGATATTCTTAACCGGAAGGATTGACAGGGTGGACGCCCTGAAAACCGAAGAAGGCACTTACCTCCGGATTATAGACTATAAATCGGGCAGCAGGGATTTCAGGCTGTCGGATGTATTTTACGGGCTTCAGGTTCAGTTAATCACCTATCTGGACGCCATCCGGGAAAACAGCCTGGATATCACTCCGCCTGTTCTTCCGGGAGGTGTGCTCTACTTTAGGATTGATGACCCCATTGTGAAAGGGAATGGCAAGATCACCGGGGAAGAAATCGAACAGGCCATCATGCGGCAGCTCAAAATGAAGGGATTGCTGCTGGCCGATGTGAAGCTGATCAGGGAAATGGATCACACCATTGAAGGGGCTTCACTGATTATCCCGGCCAGAATCAATAAGGGAGATGTCCTGGGCAAATCCTCGGCAGCTTCCCCGGAGCAGTTCAAGCTGCTCCGGAAATATGTAAGGAAGCTGTTAAAAAAACTGTGTGAGGAGATCATGAAAGGGAATGTTTCTATAAAACCGTACAAGAAAAAAGAAATCACATCCTGCCAATACTGCGGCTTTTCCGCAGTGTGCCAGTTTGATACCGCCAGGGAAGAGAACACCTTCAAGCTGTTTTATGATCGGGAGGACGCAGAGGTCTGGAGCCTGATGGGTGAATATGGTAAACCGTGATATGCGCCGCACCGGACCATGCGCCAAAATGTTTGATAGGACAAGGTGGAAACTGTGATGAAGGAAAATACCAATTGGACAGGTGAACAATGGGAGGCCATCACCGGAAAAGACTGTAACCTTCTGGTGGCTGCGGCTGCAGGGGCAGGAAAAACTGCCGTGCTGGTGGAGAGAATCATCCGGAAGATAACAGACCCCGGGAATCCTGTGGATATAGACAGACTGCTGATAGTGACCTTCACCAATGCGGCTGCCACTGAAATGAGGGAGAGAATTGCCGAAGCCATATCGGCGGTTTTAGAGAAAAATCCCGGTTCAAAAAATATTCAAAGGCAGCTGACCTTGTTAAATAAAGCCAGTATCACCACCATCCACTCATTTTGTCTGGAGGTGATCCGCAGCAATTTTCAGAGTATCAATATCGACCCCGGCTTCCGGATCACCGATGAAACCGAAGCTGCATTGATGAAGCTGGAGGTTTTGAATGATCTGTTCGAAGACCAATATGAAAAAGAGGAAAATGGGGATTTCTTCGAACTTTTGGAGTGCTATGGCGGGAACAGGGATGACCAGGCAGTGCAGGACATGGTGCTGAACCTGTTCAGCTTTATCCAGAGCAGTCCATGGCCGGAAAAATGGCTTGATGGAATGACCGAAAGCTTTAATGCCCCTGAAGGGCTGGATTTTGGAGATACCCCATGGGGGCGGGTGCTGCTGAATTCCGTCATGCTTGAGCTTTGCGGCTTGAAAGAAATGATCGCCCGGGCGGCGGATATTTTAAAGTATGCGGCAGGTCTTGAAAAATATCTGAACGTTTACCTTGAGGACCTGTCCAGCCTGGATGCGCTGTCCAAGGTATGTACAGATGAAAGCGGCACAAAATGGGATGCGGTTTATGGAGCGATCCAGAGCCTGGAATTCAAGCGCCTGCCTTCCGCAGGCAAGGATGCCGACAAGGAAAAGCAGGAATATGTTAAAAAAATAAGGGATGACGTTAAGGCCCGGATTAAAAGAATGAAAGAAAAAACATTTACCGCCGATTCCGCCGAAATACTGAATGACATGAAAGCCATGTACCCGATTATGAAGTGTCTTGCCGGGCTGGTGTCGGATTTTGGCGAAAGATACTCCGCAAAGAAAAGCCAAAAATCGGTGGTTGATTTTAATGACCTGGAACACTTCTGTCTTGAAATACTATCCCAAAAGGATGAGCATGGAGAGATCAGCCCCTCCGGAGCAGCGTTAGGTTACAGAGATCGTTATGCTGAAATTCTTGTGGATGAGTATCAGGACAGCAACCTGATACAGGAAATAATGATAAGCATGGTTTCCAGGGCGGACACCGCTAAGCCCAATGTGTTTATGGTTGGAGATGTTAAGCAGAGCATATACAGGTTCAGGCAGGCAAAGCCCGAGCTGTTCCTTGATAAGTACAGCAGCTATTCCACGGAGAAGGGAAATCCCTTCAGAAAAATACTGCTGTTCAAGAACTTCAGAAGCCGTAAAGAGATCGTCAATGCCGTCAATTTCATCTTCCAGCAGATCATGTCGGTCAGTGTGGGAGAACTGGATTATACCGATATTGAAGCCTTGAATCCGGGAGCGGTTTTCGCAGAAAATGATAAGGAAACGACTGTGGCAGGGGGGGCAGCCGAATTTCATCTGATACAAACCGGGGGCGGCGGGAACATTATTTCCGAGGAAGAGTTATCCGGTGAAGAACAGGAATCCGCAGAGGAAGAGCCGGATGATGAGGAAATGCTGGACAGTATTCAGTGTGAAGCGCGGCTTGCGGCAAAACGAATACGGGAGCTTATGCAGCCGGATGACCAGGGGAGAGAGTTCCGCATATTTGATAGGGGCAGGAAGGCATACCGAAAAGCGGACTACCGGGATATGGTCATTCTTTTGCGGACTGTGAGGAGATGGTCTGATGTCTTTATGGAAGAGTTGGCGATGCGGGGAATTCCGGCTTTTGCCGATACAGGCGCCGGTTTTTTTAAAACCTCTGAAGTACAGGTGATTCTGTCGCTGCTGCAAATCATTGATAACCCGCTGCAGGATATTCCGCTGCTGTCGGTGATCAGGTCTCCCATTGTTTCCTTCACCACCGATGAACTGGCCGAGCTGCGCCTGGCCCGCAGGAAAGCAGCGCTCTATGATGCCTTGCAGGTATTGGCGCAAGGCGGTGAAAGCCAGGCGGCAAAAAAGGCGGCTTCATTTTTGAATGATTTGCGAAGGTGGAGGGACATGTCGCTGTACATGGCCACCGACCAGTTGCTGTGGCAGCTTTACAATGAAACGGGCTACTTCGGAACGGTGGGGGCCATGCCGGCAGGAGAGCAGCGGCAGGCAAACCTGCGTATTTTGTTTGAGAGGGCAAGGCAGTTTGAAGAAACGGCCTACAAAGGTCTGTTCAATTTTATAAACTTTGTTGACAAATTAAAAAGCAGCAAAGGGGACATGGGAAGCGCCAAAATACTTGGCGAGAATGACAATGTGGTGCGCATAATGAGCATCCACAAAAGCAAGGGCCTGGAATTCCCGGTGGTGATCCTTTCCGGCTGCGGTAAGAAATTCAACCTGCAGGACATGAATAAAAGCATTTTACTGCACCAGGAGCTCGGCTTCGGCCCCGATGTGGTTGACCACAGGCGAAGGCTTTCCTACCCGTCCGCTCCAAAGCAGGCTATCCGGGAGAAGATAAAAGCGGAAACCCTTTCCGAGGAAATGAGGATACTCTATGTCGCCCTGACCAGGGCCCGGGAAAAGCTGATCATCACCGGAGCGGTCAGAGATGTTCCCAAAGCTGCGGCAAAATGGGCTAAATGTGCCGATGTCCCGGAGCATAAGCTGCCAGCCTATGAAATGCTGAAAGGCGGCAGTTACCTTGACTGGATTGTGCCCGCACTGCTAAGACACAAAGACTGCGGGGTTTTTAGGGAAAGCGCCGGAATAGGAAGCCGGTTCGGCGGACTTCTGATTGAAGACCCATCGGTATGGGGCATCCGGATATGGAATAAAAGCGATGTATTGAGCGGCAAAACCGCCAAAGAGCATGACCAAAGCCAATTTATCCAATGGCTGGACGGACTGGATACCGCAGAGCAAGCCGATGCTTTCCCGGAAGAAATCGCCGGCAGGCTGAGCTGGGAATATCAGTACGAAAAGGCCTCGAAGGTGCCCGCCAAGGTTTCGGTAACCGAGCTGAAGAGGCGTTTTGACGCTGAGCTTTTGGGGGAAACCGGCGCCTTTTCCGGGTACCTTCCGGCACTGGTCAAGAAACCCCTGTTCCTTGAGGAGAAGAAGGGCTTAAGCGCCGCAGAGGCCGGGACTGTCCTGCACTTTGTCATGCAGCGGCTGAATTATAAACAGGTTGATATGGAGGCGCAGATAGAGGAAATGGTCGCCAAGGACCTGCTCACAGAGCAGCAGGCAAAAAGTGTGGATGTGGACAAAATCCGGCGTTTCCTTGAATCACCCCTGGGCAGCAGGCTGCTGGCCTCAGAAAGTGTCAACCGGGAAGTGCCCTTCAATATGGAAATACCCTGCCATGAGCTGTACCCCGATATGCGGGGCGAGGCCTATCAGGGTGAGACGCTGCTGCTGCAGGGAGTTATCGACTGCTATTTTGAGGAGCCGGATGGAATTGTACTGCTGGATTACAAGACCGACTATGCGCCTGTCGGCAAAGTTGAAACGATCAGGGAGAGGTACAGGCTGCAAATCAGCTATTACGCCCGGGCTTTGGAGATGCTGACCGGAAAGAAGGTCAGGGAGAAGTATATATATCTTTTTTGGAATGGGGAAGTGCTGGTTATCTAAAAAAAGTGCTTGACACCCTTTTGAAGGGGAGATTATAATGTTTCTATGGTGCTTTAATAAGATAAAGCGTTAAAGCAGTAAAGAGTTTTGGAGGAATTTTCAGCATGAATAAACTTAGACTGGGGCTGCCCAAGGGTAGTCTTCAGGAGGCCACATTTCAGCTTTTTAAAAGGGCGGGCTTTAATATATCAGTGAGAAGCCGGTCATACTTTCCGGCCATTGACGATCCGGAGATAGAGGTTGTGCTGATGCGGGCACAGGAGATACCCAGGTATGTCAATGAAGGGGTTTTGGACGCAGGATTAAGCGGTCTTGACTGGATATTGGAAAATGAGGCCGATGTGGTGGAAGTGGCCAACCTGATGTACTCCAAGCAGACCAATAACCCCATAAGGCTGGTGCTGGCGGTGGCCAACGACAGCAATATCAAATCGGTCTATGACCTTCAGGGAAAAAGAATCGCCACCGAACTGGTTAAGGTTACCAAAAATTACCTGGAAAAACACGGTGTCGGCGCCACCGTGGAGTTTTCCTACGGCGCCACCGAGGTTAAGGTGCCGGATCTGGTGGATGCCATCGCAGATTTGACAGAAACGGGAAGCTCTCTAAAGGCAAACAACCTCAGGATAATAGCCACGATACTGGAATCAAACACCAAGCTGCACGCCAACCGCCGCTCCTGGGAGGATCCCTGGAAAAGGGAAAAACTGGAAAATTTATCGGTGCTGCTGCAGGGGGCCCTCAAGGCTGATTCCAAGGTTGGGCTCAAGATGAATGTTCCCGGGGACAGAATAAACGATGTGCTGTCGGTTTTGCCAGCCATGAAGCACCCCACCGTCTCTCAGTTATACAACAGCGACTGGGTGGCCGTGGAGGTGGTGCTGGACGAAAAGATGGTCAGGGATCTTATTCCCCCGCTCCGTAAAATGGGCGCCCAGGACCTTATAGAGTATCCTCTCAATAAGGTAATTCCGTGAAAGAAGAATCCAGAATCCAGAATTCAGAATCCAGAATAGAATTGCATGAATTCATGCAGGACTGATAGCCGCCGGAGCATTTTCAGGCGTCTATTTTATTCACCCAAAAAACCGGTAACGGTTTATAATAAGACTTAAAGGTCAATATATTTTAGGAGAAAATATTACCGGACAGAGAAATTAATAATAGTGTGCAGCCGGTATAATACTACTGCCAGGTCTAATAACTCAGTCTGTTCGTTTTATTCTGGATTCTGGCTCCTGGATTCTGACCCCCTACAACTATCCGAAAAGAGGTTTTACCGTGATCCCGCTTAGAGACAGTGTCAGGCCCAGAACAACTCCCTTTATAAACTGGATTTTGATAGCGTTGAATATATATATTTTTATAAGGGAGATAATGATTCCGCCCGGAGAGCTGAATGTGGTTTTTTATAATATGGGACTTATTCCGTCAAATGTGACACATTTGGTACTAAGTGGGTCTCCCCTGGATGTCTCTATGATTACGTTTATAACGGCAATATTTTTACACGGCGGATGGATGCACGTTCTGAGCAACATGCTTTTCCTGTGGGTTTTCGGGGATAATGTGGAGGATCGTCTGGGCCACCTGAAGTACCTCTTTTTTTACCTGGCTGTGGGTGTAGCCGGCAGCATAGCCCATATAATCTCCAGTCCTTTTTCCGAGGTGCCCGTCATAGGGGCCAGCGGGGCTGTGGCCGGGGTGCTGGGGGCTTATTTTGTAGCCTTTCCCCGGGCCCGGGTGCTGACTCTAATTCCCATAATAATATTCTTTACCATAGTGGAGATCCCGGCAGTTATATTCCTGGCCTTGTGGTTTGTGCTTCAGATTTTTAACGGCACGGCTTCCCTTGGAGGATCCGCCGACGCAGTTGCCTGGTGGGCCCATGTGGGCGGTTTTTTGACCGGTATATTTTTGATAAAAACAATGAGTCCCCGAAAAAACCTTTCTGTGTACTGATAAGAGCCCATGAACTTTGCCTGTGCGGTGCATATCCACAGGGGCTATGAATTTATTCTATTCTGACTCCTGGATTCTGAATTCTTTATTTAAGGATGATATGCCTTCCTCATTTTGGTTATAATATTTACACCAATATTGATGGAGGTTTTGGCATGGCTAGAGACATAAGGGTGGTTGGCATACTGGTGGAAAAAAGGGCGGTGCACGGTCCCGAGGTGCAGGAGGTGCTTACCAGGTTTGGTTCCAGGATTTTGATGCGTTGCGGCATACCTGATCCCGGCAGGGAAAGGGGAATTATAACCCTCGCCATGCAGGCCGAAGAAAAGGAGTACCGCGGATTGGAGGAGGATCTGGAAAGAATTGATGGTGTAACGGTAAAGGGCCTGTGCCTGGGGGAATCTCTGGGTTGAGGAGGCAGCATGAGGGTTTTTAGTTATCTCCGGATGAAAAAATGAACGGGGGCAGGCAACAATTGTTTTGCCTACCCCCGTTCATTTTCCTTTAGCTTTAGACTGCACCTGTATTACCTCCAATCGCAGATTTTGTATTTAAACACAATCTACTTCCGGTGTGTAACAAAATTCTAGCGGTCTTCCGTTTCGGCGTCGAAATCAATACTTTCCAGACCAATGTCTTTTAGAATTTGGTCGATTAGCTCTTTTGTCATTTGGTACCCCCCCTCATAGAATATTTACAGTGAATATTACAACACTGTGTTATTTGAATTATATGCCATTTTTATAATAAGTCAATGAACTGACAGTTAAAAAGTTGTTAAAATTAATAAATGGCAGAATAATAACGTTGAATAGCACAGCCCGTTAAAAAAATATTATTAATTCCGGATAAAATTGACTTGATTTTTCCCCCTTCGAATAGTATATTACAGATATAATTAAAAGTTGCTAAAAAATCTATGAAGGAGAAAAGTAGGCTGGAAACAACCCTTAAGGGAGGAGACGTCACCGACTGTAAGCGTCTTCAGGGTATGACCCGCAGAAGTTCTCTCCGGAGATGCAGGCTGAAGCCACCGCCTGAAAAACCAGGCAGCCGGTGTGTAGGCTGGGCCGCAATTCCTGCGTTAAAGGGAAGGGGTATCGGATCAATTTCCCGTACCTTATAAGTGGGCTAGCCTTATCCGGAACGTCATGAAAGACGGCGCCGTGAGGCGGCCAATTAGGGTGGTAACACGGATAACAAGGCTTTCCGTCCCTGAACAGGGATGGAAGGTTTTTTTATTATCCGGGGTAATTTTTTCAGTACCTTTTTTAAGAGGGTCCGGTTTCGGACCAACAAGGGTGGTACCGCGGAAGTCTGCAACTTTCGTCCCTACGGGTGGAATTGCGGGCTTTTTTATTTTATAAAATTCATCAAATTAAAGAAAGGCAGGTGACCCGGCAAAGAAAGCCTGCGCTTTAGCGGGGTCGGGCCGGGAAAGCTATGATTATTGTAATGGACATAAAAAGCCCTGAGGAAAATATAGCCGCAGTGGTGGATAAACTGGAAAGCAGCGGGCTGCATGCGCATCTTATAAAAGGTGTGGAGAGAATAGTAATTGGCGCAGTGGGGGACCGGGGGTCAATATCCTCCATGGGCCTTGAGGTAATGCCCGGAGTGATTAGTGTTGTTCCCATTATGAAGCCCTTCAAGCTGGTCAGCAGGGAGGCTGTTGATGGGAACTCGGTGGTTAAGGTTGGAAACGTAAAGGTTGGTGGCCGCAGTCTGGCTTTGATGGCCGGCCCCTGCGCCGTGGAAACCCCGGAGCAGATGTTTGCGGCTGCCGGGGCGGTAAAAGCTTCTGGAGCCGGTATATTGAGGGGAGGGGCGTTCAAGCCCAGAACCTCTCCTTACAGCTTCCAGGGACTGGAGGAAGAAGGCCTCAGGATATTGTCGGATGCGGCAAAACAATACGGGCTGGCCACGGTAACTGAGATTATCGACCTGCAGAGCCTGGAAACAGCCCTTAAATATGTGGATATGGTTCAGATAGGCGCCAGAAATATGCAGAATTTCCGGCTGCTTCAGGCGGTGGGCAGGGCTGGTTACCCGGTTCTTTTGAAAAGGGGGCTTTCGGCCACCATGGAAGAATGGCTTATGGCTGCGGAATATATAGCCAGTGAAGGTAACGCCGGCATAATACTTTGTGAGCGTGGTATAAGAACATTCGAGACCTATACCAGGAACACCCTGGATCTTAGTGCGGTACCTATGGTTAAGAGTCTTTCACACCTTCCGGTGGTGGTGGATCCCAGCCATGCCACCGGTTTGAGGAAGCTGGTGGGACCCATGAGCCTGGCGGCTGTGGCCGCCGGAGCCGATGGACTGATAGTGGAGGTACACCCTGAACCACAGAAGGCGCTGTGTGATGGCCATCAATCCCTCAGCCCGGAGGAATTCAGTAAACTGGCTGGAGACATAAAGGCAGTGGCGGCGGCAGTTGGCAGATTAGTCTAAAGACGGGGGATCAAAATGAAAAAAGTAGGTTATCTGGGGCCTTCGGGAACCTTCACCGAGGCGGCTGCCATAAAATATGCCGGCAACCTTCCGGCTGATCTCATCTGCTGCCGGAATATGTCTCAAATAGTGGCGGCAGTGGAAAGAGGACAGCTGGACGAGGGGGTTGTTCCACTGGAAAACTCCATTGAAGGGGCGGTAAACCAGATACTTGACCTGGTGGCCCAGTCTCCCGGCATAAAGTTCCGGGGCGAAGTTATAATGAATATCCGTCACAACCTTCTGGTAAGGTCCGGAACCGCCATTTCTGACATTAAAAAGGTGCTGTCCCATCCCCAGGCCCTGGCACAGTGCAGGGAATATCTGGCGAACCGCCTTCCGGAAACAGAAACCGCCGATACCAGCAGCACGGCCCAGGCTGCCAGTATGGTGGCCGCTTCCGGGGAGCCTTGGGCGGCTATAGGGACTAATCTTGCAGCCAGGGATTATGGCCTGGAAATGGTGGCGGCAGACATTCAGGACAGCAGTGATAACGCCACCCGCTTTATAATCCTGTCCAGGGAAGATGCCGGCCCCGCCCCGGACTGCCGGACATCGCTTATTGTAATTGCCAGGGACCGACCTGGAGCTTTGTATGGAATTCTCAGGGAGTTTACTCTGAGAGAAATAAACCTCACCAGGATAGAATCCAGACCTGTCAAGAAAAAGCTGGGTCAGTACATGTTTTTTATTGATTTGGAAGGACACCGGGATGACGATAGTGTGGGCGAAGCCATAAAGGCCCTGTCCGGCAAGGCTGAATACCTGAGAATTTTGGGATCCTATCCCATGGACAGATCGGTGTCGCCACCTGAAAAGGAATCCTCCCCCGGAACGGTATCGCTGGAAGAGGCAAGGGCTGAAATTGATCTGGTGGACAGCCAGATAGTGGACCTTATCGGAATTCGAACCAGGCTGGTGGAAAAGGTTGGCAACTTTAAAAAGGATCCTGAAAGCGTCAGGGACGCCGGCAGGGAGGAAGAGGTGCTCAGGAGGGTTCGCGCCATTGCGGCCATGAAGGGGGCCGATCCGGAAATGATAGATCAGATATACAGAATAATGATTTCCCGGTATGTGAAAATGCAGAAGAGCAGGATACAAAAAAATCTTTCACCTCACGTTTAAGAGTCAAATCAAATAGACAAAGCAGAAACCGGCCTGTGGGGGGCCGGTTTTTGTATGAAACCTGTCTTTATGAGACTGCGAACTGTTCCAGTAAAACCTGCCGGGCAACCTTGCCTGACGGAGTTCTGGGTATTTTTCCGAAGGTTACGGAAACCGGGGCGCATTTGCGGGTGGATTTCCTAAGACAGTAGTTAATTATCGATTGTGCGTTCAAGCCGTTGTTTTCTTCAGTCTCCACAAAGGCCCGCAATAATGAGTCTCCTGAAGACTGGTGTACTGAAATTACTACGACATCACTGACACCCTGGATAAGGGATATGATTTCCTCCAGTTCCCTCACTTCCGAGTGAATCTCTGTGCTGTCTATTGACACGCTAATCCCCCCTCGCAATTGGTATTTATATTTATCTCTTCACAGCTTGTGTTCTCAAGAATAATTCGGAGGTTGTCAACTATTTCAATAATATCCAGCAGATCCATCTGATCGGTGTATTTGTCCAGAATAGTGGTGATGACCTCAATAGCCTTCTCCGCCGGATTCATTCTGTCCCCCCCTTTTTTACGTATCCAAAATTAATTATATAATCCAGATAAAAAGCGCTCAATGATTTTGGCCTAAACTGCCGTATATTGATATTGACTGGTATTAAACAAAGTTTTTTTGAATGCGGGGATTTAAGTGCTGCAAATGGTTTGCGGCTTTTCAATGCCATAAAGCAGTTGGCGCAACATATTAATTTTTTCCGCCCCTTTATTTTTCCGTTTGTAGAAAATACTCGTTAATTATATAATTGTATAATCAGCCATTGACAGAATCGGAGGGGAAAAACATGACTGCAATGGAAAATCAGTCGCTACCGGGCGAAAAACTAATCAGTGTCAGTATTCCGGGATCGGGAGTTTTCAAAATAGCCGCCGGCTCCACGGTTGAGGAGGCAACTAAATTTGATAAAGAATCCCGACGATCACCGGTGGTGGCCGTTCGGATTAATAATTCCCTTGAGGATCTTAAAACAGAATTAAACGGAGACTGCAATCTTCAGTTTGTGGACCTGGAAAGTGACGAAGGAATGAGGGTATACCAGGGCGGGCTGATAACGGTTTTAAACAGGGCGGCCCGGGAGGTTTTACCGGACTGTGTGGTGGTTATCCAGCACTCCCTGGCCAACGCCATTTACGGTGAGATAAGGATTAAAAGGCCTCTGAAGGGTTCGGATATAGAAAAAATTGAGAAAAGAATGAGGTCTGTTATAAGCGGCTGTGAAAACTTTGAAAGACTGTCTCTTTCCCTGGAGGAAGCTATAATTTTTTTCAGGGAGAGGGGTATAAAGGACAAGGTTGAACTTCTTTCCCACTGGGATTCCCCCATGGTTAACCTGATCAAATGCGGTGATTTTTATGACTATACACTTGGGCCGGTGGTGCCCCGTTTGAGCATTTTAGAACACTTCAGGCTGAGGTTTTATCTGCCGGGCTTTATTTTGGAGCTTCCCAGGAAGGATGACCCTCTTTCCTTACCGGAATATATCGAGCTGGCCAAGCTGCCCAATGTCTTTTTCGAGGCTGAAAAATGGGGAAAGGTACTAAAGGTAAGGGACGTCGTTTCATTGAACAGGGTTTTGGAAAGGGGAGATCCGGGCGATCTGATCAGGGTGGCCGAGGCCTTTCAGGAAAAAAAGATATCCCAGATTGCCGACATGATCGTATCCAATATAGACAGAATAAGGATAGTACTGATAGCAGGGCCTTCCTCATCCGGGAAAACCACATTTTCAAAAAGGCTGTCCATACAGTTAAGGGTAAACGGAATAACCCCCTACGCCATATCATTGGATGATTATTTTGTTAACAGAGAACAAACTCCCCGGGACGAAAGGGGAGAGTATGACTTTGAAAGCCTGGAGGCTATAGACCGGCCCCTTTTCAATGAACACCTGATCAAGTTAATACAGGGAGAGGAAATAGAACTCCCCCGTTATAATTTTAAGACCGGACAGAGGGAGTATATGGGTGAGAAATTAAAACTGAACCGGTATGATCTGATTCTGGTGGAAGGCATTCACGGGCTGAATGACCGGCTGACCTCATCCATTCCCAAGGGGCGGAAGTTCAAGGTATATGTCAGCGCCATTACTCACCTGTCCCTGGATAACCAGAACCGTATTCACACAACAGACCTCAGGCTTCTAAGGCGGATGGTCAGGGACTATAATTACAGGGGCTATAGCGCCGTTCAGACCCTGGAGAGATGGCCCATGGTCAGGAGGGGGGAGGAGAAGAACATTTTCCCCTTCCAGGAGGAGGCCGACGCCATGTTTAATTCAGCCCTGGTTTATGAGCTGGCGGGGTTGAAGGGGTTCGTGAAGCCACTCTTAGACGGGGTTACCAAGTATTACCCGCAGTATTCCGAGGCCAGGAGACTTTTGAAAATACTGAGCTTTTTCAACACCCTGCCCTGCGACGAGGTTCCCTCCAACTCACTTATCAGGGAATTTATCGGTCAGAGCTGTTTTTATTGAAGCTATTAACCAATAACCAATCTTTTTACGCATACCCATTTTAGTTAAGCAGTACCGGTACAATTTTTATTGCCGTGCCGCATTGCTCACACGAAACTTTTTTCAGGTTTGAGGACCTGTCAATGACGATTTCGGTTTCACAGGCAGGACACTGCACTGCCGAGTACCCATCGGAATTTATGTATTCAGGGGCTTTGCAATCGCTGTCACAGCCCCCGCAACTGCCGCAATCCCGTGGCATAGACGCCCATCCTTTCGTATAAAAGTGTATAGTGAAAAATATTCCCCTACTGTTCAGTAGGGGTTTTTTTTGCTAGGCATTCATTACCTTCTCTACCGCCCCGCTGGGGCAGGCCCGCTGACAGCGCGCGCACCTTTTGCAGTTTTCCTGGTTTATGGCGTAGTTTACGGTATCATCGATGAAAACGGCCTCGTCCCTGCATTCCAGTTCGCAGGCGGCGCATGCCATGCATGCCTGGGCATTGATTCGAAAACTGAATTTAAATTTTTTGGGTTCTGCGGTCATTGGAACCTCTCCCTTCTCCTGTCTGTAATATTTATTCTGTCTGCTATCGACTTAAAACGGCCCTGAATATTTTACTTTCTACGGTGGGATTTAAATTCCTGCTCTGTTGACAGTTCATTTTCTAAATAAATATTTCTTTGTCAGGGAGAATAACTGATATAGTCTAAATACAAAGGGGGAAACAATTTGGCCAGAAAAGTTATAAAGGGAGTAGTAAGAAATTATTTCGTTCCGGGCAGCAGCTCCGGGGGCTATCGCCCGGTGTGGGATAGCGGCCCGGCGTCATATCGCAAACGTCTCACAAAGATTACAGGCATAAACAGGCCCGGCACATAGACCGGGAATGCTCCATTCCCGGCAGGACACCCTCCGGACAAAAATGCAGGAGTATTTTAATTGCTGGCAAATATAATAAGTAATGTTAAATTATGGAGGGATTATATGTTTGGGTTGGGTTTTAAGAAAAATGAAGAGAAGGATATATTAATCCGTACCATAACCGAGTTGCAGGAACTAAGGGCTGAGCTTTCGGTTTTAAAAGACAGGCTGTTTCTTATAACGCCGGATCAGGCCGGGGAGAATTCTCCTGCAGAAATGGCGGCAGAGGCGGGAGGGATGGCAGAATGCTGCTGTGATCCTCCTCTGTCTCTGGCGCAGCCGGAATCCCCGGGAGATATCTCAGCAGAACCGGCGACCCAGTACGAGGCGTCAGAGATGGCCGTCCAGGAAGAACGGCCGGAAACTATTAACCCGGAAATCAATATCCCCAATGGGAATACGGCCGAACAATCCCTTTTGCTTCATGGGAACGATTCCGGGGTTGATCCGGTGGGGGGAGAAATACCGGGCCCGGAAAATGCCGTGGTTAAGAAGGAATGGGCGGTAGTGAGTTTTGTGGAGGCAAAAAGACCGTGGTGGAGATTATGGGGACCAAAGGACCATCTGGTGAGAAGATCCATTTAGGTTATGAAGCCAGTACGGACAGGTATGAGGCCAAAAAGTACTGCCGTGTTTGCGGGGGCAGGGTTGGCCGGTTATATAAAGGAAATGGCGGAAGGCGCTGCGCTGTCTGTTTGCACAGAACCCACCGGGAGCACCTGGCTGATAACAAAAGGGTTTGCGGTTTATGCTGGGATGAGGATTTGCGTATTCCCGGGCAAGAAGTCGGCATGCCCGGCAAAGTATCGCTGCTTCACCTCACAGATATACATTTCAGCCAGAGGGATTATTCGCAGGAGGTCAGCCTTTTAAAAAAATGGATTGCCAAAGAGGGTATGGATTACGTGCTGATCAGCGGCGATTTGACCTCCAGGGCGGGTAAAGAGGAGTATCAAGGCGCCGCTGCTTGGATAAGGGATGTGGAGTCAGCGGGAGCCAGGGTAGCCGTAGTTCCCGGCAATCACGACATAGGATATTGGGGGAATGTTATGTCGGTGGGCCGGCAATTTACCGGGAGAAAATACCACAGGTGGATGGAGATTATCGACAGGCCCATAGATCCCTGTGTGCGGGGGCCGGGCTGTTTGATTCTTGGACTGAACTCGGCCCACGGCATCAATCCCGCCGGCTTTGTTAACGGTTATCTGACCGACAGTCAGCGGGCCAGGGCCAGAGGGATACTGCAGGCAACGCCTGCCGGTCATTTAAAGGTGGTTTTCTGTCATCATCCATTGGTAAGGTTTGAAAATAATTTACATAAGGCAATGACGGGGGCGGATAATGTAATAAAACTTT
This sequence comes from Peptococcaceae bacterium BRH_c4a, assembly GCA_000961585.1. Classification (GTDB taxonomy): domain Bacteria; phylum Bacillota; class Desulfotomaculia; order Desulfotomaculales; family Desulfocucumaceae; genus BRHc4a. The sequence goes on along the minus strand of LADN01000033.1, from coordinate 27,961 downwards.
TTTCCGCCGCCGGGGCGGATTTATTTCTTTGGGGGCACCAGCACAGTTTTGACTCGGTCCGGCTGGATAAAGGGCGTGGCCGGTGCTTTGCCGTACAGAGCCCCACCTTTTCGGAAAGAACCAGGAATGGAGACTACCCGGGTTTTGCCGCCATTGAATGGCTGTTTGGGGAAATGGCGGTGATCCGGTCCTGCCGGCTGGTAAACAATGACATTGAAGAAGAAAGAAGGGTTTTGCACCCTTTGTAAAAGTAATATTGCCTTGCCTTTTTCAGGGAGGAAGTTCAGAGGTTTTTGTTGAATAGTTTGATCCACCGGTAATTGGTCACATTGCGCCGGTGACAGAGATGTTATAAAAAGAGGTGTTGCGGGTGATTTTTGAACAGGGTCCCATAAGACCTCCCAGTGAGGCGGAAAGCCTTCTTTTAAGATTTACCAGGAACTGCCCGTGGAACAAATGTTTGTTCTGCGGCACATACAGTGATGAAGCTTTTTCCCGCCGGACAGTGGTGGAGATAAAAAGGGATGTCGACACCGTTTCCCACATACTGGACCGAATCAGGGAGAGGTCTTTCCGCATGGGCTTCGGCGGTGAGATTAAACGGGATGTGCTGGCCGACATACACCGGGAAGGTAATCACCTTTTCATACACGTGGCCTCCTGGGCTTTCAGGGGCGGCAGGACAGTTTTTATACAAGACGCCAATTCGCTGGTAATGAAAACAGCGGAGCTGGTGGAGGCACTGCGGTATTTAAAGGAAAAGCTGCCCACGGTGGAGAGGATAACCTCCTACGCCAGATCGGCAACCCTGGTGAGAAAAAGCAGGCAGGAACTGGAGGAAATTGGCGGGGCCGGCCTTAACAGAATTCATGTGGGAATGGAATCGGGATCGGACGCCGTACTGAGGTTTATGCAAAAAGGGGTAACCTCTCGGGATCACATTGAAGCCGGGAGGCGGGTGGTGGAGGCCGGGATTTCTCTTTCCGAGTACGTATTACTGGGGCTGGGGGGCAGGCTGTGGTCTGAGGAACACCCTCTGGAAACCGCCAGGGTGCTAAATGAAATCAATCCTCACTTCATACGGCTGCGAACCCTGGCTGTACCGGAGGAGACTCCCCTGTACCATAAGCTTGTATGCGGGGAGTTTACCGAGCAGACCGAGGATGAGATAGTGGCCGGTGAAAGGCTGATGATTGAAAAACTGGAGGGCATAGACAGCCAGGTGGTCAGCGATCACATGCTGAACCTGCTGGAAGAGGTGCAGGGGAAGCTGCCGGAACAGAAGGAATACATTATCTCAGTAATGGATCGGTACCTTTCAATGCCGGAAAAGGACAGGGTTAATTTCCGGATGGGGAAGAGATGGGGGCAGTACAGGAGTCTTGATCATATGAATGACCCGCAGAGATATCAAAGGGTGGAAGCCCTGGTACGGAGTCTGGAGGCCGGGGGTAAGCTGGACGGAACACTCTCGTCCCTGAGGGCCCATATGATATAAATCAGGCTTTTTATTTAATTTGGGGAGGAAGCGATTTGTCAAGGGTTAATGTTGCAGATATAAAAAGTGGAATGAAATTTGTGTCAAAATTTATACTCAAGGGAAAAAGGCTGAATCCGTACAAAGGCAAGCCCGGACACTTTTTGACTCTTTTTCTGGGGGACAGCACAGGGCAGGTGGAGGCAAAGATATGGGAGAAGGCCGAGGACGCCTTTGTTATGATCAATACCGGTGATTTGCTGGAAATAAAGGGTAATGCCAATGAATACAACGGAGCCATACAGATAAATATTTCATCATACCGGGTTTGTTCCGAAAATGAATATAATCCCAGGGATTTTTTGCCGTCGTCCCCCAGAGATACAGGGGAAATGCTGGCTGAACTAAGGGGAATGGTTGACTCGGTAAAAAACCGGCATCTTAGAAAACTGCTGCTGTGCTTCTTTGAGGATGAAAAGTGGGTGGCTGATTTTTGCACCATCCCGGCGGCAAAGGCCAACCACCAGGCATACCTGGGGGGACTACTGGAGCACACCCTGAATGTTGCCAGGGCCTCGGTGTCCGCCTCCAGGCTTTACCCCAGGCTGGATACCGACCTTCTTGTCACCGGGTCTATTCTTCACGACATTGGAAAGATACAGGAATACAGTTGCGACAGATACATTGATTTCACCGACGAAGGGCGGCTGTTGGGCCACATAGTCACCGGTGTGGGAGAGGTGGACAGGAGGATTGGCAGTCTGGAAGGGGAAGACGCCTTCCCGGGAGACCTGAGGCTAAAGATACTTCACATCATTACCAGCCATCACGGGCTCTACGAATGGCAGTCTCCCAAAAAGCCAAAATTTCCGGAGGCCGCCGTAATACATATACTGGATATGCTGGACACAGTGGTTGACGCCTTTTCAAAGGCGCTGGACGATAAAGTGGAGGAGAATTCATCCTGGTCCCCATGGAACCGGACTTTGGAAAGGTATATTTTTCTGAGATAAAAAAACGCCCTGACGGGCGCTTGGGAATCCAGAATCCAGAAGCCAGAATCCAGAATGGTGACAGGCTGCCTTAAAAGCGACCCTCAAGCGACCCCACAGCGACATGCAGTGAGGGGGAGTGATTTAAGTCCGTGCGGAATGTGCCGGAGGCTGCTACTGTCTCTTAACGACCGAGCCTACGGAATGCCGAGCCGGCTGCAGGACGCAGCCGGAAGCCGGAATCGACGCAAGGACGCGGCGTTGGAGGCGGTCGGCATTCCGTTGGCGACCGAGTTTAGAGACAGTTGCAGTCGGAAGTAATGCAGGCCGGACTTAAATCGCTCCGCCTACCCATTAGCGACCATGTTGCGACCCTCAAGTGACCCAGGAGCGACACCGGAAAAACTCTGGGCTGCATAAAAATGCTTTGGTGATTTAGCGCTTTAATACTTTAATATGGCGCATACTTTCCTTAACGAAAATTGAACTTCTTTAACCGCAAAAAAAGCTTATCGCCTATCGCTTACCGCTATTTTCCGGGGGCTGAAATCTTCCGCCAGGCTGCCTCCCAGCACCACAGCCACCGGGAAGGACCGGGTGTTGTGGGCTGCCCCGTAGCGGTTCTGGCTGTCGGCCACCAGTATCCCTCCGGGCGCCCCTCTCTTTTCGTTTAACCTTTCTATGGCCTTTTCCGCAGCCTCCTGGGGGTGTATTCCCCGGGCCAGCAGGGAATCAACGTAGGCTGCTGTCAGCGTTTCCATGAAGGCCTCCCCCAGTCCGGTGCATACCACCGCGCACCTGCCGGATGCAAATATGCCTCCCCCTATTAATGGTGTGTCACCAACCCTGCCGGGCAGCTTTAAAAAGGAACCGCCGGTGGAGGATGCGGCCGCTGTTTGTCCATTGTGGGCTACCACGCAACCTACGGTATCACAGGCAGCAATCCCATTTTCCTCGGGCAGGCCGGTGAACAGGCTGGCATTTGGCAGTATTCCCCGGGACATTTTGTCTGTGGCCCTTTGCCACGCTTCCAACATTCCGGGGGCCACGCAGTTAATCTGCGGAAAACCTTTGGACCGGGCGAATTTTGTGGCCCCCGCCCCTGCCAGGAGCACATGGGGAGTGTCTTCCAGCACCTTCCGGGCAACTGAAACGGGATGGGCAACGCATCCGATGGCAGCCACCGCTCCAAATTTACCGGTACCGCCGTCCATTACGGAGGCATCCATCTCCACCTCTCCGTCCATGTTCAGCACCGATCCATAGCCGGCATTAAAAAGAGGGCAGTCTTCCAGAATCATGACGGCCTCTTCGGCGGCGTCCACCAATCCCCGTCCCAGGGCATTATATCCTGCCAGGGCGGATTCCCGTAAAGCTTTAATGTAATGGGGGGCGCAACTGGTTTCCACACCCCCGTGCACCATAACAACATTCATCTTATTCACATTTTTATCATTAACAGATTTATGAACCAGCATCCCCACATATTTCCGGGTTAACGGTATAACCCTTTTCAATAAAGTGAACAAAGGCTTTCAGGGCGGGGGAAGGGGGGATTTCACGGCTGTATACCATGTAGAAAAATCTTTTTATTTCCATAAAGGGAAGATCCAGTGTCCTGATGGTTCCCAGTTTTAGCTCCCTGGCCACGGCGTATTCCGATACGATTGATACTCCCATTCCGGTTTCCACCAGCCTTATGATCATTTCGGTGTTGGAAAGCTCCATTACCGTTTCCAGGTTCAGGTTGTATTCCTCCAGCTTTTTCTCCAGCATGTGCCTCATGCCCGATCCCTTTTCTCTCAATAGAAACAACTGTTTGGTAATATCGCCCGGGCCTTGGGGAGGGTTCTGCAGCCAGGGATGATTGCACCCCACTATCAGTTTCAGCCGCTCGGCACAAAAAGGCAGGTATATCAGCGGAGGGTTGCTCATCAGCGCCCCCACCAGCCCAAGGTCAACTTTTCCTGCGGCGATTTCCCCGGAGACCATCTCACTGTTCTTCACGATGACAGAAACGTTAATATTGGGGAATTCTTTTTTGAAACTGGACAGCATGTCGGGCAGGAAATAAACCCCCACCGTCATGCTGGTTCCTATATGCAGTGTTTCCGAGGTAATCTCCCGTAACTCCTGGAGAGCGTTCTGGGCCTCCTCGGAGAGATTGACTATTTCGTTCACATACACCAGCAGCTTGTCTCCGGCCGGTGTGAGGTTTATTCCGTGTCCCGTCCGGACAAAGAGCGCCGTGTGGTAGAATTCCTCCAGTGCCTTTATATGCTTGGAAATGGAGGGCTGGGTCATGTAAAGGCTTTCCGCGGCCCCGGTAAAACTCCTCAGTTCAGCCACCTTCTGAAATATTTTGAGCCGCTCGAGGTTCATCCGTTGTTCCCCCCTAAAAGCATATTCCCTAAAGTTATTAATCCATACCAACAGGGAATTGGATTAATAATTACTTTGCATGTTAAAGTAAAAATGACGATAAGATCAGATAATCTGACAAATCATTTATAATTATAATTGATTATTGATCAGGTTTCAATTTGATATTGCCCGGTGGAGTTAGGGGATTTCCCTGTTATGTCTGCAATAAGGATGGTGAAAAAAAGCGCAATCCCAGAGAGGGGAGGGTTGTAAGGAGAACAGTTTGCGTGTAGGCCGGGGTATATTGTCGTAAAGCGGCTGGTTTCCCGGAGAGTTTTTAAGATACTATGTCTTGACAGGAAGGAAAGGAGAAAAAATGGCTATTGTTTTAAAGGAAAAACCAATATTTGTAATTGGCGCCGAAAGATCCGGCACCACACTTCTCATGGTCATGCTGGGCGCCCATCCCCGTATTGGAGTTCCGGAAGTGGGCTGGCTTTTTCCCAGATTCTATCCCTTTTTGCATACCTACGGAGATTTGAACAAAGAGGAAAATCTGCGTACCCTGGCCGATGAAATGCTTTTCGGACTGAACCGGCACCTGTGGGGGATGGATTTGAACCCCCGGACCGCAGTGGATGAGCTGCTTATGGAAGTAAAGGAACGTAGTTTTGCCGGTATTTACTGTGCCATGCACGAAATGTTCGCCCGCAAAAATGGCGATAAGCCCCGCTGGGGGCAGAAAACACCTCACAACCTGTATTTTATAGAATCTATAAAAGAGTGCTTTCCCAACGCCCAGTTTATTTTCATCGTCCGGGACGGCCGGGATGCCAGCTCGGACTATATAGAATCAGCCTTTGGGCCCACCAATATATTCTGCGCGGCAGAAAGCTGGAAGCTCTGCCAGAACGCTGTGAAACCGTGGAGGGAAAAACTCAGCTCGGATCAGTGGCTGGATATAAAGTACGAGGATCTGGTACGGCAGCCTGAGGCCACATTGGTCAAAGTTTGCCGGTTCCTGGGTGAGGAATTTAATCCCATTATGCTGGATTTCTGGAAGGGCGACATCGGTCAAAAGCGGGGGACCACCAGAGATCATAAACCCTTGGGACACGCTGCCAGTGACAGATACATCGGTATTCACAAACAGCTTTTAAGCATCAGGGACCAGAGGGTGTTTGCGGCCGTTGCCGGTAAGGAACTGGAGGAGTCCGGATACCAAAACGATGTTGATCCTATAGAATTAACCCAGGAAGACATAGACCGCTACCGCGAGTGGGACGGAAGAATCAGGGCCGCACTGTTGGACGCTCCCGGCGGACACATACTGTTTGAAAGCTACCGTGACTGGATTGCGGACCAAAGGGAGGCAAGAAAGCGCGAAGGTATCTGGAGCGAGGCGGACGCCCCCAGGGTATTCCCGGCGGGTGACCCAAACGAGGAACTGATCATCGGCTACCGCGCCTGGAAACAGTGGAAGGAACACTTCAGTATCAAGAGACAGTACACTGCTAAAGGTGTAGTGTTCTGATATAATAAAACGTACTTCCTCTTAAAAATAAATAATACCTTCGGTTAATCCTAAACCGAAGGTCATGCAGGGAAGCCGGAGATATTAAAAACTTTCTCCATTCTCCGGTTTTCCCTTAAACCCTATTGTTATAAGAAAGGGGTTAATACTTTGGGGAATAATAATGGTCTGAAAATAGCAATTGGACCAATTTTGTACTTTATCGCCCTGTCCCTGCCAATATTAGGTCCCATGGAGGCAAGGGTAGGTTTTGGAATTTTATTCTGGATAGCTTATTACTGGGTCAGTGGGGCAGTTCCCATCAACTACACCATTTTGGTGCCCATACTGGGAGCCATTTTATTTCCCGTGCTTCCGCTGGGTAAGGTGGTATCGGCCTATGTGGACAAATTGATACTGCTGATAGTGGCCACCGGCTTTATATCGGCGGCCTGGATACGTTGGGGACTGGCCCGGAGGCTGGCCCTGAACGTTTTGGTGTTTTCCGGAAACAATGCCAGGAACCAGGTTACCATCTGGTTTGTACTGGCTACCCTGGTAAGCTGCTTGGTTGCCGACACCATAACGGCAGTGGCTTTCGCGCCCATAGCCGCTTCGGTCCTCATGGCATCAGGATTTGATACCGTGGAGTCCCGGTGGAATTCACTTTCGGCCTCCAATTTAATGATTGCCCTGGCCTGGGGATCATCCCACGGCGGTTTCGGCACACCCCTGGGGGGCGGTCAGGCCCTGGTGGTCTACCAGTTGCTGGGGAAGGAAGTTGGGCACAACATAGCATTTATTGACTGGGCCATGAGGGCCATACCGCCCACCCTTTTCACAGCCATATTTATAGTGGCCTTCCTGCGCTGGGGCATGAAGTACGATGTTCAGACCTTTTCCGGCGGCAGGGATGTGTACAGGGAAGAATTAAAGAAATTAGGGCCCATGAATACAGGCGAGTGGGTGTCTTTGATAGGATTCCTGGTTGCCATTGGCATCGCCTTCCTGGAGCCGTTTATCAAAGGATTGCCTTTTAAAATCGAGCCGGCCGCGGTATTTCTGCTTATAGCCGTAATAATGTTCTTTATTCCCGCCAATAAAGAAGGGGAAAAAGTAATTAGCGAGGAAATGGTGAAAAAACACTTCCCCATCACCGCCATTGTGGTGTGGCCCACCGCCGTGGCCCTGGCGGCAATTTTGGAAATGAGCGGGGCCACCAAGGTAATGGGCTCCTGGCTGGCACCCCTGGCCACGGCCAGCCCGGCCATTGCTCTGGCCGGATTTACAGGCCTGGCCGGCCTTATGACCCAGTTTTCCACCAACACGGCTGCCAACGCTGTGGTTGTGCCCATGGCCGTTTCCACCATGAAGGCGGTTGGACAGTCTCCAATTCCATGGGCGTATTCCGTCGGGCTGATGGGAAGCCTGGGCTACGCCGTGGTTTCTGCCTCGGGAGGCATTGCCGTGGTGGTGGCGTACGGGGCCAACATCAGGAGGATGTTTACCAACGGTTTGATTGCCTTTGCCATAGCCTGGGTGGCCAACTGGATCTTTTGGTACCTTGTAATGTTCGTGTTTAAGTTTGCGTTTTACTTCAGGACCTAGAGATATCAGAAATTCTTTTTTAAAAGGCGGCGCGGCGCTGAACATCGGTAAAATGGTGGTTTCAGTGCCCGCTGCCGAAATTTTGGCAACAGTGTACCCAGGCATAGATCATATTTTCGCCTGAGTTTTGAAAGTATTAAAATGGGAGCGGCGGTAATTATATGGAGATTTGGGTTTTAACCGGAATTATTGTATTTTTAGCTTCAGTGCTACAAGCAAGCACAGGTTTTGGTTTTTCTATAATGGCCACACCGTTTTTGCTTTTAATTTATGATGCTCACGATGCCATACAAATAAATATAATTCTTTCTCTTCTAATTTCTGTTTTAATGATCGCAAAAATAGGGAAAGAAGTTGATAAAACCCGTCTTATTAGCTTATTAAAGGGGAGTATTATTGGTCTGCCAATAGGTATTTTTATATATATACAGTTGAATGTGGAATATTTAAAAATAGTTATTAGTTTAACCATACTGGCATTAACTTTCTTGTTGCTATTAAAACTAAGGATAAATCAAACAAAAGGGAGGGATTTATCATCAGGAGGGATATCAGGTATGTTGACAACCAGTTTGGGTATGCCTGGTCCGCCTTTACTGTTATATTTTACCGGAAGTGAAACCGATAAGGCAACATTAAGGAGTACAACTTTAGCTTTTTATGTTTTTGTTTATTCCGCCAGTCTGGCTATGCAAATAGTATTTGATGGTACCAACAAGAACATCTGGATGTCATCACTTATATCCATACCAATAGTTCTTCTGGGTATTTTTCTCGGACAGCGTCTTTTTAACTGGATAAATCAAAAAATGTTTCGGACAATCACCTATATGATTCTTTTATTTACAGGGACATATTTGTTTATAACAAGCACCGGAATTATTTGATATGCAAGGCAGCGATTGGAATTTTACCCGGTGCTTTCAGCGGTACCCTTTGCTTAAGGGGTAGCATGGGCAGGTCCATGGCGCCCCAGGATCCGGTGATAGCCGGCGCAACACTGAACCTGCGCAATCAGGAATTTATCACGGTAACCGGAGGGAAGTGTAATGTCCAGAGTAATATCTCTGATAGAAGTGTATGGGAAAAAAATTAATCAAAAGAAAAATATTTATTATCGTAAAAGCTATTAACAAGGAATACTTCTGTGGCGGTAAAAAAACTAAAGGATCAGGCTCATGAAATAAGCCAGATAGTTGAGGTTATCAAGTCTATCTCAGAACAGACCAACCTATTGGCCCTTAACGCCGCCATAGAGTCTGCAAGGGCGGGGGAGATGGGCAGAGGTTTTGCGGTGGTGGCCGGTGAAATACGGGAGCTGGCCGAGAAGTCAAGCAAGGCGGCTTCGGAGATCCAGCAGTTGATAGGCGCTGTGCAGAAGGATACCGGCCAGGTGGTTGCCAGTAATGAGACCAGTGCCGGGGAGGTGCGAAAAGGGGTAGAGATAATTAATAAATGTGGAGAGATTTTCAGCCAAATATCCGGCTCGATAACAATGCTCAGACGGGAAACCGAGTCTATCAGCGCCACCACCCAGCAGATGTCCACCGGCAGCCGGTATATCAGCGAGACTGTCCAGCAGCAGGCCGAGGTTACCAATAACATTGCCGAGGCTGCTGAGAGCCTTAAAAACGCCCTGGAACAGCTTAACAAGTTGACCGATCAGTTTAAAACGGGCAATTAAATCTCCATCACAAAACATGATTTGAGTAGTTTTTTTCCGTTAGAATAATAATTTATTATGGTAACAATAATATGTTCTATTAGTATGCAGAGATATTGGTTTATAGCCGATAATAGCTGTCAAGTACGGTAACCAGGCGCAAAGCCTGGTTACTTTTATTTATCAGATAAATTTATTATAATGCATTTCTTGTCCATTGGTTTGTGAAACGTTCGACTAGCCTAAATGACAATGAGCTTTTTGTGAAACCGTAGACATGTCTTTAAGATGTTTAAGGGCTTTGGCGTTTACTTGATCTAAGGAAAGAGTTATTATAATTCCAGGCACATGCAGGAGGCGAAATAAGGTGCAGGTTTATTCAAAAATTCCGGTCGCTTTTTTAATGATTCAATATTGACTAAGTGCATTTACTATTGTTTGTAAAAGGATGGGAGTGTTTATAATGACCAGGCAGAGTAAAAAAAGCATTGACAGGTTCGTAATATGGACTGGGTCTTTGATGTTTTTGGTTTCAATTATTATATATTGGATTGGTATGAACTTTATAAGAGAAGAGGTTTTTACACACTATTTTAATCCAAAAGAACACATTATTGTAAGTCAAAACCAGGATACCAGGGAAATATACTCGTGGAAAGACCTAAACGGTGAAGTATATACCCCCGAAGACAGCCATGTAAGAAACTTCACTTGGGGAACCACCATGCTGCTGCTTTTTGTCATGGGTATTACATTTTTTGTTCATAGCACTGTGGTTGGTTATTACACCAGAATAGTATTGCATAGGGAAACAATGCCCAGGCATGGTTATATGCCTGGGGTATAATAGGAGTGATTAGTGGTGGATATTTTTCTTCCAATAGCCAGAATGTCGGTTCCGGCCTTTTCCATCATAGGATTGGGAGGTCTGGTGGGTTTGCTTTCGGGGATGTTTGGAGTGGGTGGAGGTTTTTTGATGACACCCCTTTTGATGATGCTGGGCATACCTCCGGCAGTGGCTGTGGCCAGCGATACCAACCAGATTGTGGCGGCGTCTGTGTCGGGCACGCTGGCGCACGGCAAAAACAAAAATGTTGATTTCAAACTGGGTTTGATAATCGTTACAGGCGGCCTTATCGGAGGCAGTTTTGGCACGGTACTGGTTAGGATCCTCACGGCCATGGGAAATTTCGAAGTGGTATTAAAAGCTGCCTATGTAGTTATGCTCTTTGTGGTAGGTACCTTTATGTTTATGGAAAGCCTTTCTGCCTTGAACAAGAACAATAGTCCCTCCAAAGCAGGGAAAAAACCGCTGGCCTCATTTATATTAAACAGGCTGCCCATGAAAACCTATTTTGAGGCCTCAGGCATAGAAAGTTCAGCAGTGGCGCTTCTGGCGCTGGGGTTGCTGACCGGTGTTCTGTCGGCGTTAATGGGTGTGGGCGGCGGGTTTATAATGCTGCCCGTAATGATTTATTTAATCGGCATGCCGGTGCGGAACTCTGTGGGAACCAGTGCATTTGTAGTTTTTTTCACCGCCATAAATGTCACCATAGCACAGAGTGTAATCAATCATACCGTGGATATTATCCTGGCAATGATGCTTCTGATAGGCTCCTCCGCCGGTGTTCAGATTGGTGCAAGGCTGGGCGGAAAGCTGAATGCCGTCCAGCTCCGCATGGTTTTCTCAGTGGTGGTGCTTTTGGTTATGCTGAAAATGATCATTGACCTGGTGTCCGCCCCTTCTGAGCTGATAGTTCCGGGAGGTGGCCATTAATGAAGGCAAAGATAGTAATTCCTTTGCTTTCGGTTATTATATTATCCTTGATAACAGCAGCCTGGGCGGCAGAGACCGGCCTGGATATTTACCCTCGCAATGTCCACATTGGCTTAGGTTTCAATGGTGCTGAAATAACTGTGTCCGGTAGGGCTCCGGACGATGCCGGTATATTTGTGAAGGTTTCTTCTCCGGCTGATTCGATAACGGTGATGAATAAAAAAGGCAAGGTGGGAATGTTCTGGCTCAATACTGAAAGAGTCAGGATGACTGAAGTGCCCAGGCTATACCATATTATTTCTTCGGCGCCCTTTAGTCAGGTGTCCGCTGATTTAAGGCAACAACTTGGGCTTGGCGGGGATTTTCCGGAAATCTATTCCAGAGCCATTATAGACAAACACCGGGAAGATGATTGGGTGCCGGTGACAGGTGAGGAGGCCCTTGAATACATTGAGGCATCCATAGGCATTAACAGAAAAAATGGTCTTTACTTTACCGGGGAAAAATCGGTAAAGGTGGAGGATGGCAAATTCAGTGGTAAAGTGCGTCTGCCTCCCGGTATTCCTCAAGAAACTATTGACGTTACTATGTATGCAATCAGGGATGGGCAGCTACTGGATATTAAAACCGGCTCCATTAACGTTTCCAGCACGGGGATAATCCAATGGCTCAACATAATGGCCTTTTATGACGGGCCTTCTTATGGACTTATCGCAGTTATTATTGCGTTGGTTTCCGGCGTGCTGATCACAACCTTGTTTAATTATGCTGAATCCCTTTTGGGCGGCAGTGAAAAGCCTGGTATTGGCCGGGAATTAAACCACTGATGCGGGATAAAAGTTATTTTAATAACAGGGACAGCCCCAGCAGGGCCATGAATACAATGACTATCCTGTGAAACGCCACTGACGAAATGGCCTCAAAAACCATAATTCCCAATACTGTCCCGGCTATGCTGGCAGGCAGGTAGATGATGCTGGATAAAAGCACCGGCACAGTCAGTAGGCCTGAGCTAATATATAAGATCATGGCATAGGCGCCGCTAAAAAGGAAAAAGCTTTGCAGTATGGTCTTTATTTGGTATTTATCGCTGAACTTTTTCAGAGAGTAAATCATCACCGGGGGTCCCCCGGAAAGTATGCCTCCCATCAGGATCCCGCTTACAGTTCCCACCAGGAAGCCCGCCAGGGTTTCCTTTTTATTTGTCTGCGCAATTGGTTCGGATTCCGGCGGATGATCGGGACGATCATTTTGCTTTCCGAAATAGATAATTTGCTGCAATACAAACCAGATTACCACCAGTCCCAGCATTTTTTTTATCCACCAGGGGTCCATGTTTTTCAGCAGGAAAACCCCTCCCGGAACCCCTGCGACGGACCCTGCCAGCAAAGGAATTATTTCTTTGAGGGAGATGTGTATTCTCAGCCTTATTAGCTGCAGTGTATTAATGGTCAGTGTGTGTGCCGACATAAAGACCACCGCCATTTTCACGTCCAAAAGCAGGGTCAGGAGGGCCACGGCGATCATGGAAAAGCCAAACCCGGACACTCCGGAAACAAACGAGCTGAGTAGAAATATCAGTACAAAAAGCACATCCTGATGCAAAATAAAAACTCCTGTCACATTAAAGTTCAAATACCTATATAAATTATAATTAACATAAAAGAAGCGGTCGGGCAAGTTATTTTGCCCGGCCGCGGGAATGAACATTTACCGCTGCTATATTTTAAACCTTTTGGCCAATTCATTTAACTCAAAAGAAGTTTTGGCAAGATGTTCGGTGGCTGAGGCCACCTCTTCCATGGCGGCCGTCTGCTCCTGGGTGGTTCCGGCTACGTTCTGGATTCCATTATATTATGGGTTTTACGACCTTGTTGCTAAGAAATACTCCAGCCAGGGCCGCAAACAGCGCCCCCAGGAAATGCACCACCAGTGTGTTCCTTACCATTATGTTTGCCTCGGCCAGAGCCTCGTTCTGATCCTGCTGGGTTACCGCTATCCATCCCAGGATGGGTGTCCGGGCATAGCTGGCCAGCCACGTTTTACCCTCATCAGAAAATTCCACAAACCCTGTTTCGCCCTTCAGCCCGGACTGTACCGGAGCCATGGGGGACAGATCCTTTTGTTCCTCAATGTACTGTTTGTTTGGATGGGCTATAACCCTTCCCATACTGTCTGCAATGTATGAATAACCCGATTCTCCGGTCTTGATGCTTTCAACCAGATTACCCAATGAGTCCAGGGTTAATGAAAGGTTAACCACTCCTTTGATGCTGCCGTTTTCCTTTATGGGCGCAGCCACCACGCAAATGGGTTTTTTACTTGATTATGGTGGGTTGGATTATTCTGCCAATTACATTTTACAACCATTCCGATAGTGATTACATACACTATAATAAAGGCTGAATTACGACCCTGGGGGAATTAAACTATGAATTATGAAGTAATTATTGTATCAAACAGACCGCACCTAAGCCGGGAAGCGCAATCATGTTTAGCCGGCTTAAATAGTAGAGTATTCGACGGCACAAATTATCCCTCGTTTTCAAAGCTGGTCAATGATTGTATAACATCAAGCGAATACGAGGAGATTATCATATGTAACGATAAAGCCAGGCCAACGCATAAGTCTGTAGAAAAAATTTTGGCCATGTTAAAAGATGGCTGGGGGTTGGTTGCCCTTTACCGGTTTGGTTTTTTCGGTTTCAAAAAGGATTTGATCAGAAAGATTGGTTTTTTTGATGAGCGGTTTATTGGCGGAGGTTATGAGGACAACGATTTTATCAGGAGGCTGAAGGAGGCTGACATCAGTTATTATGAAAGCGAGGAAATTGACTATATTTATTTGCCCACATCCTGGTATTATGAAAAAAATAATACTGCCAGAAATCATTTCTTTAGAAAGTGGAAAGAGGAGGGAAATGTTACAACCAGGCTATTGGCAGAAGAAGATTACAAATATGATATAGGTCCATTGAAAAACATAAACTTCATCAAGTTTGAAAAATCAGTCTTATTGCCGTATAATGTTAGATTAAGAGAAATGATCATGCAAACACTTTAAGAACTCATCAATATTTACCATGTAAATTTTGTCAGGGGGGATTCTGCTTGCCGAAATCCCAATCCGAAAAGGGCAAGGTTTTAAGGTTAAGTATTATCTTTGATATGCTCAATAGAAAGAGCCCCTATGGCGGTGTAACCATTGCTGAATTAAAGGAAAAATGCGGCGTTGGTGAACGCCAGATTTACCGGTACTTCGACTACATCGAAAACGAACTGAAGGTCGGACTGGTAAGACCGGAGAAGAACAGCTCAAAAAGAGAAGGTCTCTACCGCCTGGACGCCGGTTACCTTCCCTCCATCAGCCCTCAAAAAGCCACCATCATTTTTTTAAGCCTCCTCCAGCAAAAAGGTTCGGCCCTTACCGGCAGCCTCAACGATATAAAAGATACCCTGGTAAGTACCCTCTTCAAATACAAGTACTCCCCGGATACTCTTCAGCTTGAAAAAATTCAGGACCGGATTCATTTAGTGGAGGATGATCTGGCAAACCCCGGAGATGTCGGCAATAATTTTGCCAAGCTCATAGACGCCATAAAGGATTCCTGCCGGGTGAAGATATGGTACTTTGTCTCCCATAGTTGCCAGGAAACCGAGCGTGTCGTGGAGCCTTACGGCCTTATTTGCAAACGGCAAAACTGGTACCTCCTGGGAAAGTGCATGAAAAGGAATGACATCAGGGTTTTCAGGGTGGACCAGATAAGTTGTGTTTTTCCCTACCTAACTGAAAAATTTATATATCCCAGGGAATTCTCACTGAAAGATTACATGGCCAACAGTTGGGGTGTTTTTAACGATGGAGAGGTAAGACAGGTTAGGGTGAGATTTAATAAATCCGTTGCCCACAGGGTCAAGAATATAATCTACCATCCTTCCCAGCAGATCAAAGAACTGCCCGACGGATCAGTTGTTGTTTCATTTGAAATCTGTGGGCTGGCAGAGTTCAGAACCTGGGTTATACAGTGGGGAGACACCGCAGAGGTCCTCGAACCGCAGAGCCTGCGGGAGGAAATAAGGGCCATGGCCGCATCCATAGCGGGGTTGTACGATAAGCAAAACTCAACATCTGATAACGATAAAATTTAACGGGCTTTTGCTATTTCCCCTTACTATCAAACGCCGGCGAAAATTTTTTTTCAATATAGATTTTTAACTGACAAGCTGTGGTCAGTGCCTGGTGTTAAAATTAAAACTATAAACAAATGCAGAAAATATTTCCAGTTAAATCGGAAGGATTTTAGTGTTTTATATGGAAGTATGTGCCATTGTGTAAATAATTTGGAGAATGAGGGAATAAAAAGCCAGAGAAGAAAAGAAGGAGAACGAGGTTGCATATTTATTTTACATTGAAACCTGATAGCTTTTTAGAAATACCCGTACACTACAACCACCTGATACAGGGTGCTGTTTACAATGCCATCGAACCTGAATTGGCAGCTTTTCTACACAAAAAAGGATATGAAAGCGGTAATCGCAAATTCAAACTGTTTGCATTTTCGAGGCTCATTGGAAGGTTTCAAATTAACAAAGAGAAGAAAACCATTAGATTCATGGAAGAAATCAAACTGGTGATTTCCTCTCCCGTGGATGAGTTCTGTCAGTCTATAGCCAACGGGATGCTGACAAAAGGAAGCATTCGGTTCGGCAACGGCGATGTGGAAGTGGAGAAAATGTTGGTGCGACAGTTTAAAGTTGAAAGAGAAAGAGTCGTATTAAGGACTTTATCACCGGTTGTGGTATACAGTACATTTCTGAGGCCGGATGGGCGAAAGTATACTTGCTATTTCCAGCCGGGAGAGCCGGATTATGATGTGCTGGTGGGGAATAATCTTCGCAAGAAATACCAGGCTTTTTACGGTATTGAAGCGCCGCCGGGGGAGGTAAAGGTTAGGAAATTGGGGCAAATAAGGCTACATATACTCGATTATAAAGGAACTGTGATCAAGGGATGTTCGGGTAAGTTGGTTACGACTGGACCGAAGGAATTGTTACAGATGGCGGTAGATGCAGGGATTGGAAGTAAGAATGGCCAGGGTTTTGGATGTGTGGAAGTTGGAGGGAGATGAAAGAATGTGCTTATTAAACAACATAAATTTTATATAAATATCTTGGGAGGTAGTGTTAATGAATTTAACTCAGATTACAGCTAGAATTGGCTCAGAGTTGTCGGAAACAGATAATTTACCGTTTGATTCGTTGCCTAAAGTAAAAATAGAGAAAGGAGAAGTTTCTTGTTCAGTTAAGTTAGTTTTTGATTTAAGTAAAAATTCGATGTATTTTAAGTTTGATTCTAGAACTAAAACTAATCGTGAACTTTATTATTTTGGGACTAATCAAGGTAATTCGGCACAGATATACTTAGTTCGTTCGTTAAAAGGTGTAAAATATTTATTAGGTTCTGTATTAAGTAATTTGCATTTGGAATTGTATAATTATAACATGCAAGATTGTGAATTAAGTCAAATTTTACAACAATTAGAAAAGGCGGGCTTATATGTTCAGGCGTCAAAAATTAAGGAAGGATTTCTAGCCTGTGATAAGTGGGATAATTTTAAGGGAAAACAAATTGTATTTGACAGAGAAGAAGGTATATTTAAAATTTCAGGGCAGGATTCGGATGTTACTGTTGAAAAGATGATTCGAGATAATATAGAATTTAATCCACGGGAAAAGATTGTTGTAGTTGTTCCGGCAGTAGTTTTTCCAGATGGCTCGGAGTTGTTATTAAATGAACACCCGGATTATCATCTACTAGTAAGAAAGGCGCTGAAATTGGAAGAGGAAGAGATTTTGGAATTAAATCAGCGAGACTTACGTACGTGTCATCTTTGCCGCCGGAGGATGTCTAAAGTTGCTAGTGATAAATATTTAACAAAGTTATCTCGAATTGGAATAAATAAAATTTTTACTACTACAACAATAAATTCAGCAAGAGATATCAAAAAGGCTGGATATGACGATTCTTATGCGGTTTGTCAGCAGTGTTATGTGAAACTTAGTTGCGGTGAATTATATATTGAAGAAAAACTTTCTACAAAGATTGCCGGAGAAAGTGTATTTATACTGCCGGAAGGATTATATAAGCCTTTTGAATCTTATAAGTATTTTCCTGAAATTAAAAAAACTATAGATTTTGCATTTCAGGCAAAAGATGCTCAAGAATGGTATAAAAAAGTTATATTAGAAGCCGAAGAACAGGTATTTACTAATGGATATACTATCAATTTAATTTTTTATCGTTCTGATAAGACTTCAATAACAGCACTAGCTGCTTTGGAAGATGTTCCTCCTTTTCGGTTAATGGAAATTATGCGTCTTTTTGGTGTGTGGAAAGATCGAATGCGTGAGCATGTAAAGTCGGGCATGTCGTTAAGAAAGGTATACCAGATTATACCAGTGCGTTCCGACAAGAAGAACAAACAGTTGAATATACAACGAGTATTGGATGTATACAAGGCACTTTTGTTAAGACAATTGATCAATCCCCGTCTATTATTTCAATATGCGATGGAAGCAGTAGACAAAGGGTTTTCTCAAATACAGCGACAGAAGAGGGATGTATATAAAAATCTACCGTACTACTCAAAAGAAAACAGCGATTTTTATTTGTGTAATATTGTGATGAAACATTTGGTGCTTATTCAGGTTATGCAAGAAATAAATGTTTTGAGTAAACCAATTTTTCGAAAGGATGTGAAGATTGTGCAACATGATTTTCAAAATGTAATGACTCAAGAATCTATTAGGCGTATGGAGAGTTTTGTTCAAGAGCAAGGATTTAATACTGAAGCTAAAGGATTATTCTATTTGGGTGCGTTGCTTCATCGGGTGGCACTTGTGCAATATAGTAAAGGGTATAAAAGTAAACCGATATTGAAAAAGATTAACTTTCAGGGAATGAAGCCGCGGGATATGCATCGACTTTTTGCGGATTTAACAGAAAAACTTATGCAATATCGACGGATGTCTGCTTTTTCAGATGCGCTTATGAATAGGCATCAGGTGTATTATGGCCCCTTTGTGACTGGCGTTGCTACTGTACTGGATGAATTGCAGAATGTTTTCTTTTTATTGGCAGGGTATTCATTTATGGTTGGTAAAAAGACACCTGATGCTACTAAAGAAGAAGAAGAGGTAATGCAAGGTATGATGTCAGATAATGAGAAGGAACAAGAGGATAACTAAATAAAAATAAAAGGGAGTTGTATTAAATGTCAGTAAAAAGTAACAGTGATTTTCTGTTTATATTCGACGCAGTTATGAGTAATCCTAATGGTGATCCTGATCGAGAGAATATGCCTCGTATGGATTATGAAACAAATACTCTTTTGGTGAGTGATGCTAGACGTAAGCGAGATGTTAGAAATTTCATTAAAACTAAAGGTTATCCTATTTTTGTGGACACTTTGGCAGATAATAAAGTATCTATGGAGACAATGTTTGATGTAGTAATTGGAAGTTTTCTACAGGACGAAGATAAAACCAGCGCTCTTTTTAAGAGGTATAATATTTTACAAGAATTAGTTGAAACTACAGAGATATCTGTTAAAGGTTTTAAACAATACCTAAATAAAAGAAGAGTTATATTAAATATACTAAAAAGTAGTAAAGCGAAAGATGGTCTTGAAAAGTTAAATACTGAACTTTTGGAGGATAAGAAGAATAATTCAGAACTTATTAAGATTATTAACTTATTATTAAAAGATACTAATAAGAAATATGATCTTTACAATTTTACTAATGAATTTTTAACAGCTATTATTAAGGAAAGTTTGATTGATATTCGTTGGTTTGGTAGTGCTATGGCAATAGAGGGTGTTCCCAGGATATATACTGGCCCTATTCAGTTAAATTGGGGATATTCGTTGCACCCGGTGGAATTAGTGCAATCAAGTACTATTTCTTCCATTATGAATGACGACAATTCGACATTTGGAAAAAAGTACAAAATATATTACGCATTGACAGCCCATTATGGTACTATAAGTAAGCGTAATGCTGAAAAAACAGGAATGTCAGTGGATGATGTAGGTCTATTTCGCAAAGCATTGGTACAGGGTTTGATGAATAATCAGACGGACAGTAAGCAGGGACAGTCTCCACTTTTATATTTGGAAATTGTTTATAAGCCTGAGTTTGATGGATATTTAGGCGACTTGAGAAGGTTTATTAAAGTGACTAACAAAGAAAATTTACCTATTCGTCAATTAACAGATTTACATGTAGATTTTAGTCTTTTATGTGAGGTGCTAAAAAAAGTTAGTGAAAAATATGAAAAAATACTATTGTGGAAGCATCCAGTATTAGCGGAAAAAGTTTTTGAGAATTTGTTCGTTCAGGTGGAGGAGTTGGGTAAACTGGAAGAGTTGGATTTGTTTACTCCGATTGTTCATAAGGGGGATTAGCTGTGAATGTTCTTTCTTTTCATTTAAAGGCGAAAATGGCTCATTTTCGCCGATACTATTCAAATTCTTCTTCGTTGACATATTCTATTCCACCCCGAACGACTATTTGTGGAATATTGGCGGGTATTTTAGGTATGGAACGAGATAGTTATTATGATCAGTTTTCTATGAAAAATTGCGATATTGCTGTGGCGTTGCGGAATCAGATAAAAAAACAAATACATACTTTGAACTTGTTAAAGGTTGAAGCCAATAAACATCTGAATGGCTCTTATGGGGTTCATAAACAAATACCCACAGAAATGATTATGCCTACTAATATTCGTACCGGTAATTTACACTACCAGATTTGGGTTCATCATAAGGAAACTGACATTATGAATGCACTGCATAAATTATTAGGGCAAACAGAGTTGGGTTATGGTTCTGCATATATGCCTGTTAGTCTAGGAACGGCATACCATTTGGGATGGTTGGAGTATGTGGGGAGAGTTGAAGGAGTTGAATGTAGTAGTGAAGAAGATTTGGAGTTTGATTCAGTGTTGCCTATTAATTTAATAAAGAATCTTTGTCTTGATAATATATCGGACAAGGGATTTTGGTTTATTCGGGAAGAGTTACCAATGGAATTTGACAAAGATCGACGTATAACGGATAAAGGGATGGGGGATATACTTATCAACCTAACTGCTATGCCTATTAAAGCGCAAGTCAATGGTCATGTTGAATTGCCCGGGAATAAGCGGATTGTTTGGCTAAGATAAATGCGTTGAGAGGTGAAGAGGAATTGGTATGCCATTATGCTCACTATGATAGAAATACCGGAAAAAAACAACTATTACATGATCATCTGATGAATCCGGCTGAGCAGGTGGCGGAAGCCATTCCTCCTTCTGTTTGGTTTCCGGGGATGTCTAATGAAGAGGTGAAAGGGATAGCTCGATGGATTTATCTCCTTCATGATTATGGAAAATATACTAATTTTTTTCAGGATTATCTTCTGAAAGGTATTGTTTCCGCTGATAAGGGGCACTCTTTTATTTCTGCATGCATTACATATGCACACTTGCTGAATACTACCAACCAAGAAACTATTAAATCATATTTGGGGTTTTTATGTGTATTAAGGCATCACTCGTCATTGCGGGTAACAGGGATTTTAGATAAGGAAGCGAAATCTGAACAAGAACGACTGAAAAGACAGGCTGGGCAACTACAGAAGAAATTGCCTGACATCTTTGCTGAAGCACCGTGGAAACGATATTTTAACGAACAAGATTTACACGAGTTATTGCGGGTACATAAACTTTTTGAGAATGAACGATTGTTTTGGAGTATGTCCGCTCGATTGACAGGAAAGAGACAACATGCAAACTATTGGTATTTCCCTTTGATTTATCTTTTTTCACTGTTAATTGATGCGGACAAAATTGATTCGGGGGGATTTGACCGTAGCCGTATACAGGTTACAGAGTCGGAAAAGGTTCTTACTTATTTACAGGAAAAGAGTAAAGGACGAGAGTCTGTTTTGATTAACCGACGTGAAAAGGCTCGCAGAACTATTATTGGAACTATAGATAATCTGACGGATGAGCAGGTAAAAAAGCATCGATTTTTTACTTTGACAGCCCCGACAGGTATTGGGAAAACGCTGGCATCGTTACAAGCCGCTTTGAAACTGCAAAAACGTATTACACAGTTTGAGGAATACACTCCGAGAATTATTGCAGCAATACCGTTTATTAATATAATTGAGCAAACCCGGCGTGACTATGAAGCCGTTTTTCCAGATGGTCTGGTTGTGCATCATCGTCTGACAGATTTTACTAAACAGAAATCTTCTAAAGGACAAGAAGATATGTCTGTCGATAAGCAATTGATGTTGGTGGAGGCTTGGGAAGGCAAGGCGGTTCTGACTACTTTTGTTCAGTTGTTTCATTCTTTATTGACGGGTTCCAACCGCCCGCTGAAAAAAATCAATAAGTTAGCAGGTAGTATAGTAATTTTGGATGAAATCCAATCTATTGCGCATGAAAAAATGCCGTTGATTGGGGCTTTGCTCCAGAAAGTAGCGGAGTTTTATGGTACCCGCTTTATTCTAATGACAGCGACACAGCCGAAGTTGTTGGAGCAAGGAACAAAGTTATTGCATGCATTTATTCCAAGTAAAAATGGTGGAAAACCAGCAGAAATAGAACTTTTATCGGATTATATGAGTTATTTTAAAAAATTGACGCGTACCCAGTTTATTCCTTGTTTGGAAACGAGAATGGATACAGGTTCGTTTTGTAATTTTATATTGGAAAAAATTAATGTATACAGGGAAAATGGAAAAGATGAAAGTATTCACAAAAAAGAGCAGGAAAGATTTCCTTCGGTTTTGATTGTTGTGAACACCATTCAACGTAGTATTGATGTATTCAGACAACTCCAGGAGTTGCGTAAGGAAAAGAAGTTTTCAAGCAGACCTGTTTTAGCGTGTCTTTCAACCAATCTCATACCTAAGCATCGTCGCCGTATCATTGCTTTTGTACACAAGTGTCTGGAAAAGGGAAAACCGGTTATTTTAGTTTCAACACAGACTATTGAAGCTGGGGTGGATTTGGATTTTGATATGGGGTTTCGTGATTTAGCGCCTCTTTCATCCCTTATCCAGACTGCCGGACGAATTAATCGGGAGGGTATGGAACATAAAGGAACATTTTGCCCATTATATATTGTGCGGCTGGAAAAAGATTGTTCATGGGTTTATAGTACAAATGAGATGAGTGCAACTAAAGATTTATTTCAAGGAAAAGAGCGGATACTGGAATCAGAATATCAGGCGTTGGTTGAAGAATATTACCGGAAGATTGACGCAGGGAGTGGGTTGGATAGCACTATTAAGGATGTTTGGGAATTAGGTGTTTTGGGCCTTGATTTTGATGAGCTAAAGAAATTCAGCTTAATTGATTCTATAGGTGAAGTTGCAGATGTCTTTGTTGAATATGATAAAGATGCAACACAGATCGCACAGGCATACCGGGAACTTTTATATCAACCGAAAAACATTGATTGGACAGTTATTCGGGAGGTTCTCCCATCAATTAAGGAAGAACCGGATTTATCGGCATTTATTAGACGTTCGCTGTTAAGAATGATTAGTGCTAAATTGAATGATTATATAGTGCAAATTCGGGTTAAAAAAATACAGGACAAGAGGCCCTTCGATTTTGGGGATGATTCAGATTTATTTTGGGTTCCGAAAAGCGAAAAGGGATTGTACTACAGTGTTCGAACAGGATATAAAGCGGAACATCCGGTGTTTTTATACTAAACTACCAAGGAATCTCATGCTGTCTGAATGATTTAGCGGGTCTCAGAAATAAATAGTAAAGCGATTGATATAATTGCTAGGAATTCACGCCAAGATCGCAGAAAAGGGCTCAGTTTTGCAATGTTTATGATTACGCAAAAATACACCCGGATATTTTTATTACGATATTGCAATAGGAACGACCGATTATTTTGATTGGTTTCGATATGCGAAGGGGATGTACCGTGTCTGAAAATGACCTCCACGTAACCGGCACCCTCATCTGGTACTACTACATCTGTCACCGCGAAGTATGGCTGATGGCCCGAAATATGGTGCCTGACCAGGATAATTCTAACGTCGACCTGGGCCGGTTTATTCATGAGCAGTCATACCGGCGTGATAAAAAAGAGATTAGCCTTGGCCATATCAAACTGGACATTGTGAAAAACGGTAAAGACGGTCTGGTTATCGGCGAAGTGAAGAAAAGCTCAAAGTCTGAAGCCAGTGCGCGGATGCAGTTGGCTTATTACCTGTCGGAACTTGAGAAAGCCGGTTTGGAGGCTAAAGGGGAACTCCGGTTTCCCAAGGAGAAGCGGCGGGAAACAGTGGAATTAACAGATGAATTAAGAGCCAAATTGGATCTGGCGGTGCGGGATATTTTGCGGATTGCGTATCTTGAGGATCCACCCGGGCCGATCAAGATAAAATTCTGTAGAAACTGTGCTTATAATGAGTTTTGCTGGGCATAGCGGGAGATAATTAATGAAAAAAATTATCTACATATTTTCAGATGGTGAATTAAAAAGGCAGGATAATACATTAAAGTTTCACTGTGAAGAAACTAATCGGTTTCTCCCGGTCGAAGACATTAGTGATATATTTGTTTTCGGGGAAGTCGATATTAACAAGAAGCTTCTTGAGTTGCTTTCCCAAAAAGAAATAGTAATGCACTACTTCAATTACTATGGCTACTATATGGGCACCTTCTATCCCCGGGAACATCTGAATTCCGGTTACATGATTTTGAAACAGGCGGAGTTTTATCAGAATCAGGATAAACGGATAGAAATAGCTCGGGCAATTGTAAAAGGCGCTCTCAAGAATATAAGGCAGGTTCTAAAATATTACGCCAATAGAGGAAAAGATATAGAGACAAGCATTCAGCGAATCCAGGAATTTGAAGGGCAATTAGACAGATGCAGTGACATCTCTGAGCTTATGGCGATAGAGGGAAACGTCAGGGAATGCTATTATAAGTCTTTTGATACCATCATAGAGAATAAAGACTTTATTTTCGAGAAAAGGACTCGCCGACCGCCTAAAAATCATCTGAACAGTCTCATCAGTTTTGGAAATTCTATTATGTATACCCTAGTTCTTAGCGAAATTTACAAAACCCATCTCGATCCCCGTATCGGTTTCCTGCATGCTACTAATTTTCGGCGTTTTTCCCTTAACCTGGATGTTGCAGAAATATTTAAACCGATCCTGATTGACCGGGTTATCTTTGCTTTATTGTCAAAAAAGATGGTTACTAAAAAGGATTTTGAAAGCGGTTTGGGGGGAATCGTAATTAAAGATAAGGCAAGAAAACTTTTTATAGAGGAACTGGACAACAAGTTGAAAACTACCATTAAACATCGGGAACTGGGGAGAGAGGTTTCATACAGGCGGTTAATCAGGATGGAATTATATAAATTGGAAAAACATCTGATGGGGGAAAAAGAATATGAGCCGTTCGTAGCCAGATGGTAGAAATAACCGGCAGGTGATGAAATGTTCGTAATTTTGGTGTATGATGTAAATACAAAGCGAGTTAATAAAGTGTTAAAGAGGTCACGGAAGTATTTAAATTGGGTGCAGAATTCGGTGTTGGAAGGGGAAATCAGTGAGGTGAATTACGAAAAACTTAAAATGGAACTTCAAAAAATCATTAACAGTGAAGAAGATTCCTGCCTTTTCTATACCTTCCGTACAACCAAGTATTCACAAAGGGATTCTCTGGGAATAAAGAAAGGCGGGGAAGGGGTTATTATTTAAGTCGTCGATGTACGATAGCGTAAAAAGCCCGGGGGGTCGACGACAAACGCAAGAAACATGCCCAGGCTTGAATGGCATGGATCTATCAATTATTAGTCTCTAAAATAAGCCAAAGCAGTTAATCAGATTAAAAATTGTTTGGCACCACCAAATCCGCATCGTTACAGTGTTTTTTGCCGATCCAAACGGGTTTTTAGCCTACCTATAAGGAATTGAAACCATACATTGAAAGCTGGCCGTCCCTCCTTTTCAACGTTTTTAGCCTACCTATAAGGAATTGAAACGAGGTGCAAGCGAAAAAGAAATTCAGCAGGTAATTAACGTTTTTAGCCTACCTATAAGGAATTGAAACACTGGTGTCATAGCTGTTTGTGTGGTGGTCTTTGTGTTTTTAGCCTACCTATAAGGAATTGAAACGTAAATGAAAGGAGATAACAAAATGACCGACCTTAGTTTTTAGCCTACCTATAAGGAATTGAAACCGATGTGTGGCTACCGCTAAAGGAAGCTGGGATCCCGTTTTTAGCCTACCTATAAGGAATTGAAACCGTGAAAACTATAAACGCCTAAGAGAAGCAGGTTTTAGTTTTTAGCCTACCTATAAGGAATTGAAACTAAGGAGGTTCAAAGTAAATGACAGGTTTCAAAAAACGTTTTTAGCCTACCTATAAGGAATTGAAACTCATATATATGCCCATTACGGTGGGGGCTATGACCGTTTTTAGCCTACCTATAAGGAATTGAAACCCATTTGGGCTATCAGGTCGTTGATTGTCAGGGGTGGTTTTTAGCCTACCTATAAGGAATTGAAACTTGGCAGTGGTGGCGGTCAGGGCGGGAGCCTGGACGTTTTTAGCCTACCTATAAGGAATTGAAACCTCTACCTCCTTTGCCCCAATTAAGGGCGCCCAGGTGGTTTTTAGCCTACCTATAAGGAATTGAAACACAATGTCAACGGCTTCCTTGAGGGCGTTTTCCTCCGTTTTTAGCCTACCTATAAGGAATTGAAACCCTGTTTCAAAATCCCTGCTGATGTTGGTCATTGACCGTTTTTAGCCTACCTATAAGGAATTGAAACGCTCAAATTCCACCCGGCCCACGGTTGTTTGTCCAACGTTTTTAGCCTACCTATAAGGAATTGAAACTTAGTGCTGAAGGAATGGTATTCTCCGCACCCTCTGTTTTTAGCCTACCTATAAGGAATTGAAACGGGTGTTCCCTGCCTCCTTCAAAAATCCCAGCACCAGTTTTTAGCCTACCTATAAGGAATTGAAACTTTGCTATAAATAGCTGTGTTTTCTCACGAGATTCTGTTTTTAGCCTACCTATAAGGAATTGAAACTGCATTGGGCAACACAGGGCTGCTTCTGCCCTCCCGTTTTTAGCCTACCTATAAGGAATTGAAACCAAGATGAAGGCACAACTACGCCCCCCTTCTTTGGTTTTTAGCCTACCTATAAGGAATTGAAACCTTCCTTTGTCGCCACATAACGCCTGTACCCACCGGAAGTTTTTAGCCTACCTATAAGGAATTGAAACTATCCTCCAATATCCAGGCGTAGCGGCCCGGGGTGGTTTTTAGCCTACCTATAAGGAATTGAAACTTGTCCACCGCTATTTCCCCTCCTTCGCAAGCTCGCGTTTTTAGCCTACCTATAAGGAATTGAAACTTCAGGAGTTCCCAGGATCCCCGCTTCAGCACGTCGTGTTTTTAGCCTACCTATAAGGAATTGAAACTCCCAATATTAACCGCCTCCCCCGGACACAATGCCAGTTTTTAGCCTACCTATAAGGAATTGAAACGCCAGCTACCTCTTCCTGTCCATGCTTGCACTCGCCGTTTTTAGCCTACCTATAAGGAATTGAAACCCGCCAAGGACTGCCCTACGCAGTGCCTCATTCACGGTTTTTAGCCTACCTATAAGGAATTGAAACATAGCCAAGGGATCTTTCCGAAACAGTTCACACCAAGTTTTTAGCCTACCTATAAGGAATTGAAACTCATCATCCTCCATCATTTTAAAAAGTTTGCCCCCGGTTTTTAGCCTACCTATAAGGAATTGAAACTATTTGTGATGGGGCATATATGGAATTTCCTGACCGGTTTTTAGCCTACCTATAAGGAATTGAAACATAGAGTTGCCCATCAAGGACGGGTGGATAATTCAGGGTTTTTAGCCTACCTATAAGGAATTGAAACTACGCGCCAAGAGCGCAGAGCAATTACTCCTCCCGGGTTTTTAGCCTACCTATAAGGAATTGAAACCTCGGCAATATCCGTAATATTTCAAGGCAATCGCCGTTTTTAGCCTACCTATAAGGAATTGAAACCTTGTTAATATATGGCTTTCTTGATATCTACCCCGTTTTTAGCCTACCTATAAGGAATTGAAACGGTTTTTAAAGGGCAGGCTCAAATTCGGCAATGCCGTTTTTAGCCTACCTATAAGGAATTGAAACATTGTTTTGTACATTCATCACATACTATAAGTTCCAGTTTTTAGCCTACCTATAAGGAATTGAAACTGATGTTTTCAAACTCATTCCCAGTCATCTTTCTTTGTTTTTAGCCTACCTATAAGGAATTGAAACGGTGTAAAGTCACCAAACTTAGAGGCCCAACCATCGTTTTTAGCCTACCTATAAGGAATTGAAACTCAACAGAGATGGAATCATGAAATGGTTGGGGAGGCTGTTTTTAGCCTACCTATAAGGAATTGAAACTCAACAGAGATGGAATCATGAAATGGTTGGGGAGGCT
>LADN01000065.1 GCA_000961585.1 Peptococcaceae bacterium BRH_c4a | reverse complement strand
CTGCAACTGTCTCTAAACTCGGTCGCCAACGGAATGCCGACCGCCTCCAACGCCGCATCCATGCGTCGATTCCGGCTTCCGGCTGCGTCCTGCAGCCGGCTCGGCATTCCGTAGGCTCGGTCGTTAAGAGACAGTAGCATCCTCCGGCACATTCCGCACGGACTTAAATCACTCCCCCTCACTGCATGTCGCTGTGGGGTCTCTTGAGGGTCGCTTTTAAAGCAGGCTGTCACTATTCTGGCTTCTGGCTCCTGGCTCCTGAATTCCGCCGTCTGCAAGACGGCAACGCCCGTCAGGGCGTTTATTTATTTCAACTTTAATCCGTAACTGCGGTTGCGGTACGGTTAATGCTCTTCTATAATGGGTTTAGGCTTGACATAAAAGTCAGGCCTTTAACTTTTTTTGTGGGGGATGTGCCGTGGGTAATCTTTTTGATCGGGAAGGCAGCAGCAAAAAGAGGGCCCCCCTGGCAGAACGGATGCGCCCCGGGGACCTTTCGGACTTTGAAGAACAGAAAGGCATTTTGGGTCCGGGAAAGCCTCTGAGGAGGGCCATCGAAAATGACAGCCTGGGGTCCATAATACTTCACGGGCCGCCGGGAACGGGAAAAACAACCCTGGCCAGGATAATCGCCGGCATGACCAGATGCTGCTTTGAAACCATTAATGCGGTGATGGCCGGAGTGGCCGACATACGCAGGGTTGTCCAGGAGGCCAGGGAAAGGCGATCGCTGTATGGCGAGGGAACCATACTGTTTATTGATGAAATACACCGTTTTAACAAGGCCCAGCAGGATGCCCTGCTGCCCTTTGTGGAGAACGGTTTAATTACTCTCATCGGGTCCACCACCGAAAACCCTCTTTTTACAGTCAACCGGCCCCTTATCAGCAGATCCCGGCTGTTCAGAATGGAGCCCCTGTCCAAAGAGGCAGTCCTTAGCATATTGAACAGATCTCTTAAAGACAGTGAAAACGGACTGGGGCAGTTTAAGACCGAATTTGCCCAGGGAGCCCTGGAACATATTGCCCACACGGCCAACGGTGACGCCAGGGGTGCGCTGAACTGCCTTGAGTTGGTGGTCATGACCACCCCGCCGGGACAAGACGGTGTGCGGCGCATAACACTGGAAGAGGCCAGGGAGGCCAGCGGCGGCAGAGTTTTGCAGTTCAACCGGGAGGACGAGCATTATGACGTTATATCGGCCTTCATTAAGAGCATGCGGGGGTCGGATCCCCAGGCCACCCTCTATTGGCTGGCTCGTCTTATATATGCCGGAGAAGACCCGGAATTCATCTGCCGCAGGATAATGATACACGCATCCGAGGATGTGGGGCTTGCCGATCCCATGGCCTTGGTGGTGGCGGTGGCGGCGTCCCAGGCGGTGGAAAGGATAGGGCTTCCCGAGGCCAGGATTATTATGGCCGAGGCCGCCCTGTACGTGGCCCTGGCCCCCAAGAGCAATTCGGTGGTCACCGGCATAAACGGCGCCGCCAGGGCGGTGGAGGACGAGGTGGCCGGGGCGGTGCCCGCTCACCTGAGGGATTCCAGCTATTCCGGGCTGGAAAGGATGTCAGGCAATAAGGCCGGCGGCCAATACCTTTACCCCCATGACCATCCAAAACATTACGTTGTCCAGCAATATCTCCCGGACAACTTGGTGGGAAGGGAGTTCTACAGGCCATCTGAAAACGGTCAGGAACTGGCAGTGAAAAAGATGATGGAGGGCTTGAAAAATTTTAAATTCAATTCTTACTAAAATGGTCGGGTTTGGCGTTGACTCTGTTATTTGGCCATGCTATTATAAAAATTAACAAATCCCGAGTAAAACAGTATGGATTTATAGGAGGAGGTGGGGTATTGCGGCTTTCAACCAGAGGACATTACGGCCTAAAGGCCATGTTTGATCTGGCGCAGCACTTCGGGGCCGATCCCATTCCTCTGAAGATTGTGGCTGAAAGGCAGAGCATATCGGAGCATTACCTGGAGCAGCTTATCGCCGCTCTCCGGAAGGCAGGACTGGTGAAGGGCGTCCGGGGATCCCAGGGTGGCTACATACTGGCCCGTCCGCCCCGGGAAATTTACGTGGGTGAAATTGTCCGGGTCCTGGAAGGTTCCATTGCCCCTGTGGAATGTGTCAGTGAATTTAAGGTGGCCCAGTGTGACCAGGCCGACTTTTGTATAACCAGGACGGTATGGAAAAAGGTCCGGGACAGTATTGTGCAGGTACTGGATTCCATCAGTCTGGCGGACATGTGCAGGGACGAGGAGAGGAACCGGCAGGGCAGGGAGTCAGAGCAAGAAATTACAACATAAGACTATCTGAAATTAAGGAGGAAACACGGTGCGCAGGATTTACTTCGACCACAGCGCCACCACTCCGGTTCGGCCGGAGGTGGCTGAGGCTATGTGCGGATACCTGAAAGATAATTATGGTAACCCCACCAGCCTGCACTATTTTGGCCGGCAGGTCAGGAAGGGTGTGGAGGAAGCCAGGGAAAAGGTGGCCGGGGCCATAGGAGCCTCCCCCAACGAGATTGTTTTTACCAGTGGGGGAACCGAGTCCGATAATATGGCAATTCACGGGGTGGCCTATTCCAATAAGAACAAGGGAAACCACATCATTACATCGGCGGTGGAGCATCATGCGGTGCTGAATACCGTCAAGGCTCTGGGAAAGGAAGGTTTTACCGTAACCATTTTACCTGTGGACAAGTACGGTATGGTCAGTGTGGAGGATGTTTCCGCTGCCATGACCGATAAGACCATACTCATTACCATTATGCACGCCAACAACGAGGTGGGCACCATAATGCCCATCAGGGAAATAGGTAAACTGGCCCACTCCAGGGGGGTGATATTCCATACCGACGCCGTCCAGAGCTTTGGTAAAATTCCGGTGGAGGTTAATGACCTGGGGGTAGATCTGCTCACCATTTCCGGGCACAAGATATACGGTCCCAAGGGGATAGGGGCGCTTTACATACGCAAGGGCACACGCTGGCGCCAAACGCTCCTGCACGGAGGCGCCCAGGAGCGTTTGCGCCGGGCGGGCACTGAGAATGTTCCGGGCATTATTGCATTGGGCGAGGCCGCCCGTCTGGCCGTGGCAAACCTGGCAAATGACAATGAATATCTGCGGGGACTGAGGGATAGGTTAATCAGGGAAGTGACCGCCAGGATAGGACACGTTAAACTAACCGGACACCCCGCCCTGAGGCTTCCCAATCATGCCAGCTTTACCTTTGAGTTCATTGAGGGAGAATCAATGCTGCTAAGCCTGGACATGAAAGGGGTAGCCGCTTCCAGCGGTTCGGCCTGTACCTCGGGCTCCCTGGAGCCCTCCCATGTTTTGCTGGCCATGGGCATACCCCACGAGGTGGCCCACGGATCCATAAGATTAACCTTGGGAGTTGACAACAAGCCTGAGGACGTAGGCTATTTCATGGAAATAATGCCTCCCATAGTGGAAAGGCTGAGGGCCATGTCACCTCTGGATCAGGAAACCGAATTCACCACAAACTCCGACTGCACCATTTGCAAGGTTAGCGGCACGTGCAGCAGGGTATAAATAGGCTGATACTGTAATGCTTTCCCGTCAGAATTCAGAAGGCAGAATTCAGAAGGCAGAATTCAGAAGGCAGAATTCAGAATCCAGAATCAAGGAAAAAATTTATTGTGGTAGGTGTTTGAATTAGAGATTAAAGGAGGCCTGTGAAATTGTACACTGAGAAGGTAATGGATCATTTTGAGAATCCCAGAAATGTGGGAGAAATCCCCGATGCGGACGGTGTAGGCCAAGTTGGCAACCCCACCTGCGGGGACATAATGAAGATATATCTTAAAATAAACGAAAACGTCATTGAGGATGTTAAATTTAAGACCTTCGGCTGCGGGGCCGCCATCGCCACCAGCAGCATGGTCACCGAGATGGTGAAGGGAAAGACACTGGACGAGGCTACGAAGATAAGCAATAAAATGGTGGCCGAGGCCCTGGGAGGTCTGCCCCCTAAAAAGATGCACTGCTCCAATCTGGCTGCCGATGCACTGCAAGCGGCCATTGAGGATTATAAAGCGAAGAAGAAGTAGGTGGTAGGTAATAGGTAATAGGTAGTGGTATGCAGCTTATGACCAATGACCAACAACCAATAACCAATAGACAGTCATAATATGGAAAATATAGCGGGTGGGAAAAATTGAAGGTGGGCAAAAAGGTTATTGTTGCCATGAGCGGCGGGGTGGACAGTTCGGTTGCCGCCGCCCTTTTGCTTGAGCAGGGTTACGAGGTTATCGGGGTGACCATGCAGATTTGGGATCCCGGGATTACAGAGGTGGACGGGGATCATGTGGGCTGCTGTTCTCTTTCGGCTGTAGAAGACGCCAGGGGGGTGGCCCACCGGCTGGATATTCCCTATTACGTCATGAATTTCCGGCAGACCTTTGAAAGAAAGGTGATAGACTATTTTGTCCGGGAATATCTGGGGGGAAGAACGCCAAACCCCTGTATAGCCTGTAACAGATATGTTAAGTTCGAGTCACTGCTGCAAAAGGCGGTGGCCCTGGGGGCAGACTATGTGGCCACCGGGCACTACGCCAGGCTTTACCTGGATGAAAGTTTGGGCAGGTACGTCATCAAAAGGGCTGCGGACAGTAAAAAAGACCAGACTTACGTGCTGTTTAACATGACCCAGGACCAGATTTCCCGCACCCTGATGCCCCTGGGAGACTACACCAAGGATCAGGTTCGCCGGATGGCGGCCGAAAGGGGACTGCTCACGGCCGAAAAAAAAGAGAGCCAGGAGATTTGCTTTGTGCCCGATGATGATTATACCAATTTTATTTCAGAAAGGGCCGGTGCGGGGGTTAAGGCCGGACCTTTCCTGGACCTGACGGGAAAGGTGCTGGGCGCCCACCGTGGCATTCCCTACTATACCATAGGTCAGCGAAGAGGGCTGGGGATTGCGGCGGGATACAGGGTTTACGTGGTGGATATAGACAAGGCCCGCAATGCGGTGGTGCTGGGCGGCGAAGAGGATCTGCTGGCCAGCGGGCTGGTGGCCCTGGACAACAATTTTGTCTCCCTGGAAAAACCGGTGGGGGCACTGCGGGTGGAGGCCCAGATACGGTACAACGGCCGGCCCGAACCGGCAGTGATCACTCCTCTGGAGGGCGGGGCCGTGAAGGTGGTTTTTGATCATCCCCAGCGGGCCATTGCGCCCGGCCAGGCGGTGGTGTACTACCGGGGTGATTTGCTGGTGGGCGGGGGCACCATAGAGAGGGTTGTTCGCAGGTAGCTGGCCGTGCCGTAAGAGGGTAATTGGCGGCATTATGAGGTCAGGCTTTCAGTTATGCTTCCAGCTGCGTGATCACTTTTTTCAGCATTTGTCGCCCCTTGTCGGTTTCTGTATTGGCGGACATCCTTGATAAAACCGAGATGTCTCTGCCGATTACCGGCTGCAGCTCTGTCAGCGGTCAGTTAAATGGATGATAACCCCAGTTATTGCTAAATATATAAATAATCAATATATTAACTCTTCAACTGGTGTCCCTGTTGGCATTTCTCCTAAAACTGCTTTGGAGATTGAACGAAAGGCTAAAAAGGTGCTTATGTTACAAAGAAGAGGGCATAACCTTATTTTCCCTATACCCCGTAACAATCCCTTTTACTCATTCCTAAACCGCCTGTTTGTTACTTTCCTGAGCAACTTCTCTGCCCGCTTGAGCTTCCTGTCTACTTTATCTATGTATCGACAAGTCCCAGTAGATAATTGTCTTTGTCGCATAGTGCTTCCCAAAATTTCCTCGGATAATAATTAAATACCGATGGCCTGGGTTGGATTTTTTTGTTGCCATCCGGTTATAATACCTTCCATAGATCTTTCTTTTGGAGGGATATTTTTGATTTGTCCCGTGTGCGGAGGAAAGGCCACCGGCAAAGTGGGGATGGAGCAGTTTTACTGCTGGGACTGCTGTGTGGAATACAGGCTGAACAAGGAGGGGGTCCAGATTTTTGAGGTGGCTGAAGACGGAAGTTTAATGGCCTTTGATCCCCATAATGAGGTGCTGCTTTAAGCTGACTGGCTCAAATTGTGAAGGGGGTGTTTTTGCAGTGAGAAGTTTCATCAAGGGTATACTGGCAGGAACCTTGCTGGGCGCCCTGGCAGGGTCCTTTATGAAGCCCGGCAGGAAAATGGAATTGAACGACCTGATGCATATGACAGAGGATTCCCGGATGGGCAGAAGGACGGGTAAAATAGTAAAGGGAGTAGCCAAATCGCTGGATAAGATGATGAGAAGCGATAAGCTATAAGCGGTAAGTTTTAAGCTTTATTGGCCAGTGAAGGCACAGAGAGAACAGAAAAAACACTCGGTTTTCATCATCTGCTGGTGCGGCGTCAGAACATAACTGAAAGTGAGGATTTTCCTCACTTTTCTTCTTAGGTAGGAAATTATGCTGAGAAGAATTCTGTAGATAAATTTCCTATGCAAGGGGGTTTCAAGGGGGTTTGAGGGCGTCTATACCGTCCGAAGGGGCGCCCAGTCCCTTTTGGACCTTAAGGAATGCCTTCACCATTCTGGCTCCTGGCTCCTGACTCCTGGATTCCGCCGTCTGCAAGACGGCACCGCCGACAAGGCGGTTTTTTATAGGAGGATAGAATGGCCTGGTGGAACAAAAGGGGCAATTACAAAAAGGCGTTTGTCAGCCTGCTGATCATTCTTCTGCTGTATGCCGTATTTCTTATCAGGGGAATAGTGGTATCCTTCCTGCTGGCCGGTGTGCTGGTGTACCTTTTCAACCCCTTGGTGGACAGGCTGGAGAGACGGGGTTCCAGCCGGACTGCGGCCATTCTCCTGGTGTATGCGGCCACGGCTATTATAACTATGTCCGCTGCTTTATATGGCGTTCCCCGGGCGGTGGGGCAGCTTAACAATCTTGTGGTTGCCATCCCGGCCTACACCGCTCAGGCCCAGTTAATAAGCCGGGAGATTGACGCCCGGTACGACAGGGCGGGGCTGCCGCCGGAGATGAAAAAGATAACTGATGACCGCATCAACTGGGTTGAGCAAAGGATGCTATCCCTGGTAAACAGGGTGATTTCCGGTATCATGGCCATGTTTGGCCAGATACTGGGTATAATGCTGGCCCCGGTGCTGGCCTTTTACCTTATGAGGGATTTTTGCCGTTTTAAGGAAGATTTTTTTTCCCTGATACCTCACAGCTGGCAGAATGAAGTTGTTATACTGGCCGGTGAAATTAACAGTGTGCTGGATAGCTATATCAGGGGGTATTTCCTGGTATGCCTCATTGTGGGAACCTTGACAGGTGCGGCCATGTTCTTTCTGGGAATTGAATTTGCCATCATACTGGGAGTATTTGCAGGGCTCACTGAGTTAATTCCTTATTTCGGTCCTTTCATAGGGGCGCTGCCGGCGGTAGCCCTGGCTCTTTTGAAGTCCAAATGGCTGGCCCTCAAGGTGATACTGGCATTTATTGTGATCCAGCAGTTGGAAGGTAACATTATTTCGCCAAAGATACTGGGTGACAGGGTGGGCTTACACCCTTTGGCGGTAATTCTGGCTCTTCTGGTAGCCGGGGAGGCCTTCGGTCTGCCGGGGATGCTGCTGGCCATTCCAGTGGCGGCTATAATTAGAATACTTTTGGCCTTTGCCTGGCATAAGCTCAAAATCAATTAAAAAGGGACTGCGGTATTGCGGAATTACCCTTCTTGACACTGCAGTCTGGTATTTGTATAATTATACCGCATAAAATAATATATGGTAAATTTAGGAAGCAATATGTCTGGGGTGAATAGCTATTGAAAAGGATGACCGGTAGTGAGTTAAGGGATAGTTTTGTTAAATTTTTTGAGGGCAAGGGGCACAAAATAATGCCCAGCGCATCGCTGATCCCTGCCAATGACCCCAGCCTCCTCTGGACTGCGGCGGGCATGGTTCCCTTCAAACCGTATTTCACCGGGGCGGCCATACCGGAAATGCGCCGGGTTACCACGTGTCAGAAGTGTTTGCGTACACCGGACATAGAATCGGTGGGGCGGACTGCCAGGCATCACACTTTTTTTGAAATGCTGGGCAACTTTTCCTTCGGGGATTATTTTAAAAAGGAAGCTATTCCCTGGGCCTGGGAATTTGTCACCAAAGTACTGGGCATTCCGGCCGAAAAGCTGTGGATCACCATTTACCTGGACGATGATGAGGCCTTTGAGATATGGCAAAGGGACGTAGGGATAAGGGAAGACCGCATTGTCAGGCTGGGTAAGGATTCTAACTTCTGGGAAATAGGGGTGGGCCCTTGCGGGCCGTGCTCGGAAATATATTTTGACCTGGGTGAAGCCAGGGGCTGCGGCAGTGAAGGCTGCGGCGTCGGCTGCGACTGCGATCGTTACCTGGAAATATGGAACCTGGTGTTTATACAGTATTTCCGGGATGAAAAAGGGGAGTACACCTCCCTGGAAAATAAAGGAATAGATACCGGTATGGGGCTGGAAAGAACGGCCTCAGTGGTTCAGGAGGCCGCCACCAACTTTGACACTGATATTTTCAGGGAGATAATGGATTTTACCGCAGGTGAAATAGGGGTTGTTTACGGCAGGGACAAGGATGTGGACCTGGCATTGAAAGTCATCGCCGACCACTGCCGGGCGGTCACCTTTGCCGTGTCCGACGGGGCACTGCCTTCCAATGAGGGCAGGGGTTATGTGATCAGGAGGCTCATCCGCAGGGCAGTACGCTTCGGGCGTACCCTGGGAGTGGATAAGCCCTTTTTGTACGGTGTAGCCGGCGCTGTAGTAAGGCAGATGTCTGATGCCTATCCTCAATTGAGGGAAGGCAAGAGCCATATAATTAATGTGGTGCGCACCGAAGAGGAGAGGTTCGGGGAAACACTGGTCCAGGGGACCGAGATGCTGAACAGGATGATCCGGGAGGCAAGGTTATCTGGTGGGACTGCCATCAGCGGTCCCGACGCGTTTAAGCTTTACGACACTTACGGTTTTCCTCTGGAACTGACTGTGGAAATGGCCCGGGAGCAGGGCCTTGGCGTGGATGAGGACGGATTTGCCGAATCCATGGACCAGCAGCGTCAAAGGGCCCGCAGCGCCCGGCAGGAAACCGAATACATATCGGAGAAGGGTTCTTTGTACAGCTCCATCAGGGATGAAGTGGGAGAGACCGGTTTTGTAGGATACACCGACCTGGAGTCCAGATCCAGGGTGCTTTTTCTGGTTAAGGACGGGCAGAGGGTGGAAAAGGCGGCCGCCGGGGATCAGGCTGAGTTTATTCTGGATGTTACCCCGTGCTATGCCGAGTCCGGCGGGCAGGTTACCGACCATGCAAAGATAACCACCCCTCATATGGAGGCGGATGTTTACGAGGTCACCAAACCTGTGGAGGGTGTTTATGTGCACCGGGGCAAGGTTTTAAGCGGACTGATCATGACCAATGATGAGGTGACCGTCAGGGTGGACTGTGACAGGAGGGGATCAGTGGCCAGGAACCACTCGGCCACCCACCTGCTGCACAGGGCACTGAAGGAGGTCCTGGGAGGCCATGTAAACCAGGCCGGGTCTCTGGTGGAGCCCGATCGGCTGCGTTTTGACTTCACCCACTATACCGCCGTTTCCCGGGAAGATTTGCGCAAGATTGAAGATATGGTAAATCAGGCGGTTTTGTCCAATCTGCCGGTGGAGTCCACCGAAAGGACGTTGGATGAGGCCAGGGCCATGGGGGCTGCCGCCCTTTTCGGGGAAAAATACGGCAATGTGGTTCGGGTGGTCAGTATGGGAGATTTCAGCCTGGAGCTGTGCGGTGGTACCCATATCAATAGAACGGCTGAAATTGGTCTGTTCAAGCTGCTGGGAGAAAGCTCGGTGGGCGCAGGTCTCCGGCGGGTGGAGGCTGTCACCGGCGAAGGGGCTTTGAAATACATCAATGCCAGGGAGGAGCAGCTCCTGGAGGTGGCCCGTATAGCCAGGGCAATGCCCCACGAGGTGGTGCAGAGGGTTGAGGCTATGGTCAGAGAGCTTAAAGACCTGGAGGGCGAGGCCGAGGGGCTGAGGGCAAAGCTGGCCCGTTTCGAGGTGGTAAGCCTGCTGGAAAAGGTCAGGGAGATAAAAGGTATTAAATTTTTATCGGCAAAGGTTTCGGCTCCGGATATGGACAGCCTGAGGGCAATGGCCGACCTGATCAGGGACCGGCTTGGATCTGCCGTGGTGGTGCTGGGAAGCCCTGCTGGTGAAAGGGTCAACCTGGTGGCGGCGGTAACCCCGGATCTTGTGCTGCGGGGTCTTCACGCAGGTAAAGTGGTGAAAGAGATAGCGGCCGCGGTAGGCGGCGGTGGAGGCGGAAAGGCCGAGATGGCCCAGGCCGGGGGTAAAGACCCTTCCCGGCTTCAGGAAGCTCTGGACAGGGCTTATAATGTGGTGGAGGGGCAGATAAAGGAATAATTTCAGCTTTTATTTAGTATTAAAGGAAAAGTTTAAGGGCAGAACGAATATAGATCCTGAATGAGGTTATATTCTTATGATAAGGGGGGCGTGTGTCGTGACAAGTGGCCAGGAACACATGGAAGAAACAATGATGTTCAAAGTTCAGGCGGAAGATATGAACCAGGCCAGGGATATAATGCTGGCAGTCTATTCCGCACTGAAGCAAAAGGGCTACAATCCCATTAATCAGCTCGTGGGCTACCTGCTGTCCGGTGACCCCGCCTATATCACCAGCTATAACAATGCCAGGAGTCTGGTAAGGAGGCTGGAAAGGGACGAGCTGCTGGAGGAACTGCTGAAAAGCTATCTTGAGAATAAACCCTGCGGATAAGCAGGGTTTACTAATTAGCAGTCAGCAGTCAGCCATCAGCCGTCAGTATGGTAGTCTTTGACCTAGTATCAAAGACAAAATTGTTTACGGCCCACGGCCATTATAGAACCTACTGGGGTCATCGATCAGTCATAAGTAATCTATTTTATTAGTCTTTTGACCTTTGGTCAAAAGACTTCAAGATGCGGACTGCTGATGGCTGATGGCTGATAGCTGACAGCTGACTTGCAATTACTGGGGAGGATAAATTGGAATACCGCTTTCTGGGAGGAACCGGGCTCAGGGTGTCCAGGCTTTGTTTCGGGTCTCTGACGGTGGGCCCACTGCAGGCAAACTTGCCTGTCCGGGAGGGGGCGGAAATTATAAGGCACGCCCTTTATGCCGGGGTAAATTTTATAGATACAGCCCAACTTTACGATAATTACCAATACATAAAGGAGGGTATTGCCGGATGCGCCGCAGACGTGGTAATAGCCACCAAATCATACGACTACACCGGGAAGGACATCAGGCGCAGTCTGGAAGAAGCTCTCAGAAAGTTGGGAAGGGATTACATAGATATATACCTGCTTCATGAGCAGGAATCCGAACTTACCATCAAGGGGCATTGGGATGCCGTGGAAGAGCTGATCGGGGCCAAGAAAAAGGGAATGGTAAGGGCTGTGGGAATATCAACCCACTCGGTCCGGGGTGTGCGGGCGGCGGCGGATGTTCCACAGTTTGATGTCATACACCCGCTGGTTAATATGAGAGGAATTGGCATAATGGATGGAACCCCGGGGGAAATGAAGGAGGCCATAGCCCATGCCTTCAAATGCGGCAAAGGCCTTTACGGTATGAAAGCCTTGGGAGGCGGAAACCTTATAAATGAAAGGAAGGAAGCCCTTGCCTTCGCCCTTTCAATACCCGGCCTTGCCTCGGTGGCCGTGGGTATGCAGAGCACGGCCGAGGTTGACTATAATTTATCGGTTTTCAACGGCCGGCAGGTGACCCTGGAAATGGAACTGGCGGTCTCCAGACAGAATCGCAGGCTTCACATTGAGGACTGGTGTACTGCCTGCGGTCGGTGTGTAGAGCAGTGCGGTCAGGGGGCGCTGGCTGTCAGCGGCGGAAGGGTGGCGGTTGACCGGTTCCGGTGCCGCCTGTGCGGATACTGCTCGGCTGTCTGCCGGGAGATGTGTATAAAAGTAATATAATAACTGATGTGCGGTGATAATATGCGAGTACTTGGCCTGGATCTGGGAGAAAAAACAATTGGTATTGCCGTCAGCGATCCCCTGGGGTGGACCGCTCAGGCCGTCGAGGTCATACGCCGCAACGGTAATGTTAATTCGGAAATTAGGAGACTGCAGGAATTAATAAAAGAATACGGGGTAGAATTAATACTGTTGGGGCTGCCCAAAAACATGAACGGCACAGTGGGGGATCAGGGGCAAAAAGCCATGGACTATGCATCCATGATTGGGGAGAAGTTGGGGGTTCCGGTAAAATTGTGGGATGAAAGGCTTTCCACCGTTGCGGCCGGGAGGGTTTTGCTGGAGGCTGACATGAGCAGGGCCAAAAGAAAAAAAATTATCGATAAGGTGGCAGCTGCTGTCATTTTACAGGGTTACCTGGATTCCATGGTAAATAGCTCCCCAAATCGTTAGATTGCTCCCTCCCTTGACAACAGGCTTATTAAAGGGTAGAATATCCTCAACTTTTTAAAGAGAGGTGACTGGAGATGAGTGACCATGAACATGGTAACGGGTGTGACTGCGGCGAACATGGCGAACACGACGAGATAATTACCCTGATTGACGAAAACGGAGAGGAAAAGGATTTTACCGTTATAGATATACTGGAAATGGACGGTTCAGAATACGCTATCCTGCTTCCTGTCGATGAGGAATCTGACGAGGCGATCATACTGAAGTTTGCGGAAGATGAAGAAGGTAATGAAATATTGGTTGACATTGAAGATGATGAGGAATGGGAAAAGGTGGCCGATGCCTGGGAAGAAATGATGGCCCAGGAAGAGTCCTAAAATATCCTGTTATTAAGGTAAATGGCCGGTAGGTGGAAATCATGCTTATTTCCTTGCCGGCTTTTTGTCGTTAAGGATGTTTTTTAGTGACATTATAACTCTTTAAGGCGGGGAAAGTTATTTTGTCAAAGAGCTGGATTACAAAAGTTTCAATTTTTACGCTGACCCTGACCTGTCTCGGGGCATTGATTTTTTCCGGTGTTTCCCTGGCCATGGGCAGCCAGACCATAGTTCCCGGAGTTACCGTCCTGAATGCCGATCTTTCGGGTTTGTCCAGGGAAATGGCAGAAGGAAGGCTTTTGCTTCTGGAAAAGGAAATAATACAAAAAAGGCCTCTGGTTCTTCGTTACGGTGACAGGGCCTGGCAGGTGCAGCCCGGCAGTTTGGGACTGACTATTGACACAGACAAAGTGGTGGCCCAGGCAATGGGTGTAGGGCGGAGAGGGTCGCTGGCCGATCGCTTCTGGCAGTGGCGTAAGGCAGGGAAAGAAGGCATAAGCATACCGCCTTACGTGAAAATTGACAAACCCAGGCTGGAAAAAGAAATGGGCCGTATCGCCTCGGAAATAACGGTGCCTCCCAGGGATGCCGAAATAAGAATAAATCCCGACGAAACGGTGGAGGTAGTTCCATCCCGGGACGGTATAGGCGTGGATTGTGAAAAGGCTTGCCGGGACATCGGACGGTTGTATGAAAATGGCGATTTTGATGTTGAGGTAAGAATTTCATTAAAAAGATCCAGCCCCCGAAAGACCACTTGGGAGATTGCCACAATGGCAATAAACGGATTACTGGCCTCCTACGCCACCACCTTTGACCCCGGTGAGGCCGATCGGTCCTATAATATAAAAATGGCTGGAATGGCTTTGGACGGGCTGTTCATATCCCCGGGCGAGGTATTCTCTTTTAATGACGCGGTGGGCTCCCGCAGCGCCGAGGCAGGCTACAAAATTGCCAAGATAATAATGAACAATGAATTTGTTGAGGGTACGGGCGGAGGGGTTTGCCAGGTCAGTTCCACGCTGTATAACGTTGTTTTGCTGGCCAATCTGGAAATACTGGAGAGGAGCAACCACTCCCTGCCGGTGCATTATGTCCCGCCGGGCAGGGACGCCACAGTGGCTGAAAACTATATTGATTTCAAATTCAAAAATTCGACCCCCGGTTTTTTATACCTCAAGACCCTTTTCACCCCGGGCAGAATTATCGTTAAAATTTACGGCGACCTGAAAAACAGGCAGGAGATAACCATTAGAACAGAGGAAGTTGAAGTTTTGCCGTTTAAGGAAATTTATGATTACGACCCTAACCTGGGGCTGGGGGAAGTCAGGCTGAAAAGAAAGGGAATTCCGGGCTCCCGGGTGGTTGCCGAGAGGGTTCTGGTGGAAAACGGATTGACCAGGGCTGAGAGTTTACCTGACAGCCGTTACCGTCCTGTGGACCAGATCATAACATTGGGGCCCGGCGTACAGCCACCCCTTGCGGACACACCCTAAACAAAAGAAAACTCGCCATAAAGACGAGTTTTCCCGGCCATAAGTCAGAGCCTTACGCAAAAGCGTCATTTTGACAATCTCCGGGCCCTAAGGAACCCCGGCCACAACCGCCAGGCCTTATGCGCCTCGAACGCATCATTTGGCGGCCTGATATTATTATGTCCGGAAAAAAATAATTAATTCTTGTATTTTAACGGAACCAATTTAGTAATATAATCTTTTAAAAAACGGGCGGGTAATGTGAATTATAAAATGAACAACAACGGTTTACCGGGAAGGCGTTTTTTTTCATATTCAATAATTATAGTTTTGATTATGTTTGCCTACCTTACGGCGCAGTACTGGAAGGCGCTGCTGTCACCGCTGGCGCCCTTTCCCGGGTCTGGTGAGGTAAGCGTTTTCATACCGGAAAATACCAGTTGCGCCGCCATAAGCCAAATGCTTTATGGCAGGGGATTGGTCAGGGGACCGGCGGTGGTGTCTATTTATGCCAGGCTGCACAAGGTTGACCAGAGGCTGAAACCCGGTCGGTACCTTTTCAGCAGGGGGCAGTCGGCGCCAGAAATGGTAGGTGCCCTGGTGACGGGGCCTCCGGATTTAATTGTGTTTACGGTGCCCGAGGGGTACAGCCTTTCTCAGCTGACCGATCTTATGGCTCAAAAGGGAATTACCGTAAGGGAGAATTTTAAGTCCTCCTTAGAGCGGTTTCAAATGCAAAACAACGGTGTTATCAAAAAGATACCCCCCGGCAGGGGGTTGGAAGGATACCTTTTTCCCGACACTTATCACATAGGCAGCAGGACCAGCGATGAACAGGTAATAAGAATGATGCTGGAAAGATTTGAGTCCCAGATAAAGACCCTGGATTACGAGAGGAAGGCCCGGGAAAGAAGCCTGACCCTGCATCAGGCAGTGACCATAGCATCAATGATTGAGGGGGAGGCCGCCGTCGACGAGGAGCGGCCGCTGATATCCGGGGTAATCCATAACAGACTTCGTCTGGGCATGCCCCTGCAGATAGACGCAACAGTTAAATACGCCCTTGGGGGGCAGCCCAAAAAGATATATTACAAGGATCTGGAGGTGGACTCTCCCTACAATACTTACAGGTTGGCCGGACTTCCGCCAGGCCCCATCAATTCGCCGGGGGAGGCCTCACTGAAGGCTGCGTTGGAACCGGCCCAAACCGATTATTTGTATTATGTGGCCAGGCCTGATGGAACCCACGCATTCGCCTCCAGCCTGGAGGGGCATAATGAAAACAGGAAGAAATATCAAGGTGACTCATACTGATGACCTTATTCTGTC
Source organism: Peptococcaceae bacterium BRH_c4a (assembly GCA_000961585.1). Lineage (GTDB taxonomy): Bacteria > Bacillota > Desulfotomaculia > Desulfotomaculales > Desulfocucumaceae > BRHc4a. Next base: position 8,057 of record LADN01000065.1, on the reverse strand, counting down.
GGAATACAGGGGGCAGGAGACAGGATGTGTAAGCGTTCCTTTCAGGCAAAAGTCAACGACTGACAACCTATAACCTGCAACCAATAAGCTCTGTGGCTTCATAATGTTTGATAGCTGATAGCTTTTTAAACGTATAGGAAAAGATAGATTTTCTAGTTGTGGATAACTCAATGGCAGGTTGGAATTTAGAAGGAATGCCTTCACCATTCTGGCTTCTGACTCCTGGATTCTGGATTCCGCCGTCTGCAAGACGGCACCGCCGACAAGGCGGTTATTTAAAGATTGTTGGTGATTATGTTGAATAGACCTGAGCTGCTGGCTCCGGCAGGAAATATGGAAAAACTTAAGGTGGCGGTGGTCTACGGGGCGGACGCCGTCTATCTGGGAGGGCATCGGTACGGGCTGAGGGCGGGATCGGACAACTTCACCCTGGAAGAGATGGCCGGGGCCGTCGCCTTCGCCCACGAGCGCAAGGTAAAGGTTTATGTTACAGTAAATATATTTGCTCATAACCGTGACTTCAGGGGCCTGGGAGAGTATGTGGGGGCGCTGGAGGAAATGGGGGTTGACGGGATAATTGTAGCCGACCCCGGTATTTTTCATCTGGTTCGCACCGAGGCCCCCGGCCTGCCGGTTCACTTGAGTACCCAGGCCAATACCACCAATGCGTCGGCGGCTGCTTTCTGGGAGGTCCAGGGAGTGTCCAGGATAGTGCTGGCCAGGGAGAACTCTCTGGATGAGATAAGGGAGATCAGGGAAAAGGTAGGGGTGGGACTGGAGGTATTCATACATGGCGCCATGTGCATTTCTTATTCCGGGAGGTGTCTGCTGAGCAAATACATGACCGGGCGGGACGCCAATCTGGGAGATTGCTCCCATTCCTGCAGATGGCGCTATCACCTGACGGAAGAGAAAAGGCCCGGGCAGTTTTTTCCTGTCATGGAAGACGGCAGGGGGACTTATATACTGAGTTCCAGGGATCTGTGCCTGCTGTCCCATTTGTCAGAGCTTGCCGGGGCAGGGGTGAATAGTTTTAAAATAGAGGGGCGGATTAAAAGTGTACACTATGTGGCCACCGTGGTGAAAGTATACCGGGAGGCCATAGACAGAATGATGGAAAACCCCGGGGAATTCCAGGTGGACTCCCGGTGGCTGCAGGAACTGGGCAAAGTCAGCAACCGTGATTATACCACCGGATTTTTATCCGGTGACGGAGTACTTTCGGGACATGGTGATGTGCAAGGCATTTACAATAGAAACTGTTCCTTTGTGGGAATGGTGAGAAGATACCACCCGGACCGGGGGATTATGGAAGTGGAACAGCGAAATCGCTTTTTCCGGGGTGAGACTCTGGAGTTATTGAGGCCGTCAGGCCCCGTGGAGAGCCTGTGCGTGTCCCATTTGACGGATCAGGAGGGTAATGCGGTGGATTCGGCCCCTCACCCCTGCCAGATTTTATATATTCCCAGCGAGACCCCGGTGGAGGAATACAGCATGCTGCGAAGGCTGGAGGAATAGTCGTCGGTCGTCAGTCGTCGGTGGCCGATTTTATTTGACCAAGGTCAAAGGAACACTAAGACTGAGTCGTTAATCAGTGGTACATCCGTCTAGTTTATCGGGGGGCATTCCCGGCCAAGCTATTAACAGGTAGAACTGTTAAGAAGGCTGGGGTAAATGGAAACCATAAATAAGAGGCTGATATGGGCAAAATTCGTATTGGTCTTTTTTTTCATACTGACGGCGGCCCGGACAGGATACATTCAGATGGCGCAGGGGGATCATTACGCCCGTAAAGCTCTGGAGCGTCAAACGCTGTCGGTTGCTTTGGAGGAATACAGCAGGGGGCTGGTGTTGGACCGCAATCTTCTCCCCCTGTCCGGCACATATGGCGCCAATAGAATAGTGGTGTTTCCAGAAATCCAGGAAAACGCCAATTCCGCCTATCTGGCTGTTTCCAGGATAACCGGGGCTGATTTGCGGGTTGTAAGAGATATTCTTTCGGTTAAAAAACCTGTGGTATTGCCCTACAGGATCAACGACGGTCAATCCCGGTTGATAAATGACCGGGTGGAGAGGGGGTTATTAGTGGCCCCTTACACGCTGCGTTACGGGCCCTCGCCACTGGCGGTGCATGTTGTGGGACATCTGGGCAGGATAAAGGACTTGCATGAGCTGGAAGAACTGGCCAGCATAAACAAAAAGAGCTACAGACTAAGCGATTGGACCGGGCGGCAAGGTCTGGAGTTCTTTTATGAAAAAGAGTTGAAGGGCCTTTACCCTACCAGGTTGGCTGTTGTATATACCGATGCCCTTGGTAAACCTCTGCCGGGCCTGCCGGTAACGGTGGAAACCGGACTGCGGGATCCTGGCCGCAGTGACGTGGTAACCACCATCGACAGAGATATTCAGGCGCTGGTGGAGAGGGTAATGGACAGGCGTATTAAAAAAGGCGCTGTGGTGGTAATGGACAGGGCTACCGGGGATGTTATGGCAATGGCTTCCCGCCCGGTTTATAATCCTAACCCGGCTTTAACCGACCGCCTGCCTTTGGCCGGTGACGAGAGGTTTGTTAACCAGGCGCTGTCCCTGTTCCAGCCGGGATCGATATTTAAAGTGGTTGTGGCGGCTGCCGCCTTGTCCGAAGGGCTGGTTGAGCCGGGAACTCTTTTCACCTGCAATGGCTTCAAGGAGAAGCCCGTTCGTTGCTGGAACGAAGAAGGACATGGGTTGGAGACCTTTGCTGAGGCCTTCGCCCAATCTTGTAACCCGGCTTTCGTAAAACTGGGCCAGGATTTGGGTCCCCAGGCGATTATAAGATATGCCAGGGCCTTGGGTCTGGAAAACCAGTCTATTTTGGGTTACCCGGCAATACCCGACCACCGTCAGAACCTGGATCTGGTGGGTGGTAAATATAATCTGGTAAACAGCAGTGTCGGACAGGGGCCGGTTCTGGCCACGCCACTGCAGATAACCGCCATGATCAACACCGTGGCCAACGGGGGGCTGTACTTGCAGCCCAGGCTGGTCAGGGAAATACGCCCGGTCGGGGGATCCCCGGGCCAGATAATGTCCACCGACCCGGTGAGGGTGATTTCCCCGGAGGTAGCCCGCCAATTGGGGGATTTAATGACCATGGTTACAAAACAGGGGGTTGGTCGTAAGGCGTGGGTACCCGGAGGAGGGTCGGCCGGGAAAACCGGGTCGGCACAATTGACTGAGGGCGGCGGACTGGTCAACGCCTGGTTTTCGGGGTACGGGCCCATTGATTCCCCCAGATATACAGTTACCGTACTGGTACGGGAGGGATCCAGCGGCGGCGAAACGGCAGCGCCGATTTTCAGAGAAATAATGGAGGGGCTGCCATGAAAAGGGCAGGAGACAGGAGACAGGAGGGGCAGGGTATTCCTTATAGGTAGTAGGTAATGAGCATTAGGTAGTGGCTTATTGCTTACGGTTTATGGTTTAGCTAATAACCAACAACCAGCGACCAATCTTTCACACCCCCTGGGTACCACCTTGACCATTCTGACTCTTGTCTCCTGTATTCTGCATTTTTAGGGTAGGTATACTTTTTTTACGCTGCCAATATAAAAACTCCCGCAGTTTCATTGACTGCCTAATAAAATTATAGTACGATATCAGTAGAATTTTTACGGTACAGGGGTGCAGCCCATGATTGTAAAGGGTGATCATATAAGGGCGCTAAGGGAGGAGCGGGGGTATACCCTGCAGGATATGGCCAGGCGGGCCAATCTTTCACTATCCTATCTCAGCGAAATTGAAAGAGGATCAAAGCGACCTTCGTTGAAGTCTATAGATAAGCTGGCGGTCGCATTGAATGTGTCAAAGTCCCAGTTGATAGAGGGGGATGTGGCTGAGACAGGCCTCTCCCTGGGTGATAAAATACGGCTCATGAGGGGTGAAAAAAACCTTTCCCTGCAAGATCTGGCTGCAAAGGCCGGAATTTCGCTTTCCTATCTCAGCGAAATAGAGCGGGGAACGGTTTACCCGGCCTTAAACTCTTTAAAAAGGATAGCCGAGGGACTGGGAGTGCCGCCTTCCGCCGTTATCAGCCATGAAGGATCCCTTGGGCACAAACTGAAATCACTGAGGGAGGAATACGGCCTCACCCAGGCCCATTTGGCCAATCTGGCGGGTGTAACCGCCGGACTCATCGGGCAGATAGAGCAGGGAAAGGTTCAGCCTTCCCTTAAAACCCTTGAGAAACTGGCCGAGGTGATGGGGGTTTCCCCGTGTTATTTCATCATGGAGCCCGGCGCCGTCGATCAGATGCTGAGCCTGATGAACCCCGAACTGCGTGAGCTTCTCATGCATCCCAATGTTCAGTCCGTTTTGAACATGATCTGCAACCTTAATGAAAAGGAACTCCAGTTCATATTGAATTTTATACAACTTTTTAAACGGTCCGACCTGAGCTGACGTAATTGGACGAAAAATATATGGTCTGGAGCAATTATAATGGCAACTGTGGTCAAGGGTCTTTGTCAGGGGTGCGGAATCTGCCTTCAGATTTGCCCCAGGAAAGCCATCAGCATTAATTCGGCACAAGCGGTGATCGATCCCCAAATATGCGATGACTGCGAGGAATGTGTATTTGCCTGTCCTAACGGAGCTATAAGCGGATAAGAGAGGTGACAGAAAAATGCCCATGTATGATTTTCGTTGTAAAAAATGCGGTCACAAATTCACGGTAATCACGGCAATGGCTGACCGCCACAAGGTGATCTGCCCGGAATGCAAAGCAGGCCAGGTGGAACAACTGATAACAGGCTGCTCCATTCGTACGGGCGGGGGTTGTTCTCCTGCTGGCGGCAGTTCAGGTTCTTCCGGATTCAGCGGCGGGTGAGGAGTCTGAAAAAAGGCCGTGGGCCTTTGGAATTATACGCAAATGAAGGAGGAGAGTAAGTGTGGCTGTAGAGATTAATGAAAACCTTTTCGAACAGGAGGTTATTAAGTCTGACAAGCCGGTGCTGGTAGACTTTTGGGCCCCCTGGTGCGGACCGTGCAGAAGCATGGCGCCTGTATTGGAGGAAGTCTCGACCGAGTTTGAAGGCAGAGTCAAGGTTGTCAAGGTAAATGTGGATAGCAACCAAAATGTGGCCAAGCAGTACGGTATAATGAGCATCCCCACCCTGGTGATGTTTAAAAGCGGTCAGGTTGAGGGACAAATGGTAGGTTTTACCCATAAAAATGTTTTGGTTAAGAAGTTGGAAAGTATGTTGTAAAGTAAGACCAATGACCAATTTCATGCTAAGTGGCAGGGACACCCCTTACCAGGAAACCGGTAAGGGGACAATTTATTTTAAGGCAGGTATCCTTTATTGCACCAGGTTCTTTTTTCTATCGGACCATTTCCCATAAGGGCCTACGGATTTATGACGGCCCTGGGCATGGCCGGGGCCGTGGCTCTGGCCTGACTCCTGGCTTCTGGCTAAGCATCGGGGACATTCATCCGACCCCCAGAGGCAGTCACACTGGAGAGGTGTGTCCCCTTTCCTTATTAATGCAACAGCCTTTCCAGCTCGGCTGGATTGTAACCCACCACCACCTGATCGCCCACAAGTATTGTGGGAACCGCCATGCGGCCGGTTTTTCGGACCATTTCATCCCGGGCCTTTTGATCCTTGGCCACGTCATGCTCGGAATACTCTACACCCTTTCGTGAAAGAAACTCTTTCACCGTCCGGCAGTGGGGTCAGGTGGGGGTGGTATAGACAATAATTGGCAGTTCTGTCATATTGGCGCCTCCTCTTAATTTGCCCCGGTTTTTTTCACGCCGTTACGTATCTGCATTTACATAAAACGCATAGGTGTATTTTGTACACCAAAAAAATTTTTATACGGGAAAAAACATCAACATCGGCCCTTGTAATGTCCGGTGCCGGCGTGGTGGAGGTAAGGCTGTTATGTATGGTAAGGGAATTATAGTGAAAAATCCCTGTTTATTTTTTTATGGCTGAAGTTCCTTGAGCGATTGGAGTAATCCCCTACAATATGACCGTTTCCTATAAGTTTGTACTTATAGATAACCAGTCCCTCAAGGCCTACCGGGCCCCTGGAGTGAATCTTGCCGGTGCTTATCCCCACCTCGGCCCCGAATCCGTAGCGGAAGCCGTCGCTAAAGCGAGTGGAACAGTTCCAGAAAACATTACCCGAATCAACGTAGTCCATAAACTGCGCCGCTTTCTTCTTATCCCCGGTCAGTATGATGTCGGTATGTCCGGAACCGTAGGTATTGATGTGGTCAATTGCTTCGTCAAGTCCCGAAACCATTTTTACCGAAAGTTTATAGTCAAGGTATTCTGTTTTCCAGTCCTCTTCCGAGGCCGGAGTTGCCGGAATAACTGCGCATGTTTTGGGACAGCCGATCAATTCCACCCGTTTACTCTCCAGCGCCTTCTTCAGCTCAGGCAAAAAATCCGGGGCTGTCTTTTCATGCACCAGCAGTGTCTCGGCCGCATTGCATACGGCAACATACTGTGTTTTTGAGTCCACCACAATCTTTACCGCCATATCAATATCCGCATCTTCATCCACATAGCAGTGGCATATGCCGTCCGCATGGCCCATTACCGGGATTCTTGAGTTGTCCATGATATACCGCACGAAATCATTGGAACCTCTTGGTATAATAAGATCAATGTACTTATCCATTTTAAGCATAGCGCTGACGTCTGAACGTGTTTCCAGCAATGCAGCCCAGTTTGGGGGAATGCCGGCTTCTTCGGTTGCCCTGACAATAACCCCGGCCAGTACCCGGTTGGTCTCCCTGGCTTCCGACCCGCCTTTAAGCAGTACGCCGTTCCCGCTTTTCAGGCAGAGGGTTGAAATCTGCACCAGGGCATCGGGTCTGGACTCGAAAATAACGCCGATTACCCCTATTGGACAGGTCACTTTGTACAATTCCAGACCGTCGTCCAGCTCGGTGGAAAGCAGTGTTTTGCCTACAGGATCCTCCAGGTTGATCAGACTGAATATCCCGTCGACCACATCTTCGATTTTCGACTCGTCAAATTTTAATCTTTTTAATAGTGGCAGAGGAAGATTTTCCTTTTCACTTCTCAGTAAATCCTCCCTGTTTGCCTTTATGATTTCTTCCTTACTGTTTTTTAACGACTGGGCTATTTGAGCCAGTGCCTTATTTTTTTGTTCGGTTCCGGCTCCGGCCAGTTTTATGGAAGCTTCCTTCACCCGATACGCCAATTCATTCATGATCCTATCATACCCCCTCCCCAATATATTACCATCAAGCTTGTCTTTATGAAAGACAGAGCTTTCCCAGCCAACAACCTTATTCAAATATCATCCTTCACCCTTCGTTATTCAGCCCCATTTCCTTTATTATCTTAATAATGGCCTTCTTTTCAATGCGGGAAACGTAGGATCTCGATATATCAAGTATGCTGGCTATCTCCCGCTGGGTTTTGCGGGTTCCGTCCAGGAGGCCGAAGCGAAGCTCCAGCACCTTCCTTTCCCTGTGGGTGAGGTTTTTAATTTTGACCAAAAGCCTCAACTGCTCAGATTTATTTTCCACCAACTCGGCCACAACATCGGAGTGGGTTCCCAGAACATCCAGCAGGTTTATCTCATCGCCCTCTTTGTCTATGCCTATGGGGTCGTAGAGGGACACCTCGGACCTTATCTTCTTGACAGATCTCAGGTGCATCAGAATTTCAGTATAAAAGTCAATCGGATGCCGGAAAAAGTTACAGAGGATGCCAAACGACAATGATAGGAGTCTACGCCAGGGTAAGCACGGAAGAACAAGCCAGAAACGGGTACAGCCTCCAGGATCAGATACGGGAGTGTATTAAAAAAGCGGGTACTGAAGATGTCATCAAATATACCTGGAATCGCTCTTTAGAACATATACCAAAAAGGGAACCAGTGACAATGTAAAAGGGGGCCAGGAAACTGGCACCCTTTTTTGTTATCGCTACTTTGTTTGGGGACCAGAAAAGGAACCAAGGGAATAAAGGGGAATTAAGAGGAATATGCATCGGCAAAAAGTTCGTCCCGGAATATATCGTCAGCCT
>LADN01000016.1 GCA_000961585.1 Peptococcaceae bacterium BRH_c4a | reverse complement strand
TTATCTGTCACCTTGCTGACCATGGTCGCAGAAACATCAATACCGTAGATATCCCTCATATGGTCTTCTATATCACGGGTTGACATGCCCTTGGCATACATGGCAATTATCTGTTCTTCAAGCTGGTTTGAAGTTGTCTCGTATTTCTTGATAATTTGGGGTTTAAACTCACCGTTACGATCTCTGGGGATTTTAAGCTCTGTCTGGCCAAACTTTGTTTTGATAGCCTTTTTGCTAAATCCGTTTCTGCTGTTTCCGGAGTTATTACCCTCCACACTGTGTTTTTCGTAGCCAAGATGGGCATCCATCTCGGCCTCGAATATTGTTTGCAGGGTGTTCTTGAATAGGTTCTTTAAAAGATTATGAACGTCTTCTACTGTCTGGCAATTTTTAGCAAGTTCCCTTATTGTCTTATCCTGCATGTTTTCCATAAATGGCCAACTCCTTTTAGTTGAGTTTAACCATTTACACAAATCTTAATACGTCCTCAAACCATCATCAAAACCTGGAGAGTATGCAGCTCCGCTGCGCAATTTTCTGCACTTCATTTCCCCTGTCCGTGTCAAAATGGGCAAGCGTTTCCGATTCACGCTAATCCATATTCCTGGATCTTATAAAGTAAACTGCGCCGGGAAATTTGTAATAGCCTAGCTGCATGAACCCGGTTTTCATGGGTTAGTCTGAGTGCTTCTGCGATATGCCTTTTTTCTGTTTCTGCTAATGCCTCTCGCAGGGGAGTAAATGTTGTACATTCTGTCGCAGGCAAAGTGGCGGGCTTTCCGACGTCTTCCTTGCTGATCTCTAAGGGAAGATGCTCCGGTAAAATGATTTTAGAATTACTCATGATCAGAGCATGTTCAATCGCATTTTCCAGTTCGCGTACATTGCCTGGCCAGGAATAACGGCTTAGAACCGTATAAACTTCCGGAATAAAAACGACACCTTGTCTTCCTATCTCGATAGCATAACGGGAAAGCAGATAATCTGCAAGGAGGGATATATCGTCGTCCCTCTCGCGTAAGGGGGGAAGATGGATAGAGACTACATTCAGGCGATAGTATAAATCTGAACGAAAGCGTTTTTCTTCAACTTCTTTAGGCAAATCACGGTTCGTGGCGGCAATGATGCGAACATCTGTTTTGAAGGTTTTGATTCCACCTACCCGTTCAAATTCCCGTTCCTGTAAAACTCTTAGGAGTTTGACCTCGAGGGCAGGACCAAGTTCAGCTATCTCATCGAGAAAAAGTGTGCCTCCTTCAGCCAATTCAAACTTACCAGGGCGCTGGGTTATGGCGCCGGTAAAAGCCCCTCTTTCATGACCAAACAATTCACTTTCCAGCAGACCTTCCGGAATCGCCCCGCAGTTAACCTGGATAAAGGGTTTTTGCCAGCGATCGCTGTTATAATGTATTGTTCGCGCTACCATCCCTTTACCCGTACCACTTTCTCCGGTAAGTAAAACAGTGGCCTTCGAGGCAGCAACCCTACCGATGCTTTTATAAACATCTTGGATCTTGGGGCTTCTGCCGATTAGCTGACCCGGCCCGGCCGTTACCCGGCTCAATGTACGCACCTGTTCGGTTAAGTATTCGAGATCTTGGGTTAGTTTTCTTATATGGATGGCCCGTTCAATTAAAATCTTAACTTCATTAATGTTAAACGGTTTCGTTAAATAGTCAAACGCGCCCCGTTTCATAGCTTCGACGGTAATTTCGGCACTGCCAAAGGCTGTCATTAAAATTACCGGCAAATCAGGAGATAATTGATGTATTTCGCGGAAAGCGTTAAGTCCATCCATTTTAGGCATGCGCACATCCAGAATAACTACATCATATTCTACTTCCTGTACTTGTTTGACTGCCGCCAATCCATCATCAACCGTATCTACAATATAGCCAGCTTTAGTAAGCGCTGTCCGCAGGACAAGGCGCAGGCTTTCTTCATCATCCCCGACTAGAATTCTTGATTGCCCGGACATTCTGTTACCTCCCCCTACTTATGTACTTAGGAAATAGGGTATTCGTCCTCATTTCCGTAGGGAAGAAACACATAGAAGGTGCTTCCTTCACCTACTTTACTCTCAACCCAAATATGTCCATGATGAATTTCTATGATCTTGGAACTTACCGCCAATCCTAGACCCGTTCCTCGATCCTTGGTTGTGAAAAAAGGATCGAAAATCCGGGGTAGGTTTTCCGACAAGATACCGGTTCCGTTATCTTCGATGTTTATTTTCACACCCTCCGCAGCGGAAACAGAAGATACGATAATTTTCCCAGTTTGATTTGGCAAGGACTGAACAGCGTTCAATAGCAAGTTAACCAACACCTGTTTGATATGTTCACTATCCACATAAACCCAACTCACTGAGGGGTCTAGTTCTTGCTGTAATAATACTGAGTTTCTTTTCATAATCGGCGTTAGTAACGTAAGGGTTTCCTGTAAAAGTTCATTAGGGTTTACCATGGTCACATTGTTTTTTGAGGGCTTAGCAAAGTACAAAAGGTCCTCCACGATGGAATTAAGGCGATTTATCTCTTTGATAATCACATCTCCGAAAACCCGGGAAGAATTATCGGGGGGTAATTCTTCTAAAACTATTTGAACGCTCCCTGAGATAGCTGCAAGTGGATTTCGGATTTCATGAGCTACACCGGCTGCCAATTCCCCGACTGCGGCTAAATGGGAAATTTTACCGACCCTTTCTTCAAGTTTTTGGCGCTCTGTCAGATCTTTAAATACGACCACTGCCCCCAGAATATCCTTTCCATTCTTCAATGGGGACGTGCTTACACTGATGAGGACGGCAGCCCCATCGGGACGCGAGAGTTCTACTTGGTAGCCGATAAAAATTTTGCCTTTATTTAAAGTTTCAAGCAATGGGTCACTAAATGAACTGTTATACCCAAAAAAACTTATTAATTTCTCGCCTAGGGAATCCTTGGATAATCCGGTGATAGTAAAGGCAGCATCATTAAGGGCAGTAATTCTGCCTTCAACATCTACGGTAATAATACCATCAGCCATGCTTTGCATGATGATTTCGGTATGGGAACGGGTATTCATTATACTTTGAGCCATTTTGTTAATAGCCAGGGTAATTTCGCCAAATTCGGCTGAAGTTTCCGGCAAGCGATAGGTTAAGTCATCACGGAGTCTCCTAAGACCAGTGATAATACGTTGAACGGAATTGGAGATCTGGTTAGCGAGAGGTAAAGAGATACCCAACCCTACGGCTAGAGCAATACCCAAAGCTAGATACATTACAGTGGTCATGGCCCGGATTTGTTTCCAGATACTCTCTGTCAGTTCATTAGCCCAAGTGTAACCAATGACTTGCCTGTTGCGGATCAAGGGAACCATTGCATTAAGAATATTTCCCCGTACCATCGCCCCTGTAACAGCCAAAGGAGTACCTGTAGCCATAACTTCCCGGCCCCTATGTTCTGGCCCGATACTCTGTCCGATTGTATAGCTGTATTCGGAACTCGGACCGTAGGTTATAATTGCGTCGAGTTCTAAAGAGTAGTAGCCAGCACCTACCCCAGGAGTGGCCAGAACAATTTCGTCCGTTACTTTAGCCAACCGTGTATTAAGCAAATGAATTTTTTCGTCACGGGTGAAACTCTGTTCCTCCGGTTTAAGGAGGACATCGAAATCCTGAGACAGAGAATTGTCCAGCGCCTGGGCAATACCAAAGAGCTTAGACTCCTTTTCGAGCATTAACGCCTTTTCAGCCTGGTTAATGAGAACATAACTACTCCCTATAAGAGGAAGTGTTACTGCTAGAGCCAGAATAATCATCAATTTTATCCGCAAGTTCAGATTAATAATCATAATACCTCGTTATTAGAGAATGTTTTTAATTGAGTTAATTTCATAAATGGTTTTCCCAAAAGGAAATGGTTACAGAAAATCACCTTTTTTCAAATAAACGAACTGGACCCTTTAGAAGAACTAGATTTTAGATTTGCTTTTTAGGCGGCATTCTTTGAGTTCTTTATCAACTTGTTTACACGATCTACTGCCAGCTTACAAAGGGTATAGGTAAGACAAGGAAACTGGAAATGAACTTTTGCCAGGATCCCCCGGTGTGGGATATTGTTTAGTTGAAAGCACTCTTTTAGGTAAGCATTCACTCTTTCTACGGCTGTCCTTTGTTTGTAAAGTTCGTAAAAAGCATCGTTACCTCTTGCTGGAACAGTGTACTTTCAATTATGAAACTGATTCAATTATTAATATTCTTTATTAAAGTCTTAATTCCTCCTTTGACCAGGAAGCCATTACCCACTCAGTGGGAACTTAGTTCTGCCGAGAGCACGATTTGCACTACAGTTTTCAGGACATAAAAAGGGTGTGCTTCGAGGCCTGTCCCTTAACTTATTAACTCAACTTTCGCACCTGGAAAATCCCAGCGACCCCCAGAGTTGACAAGGCACGAGGGGGATGTTTTTGCAGCGGGGCGGATGTTCCGAAGGTTATTATCTGGCTCTTAGCGACAGAGCCGTACGGACCGCCGGGCCGGATGCAGGACGCATCCGGCAGTCCTAATCGACGCATGGACGCGGCGTTTAGGGCGGTCGGCGGCCGTTAGGCGACAAGCATAGAGCCAGTTATAACCGTAGGGAAAGTAGCCTGATGCAAACACATCCACCGGCCACAAAGTGACCCTGATAGGCTAATACATGTGTCTTAAAGCCAATCATACCAATTGACAGCACCCAATATACACATGCGAAAGTTGAGTTATTAACTTATTGTTGATGGAACAAACACTTTCTGTTAGAATATGGCAGGAGGTGTTCTTTCTTTGGTCAGGCGAACTCGAGTGGAGCACCAGGGTGCTATTTAAGACAGTATATGCAAAATCCGCATGGGAGCACGGTTATTCACTAAAAGAAATAGCCTGCCACATTGTAGTCTCTTCTGTGGCTGTGTTCAAGTATATTAACAAGACGATCAACAAGCAATAAGTTAACAAGTTAAGGGACAGGCCCCGATATCTCGATGTCTCTCCTATGGTTTGCTGTAATATTTGATGTTTTATTTTACGAAGTTTTAGGGTATAATAATAACGGCAAGTCATGGGGGTGTTAAGGATGCCGAATATTAAGCCGGTTTCAGATTTGAGAAACTATAACGATGTTCTCCGCTCCTGCCAAGTTGGGGAGCCTGTGTTTTTGACCAAAAACGGCAGAGGCCGCTATGTTCTTTTGGATATGCAGGAATACGAAAAACAGCAGGCCGTGATCAAGCTTTTGTCAAAGCTCTCCGAGGCAGAGGATGCGATTAAAACAGGAGGGGAATGGAAATCACTTGATGACCTCAAGAAAGCATTGGAGGTCTGAACGTGAAATTCAGAATCAGAATCAACCCTGTGGCGATTTCCGATGTGCAGGAAATAAAAGCCTACATTGCCGAGGACAATCCTGGGGCAGCCACGAAGATGGGAGACGCCATTTATTCCAAGATGGAAAAGCTTGCTGATTTCCCTGAAATGGGAGCCTCTCTAAGTGCTAAGATCAATATAAAAACGGATTACCGCTTCCTTGTATGCGGCGTTTATCTCATATTTTATAAGGTTGAGGGAGAATTCGTTTCGGTTTATCGTGTTTTGAATGGCGTGCGGAATTATCTGTCCATTCTTTTCGCAGAGGAACTCCCCAAAGACTAAAGTGTTTCCGTCCTACCGTGTGCTTCGAGGCCTGTCCCTTAACTTATTAACTTATTGTTGATGGAACAAACACTTTCTGTTAGAATATGGCAGGAGGTGTTTTTTCTTTGGTCAGGCGAACTCGAGTGGAGTACCCGGGTGCTATTTAAGACAGTATATGCAAAATCCGCATGGGAGCACGGTTATTCACTCAACAAGCAATAAGTTAACAAATTAAGGGACAGGCCTCGATATCTTACGAAGAGGGCTGCTTTAGTATTTTTTCAAACTATAACTTTTCACCCATCCTAACTTCTCAATAAGCAGCCTCCGGTAAATTACGCAACGGCTTCAAATCACTCCCCCCAGACGTATGTTGTCGCTTGGAGGAACCAGGGCCAATAAGGCTTTAGGGTCTAAGCGGTACCGGAAGAATCAAAACCACTCAGCGGGTGCCCTCCTGGATTCGGCCAGGACTACTGAAGTCTCTATCTGGCGTTCAGGCACAGACCAGTATTTTTTAAGCAGCCGGTCCTTCTCTGACGGCGAAACCAGGATAAAGCCGTTTTTTTGATAGAAGCGGACGGCCCAAGCAGCACTGGCCCAAGTGCCAATTAAGATAGGGCGGGTGGTTTGTTTACGGAGAAAAGACAATAACTGCCCGCCTATCCCCATATTCCGCATAACCGTTCGAACATAGGCATGCCTTATAAGTGTTACCTCCAGGAGATTTTGAATTCCCATAACACCAACCAGCTGGTTATTATCTTCATATCCCCAAAATACAATACCCTGGCTCATTCCATTTCTGAGTTCCTCTTTTGTCATATAGGGTTCTTTCCAGCGATCCTCCGGGATAACCCCCCGGTATGCTGCAGCGGCATCATTAATAATGGAATAAACAGTTTCAAAATCCTTCTCTTCACATTTGCGAATCATAAATCTCCCCCCTGAAAATAATTATAGGCAGAATTCTTGAATGCTGAGCGTGCATTGGAACTAATTGGTGTCTAATCATATAAAATATGCCTCTGCAACATATAGACAACATCCTAACGAACTCTGATGTAAATGAAGTTCGGAAGCATGTCAAACATCATTCTTTTTCCACCTCGCATGTCGTCCACTTACAATACAATCAACCAAACCCTCATTCTTCAGTGCCTCCAGGGCCCGGTAAATTGTTGGCCTGCTTACAGTGGGACAGGCCTGCTCTATGTCTTGTATCGTAAAGTCACCCATGGAACGCATAATTATATCTTTAATTATTGCTGTCTTGGTTCCTCTTTGGTTTTCTGTAATGTTCACACGCTCCTCAAATTCTTTATAGGCTGCCAGGATCACTCCCATTGAATATTCAAGCCAGGGTATGGGATCGTGCTTGCCTTCATGCCATCCTTGGGACGACTGATAGAGTGCTTCATAATAGGTCTCTTTGCTTTGCTCAATTATACGCTCCGGGGATATAAACCTGCCCACCTCAAAGCCAGCCTGGTAAAGGAGCAATAATGTCAGTAATCTCGACATTCGGCCATTGCCGTCCGGGAAGGGGTGAATACATAGAAAATCTAATATAAAGCAAAAAATCAAAAGAAAATCGTCAGCTTCTTCCTTGGACCGATAGTTATTAAATTTTAAACATAGATCTTCCACTGCATGTGGAACCAAATAAGGTTTTACCGGCTGAAACCTCACTCGTATTGAACCATCCGGCAGTATTTCCTCGATGGAATTGTCGGTAGACTTCCAAATCCCGCCCGGCTGGGGAAGATATTTATACATATCCCGGTGGAGCTGCAAAATAGTTTGCGGCTTGATGGGTATATGCCGGGCAGATGCGTGTATGGTTGACAGCACATCTCTATAGCCCGATATTTCGGCCTCACTCCGGTCCTGGGGAGTATTTTTCTGATCCATGATTTCTTTTAACTTTTTATTCGATACTTCAATACCTTCAATCCGGTTAGACGACTCAGCGCTTTGTATTCTTGCAACCTCCTGCATTTTTTCGAGGATTTCCGGAGATTGCTTTTTATAAAGATCTTGCCTACCCTTGAATTCATAAATTTTTACCATGAAAGTAATCAGTCGCATTGGTATGTTATCAAGTCTTAATAAAGAATGCAGTTCAGGTGACCTCCTTCAAGGAACATTATCATATTACTGATAATATTATCATATCAAGCCTCTGTTGATAATATTTATCCATAATTTGCCGACATTAATTTTAAAAAAACCACCCGCATAGTAATCCAGAAACGGGTGGTTTATTCTTTCAGCTATTGTTGTATTTTGAAAATAAAGTTGTATACTATAAAGCCTGGGAGAATCGAATCTTCCAGACTCATTTTACTGAAGAATAAAAATATAGTTGTATACTAATACACATCATTGAAAAATTGGCTTTTCGATACAAAAATAATGTTGTATACTAGTCAACCATATAAAAATATAATCTGTTTCCTTTTATAGACAAAAAGGGGGATGCTGTTTTCAAATTATGAGTGCCATATACTTTATAACTCCATATCCGACTTTTCATCCATCCCATAATGCTTTATATAATATTCGTTCCATATTTTTTTTAGACTCTCAATCCCCTGTAACATATTGCCACTGCTTGATATATAATCCTTTAATATATTCTCTTCTATTTTGTACAATTTAAATAATATAAATGTTCTTGCAACAGATAACCAGAATATATCACTTAATTGCCGTGCGATATGCCCGCATGTAATAGCATATTTTTCTTCTTCACTTCGCTCATCTCGCTCCCATATCATACCTATCCCATCTGCATCAACATGAGCAATGTGACTGGCCATACCATATGAGTAAGCAAATGCGGATAGTTTATTCATATAATTAAGATGATATGAATCTATTTTAGCAGTCAAAACATTGAACGCCCATCTTCTTTCAACTTCCAGTCTTGTTTTTCTGTTCATTCGCCCATTATTTTCGCCATCGTGGTTCTCTAAAACTCTTTCAAATGATTTCTTGAGAACTTCATCATCAACATCTATTGTCACTAAAAAATTTTCAATTCGCTTTTCACGTTTTGTTTGAAAAACATTTGATAATATATGATTAAACTCATATACCTTATCTTCTATTTCATTTTTATCAATACAAATATATATCAATCGAATTGTAGCTTCCAGTATTGATCTCAGTATTATTTCATTTTCCCAAACACAACCAGCTTGTATTAAATTAATTGAACTCTCCATTAGCATAGCAGAAAATCCATTTAACTGTCCAATTGTTCTGAATGCCTCTTTACTTAATCCACTTGTTTCATAATTTATGTTTTTGCACAAAGAAAGAAAACCAGTTATAGTCTTGAAATATTTATTCAAATCTATAATAACTGGGTCTTTATCTGCCAACATATCCTACTCCTTAGTATCACTCACCATTTTTCCTAATTGTTAAAAAAGTCATTAAAAAAATCGCATAGAGAGTTAAAGGCAATAATAAAATTCTCATCATATATGTCGGTATATTTTAGTACAGTAATGTTGCATAAAATTTAAACTTCATTTGCAAGTAGAAATATAGCAAGGTTTTGCGTGTAAATATAAGTAATTAATGGTGTATACAACCATGTAATTTTCCCTGGTTGTGTTGAAAATAGTGGATAGTTAAAAGGTAACCCTGTATCCACATTTTAACAGTTTGATGTTTGGAGTATTACTACAAACAGTTCATTTCTACATCATAGGTGTCCAGAAAGTTGCTGGCCCCGGTCTCAACTTGCTTTAACAACTGTTCAAATTGCCGATTATAATCATTTTTTTGCCTGCCCCGGGATGTCTTGGTGGATTGCCTTCGTAAAATCGCAAGAAAGACGCTATAGGGCTTGAACAGGTTTTCTTTTAACAGTCTCTGGATATCCAGCAAAGAGTTTTTTGTCTTTAGGTTTATCTGGGTCAACAGCAACAGGCAATATGTGATAAGTGCCAGCCAAATCTGGCCGTATACAGCATTGGCACTTTGGCCATAGAATTTTTTCACTCTCAGATGCTGCTTTACCCACTTAAAAAACAGTTGTCGGGTAAAGGACTGGCGCGGTGTCGTTTGGCGACCCGTTTCCAGCCCCTCCCCATAAGAACTGCTCATGAGGTTTTCCCTCAAGCAGCTCACCCCGTAAACTTCGTCAAAAGGGTTATGAGACCTATCGAAGGTGCGAACACTTTCACCGGTATCCCTCTACGCTTTTGAGGGGATGGACTTTCCAGTCCCAGTAAAGCCCCAGTACGCCATAGAGATACTCGTTACTCCATCTCTGCCATCCGATGCTACGCTTTTGCCTCCGTTTCCTTCTTGTCAGCAAGGTTCGGATTTTCATCTCCGTATAGTCACGCACTTCACTGAATGCGCGGCTGGAATTCCCGACCCGGAAGTAGTTCACCCATCCGTTCAATATGGCATTGACATGTTTCACGATGTCCTTTGCCGATTTCGCTCCCCCGTTTTGTATTGATTCACGGATTCGCGCTTTGACCGCTAGACGGGCTTTCTTTTTCGGTGTCATGAGGATGAAGTATCCGGTTCTGTTTCGGTTCTGTACTCGCCTCAAATCAAATCCCAGAAAGGCGAAGGATTCGCCTTTTAGGACGTTGACCATCCGGGTTTTCTCCAGATTCAGCTCCACCCCCAAGGGCTCCAGTTGTTCCTGCAGTCGCTGCAATGCCAGCTCAGCCCACCCTCGTTTGCTGGAGTGTCCGCTTACGGTGATCACCAGGTAAGTAGCCCGGGGGACTTTCACCCCCAGGCCCTCTCAGAACCGGACGTGAACCTCTCAGCTCATCCGGCTCCCATCATCCAGCCCCAGGGAGAATCCCCATTTTCCAATGCACAAAAAGTTCCGGTTCACGCCTGGCAATTCTGCCAAGCCAGTTCTCGGCCCGTCGTCTATGTCTGGTAAGTTTCTTATATTTTCGTCTTGCCCAATGGACTAAGGCTCGATTCATGTGCCGGAGTACGGAGTACAATTCCGATTTGTAAAAGCGCCCATAGTAATTAACCCATCCTCTAAGAATTGGATTAAACATATGAGCCAAGTCCTCAAGTGTTTTATCTGG
Source organism: Peptococcaceae bacterium BRH_c4a (assembly GCA_000961585.1). GTDB lineage: Bacteria > Bacillota > Desulfotomaculia > Desulfotomaculales > Desulfocucumaceae > BRHc4a. Next base: position 404 of record LADN01000016.1, on the reverse strand, counting down.
CTTTAAGTGAATTCTCCAGTCATGAATTGTTTGTTGCATGGCTGTCTTCGCTTTACTACTGACTGCCGGTGTGAAGTTAATAAAGAGCTTACCAAACTTATTCTTTGACCTTCTGGGTCTAAATGTGTATCCTAGAAAGTCAAACTTTGTATCAGGATAATTCCCTCTTCTATCATCATCCTTGCAGTAGACTATTCGCGTTTTGGTCGGGTGCAGTTCTAAGCCACACTCCGCAAATCGCTTTTCCAGATTTCCTCTGAGAGACTCTGCATCTTTTCTGCTGCGGCAGTGCGCAACACCATCATCGGCGTAACGAGCAAATGGTATTCCCGGATGATGCTTTGCCATCCACTTGTCAAATGCATAATGCAAAAACAGATTAGCCAGAATTGGGCTTATGACCC
>LADN01000075.1 GCA_000961585.1 Peptococcaceae bacterium BRH_c4a | reverse complement strand
GGGTCATAAGCCCAATTCTGGCTAATCTGTTTTTGCATTATGCATTTGACAAGTGGATGGCAAAGCATCATCCGGGAATACCATTTGCTCGTTACGCCGATGATGGTGTTGCGCACTGCCGCAGCAGAAAAGATGCAGAGTCTCTCAGAGGAAATCTGGAAAAGCGATTTGCGGAGTGTGGCTTAGAACTGCACCCGACCAAAACGCGAATAGTCTACTGCAAGGATGATGATAGAAGAGGGAATTATCCTGATACAAAGTTTGACTTTCTAGGATACACATTTAGACCCAGAAGGTCAAAGAATAAGTTTGGTAAGCTCTTTATTAACTTCACACCGGCAGTCAGTAGTAAAGCGAAGACAGCCATGCAACAAACAATTCATGACTGGAGAATTCACTTAAAGCCAGATAAAACACTTGAGGACTTGGCTCATATGTTTAATCCAATTCTTAGAGGATGGGTTAATTACTATGGGCGCTTTTACAAATCGGAATTGTACTCCGTACTCCGGCACATGAATCGAGCCTTAGTCCATTGGGCAAGACGAAAATATAAGAAACTTACCAGACATAGACGACGGGCCGAGAACTGGCTTGGCAGAATTGCCAGGCGTGAACCGGAACTTTTTGTGCATTGGAAAATGGGGATTCTCCCTGGGGCTGGATGATGGGAGCCGGATGAGCTGAGAGGTTCACGTCCGGTTCTGAGAGGGCCTGGGGGTGAAAGTCCCCCGGGCTACTTACCTAGTCATGGGGTTTCAGCATCGAAATGAAGCAGAGGATTTTCTGCAAGCATTGCAGGAAAGAATGGTGAAATTTGGACTGGAACTGAACCAAGAGAAAACCCGACTCATTGAGTTTGGACGGTTTGCAGCAGCGAACCGGGCAGCGCGCGGAGATGGTAAACCAGAAACGTTTGACTTCCTTGGATTCACACACATCTGTGCGACGGCCCGCAAGAATAATCATTTTACCGTGCGGCGGAAAACAATTGCCAAACGTTTACGGGGGGAAAATCAAGTCAGTGAGGATAGAGATCATGCGTCGACGGCATGACCCGGTCCCTGCAATAGGGAAGTGGATTCGCTCAGTCGTGCAAGGGCACCTCAACTACTTTGCAGTGCCTGGCAATAAAAAATCAATCGACGCTTTCCGAACTGAGGTGATCAGGGGATGGCTTCACGCACTGAGACGTAGAAGCCAGAAATCCCGTAGCCTGACATGGGATAGAATCAAGCGACTGGTTAAGACTTGGGTTCCCTCAACGAAAGTACTGCATCCATACCCAAATCAGAGGCTTTGCGTCACAAACCCAAGGTAAGAGCCGTATGAGGTAATACTTCACGTACGGATCTGTGCGGGGGGCACCCGGCAACGGGTGTTCCTACCGCGATTGCTGTCGCACTAGCCAGAGACGGGGTGACGTTGTGAGTGATGAAAGCAACGACGGCCTAATAAATTACCGTATCCAACGTGCTCAAGAACATTTAAAGTTGCAGAACGTAAAATTGAAATAAAACGAAATAGGTAGAAAAAGATTGAAATCCCATAGCCCGGAAAGTGGCGACTTCATGCTTCTGGGTCAATCAAAAAGGATCAATGAACTGATCATTAATCAGGTCATTGCATTTAGCGGTAGGGGACTTAAATTTTCGGAATATTACCCTGCAGTACTTGAAAAATGATTATATGTAGGGTAAAATAAAATTACCCTACGGTGGTTATAATATTATAATATTGTAGGGTAAAAGGGTGATGATTGAATGCCGATTATACCAGTGTTGAAGGAAGAGTTAGAGCGCCTTAAAGACATGGAGAAGGGATACCTCGAAAAAATTTCAGGGCTTCCCCGGGGAAGTATTAAAAAGAAAATTATCAAAGGAAGACCCTATTATTATCTCATGTATAGGGAAGGACCCAGGGTAAGGACCAAGTACCTAAAACTGAGTGAGCAGGAACTTGAGGAGCTAAGTTATAAACTTTCCCTAAGGCAAAAATACGAGAAAGCCCTGCGTGAAGTTCGTAGAGACTGCAGGCTTTTAGGAAAGGTTGTTAAATGAGCTCCACCCAGGAAGATATATTTTGGGAGACAATTGAAATTTTGAACTCCCAGGAGGTACTCGATAATTTAATTTTGATTGGAAGCTGGGCCGAGTATATATATCAAGCTGCCAACTATTACGAAGGATTCCGATCCAACTTCCGGACGATGGATCTTGATTTTTTGATTCCAAACCTTCGTCGTCCTTCAAAAAAGGTAGATCTATGTGCTATTATGGAGCGGCACAACTTCTTAACTATCCAACGACCATCGGATGGTCTAACAAAGTTTTCTTGTGGTGAAGGTCCATTAGAAATTGAATTTATAGCCCGAGAGTTAGGGAGTGGCCAAACGGAGCCTTACAAAGTGGAGTCTCTGGGGATAAAGGTAGAGGGATTACGGCACTTAAATATTCTGAGCGCTAACACTACACTTTCATTAGTAAGGTCTTATTATATTAGTGTCCCGATTCCTCCTGCTTACGTGCTGCATAAGCTTATGATCAATGAGAGACGGGGGATAAAAAAAGAAAAAGACTTGTTTGCTGTAGAGAATCTTTTGGGGTTTATCCGTAGGTCAGACACTGAACTGTCTAAATTGAAGGAGATTTTCGATAGTCTAACCAAAAAAGAAAAGGTTATGGTGGTTACAACTTGCAAGAAAAATTTAATTAAGTTATTTGATTAATTAAGACCACTAAGGGCAAGGAAACACTAAACAAGGTATTCCACCTCTTGGAATGCATTATAGGGGCTTTTTTATATTTATATTTTAACCTTCTTCAACCGGCCTATTTCATACTTTGTGTTCTTTTAATCTCTGTGTTCTCTGTGTCCTCTGTGGCTAATAAAGACCCGAGGTATTTTCAGGGCAGAATATGGAGTATCGCTTGACAAAGCGTAGTACAATGTAATACAATGTACCCAGCAACATTTCAGGAGGTTCACATATGCCTAAAATTCAAGTTCGAATCTCAGGCGAAATGGATCGGGAACTAGAAAAAGCTGTTAGATTATTGAAATTAAATAATCCAGCAGTGGAGGTAACAAAATCAAGCATTGCAAGAGCCGCACTAGAAGAATGGCTTAGGAAATACTTTGGACCAAACGACGAGGGTGAGTAGAGTAGCAGATATGTTGTTTATTAGTAAGACTAAAGAAAGCCCGAATTAGACATGTGAGGCTATTAATTTAACGATGGTATGCATCGATAAGAACAGGGTGTAAAAGCAGCAATACAACTTTCTCTAGTGTGGAGGGGTACATACATGATTAAGGAGATACGTTATTTTAAATGGAAAAGTTTTCGCGAAGCAAAATTACCAATAGATCCTCTCACGGTTTTGATTGGAACAAATGCAAGTGGAAAATCAAATGCTCTTGATGGTTTGGCATTTCTTAACCTATTGGCATTAGGCAGAGATTTTCAAACTATATTAACAGACGAGCCTAAATTAATGCGGGGCACAGGTTTAAAAGGTGTTCGTGGCGGTGTCGATTGGGCCGCACTTAAACCAGGTAATCAATTTACGCTTGAGGTATTGGTCCAGGATAACGATACTACTGACTACCTTTATAGTATCACTATCAATATTCATCCCCTTAGAGTTGAAGTTAATTCTGAAAGTTTGACTCGAATCATGAATCATCAAATTAGATTATATTGGACCGACCCTACAGATTCTGATAACCCAAGTATCACTGCTAAGCTTTACAATAAAAGTGTAGGAAAAAAGAAAGAATGCCGGAGATCTGTTTCTATTTTAAGTCAACTGAAGGACTTACCCCTGCGTCAAGAGATAGAGGAAGGTATTAATTGTGTTACAAGGGCACTGAGCGAAATATTTGTTCTTGATCCTATACCAAGCATTATGCGAGATTTTTCGCGTTTATCTAATTCTTTGGCAAGTGACGCTTCTAATATCGCTGGAGTATTGGCTGCTCTCCCGAAAGATGAAAAAAAACGTTTTGAAGAGACGATCACTAAATATGTTCGGAGGTTGCCGGAGAGAGATATTCGCAAGGTTTGGGCGGAAACGGTAGGTCGGTTAAAAAATGATGCAATGCTATATTGCACGGAGGATTGGGTTAATAATTTAATCGTAGATGCTCGTGGAATGTCGGATGGTACGTTGCGTTTTATAGCTATATTGACCGCCCTACTTACTCGTCCATCTGGTTCTTTGATTGTTATTGAAGAAGTTGACAACGGCTTACACCCCTCCAGAGCTTGGCTTTTACTTGAAATGCTCAGAGACATTGGTTCTGATAGAAATATTGATATATTAGTTACTACTCATAATCCTGCATTATTGGATGTTTTGGGTACAGAAATGATACCTTTTATGGTAGTTTCCCACCGTGATACTTTTTCGGGCGAAAGTAAGTTGACACTTTTAGAGGACATTGGTAATCTTCCAAAACTTCTCGCATCAGGGCCTCTTGGTCGATTAACTACAAAAGGCAGCCTTGAAAAGAGCCTTAGTGCTATCAAGGGGGCTGGGGAATGAGAAAAAAAATTTTGGTTGTTGATACATCTTTCCTTTGTTGTTGGCTTGGGGTTCCCGGCAAAGAAACATGCGGTAAGCATGATGATGTTTGGGATATGGCAAGGGTTATAGGACTAATTGATGAAGAAATAGAGGCGGGTGCCACTTTAATATTGCCATTGGCGACTATAATAGAGACAGGTAATCATATTGCACAAGCTCCACATTCTCAGTATGAACTAGCTAAAAAACTTGGAGAGATAATGATTAAGACTGCAGACGAAGAATCGCCATGGGGAGCTTTTACTACCCAGGGAGAGCTTTGGGAAAATGAAGGCCTAAAGAATTTAGCTCATGAGTGGCCGGAACTTGCAGTTCAAAAATTAACGCTTGGAGATGCCTCGATTAAAACAGTTGCAGAATTTTACGCCAAAGCGGATTTTATTATAGAAATTTTGACAGGGGATGAAGGGTTAAAAGCATATCAACCGACATATGTGGTTCATGTACCAAGGAGGAGAAAAAACAGGTAAGGTAAGACCTCAAAATAGTTGTTAATATATGAGCAATACTATATAAAGTGCTGAGTTTACGGCTTTTTTTATGATATTTGCATAATTTGTAATCCATATAATGAAATGGACTAAACACCTACACCAGGTACTCCACCCGCGACCCCGGAAAATTTCTTTCCAGTTCCCTACTGAACAGGAAGTCCATTTCCTGAAGTGTTTCCTTTGGATAAACGTACTTGCCATAGCCGAACTGTCCGTACTTATATTTTCTTTCCCCCTCATCCATGGGAAGTGTGGTGGAGGGGAAAATCTTCAGAATTCTTTTTTTGGCCCTGGAGGTAAAGCGGTGGCTAATCAGCTCGAAGGTTATATTGTTTTCTGCCGCTGCGCCCAGGCGTTTTTTCAGACCGGTTATAAGGTCACGGTACTGGTCCTCCCAGCCTGGATAAACCATTATTGGAGCGATAATAAATCCCAGGGGGTAACCGGAGGCCGCCACCTTTGCCGCGGCCTCCAGGCGTTCATCAATGCCGGGTGTGCCGTGCTCGTACTTTTTTATCACCCTCTGGGTGTTGATGCTGAACCTGAACCGGGTGTGGCCCCTGTGGTCGGCATCAAGCAGGGAGTCCACCTCGGTGTGCTTGGTAACGAAACGGAAGCGGCCCAGTTCCCGGGCGCCGAAGAACTCAATGGTCCTTTTAAGGGATCCGGTGTATCTTTCCGCCGGGATGGGGTCCGAGGTGGCCGCCCCTTCAAAGACGGTGATTTCAGGGGCCTGTTCCTTTATGTATGTCTCTGCCGCCGCCAGAATTTCATCGACATTAACGTATACACGGAGGTAAGGCCTGTTGCCCAGTGTTGTATGCAGGTAGCAGTATTCACATTTGCCGCTGCAGCTTGTGCAAAGGGGCAGTTGGTAATGGGCCGACGGCTTGCAAGTCTCAAACTTAAGGGTTCTTCTTACACCCACCACCAGGGTGCGCTTGGACTCAAAATAGGCCTCCCGGGGGGTCTTTCCCGGAATTTCGGTTATCCGGTTATGGCTGGCCGCCAGGCTGACCGGGATGCCTTCACCGGTGAACTGCCTGTACAGTTTTTCCCCCAGCGGGTATTTAAGGGCGTCCCTTTCAAAGAATACACGTCCCGGCACAAAAGTCACAAAAATCCCCTCCGGGAATTATACTATCCCCATCGGGGCATTAACATGAATTGAATATTTTTCAGGGCTTTCAAATCATTCAGGGGGTTACCTTTTACGGCTATCAGACAGGGAGGCATCCAGGGAATACCCTTGGCGGCCATTACCTCCAGGGTGGGCTGACTGATAAAATAACCGTGCTCCAGGCTGTCCGCGCCGGCCTCCACCGCCATCCGCACCGCCTGGTCCGAACTGGCGTGGGCCATAACCCTGAGCCCGTCCCCTGTCGCACAGAATTGGACGGGACGATTATTGTGATGATTAAAAAATAAGGTTATAATGCAAGTAAGATATATATTAAAAGGATTTTCATATGCCCTTAAAAGGAGGGTTTGTTAGATATGGCGATTGAAAAACTGCTTAAAGAAATCGGGAAGCTCTCGATGTCAGACCGTTATAAGTTACGCATAATACTTGAGGCTGATAAAATAAGCGAGGAAGACATAGAGGCATCCAAGCGTTCAGCAGGCGGATGGTCTGATATAGACGCTGAAAAAATGGTTGAAGATATATACCGGAAGCGTGAAGATAACTCTGGAAGAGTTGGGATGAATTGGTAGCTTTAAAATATCTTTTGGATTCGGATTGGGCAATTTATTACCTGCGTGGTAAGGAGCCTTTTGTAAAGGTCATAGACAAGTACCGGCAGGAAGGTATAGCCATAAGCATGGTTTCAATTGCAGAGCTATATGAGGGGGTTTTTTGGAACCCGAAGCCCGAAGAAAAAGAAATTATCTTGATCGATTTTTTAGAGGGTTTTACCGCCATAAATTTAAGCAGACCGATAGCACGTCTATTTGGTAAAAAGCGTGCGGAACTCAGAAATAATGGATTAACAGTAAATAATCTTGACCTACTTATTGCATGTACTGCCGAATATCATAAACTTACTATACTGACCAATAATATAAAGCATTTTGTGAAAGTGCCCGATATCGGAAAGATTATCTCAATAAAGGTGTAAGTTGTAATTTCCCCATACAAAAAAACAAATTTTTGGTGGACACTTTTTAAAATTTTACCTATAAAAGTTTGATAAAGCATAGCAGGAAAACCCAATAAAACAGGAACTTTTAACAAAAGATGATAACGTAAAATACCCCTTTAAAAGGACTTCTAATCCGTAGGTCAGGGGTTCGAATCCCTTCTGGGACGCCAAAGTTAAAAATACAGCAAAATCAATAGGGGCAAAGAGGGACAGGACTAACACCCCCTCGCACCACCCTTTTTGAGGAAAAAATCTCCGCAAGATTAGTGAAAGAGAAAAAACGTTTACCACAATTTATGGCTGGCCGCCAAGCTGACCGGGATACCTTCACCGGTGAACTGCCTGTACAGTTTTTCCCCCAGCGGGTATTTAAGGGCGTCCCTTTCAAAGAATACACGTCCCGGCACAAAAGTCATAAAAAATCCCCTCCGGGAGTTATGCTATCCCCATTGGGGCATTAACATGAATTCAATATTTTTCAGGGCTTTCAAATCATTCAGGGGGTTACCTTTTACGGCTATCAGACAGGGAGGCATCCCGGGCTTTACCACTCCCATTTCCTTATCCAAACCCAGAATAATTGAACCGTTGCGGGTGGCGGCCCGCAGCACTTGATCCCTGGAAAGTCCGGCCTCTTCCAGTAAAAGCGTTTCTTCCAGAAAGCCCTGGCCGTGTAACACTCCGGTGGCCCCGGAATCGGTGCCCACCCCCAGAGGCGCCCCCATGTCAGCAGCTTTTTTAACCATTTGCTGCTGCAGAAGGTATGTTCTTTCTATTACCTGCAGTTCTTCCCGGCTGTGCCTTGTTCTGAGGTTTCCCCGGGCCTGGTTGGCCACCGGCGCCAGCGTGGGTATCCAGGGAATACCCTTGCCGGCCATTACCTCCAGGGTGGGCTGACTGATAAAATAACCGTGCTCCAGGCTGTCCGCGCCGGCCTCCACCGCCATCCGCACCGCCTGGTCCGAACTGGCGTGGGCCATAACCCTGAGCCCGTGCCAGTGGGCCGCCGACACCAACTCTTGCAGTTGGCGCCGGGTAAACTGCAGGTCCCCCACCCGGCGGTAATTTTTAAAACTGACCACACCGGATACCAGCGCCTTTATGTGGTCAACACCCCTGCCGGCCACCTCGGTCACCGTTTCCCGTATTTTTTCCCCTGCCACACCCGGGCCCAGGAAAGATCCGTATTTTCCCCGCCCGCCCAGGGCAATTCCGGCTGCGCGGATACGTGGGCCGTCCATTTCTCCCCTGTTAACCTCATCCCTTACCTTAAGGCCTATCCATTCCCGGTCCCCTCCATCCCTCACGGCCATGATGCCTCTTCGCAGGGTATTCATTAAATCCTCCCGGATTCTTTGCCCCAGCAGGTCCTTATCGGTCCAGAGTTCCAGTGCGCCATGGAAGTCCTTTCCGTCCAGGGCAAGGTGCGCATGGCAGTCCACCAGCCCGGGAAGAACGGTCAGCTTCCCCAGGTTCAGCATATTTTCACCCTCTTCGGAATTATTCCGGTGGAGGGCACATGGTTTAAGCTCCCGGATTAAACCGCCGGTCACCACAATGTCAGTTTGTTCTTCTATTAAAGACCGGCCGTCAAATAATTTTCCCGCCCGTATGGTCATATCAGATGCGGCTGATATATGTATAACCTTCATTCCGTGCCTCTTTCGCTGTTTTCTTTGCATTTCAATCTATCATTTAAAGGCCGGTGCGGTCAATTGTATTCCATAAAGGCAGGTATTTTAATTATCATTAGTATTTTTAATAATTCAAAAATATTGAGATTTATATTAACCTGTGGTAACATACTGGTTAGGAGGGTATCCCATTAATAGGGAACCTTACCTTGAGGTATGGTTAATGTCTATTCCACAGTTAAATATGGATCCGCTTGGAGCCGGTAAGGACCGAGACGGGAAGGAATAAGATATATAAAAGCCTTTCGGTATTGGTGCCGGAAGGTTTTTTTACGAAATAAGGAGCTGTTGCACAGTGTCCATGCCTAAAATAGCCGTCATTGGGGCCGGTAAGGTTGGCAGCGCCCTGGCCATATTGCTGAAGGAAAGGGGTTATACCGTTTCCGGGGTGGCCAGCAGGAGTTTTGAGTCCGCCCGGGCACTGGCTTTGCGGGTGGGATCCGTGGCCTTTGACAGGCCTGAGGATGCGGCGGCAGGCGCCGGCCTTATATTTATAACCACCCCGGACAGGGAAATACAAAATGTCAGCCGATATATTTCAGACCTGGGGGCGGTGGGGCCTGGCCAGGTGGTGGCGCACACCAGTGGAGCCCACTCCTCCCATCAACTGGCCGGAGTACGGGAAAGGGGCGCCATGGCCGTTTCTATCCACCCCCTGCAGTCCTTTGCCGATGTAAAGACAGCCATGGAAAACCTGCCGGGGTCCTATTTTGCACTGGAGGGAGATGAGAGATCCATTCCGGTGGCCGAGCAAATAGTGGCCGATCTTAAAGGGCGGTCCTTTTATATAGACGCCGCTGATAAGGAGCTTTATCACGCGGCGGCCTGCATTGCCTCCAATTACCTTGTTTCACTGGTACACCTGAGCACCGGGCTATATGAAAAATTCGGGCTGACCCGGAAAGAGGCGTTCCAGGCGTTACTTCCCCTCATTCAGGGCACCATAAATAATATTGAAAAGGTGGGCCCGGTACAGGCCTTGACGGGTCCGGTGGCCCGGGGGGATGTGTCCACCGTGGAGGGGCATCTGCCGGCCCTGGCCAGGGTGGGAAAGGAAGAGGAAAGTATTTACCGTCTGATGGGAAAATACACCGTTCGGGTGGCCCTGGAAAAAGGCAGTATTGACCGGCGGCAGGCCGGGGAACTTTTAAAGCATTTGGAGGAGGAATAAATATGAACGATAAAGTAACCGTAAGCTATTTCAGGCAGGCCAAAGAAGAAAAAAAGCCGATCACCATGCTGACGGCCTACGACTTTCCCATGGGAAAACTGGTGGATGCCGCAGGGATTGATTCCATTCTGGTGGGCGATTCCCTGGGTAACGTGGTTCTGGGTTACGGTTCCACCATACCGGTGACCATGGAAGATATGGTTCATCATGTCAAGGCCGTTGCCCGGGGTGTCAGCAGGGCAATGGTGGTCGGGGACATGCCTTTTTTATCATACCATTTGTCCAGGGAGGAAAGCGTCCGAAATGCGGGCAGGATGCTTCAGGAGGGGGGAGCCCAGGCCATAAAACTGGAGGGTGGGCAGGAAGTGGCCGGGACCATCAGGGCCATCGTAACGGCGGGTATACCCGTTATGGGTCACCTGGGGCTTACCCCGCAGTCTGTTCTTACCATGGGCGGATACAAGGTCCAGGGTAAGGACGAGGCGGCCGCCCGGAAGCTTTTGGAGGATGCCCTGGCGGTCCAGGAAGCCGGGGCCTTTGCGGTGGTGCTGGAATGCGTGCCCACACCCCTGGCCAAACTTATAACCCAAAAGCTGGACATATCCACCATAGGAATAGGAGCCGGGCCGTACTGTGACGGCCAGGTGCTGGTTACCCACGACATGCTGGGCTTTTACGGAGGCCACTCACCCAAGTTTGTCAGGCGCTTTGCCAACCTTAACGATGAAATAACCGGCGCCCTGAAGAACTATAAGGATGAGGTGGTGTCAGGGGGCTTCCCCGGGCCCGAACACGGATTCACAATGTCTGAAGAAGTACTGGCCAAATTGAAATAACCTTATACTGAAGATATTATTCTGACTCCTGACTCCTGTATTCTGACGGAAGAGTCTATCATATTAGAAAAAGTGAGAGGAAGACCAGTCCATGCTTATCTTTAAAACAATCCCGGAGATAAGGGATTTTGTGAAGAGGGAAAAGTCCGGGGGTAAAACCGTGGGTTTCGTTCCCACCATGGGATATCTCCACCAGGGGCATCTGTCCCTGGTGGAGAAGGCCCGGGAGGAGTGCGGGACGGTGGTGGTCAGTATTTTCGTTAACCCCCTTCAGTTCGGCCCCAGGGAGGATTTCAGCCAGTACCCCAGGGACTTTGCAAGAGACTCGGCCATGCTGGGGGATTGCGGGGTGGACGCACTGTTTCACCCCACCGGGGAAGAGATGTACAACGGACACCACAACACTTTTGTCGAGGTTGCCGGGGTTACGGACTGCCTCTGCGGCAAATCCAGGCCCGGACATTTCCGGGGGGTGGCTACGGTGGTGACAAAACTTTTTAATATAGTTCAGCCAGACCGGGCTTATTTCGGGCAGAAGGATGCCCAGCAGGTGCTGGTCATCCGAAAGATGGCGCGGGATCTCGACATGCCGCTGGCGGTGGTAACCGTTCCCACCGCCAGGGAGCCGGACGGACTGGCCATGAGTTCCAGAAATGTATATCTTACGCCTGATCAAAGGGAAAAGGCCCCGGTTTTGTACAAAAGCCTGCGGGCGGCGGCCGAAGCCGTGTCCGCCGGGGAGCGTGACGTTAATAAACTGGTTGGTATGGTAAAGCAAGTCATAAACAATACTGAAGGCGCAGTTATGGATTATGTGGAAATAAGATCGCTGCCGGATCTCGATGAAAAGGAATGGCTGGACCTTCCTTCGCTGATGGCCCTGGCCGTAAGATTCGGCAAAACACGCCTGATTGATAACATTGTATTGGGGGAATAGCAGTGTTTTTAACAATGTTCAAGTCTAAAATTCACAGGGCCACCGTTACCGAGGCCAACCTCAGCTATATGGGCAGCGTTACCATTGACCGTGAACTGCTGAAGGCATCCGATATTCTTCCCAATGAGAAGGTTCAGATAGTTAACGGCAATAACGGCGCCAGGTTTGAAACCTATGTGATTCCCGGTGATCCCGGGTCCGGGGTGATATGTCTTAACGGGGCGGCGGCAAGGCTGGTCCAGCCGGGTGATATAGTAATAATTATATCGTATGCCGTAATGACCCGGGAGGAGGCCGCATCCCACAGTCCCACCGTGGTTATGGTGGATCAGGAGAACCGGATACAGGAAATACGCAGGGTGGAAAATCACGGGGAAACCGGACTTGTAGAACTATAAGCCTTGACTTTTCCGATCCGGCGTGTTTAGAATAATTCCATGGCTTATATTGGTATATAAAAATACAAAGCAGCCATAAAAAGGAGTCAACGAAATAGCAATGGATAATATAAAGAGGCTTTCAGAAGAAATAAGGGAGCTTAAGGAAAAAAGGAAGGCATTGATACTGAGCCACGTTTATCAAAGGCCGGAGGTTCAGGAAGTTGCGGATTTGGTGGGGGACTCCCTGGAGCTTTCCAGGAAGGCTGCCGAAACTGAAGCTGAAGTTATTGTTTTTTGCGGAGTTCATTTTATGGCTGAAAGCGCCGCCATCCTTTCACCGGAAAAAATAGTACTGCTGCCTGAAAAAAAAGCCGGCTGTCCCATGTCCGACATGGTGGACGCCGAGGCTTTGAGGGCAAGAAAAAGTAAGATGCCGGAAGCCGTGGTGGTTTGTTATGTAAATACCAGCGCAGAGGTGAAGGCTGAAAGCGATATTGCCTGCACATCGGCCAATGCCGTCAGCGTGGTTAATTCTATACCCCAAGACCAGCCCATACTGTTCATACCCGACAAAAACCTGGGGACTTATGTGGCCGGAAAGGCCGGCAGGAAAAACCTGACGGCATGGGAGGGCTTTTGCAACACCCACGACAAGCTGACCCTCACAGATTTACTGAAGGCCAGGGATGAGCATCCCGGGGCCGTTATTCTGGCCCATCCCGAGTGCCGCCCGGATGTGGTCGATATGGCCGATGTTGTGGCCAGCACCTCAGGGATGTTGAAATTTGCCGGGGAAAGCAGCGCCCAGGAATTTATAATCTGTACTGAAATAGGTATATTACACCAATTTAACAAAAGGTATCCGGGTAAAAAATTCTACCCGGTTTCAAATAAGCTAAGTTGTCCCAATATGAAGGCCACCACCCTGGAAAAGGTGCACCGGGCGCTGGTTACCATGGAACCCAGGATTACTGTGCCCGCTGATATCAGGGAAAAGGCGCTTTCATCCCTTGAACGAATGCTGGCTGTTAAATAGCTTACCGTAGATTTTTATTCCATGGCCAAGGACGAGAAAGGCCGGGATGAGAGGAATTTTTTTGTGAAACCAGACTATCTTATCAACTTTGATACCCGGCAGCTTCCCCAGGAGTATTGGGATTATGTCATTGTAGGGAGTGGCATTGCCGGGTTGTACACTGCTCACATAGCCGGCAGCATGGGAAAAAAAGTGGTGGTAATAACCAAGCAGGCGGTTGACCACAGCAATACTGACAAGGCCCAGGGAGGAATTGCGGCGGCCTTGGGCACATCGGATTCCCCCCAACTGCACTTTAAGGATACATTGGTGGCAGGGGCCGGTCTTTGCGATGAAAGTGCGGTAAAAATATTGGTGAATGAAGGCCCGGACAGGGTGAGGGATCTTATCGAGATAGGGGCACGGTTTGACCGTAAGGGTGGTGAACTGGCCCTTACCAAGGAAGGCGCCCACAGCAGGAGACGTATTCTGCATGCCAGCGGAGACGCCACCGGGGCCGAGATCCAGAGGGTTCTTACCCACAGGATGAGGGAGGATAAAAACATACTGGTTCTTGAGAACCATCTGGCTGTTGACTTGCTGGTTCATGAAGGTGTTTGCCACGGAATACTGGTTTATGATCGCAACACCGGGAAGCTCACGGTTTTTAGGGGTGCTTCGGTTATCCTTTCCACCGGTGGGCTGGGCATGCTTTATGAGCATAACACCAACCCCGAGGTGGCCACCGGGGATGGAATCGCCATAGCATACAGGGCCGGGGCCGAAGTAATGGATATGGAATTCATTCAGTTTCATCCCACTGTACTGAGCCTTCCGGGTGCGCCCAGATTTCTGATATCCGAGGCAGTCAGGGGCGAGGGCGCATATCTTCGTAACCGGTATGGAGAGCGCTTTATGACCCGCCACCATGATCTGGCCGAGCTTGCCCCCAGGAGTGTTGTGGTCAGGGCGATACTGGCTGAACTGGCCAGTACGGCCTCGGAAAAGGTTTTTCTGGATCTTTCCCATATGTCCCCGGATCTTGTGGGGGAGAGGTTTCCCACCATCGGGAAGACCTGTGCAAAATACGGGCTGGACATAACCCGTGACCCCATACCGGTGGCCCCGGCGGCCCATTACATGATGGGAGGGGTTAAAACCAATTTGAGCGGGGAAACCAGCATCAGAGGATTGTATGCCTGCGGGGAGACATCCTGTCCCGGTGTTCACGGCGCCAATCGCCTGGCCAGCAATTCCCTGCTGGATGGGCTTGTTTTCGGATACAGGATTGTTGAATGCGTAAAAAAATATAAATTGGGGCATCAGAAAAAGAAAGAAGAGTTTGCCTGTGACCGGCTTAAGCCGGATGCGGCTCCATATAAAAAAATTCGCGCCGAACTTAGAACAGTGATGAATCAGTATGTGGGACCGGTCAGGACCGATCAGGGTCTGAAAAAAGCTCTTGACTTCTTTGGAAGGCATGAATGGCTGAAACACGTAGAGGCGCCCGGTTCAGAGGATATGGAAGTAAGAAACATGCTGGATGTGGGCGGACTGATAGCCGAATCGGCCTTAATGCGCACCGAGAGCAGAGGCGGCCACTACAGGCTTGATTATCCTGAATCCCAGGATAGATGGCAAAAACATATAATACTGAAAAAATAGCACCCACTGCCGGGAGGTTTATATATGAGTCTGGATCCCATTATTATAAGAGATATTATCGACCGGGCACTGAGAGAGGATTTGGGGACCGGGGATGTCACAACCCAGAGCATAGTTTACGATAACTACGTAACCATAGGCTTCATCAGGGCCAAGGAGCCGGGTGTGGTGGCCGGACTGGGCGTGGCCAAAGAGGTTTTTCTCCATTTAAGCCCGGAGATTTCCTTCCAGGCCAGAGTCAGGGACGGTGACAGGGTAATTGTGGGGCAGCTTCTGGCCAGGGTTGAGGGGGATGCCGGGGCAATACTTTCTGGTGAGCGGGTGGCCCTTAATTTTCTGCAAAGGATGTCCGGCATAGCCACCAGAGTGGCGCATCTCCTGTTAATTATAGCAGGTCAAAAGGCAAGGCTCACCGACACCAGAAAGACCGCTCCCGGCCTCAGGGTGCTGGACAAGTACTCAGTCAGGGTGGGTGGGGGATACAACCATAGGTTCGGTCTTTATGACGCTATTCTCATAAAAGACAATCATATAAAGGTGGCCGGAAGCATATCGGAGGCCGTTTCCAGGGCTAGGTCCCGGGCGCCGCACACAATGGGGATAGAGGTGGAAGTGGAGAGCCTGGAAGGTGTGGAGGAGGCCATCAGGGCCGGCGCCCATACAGTCATGCTGGACAATATGGACCTGGAGTCTATGAGAAAGGCAGTTGAGCTTGTAAAGGGAAGGGTGCTGCTGGAGGCGTCCGGAACGGTAAATGAGGAAACCATACTGGACATAGCAAAAACCGGTGTCGATCTCATTTCGGTGGGGGGCCTCACCCATTCGGTGAAATCACTGGACATCAGCCTGGATGTGGGTGAAATGAAAACCATTGCCGGGGTGATAATTTAATACAGGGAAATGGTGACTATTGAAAAAGGCTCAGATATTGCTGCTTCTAAAAAAAGAGCGTAACCAGTTCGTCTCCGGTGAAGATATATGCAAACAGATAGGGGTATCCAGGACCGCCGTATGGAAGCATATCCGATCCCTGCGGGAGGAGGGTTACCATATCGAGGCCGTTACCCATCGGGGATACAATCTGACCGATGTTCCCGACCGCCTTTATCCTGATGAGATAGCTGAAAGCCTAAACACGGAATTCATTGGTGGCAGGGTATATTATTACCACAGCCTGGAATCCACCAACAGGGAGGCCAGGGTATTAGCTTCCGGGGGCGCTCCGGGAGGCTCCCTGGTGGTGGCCGAGGAGCAGGTGCAGGGCAGGGGCAGAATGAGCAGGGGCTGGTTTTCTCCAAAGGGTCTGGGCATCTGGTGTTCTCTGATATTGCGCCCGGAGGTACAGCCTGGCGAGGCGCCTCCGGTTACCATGCTTACGGCTGTGGCCGTAGCTTCAGCCGTGGAAAAGGTGGCCGGTGTGGCCCCGGGAATTAAATGGCCCAATGACCTTCTGGTGGGTGGCAAAAAAATATGCGGTATTCTAACCGAGATGAGCGCTGAAATGGAAATGGTTAACTTTTTGGTGGTGGGAGTTGGAATCAACGTAAACACCTCACTTGAAGATTTTCCCGAAGAACTGAAAGAAATTGCCACCTCGCTGTACCTGGTTGAAGGTGAGCCGGTATCAAGGCTGAAGCTTTTAAAACAGTTTCTCAGAGATTTCGAGTTTTACTACCGGAGATGGATTAATGACGGTTTCGGCCCAATCCTGGAGGAATGGAAGAAAAGGTGTGTGAGTCTGGGCTGTCCCGTTCGGGTCAGCTCCCCCCGGGAGGTTTGGGACGGCTGGGCCGAAGATGTTGACAGCGATGGAGCTCTGTTGGTGCGCATGCCCGGAGGTTCGATTAAGCGTTTTGTGGCAGGGGAGGTGTCACTGAGGAATAATTGATTTTCTTTGGGAGTATGGTTAACTATGTGATTTAAAATGGTTAACAAATGTCTAAGAATTGATCTGTGATAAGGAGGATTTGTAGTGAAAATGTCTGCAAAGGAAATTACACTGGTGGCAATGTTTGCCGCTCTGGCTGCAGTGGCGGCCGCTCTTTTTCGCTTTGGGGCGCCCATAGTTCCCTTTAGCCTGGTTCCCTTCGTGGTCCTGCTGGCGGGAATGATCTTGGGCCCCAGGCTGGGGGCGCTCAGTATGACGGTATACGTTCTCATGGGCCTTCTGGGGCTGCCGGTTTTTGAGAAGCCGCCCTTCGGTGGACCGGCCTATATTCTCCAGCCCACCTTTGGCTATCTTATGGGCTTTATACTGGGAGCATACGTCACTGGGAAGATACTTACGGAAAAAGAAGACCCGGGCCTGGTCAGGTACCTTGCGGCTTCGGTGGCTGGTGTGGCCGCCATTTACCTGGCGGGGCTGCCGTACCTGTATGTTATGCTTAACTTTTACATAGGCAAGACTTTTCCGGTATTAAAAGTTATACAAATTGGATTTATACCCTTTATAGCCTTTGATCTTTTAAAGGGAGCACTGGCGTCATTTTTGGCCATGGCCGTGGCAAGGCGGGTCAGGTCGGCCACCGGGTCAAAATGAAGCAGAGAAGCACAGCTTCATTTTATTGCAGAACCTCTCCGCCTCTGATAAAATTGCTTAGAGGATCGGTACCGAATTTGGAGGTCTGATGTTGGAAACCGGAAGTTGGATTGTGAAGGAACTGCTCTAAAGCTAATTCCCGCAAGATTCCAACCTTCAGCCTCTTGCCTCTGACCTCTGCTACGGGGCGGCAGACCCTTTTTAAGAAGGTGGGGAGATTATGATACTGGTTTTTGATATCGGAAATACAAATATAGTGCTGGGGGTCTACGAAGGTAAAAATATGGTTGAAAACTGGCGTATATCCACCACCACTCATCGCACGGCTGACGAGTACGGGGTTCTCCTGAAGGCACTGTTCAATAATGCCGGGCTGTCTTTCGAAAGGATAGAGGCTGTTGTGATATCGTCGGTGGTTCCGCCCCTGATGATGAATCTTGGCATAATGTCTAAAAAATATTTTGGCTTTCCTCCTTTGGTGGTGGGGCCGGGCATAAAAACCGGTATCCAGATTAAATATGAAAACCCCAGGGAAGTGGGGGCCGACAGAATAGTAAACGCCATAGCAGGATATGAATTATATGGAGGCCCTTTGATTATTGTGGATTTCGGAACGGCCACCACCTTTTGCGCAATTACCGCCAAGGGTGAATATCTGGGCGGGTCAATTGCCCCGGGTATAGGCATATCCACCGAGGCATTGTTTTCCAGGGCTTCCAAGCTTCCCAGGGTGGAGTTGGTAAAGCCGGCCACAGTAATAGGCAAGAATACCGTTAGCAGCATGCAGTCCGGTATTATTTTCGGTTTTGCCGGACAGGTGGACGCCATAGTTATGCGGATGAAAAAAGAGATGACCGGTAACCCTCAGGTGTTGGCCACGGGAGGACTGGCGGAGTTGATAGCCCAGGAGTCCCAGACCATCGACAGGGTGGATGCGCTGCTTACACTTACCGGTTTAAGGATAATCTATGAAAGGAATCAGGTTGGCAGTTTATGAAAATCGCGGGTGTAAGGCTGGCTAATCCGGTGATTGCCGCACCCATGGCGGGGGTTACCGACAGAGCTTACCGAACCCTTGCCAGAGAAGCCGGATGCGGCCTGGTCTGTACCGAGATGGTAAGTGACCAGGCTTTAATTTACGGCAGTGCCAGGACCGATATGATACTGAATATAGACGGGGAACAGGGACCGTTAAGTGTGCAGATTTTTGGTTCAGACCCTGGTTTTATGGAGCAAGCTGCAGTCTTAACGGCTGCAAGAAGGCCTGATTTGATAGATATAAACATGGGCTGTCCCACACCCAAAATAGTAAAGAACGGCGAAGGATCAGCCCTTATGAAAAATACTGATCTGGCCTATGAAATTGCCAGGGCCGTGGTTTCTGCGGTGAAAATACCGGTTACGGTAAAAATGAGAAAGGGCTGGGACGATAACCATGTTAACGCTGTGGAGATGGCCGTCCTAATGGAAAAGGCCGGGGTTTCTGCGGTCACCGTGCATGGCCGGACCCGGTCTCAGTTTTACGGCGGCCAGGCCGACTGGAGTATTATCAGGGAGGTTAAACAGGCGGTGGGTATTCCGGTGATAGGAAACGGGGATATACGATGCCCTGAGGATGCCCGGCGCATGATGGAGGAAACGGGCTGTGACGGCATCATGGTTGGCCGTGCCGCCATGGGAAACCCCTGGATTTTTACCGAGATAATTCATTACCTGAAGACAGGAGAAAAAATACCTCCGGCAGGGGCCGGGGAGCGCATTGCCACCGCCCTCCGACACCTGGACTTGCTGGTGCGGCTAAAGGGTGAATACATAGGTATCCGTGAAATGCGTAAACACTCGGCCTGGTATCTGAAAGGAATCCGGGGGGCGGCTAGGGTCCGGCAGCGCCTCAATGGAGCCGGAACCAGAGAAGAAATGGAAAGTTTGCTTTCAAGTATAGGTAATGGGTGATAGGTAATGGGTAATGGCCAATAATGTTAGCTTATAACTTATAACCTATAACCAATCTGCTTGCGGTATGGGCAACTGCCTAAAAAAATTGGTATACACCGGTACGGGGTGGCATAAAATGTAAAATAGCTAACGCCACTACAAGCCGAGGTGTGGTTATTTGAATAAGTTCGCCTTTATAGTCCACCCGAATCAGACCGGAGACATGTGGAGGTTTCCTTTTTCCGGGCTTCTGCCGGGCAGGATTTTGGAAGGCCTGCACAGATTCGCCCCACCGGTTAAACTGGCGGAAATTACAGGTATTGAGTCCTCCCTGGGTATAACAGGGGGGTTTTTAATATCCGTCCCCCTTACCGCAAGGCAGATGAGTAAGCTTCCCCGGAGTGTGCTGAACGGAAAAATTGTCCGGGCAGCGAGGATGGCCCAAAGGCTGGGGGCGACAATGGTGGGATTGGGTGATTTTGCACCGCTGTTGGGTGAGGACGGTTATGGATTTGGAGAATATTTTGGTCTTGGGGTAACCGGCGGATTCAGGTATTCCCTCTTCACAGGGCTTGCGGCAGCCCTGGATGCCGCCGTTTTAATGGGACATAATTTAAAAAAGGCCCATGTGGTGGTATTGGATGCGGCCGGGCCGGTGGGAAGCGCCTGTGCCCATTTATTGGCGGGCAGGGTAATGAGGATGACGCTGGTGGATAAAGAAAAAAGAAAGCTCAACGATCTGGCGGGCAAAATATTGTTTGAAAGTGGCCTGTCGGTTGGGATATCCCCCGATGACAAAAAGGTTATTGGCGCCGCCCACATTGTTGTAGCACCTCAGGGGCAGGTTATGGACAGCCGCTTACTTCCCGGAGCCGTGGTCTGTAATCTGGTCTCTCCCCCAAATGACTGCTGGCAGCCGGCGGTGGTACGGGAAGATGTGCTTACCGTGGAGGGGGCGCTGGTTAAAGCGCCGGGAAAAGAGAATAAAAATTTGATGCCGGGATTGCCACCCGGCATGATCTGCCCCTCCATGGCCGAAACAATCCTTCTTGCCCTGGAGGGCCGCCGGGAGAATTATTGGCCGGTTAGCCGGGTGACAGTTGTACAGGTCAGGCAAATGGCCGCCCTGGCTGAAAAACATGGATTTAAAACAGCAGGCATTCGGGGCATAAAAAGCCCCCTAACACCGGAGGACATAGAAAAGGTGAGGGATAATGCCCGAAAAAAAGGTTTTGGCTCAAACCCGGCTGGCCTGCCAATGGAGTAGTCCTGTTGAAATAGCCGTAAAATGCCTTGACAAAGTTTATAACAGTTCTTATAATGTTTTGAAGGTCAGGTCAAAAATGCTCGGCACTGCAATGGGTTAGCTTGCAGTGCTTCTGTAGTTTAGGGTTTTTTCCCCCTTCTTATTTATTCTTTATTTGTTTTAATTAATATTATGGCTTAAAAAACATATACTGTTTTGTAAGTTTTAATTAGGCAAGGGATAATATTATCAGGTGTAAGGAGAAGCATAATGAAGGAAAAAGAGGTCCTGCTTACGGTACAAGGGCTGAAAAAGCTTGAGGAAGAGCTGGAACAGTACAAGTCGGTCAGGCGGAGGGATGTTGCAGAGCGTATCAAGCAGGCCATCGAATTTGGCGATATCAGCGAGAATTCCGAATATGAAGACGCTAAAAACGAGCAGGCATGGATTGAGGGCAGGATTCTTACCCTGGAAAAAATGCTCCGAAACGCTAAGATTATTGACGATGAGAATCTTGGCACCGATGAGGTAACCCTGGGATCTACGGTAATGATCAGGGATCTTGAGTTTGAAGAAGTGTTGGAATATACCATAGTGGGATCCATGGAGGCCGATCCCGGGAACAGTATGATTTCTAATGAATCCCCGGTGGGCAGGGCAATACTTGGCAAAAGCAAGGGAAGTGTGGTTGAGGTTACAGTGCCAGCCGGTGTTTTGAAATACCAGATAGTGGACATTATCAGGTAAAATTTCAAAAAAATGCATTAAGTTAAAATGTAATAAAAACGGCTTCTGGGGCCGTCTGGAAGAAACGGGCGCAAGGCTCGGCGGGCTATGGCGTACAAGCCGTACTTTATGGCTTGTAAGTCAAAAACTCCCTGCCGCTGTGGCGAACCGGCTTTTTAGACGGCCTCGGACAGGTTGATCCGGAGGATTGGATATGTCAGTGCAAAAACCAGAAGGCCCTGCAGGAGAACATCAGGAAGATCTTAACGAATTGATGAAGGTCAGGCGTGAAAAGCTGGCCGAAGTGAAAGAAAAAGGGATCGATCCCTACGGACACAAGTACATAAGAACCAATCTGGCGGCGGAAATTTACGACTGCTTTGAAGCCTTCGACGGCAAGGAAGTGAGCCTGGCCGGGAGGATAATGGCCAAGAGGGTAATGGGAAAGGCCAGTTTTGCTCATATTCAGGACATCTCGGGTCAACTGCAGATTTATGTCCGGCTCAATGACGTGGGGCAGGAGAATTATGATTTTTTCCTAAAGCTTGATATAGGGGACATTATCGGTGTAAGGGGAAAGGTTTTCAAGACCAGGATGGGGGAGGTAACCATCTCGGTGGAGGAATTGGATCTGCTGTCCAAATCCCTGCGGCCCCTTCCGGAAAAATGGCACGGTCTCAAGGATGTGGAGCTGCGTTACCGCCAGCGCTACGTTGACCTTATTGTGAACCCCGAGGTAAAGAATACCTTTGTTATGAGAAGCAGAATCAATAATTCCATCCGGAGATACCTCGAAAACAAGGGTTTTCTGGAAGTGGAGACACCCATGATGCATCCCATTGCCGGGGGAGCCACCGCCAGGCCCTTTACTACACACCATAACGCCCTGGACATTAATCTTTTCCTGAGAATTGCCCCGGAGCTTTATTTAAAGAGGCTTTTGGTGGGCGGGTTTGAAAAGGTGTTTGAGATAAACCGGAACTTCCGGAACGAAGGCATTTCCACCAAGCACAATCCGGAATTCACTATGCTGGAACTTTATCAGGCCTATGCAGACTATCATGACATGATGGCCCTGACGGAAGGTCTTATTTCCACTGTGGCCGGGGAAGTGCTGGGAATTACTTCACTGGCATATGAAGGGGAGGCAATAGACCTGACTCCCCCCTGGAACAGGATTCCCATGTTGGAGGCCGTGCATAGGTATAGTGGCCTTAATTTTGAAAACCTGAAGGGAGAGGGAGAAGCATACAGGGCGGCCAGGGAAATCGGCCTGGAAGTCAGCCCCTCTGATTCCTGGGGAAGCATACTTAACGCCGTGTTCGAGGAAAAGGTTGAGCCCAGGCTGATCCAACCCACCTTTGTGCTGGACTACCCCATAGAAATATCTCCCCTGGCCAAGCCCAAAAAGGAACAGCCCGGCCTTACATACCGGTTCGAGCTGTTTATATACGGCAGGGAGTTGGCCAATGCCTTTTCGGAACTTAACGACCCCATTGATCAGAGGTCAAGGTTCCAAAAGCAGGTTGAAAAGAGAAAATCCGGAGATGAAGAGGCCCACATGATGGACGAGGACTATATTAACGCCCTGGAATATGGAATGCCGCCGGCCGGAGGGCTGGGAATAGGCATAGACAGATTGGTTATGCTGCTCACCGGATCTTCTTCAATCAGAGACGTTATTCTTTTCCCTCTAATGAAGCCCCGGGACTGACAGCCCAAACTGGTTAAATATACCTGTTGATCTTGGCGGCTCCAGGTGGTAACCTTACTTCTTGCCGGCAGTTGGAGAACAGCGGCCGGCACAGAGAAAAGATAAGGTTGGCGTAAAGTTACTGTTGACCGCAACAGGCAGAGATGATAAACTATGTACTTGTCGGCGGTAAAAAAACCGGCAAAAATATGGCAACAAATCCGCCAGATGCGGCAGATATCAATTGACACCAGCAGGAGATTGTGATAACGTATATAATACTGCTGACGATAACAGACAGCTTGGTCCTTGAAAACTAAACAGTGGAGATGGAAACAAAATTAAGCCAGACCTCTTCTCGAGGTTCGAGGTTCGAGGTTCGAAGTTCGAAGTTCGAAGTTCGAA
>LADN01000074.1 GCA_000961585.1 Peptococcaceae bacterium BRH_c4a | reverse complement strand
GCGGCTTCAATGCTCAACGTACAAGGAGTACGCCTCCGCTTGAAACCTTGCCGCGCCTTGCATCTGGAGCTTTTTGAACAGCCTCCGGTTGTAGTCGAATAAGTACTTTGTTGACCTCTTAATATAGTTTTGCAACACTCTCCTAAACTCGGTCGCCAACGGAATGCCGACCGCCTCCAACGCCGCGTCCTTGCGTCGATTCCGGCTTCCGGCTGCGTCCTGCAGCCGGCTCGGCATTCCGTAGGCTCGGTCGTTAAGAGACAGTAGCAGCCTCCGGTAAATTCCGCCCAGAACCAAAAATCACTCCCCCTCACTGCATGTCGCTGTGGGGTCTCTTGAGGGTCGATTTTAAGGTATGCTGTCACTATTCTGGCTCCTGGCTTCTGGCTTCTGTATTCCGCCGTCTGCAAGACGGCAACGCCCGTCAGGGCGTTTTTTTAATACCGCTTAAAGAGTTGACCCCAGCCGGTCTGGCCGAAGGTTTTTATCCTGTTGCGGCCCACTGTGGGATACCAGAAAAAGTCGTGGTAGACATTTGAGGCAAAGGGCGCCCAGGCTATCAGGGGGCTGTGCAGGAGGATCTTTTCAAAGGGCTTTAAAAACCCTTTTCTGATCATCTGATCACCCCATATGACAAAGCTGCGGCTGGCTTTAAACCCGAAATTTACCCCTTTTATGTCCTCCCCGGTTATTTCTATGTTTTCCATCCTGGCGTTGCCCAGACCCATTTCGTCACACATCCCCAGGTAAGGTATGGACATGGGGTCTATTCCCATCATTCTGGCGGCCACCGCATCGATGGCCACTGAGTCCCCGGAGGCCAGTATGTAGTCCTTTACGCAGGGGATCATGGTGCGGGGCCCGGCGCCGTCTCCGGCCACCGTTCCGTCCATCACCGCGAATATCCCGCTGTGTATTTCCTTTTGCAGGATCATGAGGTCCACCAGTGTTTCGTGCATGTATTTATGGCAGTAATGGCGGACTTCCTTCAAAAGGCCGCCGAAAGAGTTTTTAATGGCCCCGGTGGTAATGCTGTGACCGTGTGTTTTGACGGTGGGAAGATGTAAAATATTTTTTTCCAAAAACATTTTAGGTATCCTGATTCCCTCGGGGAAAATATTGTCCAGCACCATAAGCTTTGCCTTTGGCTTAAATAGAACCCACTGCACATCCGTCAGGGGGGTGAACCCCAGTCCGTATTTGTTCAGCACGGGCATCCACTTGTTATTGACGGCCCCCTTTAGGGGGTTGGTGACCACGGTTTTGTTTTCCACCGGTAAAAGTGATTCTTTTTTATAGCCGTCATCCAGGAGGGTTTTCACAACCCCCTCCAACTGCCATGGCTGGGAGGAGCAGGCCGGAAAATATTTGGTCCAGGAGAGGTTCAGCTTTATAACGGTGTCCCGGTCCATGGGCAGATATTCTTTATAGTCTGCCATGAGCATTAGTTTTTTGTAGTCATCCACTACGGATTCTGGCGATGCCTTCAAAACAGCGACTATAGATTTCATTTCGTGTCCTCCCGGGTTGTTAGCTATTAGCTGTAAGCGATAAGCTATAAGCTTTTTTAGAGTTAATTGTTGGCTTTGAGTTTTTGGATAAAAGAAATTAGCATTCTTTTGACATCATTTAATTTACCGGAGAGATCCTCATAATCAGAGGGTTGCAACAGATTAATATCATGACAAAGTAATAACAGCTTATAGCCTACAGCTAGTAATGAACCACCAATGATGTTGCTATCCACAGCAGAACCGCCGCTTGCAGCGGGCGGTCTGCTATAACTATTTCTTCCGGGCTGCCGCCGGAGTTTTCACTGTAAACAAGGTATAGGTACCGGAACAGTCCGAACAGCACGAAGGGCAGTGGCGCTACCGAAAGCAGGTCCTGGCCGGTCTTAAAGGTGTAGAGAAAATAGGAGACGATGGTGGAGGTTGTGACTATTGAAATCATCTGGTCTATCAGGGGCAGGGTGTATGTCTCCAGGGAAACCCTGTGGCTGATGGCGATATCTCCCAGAATAATTTTTTCATTTCTTCTTTTGCCCAGGGCCAGGAATAGGGCCAGGAAGAAGGTGCATACCACCGCCCAGGGCGACAGGTAAACCTGAATCACCTGGGTTCCCGCCATCACCCGGAGAACGAATCCCGCCGCAATGGTGAATACGTCAAGTATTATTATATGCTTGAGATAAAAGGAATAAAAAAGCATAAGCACGAAATATACCACCGAGATAACCCCAAGGGCCGGTGAAAGGGTGAAGGCCCAGGCCAGTGATATTATGGATACCAGTGCTGCCAGGGTTGCTGCGCCCCTGATGGTGATCAGTCCTGTGGCCAGAGGGCGGTTTTTCTTGCGGGGGTGGTTCCTGTCTTTTTCAATGTCAGCTATGTCATTAATGAGGTAAACCGACCCGCTTAGCAGGCAGAAAACCAGGAAAGCCCCGGTTACCTCAAGTAACATCCCCGGATTGAAAAGGTTTCCGGAAAAGATTATCCCCACAAAAACGAACAGGTTCTTTATGAACTGCTTGGGCCTCATGGAAGCCAGATAATAAAGCACAGAAAACAGCCTCTCATTTTTTAATTGGAACAGTGACTATCCTTCGACCCTTCGACGGAAAAGGAACAATTCCTTTTTATTTCATGCTTTAAAGCCTATCTATACGAATTTCGCACTACTCTTAGGATACCTTCTTTGGTCTATAATAAATTACGGGTTGCAGGAAATAAAATTTGCCATCCTTATGTGTGCCGGGTAAAAGTATCCCGCAGTTTGCGGAAAGGTTACTGCAGTTGGGTTTTACATTTGTTTGGGGGCTGTTCCCCGGCAAATAAAAAAGCGGGCTGGAGGAGTGTAAGAAATTATGATAAAATGTTTGAAGGTTTAATGTCTTTTGTCGACCATCGGGCTGTGGATGTATTTCACCTATACCGGGGGGAGTTGGCCATGCCGCCAGCGGCACCGCGGAGGATGAAAACCTGATCCAGCCACAGAGGGCACGGAGAACACAGAGAAGTTTATAGCTGAAAGCAATCTGAAGTGGCTTGTGTTCTCTGCGGCAAAAAAAGCTTACCGCTTATAGCTGACAGCTATTTTGACGGCTGAAGGGTTTGAGGAAGTGAAGATAAATCTGCTGGGTGCGCAGATAGACCCGTTAACCCTGGAACAGTTTGCTGAAAAGATAGCACTGTCTGTTGAAAAAAAGCTGTCGTGTTTTGTTGTCACCCTGAATCCGGAACTGCTTTATCGGGCGCAGTATGAAAAATATTTGCTTGCCATGATAAACCGCGCCGACCTGGTTACTGCCGACGGTATAGGTATAGTTTGGGCCTGCCGGACCACCGGGCGACCGGTTCCCCAGCGGGTTACCGGTATAGACCTGATGATGCGGCTTTTGGAATTGGCTGCGGAAAAGAGATGGCGGGTGTTTTTACTGGGTTCCGCCCCGGGTGTGGCGGAAGCCGCCGCCCAAAGGGCGGTAAAGTTATTTCCGGGACTGCGGGTGGCAGGAACCTTGCACGGCTATTTTTCCGACCATGAGAATGATGAGGTTGTCAGCAAGATAAAATGCGCCTCACCCGACCTGATTTTTGTGGCCCTAGGTTCCCCTCGTCAGGAGAGGTGGATCGACGAAAACTTTAACTCTTTTGGAATGCCCGTTGCCATGGGTGTTGGAGGAAGTCTGGATGTTTTGTCCGGAAATATTCAGCGGGTTCCGGAGTGGTTTATGCGGCGGAATCTGGAGTGGTTGGGGAGGCTTCTGAGAGAGCCGTCCCGCTGGAAGCGGATGCTGGTTCTGCCTAAATTCATGATCTTGGTATTGATCAGGTATAAGATCAAAAGGTTCGGCAACTGACTTTTTATCGGGGGATAAAACACATGCCCAGGGTGGTTATTTCCGGGTATTACGGGTTTAAAAACAATGGTGATGAGGCTATGCTTTACGCCATGTTGAAGGCGCTGGATCAGAGAATTCAGGGTCTTGTTCCTGTTGTCCTGTCCAGGGACCCGCAGTCCACCTCAGATTTTTTTGGTGTGAGGGCTGTGCCAAGGAATGATCTGGGTTTAATAATCAGTGAGCTGCGGAAGGCCGACCTGCTCATAAGCGGTGGTGGCGGACTTCTTCAAGATGTAACCGGGCCCAACAGCATACTCTACTATCTTGGCATTGTAATTCTGGCCAGGATGATGAAAAAACCCGTGTTTTTTTACGGGCAGGGTATAGGCCCGGTCAGGACCGGACTGGGAAGAACCCTGATGAGGCTGGTGGCCAATAAGGTTGGTTTTATTACGGTGAGAGACGGGGAATCAAAGGCGGAATTGTTTGACCTGGGGGTTGTGAGGCCAAAGGTTGAGGTTACCGCTGATCCGGCCCTGGGCTTGGATACCGGAGAGATTAATACGGATCTGGGAGTCCGGATATTGGCCGGTGCCGGCATCCCGGCCGGGGAAGAAATGGTGGGTGTTTCCGTAAGGGAATGGAAGGGCCGGGGAGAATACAAAACAGTCATTGCCAGGTTCTGCGATGAATTGATGAGCCGGGGACAGAAGGTTATTTTCCTGCCCATGCACTACCCGGGGGATGTTTTGGTCAGCAGGGAAATAGCCTCTATGATGAAGAAGGCCCCTTATATTATAGAAAAACAACTTAATTTTAAAGAAATGCTTTCGCTGATGATGCATACCCGGCTAGTTGTGGGGATGCGCCTGCACTTCCTGATTTTTGGCGCCATTCTTAACATTCCAATGGTGGGTATATCTTACGACCCAAAGGTGGACAGTTTTTTAAGCCTGGTGGATATGCCCGCCGGGGGGTCGGTGGAAAAACTGGAGTATAATGAACTGCTGCGGTGTATCAACCGGGTTGAGGACACTTCCGGCCAGCTTAAAATTAAGCTGGCGGACAAGGTTGCCATTTTAAGGAGAGAAGCTCTCAGGGGGGCGGATCTGGTGGCGGAAATGTTGGAGAGGAATCCAGAATCCGTGAAAAAATAGTTTGGGGAACTTTTCTTCTGGAAATTTCGTCGTATATAACAGAAGGGGGCATTTATCATGAAAAAAAAGAGACTGCTTTTTAGCGTCCTTACTGTTGCCGTAGTATTGCTTCTTGGCGCGGCGCTGGCTGGAGCCGCCGGCACCGGAGAGCCGGGAACCGTGGATGATCCCCTGGTGACCAGGAGTTATGTGGATACCAGGATAAATTCCGCCCTTTCGTCACAGTTGGACGAGGCTTTGAAGGCTTATGCCGAAAAATACATGGTCTGGCGGGTGATTGATCTTTCCCCCGGCCAGCAGCTGGAGGGGAAAGCTGGTACCGAGATTGTTGTCAGGGCGGGTAATTCGGTGGTCATTGATCCTGTGGGAAGCGGTATTCCCGATCTCACCGGGGGGATTAATGTCAGTGCCGGTCAGATCGTTTCCCTTGATCATTTGTTAACCATCCCCAGGACCGATGGACGGGGCATAAGCGCCCGGACAAAGTCTGTGGTGATGTATAAGGGAGAGGTACGGGTGAAGTAGTGTATGGGCTGTAAGCTGTAAGTCGTTAGTCATATGGCACAGGGAGAGAGGTGTTTGGAGTTGCGTGGTCACCCTCAATATAGACTTAAAAAAAGGGCCCGGTTTGTATTTTTTACAGTGCTGGTGTTGGTGCTTTTGACCGGCGGCGGACTCTTTGCGGCCGGATATCTGAGCAGCCTGCCATATATCATAGGATTGACCGATACCCCCCCGGAGTCCGATGCCTACAAGGGCAGAATTAATGTTCTGGTGATGGGTGTTGACGCCCGCAAGGGTGAAAAAATGGCCCGGGCCGATACCATGATGTTATGCAGTGTCGATACGGAAAAAAATCTGGTGAGCATACTTTCCATACCGCGGGATACCAGGGTACGTGTTCCAGGGCAAGGCTGGGAAAAGATAAACAGCACAACACTATTTGGCGGTCCCAGTCTGGCCATGAAGACTGTATCGGATTTGCTGGGTATCAAGGTTAATAATTATGTCCTGACAAACTACGAGGGATTCAAAGATATAGTGGACGCCCTGGGCGGGGTTACTATAGACGTGAGGGAAAGGATGTACCACCACGATCCCCAGGACGGCGGTATATACACCATCGACCTGAAGCCCGGCGTTCAGCGCCTGGACGGTGATAAGGCCCTCCAGTATGTGCGCTACCGGGGGTATGCCCTGGGTGATATCGGCCGGGCCGAGCAACAGCAGAAATTCCTTTCGGCCCTGGTTAAGGAAACCCTCCAGCCCTCCACGGTGGTAAAGCTTCCTTCCCTGATAGTGAGCCTCAACAAGACGGTGGATACAAACCTTAGCCTGGGGGATATGACAAAACTGGCCGTAGCGGCGGGAAAAATGGATAAAGCCAGCTTTGTTACCCAGACACTGCCCGGTAAGTTTCTTAACACCGACCAGGGCAGTTACTGGGAGGTGGATCCAGGCCAGGCCCGCTTGGTCATTGCAAAAATGTTTGATGGACGGGCCGCTGATAAGGTTGTTTTAGGAGAAACTACGGTGGTCACCATGTATAAGCCCGCATCCGACAACAAGCAGGCTGAAGGCGCCTTTGTTCCCGGTGCGCCCGGCCAAACCGGCGGTGTAAAGGATAGCAAGAATTCCGCCACCCAGGGGGACGGAAAAAAGGTACCCAAAGGCAGTGGCGCTGAGGCAAAAACTGGGGGGAATACCGGTAAGTCCACCGGAACCGGGACCACTTCCGGGACAGGGGGAATTGTGCCTGGCGTTTCCCCGCAGGTCCAGCAGCCTTCAAAAAATGAATCCGGTATAAATGTAACAATAGAAAGCGGAACTCCCAAGAAAACCCTTCAATAAGCAGGAGAAAAAAAGCCCGCCGTTGTCCGTACCGGCGGGCTATTAATTTTTTGGGTCGCTTTTAAAGCAGGCTGTCACTATTCTGGCTCCTGGCTTCTGGCTTCTGAATTCCGCCGTCTAAGCATTGGGGACATTCCTCTGACCCCCGGAGGCAGTCACGTTAGAGAGGTGTGTCCCCTTTCCTTAGCCGGCAACGCCCGTCAGGGCGTCTTTTCAATGGAATCTTCCAGATGGGGGAGGGAAACCAGTACTCCGGATAAGAACCAGAAATACGTGGTCATCATGGGAACCTCAAATATATTTTCCACCGAATTATGCAGGGCCACTCCAATCAGTCCGGCCAGTATTGCTGCAGCCATTACTTTCAGGCTGCTGTCGGCTATTTTTCTGTAGGCCGTATAACCGCACCTGAAGGTGCAGGCCAACAGCCAAAGGAGGGCCAGCAGGCCGATCAGTCCGCTTTCTACGGCGGTTTTCAAATAAAAATTGTCGGTATACACGCTTCCCGGAATTTTCCTGGCTGCCACCGCACCTCCATAGGTGCCGAAACCAGACCCGAAGAGCGGATCCTGTAGGAATTTGTCCAGACCCTTCTGCCAGAGGGCGATTCTTCCTGCCTTCTCGCTTGAGGCCAGGTAGGCCGGGGAAAACATGTAGGTCAGCCGGGCGCCGATTCCCGGCGCCATCTGGGCAGCAGCCAGGGATCCCGCTCCCATTAGCAGCAGTAGGCGGGGGTTATGCATAAGGCTCAAAACAGCCATGGAACCTGCCAGGGCCAGCCAGGCGCCGCGGGAATAGGTGAACACCATGCAGGCAAACATCAGGTGCAGGGCGCCAAGGTAAAGGCTCTGGTTGATCCGGTCTGCGGAGGTGAGAAGCCGGCCCATCGTTACAGGTATGAAGATGATCAGCAGGCTCCCCAGCACATTGGGACTAACTACGATGGAGAAAACCCTTGTCTTAATCCCGGCCTCGGCCTGATCCACCCACTGGGCGGGAGTTTCAACCCCTGCAACATACTGATATACACCCACCACAGAAACCAGCACGGCCACCAGAACTATGCCTTTGGTGAGGGCGTCAAACTGCCGCCGGTTGAGGATTAGATTTGAACCTATAAAAAACCATAAGAGGTATTCCAGGTATACTCTGAATCCTTCCGCCGCCAGCCCGGTGTTGCCGGACCTCATGAAAAAAAGGAACAGGGTTATCCCGGTAAATATCAAAATGGGCATATCCAGTCCGGAATACCTGTAAGTAATTTTACCACTGAGGGCCATTTGTACCGGCCATGCGGTAATAATAAAAAGGAGTAACAGCTCGTCCCAGCTTCCCGAAAGAAAACCCAGCGCCGGAATTTTTCTGATCATGTAGTCGGCCACAGGGTAAAAGATTACCATCCAGAGGGCGGATTCCACCCTGATGCCGGCAATGGCCCCGAGGGTTTTGCTTTGGCTGACCACAGCCGGGAGATTAAGATTTAAAAGAACACTTCCCGGGACTACCCGGCGCAGAAATAATCCAAAAGCGGCCATAGGCCTCAGCAGTAGGTTCAGCAAGCGGGAAACCGCCGACAGTATAAGGGATTCCCCGACCAATTGGGGTGAGGAATATAATGGCAGAGTGCATATTTTTTGTCGGGCATAACTTTCAGCCCAGTATTTAAGGAAAGCTTGACAGAGACAGGAAAGGCGCCTGTAAAA
Source organism: Peptococcaceae bacterium BRH_c4a (assembly GCA_000961585.1). Lineage (GTDB taxonomy): Bacteria > Bacillota > Desulfotomaculia > Desulfotomaculales > Desulfocucumaceae > BRHc4a. The sequence continues at coordinate 53,417 of LADN01000074.1, read as the reverse complement.
AAGGCTGCTTGTTATAATACCGGTCAGGGTCAGGGCGGACACCTCCTTCTGTGTTCTGACTCCCGGCTCCTGGATTCCGCCGTCTGCAAGACGGCTTTTCGCCGGATACAACTACTAATTATACACCAAAAAAAGGGCGGCATCCAGAGGATTGAGGAGCAGGGAAAAACTCCTTGTCGAACGACATTGAAATTGATAAAATGGTTTAAGCAAGGCAAGGAGGCACATTACGTTGAAGCGATTACGGGTTCTCCATGTGATTGGCGGGGGCGAATTCGGTGGAGCTGAACGACATATACTGAATCTTGCCACCGCCATCAACCCGGACATGGCGGAGGTTTCTGTGTGTTGCCTGTTTGCCGATCCCTTTGTGCGGGTGGCCAGGGAAGCTGGAATCAGGTCGCATTCAGTTCCCATGCGCCACAAGCTGGATTTTGGCATTGTAACTAAATTAAGGGATCTTATTATAGAAGAGGGAATCCATCTGGTTCATACACACGGGGTCAGGGCCAACCTTGTAGGACGCCTGGCCGCCCGGATGGCCGGAATAGATACCGTGGTTACTACGGTGCACAGCCTCCTTGTGCAGGACTACCCGGGCCTTTTCAGCAGGCTGGCCAACACCTTTATTGAAAGGGCTTCCCGGGGGCTTACCACGCAATTCATAGCTGTCTCCGGGGGGCTGCAGAAGGCGCTTATTCAGCAAGGCATTCCTGAGAAGAAGATTACCGTTATATATAATGGGCTGAATCCCGGGCTGTTTCAGCAGGCCGACAGTGCGGGACGGTGGCGGGAAAAGGCGGGCTTCAGCCCCGGTGTTCCGCTGGTGGCCATAGTGGGCCGCCTTCATCCGGTGAAGGGTCATCGTTATTTCCTCAGATCTGCTGCCGAAATACTTGAAAAAAGAACCGATGTTCACTTTCTGGTGGTGGGCAGCGGTCCGGAAAGGGACAGCCTGGAGGAATACACCAGGAAATTGGGAATTTCAGAACATGTAACATTTACCGGTTTTGTTTCTGATGTTACTGAATTAATGCCCGACCTCAATCTTTTAATAGTGCCGTCCCTGTGGGAAGGCTTTGGACTTACCGCCCTGGAGGCCATGGCGGTGGGAGTTCCGGTGGTGGCCACTTCGGTGGGCGGCCTGCCGGAGATTGTTGAGCACGGCGCCACGGGACTGCTGGTTCCGCCGGCCAATGAGGCAGGGCTTACCAGGGGTATTTCCTGGATGCTGGATCATCCCCAGGAGGCCGTGGAGATGGCCGCCGCCGCCAGGCACGTGGTGGAGCAGAAGTTTACCGCATCGGTCATGGCCCGTAAAACTGAGGAATTGTATCGAAGGCTTAAGGAAGAGCATTAAGCATTAAGCTATAAGCTATAAGCGGTAAGCTATAAGCTAAAAAACAATTATCGGGTAGAGGAGCTTTATACTTCGTGATTGATATGCTTGACGGCCGGGATATTATATGTGTTGGGCCGGTGGACTGGGACCCCATATGGAACAGGTCGCAGCAGTTGATGTCCAGGCTCAACGGTTCTAACAGAATACTATATATAGAACCTCCAGCCACTCTCCTATCCGCTTTTAAGGACCGCAGCCTATGGTTTAAGTGGTGGCAGTGGCTGAAAGGGCCCAGATCTAAAACTGAAAATATATACCTTTATTCACCGCCTCCGACGCTACCCTTCGGGTACATGTACCCCTTGGTAAACCGTCTGAATCAGCGGTGGGTTTTGCTTTTTGCGGGCAGGATGGCCAAAAAGCTGGGTTTTAAAAGCCCCATTGTATGGACCTATTTGCCAAATTCTCTGGTACTGGCCCGGGGGCTTGGCCCCTCCATCCTGGTTTACGACTGTGTTGACGAGCATTCGGAATTCCCGGGGTTGATCAATAAGGAAGCCGTGCTGGAGATGGAAAAGGATCTGCTGGCCGGGTCAGACCTTGTTTTCGCTTCTGCGGGGGGGTTGTATCAGTCTAAGAAGTCATTTGCCGAAACTATCCACCTTGTGCCCAATGCCGCCGATGTGGGGCATTTTGCCCGGGCGGACAGTGAGGAAACCCTGGTTCCTGAGGAAATTGCCGGGATATCCCGTCCCCTGCTGGGCTTTGTGGGGGTAATCCATGACTGGATTGACCTGGATCTTATCCAGTATGTGGCCAGGCGGAGACCGGACTGGTCAGTGGTTATGATCGGACCGGTGGGGCCGGGAATAAATGTGGCGCGGCTAAGGGAACTGCCCAATGTGCATTTTTTGGGAAGGAAGGACAAGGAGGACCTGCCCGGGTATATCAAGGCCTTTGATGTCTGTCTGAATACCTTTAGAAAAAACCAGCTGACCGACAGGGTAAGCCCCTTGAAGCTATACGAGTACCTGGCTTCCGGGCGCCCCGTGGTAAGTGTTGAAATGCCGGGAGTGTTTGAGTTCAGGGATATTATAGAAATAGCCGGGGATTATGAGAGCTTCCTAAATGCTGTGGAAAGAGCCCTCACTCAGGAAAGTAAGGAGAAAAAAAAGCGCCGCCTGGAGATAGCGGCCGAAAACTCCTGGGAAAACAGGCTTGCCTTCATGTCCGGCAAAATAAATGAGATTCTTGGGGATTCCCGTTAGGTAATAGGTAATTGGTAATGGCTTACAGCTTACAGCAGAATTATTCTTTCACTTCCACGTTCATGATGGTTCCCCTGAACTCATAATCCCGGGATTTTACATAGTATTCTTTGCCCTCCCGGATGTCTTGACCGCCCATGGTTATGGTGGCTGAGGAAAGCACGGTGGCGCCGGTATTTGTAACATAGACATCTTTAAGGATGGGATCGTAGGAGGCTACCCTCTGACCTTTGGAATCCAGGTTCACAGAGAAGCCCGGCTTAACCTGCACATCCTTAACGGTTACATTGGTGTAACTGCTTCCCTGCACCATCTTGTCCCCCACCTTCACGGCATCCGTCAATTCCGGCCTTTGATGGGGGAGCAGCACCTGAAATTCGACGGTTACTGTCTTGCTCCGGTCAGATTTGTGGGTGAATTTGTAAAAGGCCCCGGAGGCCACCAGTATAACCGCCAGAAGTATTATGAGGTCAATAATATTTATCAGTCCAAAAACCTTTCCCTTATCGTCAACCAATTTCATTTTTCTCCATAGCCTCCTTATATCTGAAAAATTATACCGGACATTCCGGCAGGGGATCTTCGCTGACCTGTTGAGAGCTGTCCCATTTATAAAGTATAGTTTTTTTTCCGGTACAGGTCAACGGAAGATGATGTTCTCCGCTCCTTATCCTTTCATGGATGTTTAAAAAGGAGATTATAATTTTTTATCGAAGTCATTGTATGTGCCCCGGGCCGCACGGTTGCCACCATCGGCGCAGAGGGTATAATAGTTGTGGCGTATAACGAAGACCGACCGTGCCGGTATGCCGGAAAGACAGGGCACAGGGTATTAAGAGTGGCTTACAGCTAATACTGAGGAGGTTCATGGGTTTGGATATAAACGAAATTATGAAAATTATTCCGCATCGCTATCCCTTTCTTTTAATTGACCGGATACTGGAGCTGGATCCGGGCAAAAAGGCGGTGGGCCTAAAAAATGTAACGGTAAATGAACCCTTTTTTCAGGGTCATTTTCCCGGTTTCCCGGTAATGCCCGGGGTGCTCATCATCGAGGCCATGGCCCAGGTGGGGGCTGTGGCTGTTCTTTCCATGCCGGAAATGGAAGGTAAGCTGGCTCTGTTTGCGGGAATTGACGGGGCCCGCTTTAAAAGACAGGTGGCGCCGGGGGATCGGATTTTACTGGAGGTAGAAATACTGAAAATAAGGGGCGCCATAGGAAAGGGCCGGGGATTGGCCAGGGTGGACGGGCAGCTGGCCGCCGAGGCCGAGTTGATGTTTGCCCTGCAGGACATTAAAAAACAGTAATTGGGGCGAAATATTGCGTCCCGTGTAGATATATGGGCATGTCCCATCTAATTGCCCTTAAATCCACTTTGCCCGGTATCTTTTTAGTCTTTGTGAAATCAGTTGATTAAATGGTAAAATAACTTTAATTGTGCCTATTTATTTCTTTGGGGGTTGTTATCTTGAACTATTTTCTGCCCTTGCTGGCATCGTTTCTGGTGGCTATGGGGCTGACCCCGTGGGTCAGGTCGAAGGCCGTAAACTGGGGTGCGGTGGATTTCCCCAACCAGAGAAAAGTACACCGGGGAGTGATGCCACGTTTGGGCGGACTGGCCATTTATCTGGCCTTTATACCTGTTGCCCTGGTGAGCCTGTCCTTTAAAACTCCGGTCATAGGCCTGGCCCTTGGTGCGACGGTGATACTGCTGCTGGGTTTGCTGGATGACACAAGGGGTTTATCCCCCCGTGTAAAGCTTGCCGGGCAGACACTGGCGGCCCTGGCGGTAATACCCTTTGGTGTAAGTGTTGATTTTATAACCAATCCCTTCAATAATGAAATACTCTACCTCGGTCAGTTTGCCATCCCCCTCACGGTTTTCTGGCTGGTGGCGGTGACCAATGCGGTTAATCTGATAGATGGTCTGGACGGTCTGGCCGGGGGGGTTTCGTGCATAGCCTCGCTGACCATGGCTGCAGTGGCCTTTACCCAGTTTAAGATTTTTGGTGTTCCGGGGCAACTGGAGATAATGACTCTGTCCCTTATTCTTGCGGCTTCCATCCTTGGCTACCTGAAGTATAATTTTTACCCCGCCAGCATCTTTTTGGGGGACTCGGGTTCCATGCTTCTGGGTTTCAGCCTGGGTGTCATATCGGTGATGGGCCTCACCAAGAGCGCCACCGCCATATCGGTCATTATACCCGTGGTGGTCATGGGCATCCCTCTGATGGATACCACCTTTGCCATTGTAAGGCGTTTTATGGAAAACCGGCCCATATTTCAGCCCGACAGGGAGCATCTGCATCATCAACTTCTGGACTGCGGATTTTCCCACCGTCAGGCCGTGCTGACCATATACGCCGTCAGCCTGCTGATGGGGGCCAGCGCTGTGGCTATGAATATAATGACAACAAACCAGGCCATGCTGCTGCTATTGATACTGGGCGCCATTATAATACTGACGGCCAATAAAGTGAGGGTTACCGGGCTTAAGGGAAGCTATCACAAACAATTACCCCAGCGCTCCTCAAAGTTGTAGGGCGATGTTTTAATGACAGATGAAGGGGTGTGTGAATGAAGATACGTAAGGCTGTAATTCCTGCTGCCGGGCTGGGTGTCAGATTCCTGCCCGCCACCAAGGCTCAGCCCAAAGAGATGCTGCCCATAGTGGATAAGCCCACCATTCAGTATATTGTCGAGGAGGCCATTGCCTCCGGGATAGAGGATATACTTTTTATTACCGGGAAACAAAAAAGGGCCATAGAGGATCACTTTGACAGGTCCCCTGACCTGGAGAGAATGCTGAAGGAAAAGGGTAAATTGGAACTGCTGGATTTGGTGAAAGACATCGGCGAAATGGTGGAGATTCACTATGTCCGGCAGAAGGAGCCCAAGGGCCTGGGGCATGCTGTATACTGCGCCAGGAAGTTTATAGGAAATGAGCCCTTTGCGGTATTGCTGGGAGATGACATAGTCCGCAGCAAGGTTCCCTGCCTTAGGCAGCTTATGGATCTGTACGAGGAAACCGGGTCATCGGTATTGGGGGTGCGGGAGGTTCCTTTAGCAGAGGTAAGTAAGTACGGTATTTTGGATGCGGAAAAGGTTAAGGAAAATGTCTTCCGGGTTAAAGACCTGGTGGAAAAGCCTTCCCCTGATAAAGCGCCGTCACAAATGGGAATAATGGGCAGGTACATAATAACACCCAGGATTTTTGACATACTGGCTGAAACCGGGCCAGGGGCGGGGGGGGAGATACAGCTTACCGACGCACTCAGGACGCTCTGCCTGGAGGAGCCCATTTACGGACTGTCTTTCAAGGGGCGGAGGTTTGATGTGGGGGATAAACTGGGTTATCTTAAGGCTATGGTGGAATTTGCCCTCGACCGTCCGGATCTGGCGGAACAGTTCGGGCATTACCTGAGACAGGTGGTGGACGGACTTGATCCGGTAAATTCCAGGCGGTAAATAAAAAGCCCATTGGCGGTCCTTTTTTAGCATAATATTGTATGCTCCGGGAGGAAAAGCCGGTAATACATGGTGACGGCAATCAGACCGGGGATTTTGTCCATGTAACATGTTGAGGGCCATCAGCATATTATAAAGCCTGAAAATATTTTTCAGGGGGAGGTGGTCCTTTTGTTCAAAGTATCAGACCTTACCAGGCGGGATATTGTAAACCTGTCAGACGGGGCCAAATTGGGGGCCATTAAGGATATTCACATAGATCCTTCCACCGGCAGCGTCACCGCCTTTGTGCTGCAGGGACCACGCCGCTTCGGCCTTCTGGCGGCCGGCAGAGATATACTTCTTCCCTGGTCCAGAATTAAAAAAATAGGCATTGACACTGTTCTGGTGGAATTGGATACTATCCACAGTATTGGATAGTTTGGAAAAAAACCATCGTTTGACAATGAAATGTCGGGATGTTAAAATTAATGTGATTTTTTACCGTATTTTACCGTTCGGACCTCAAGGGGTCTATTTTTCTGTACATAAAGGAGGGTGTTTTAATGGCCAAAAGACTCTTTACATCGGAATCGGTAACCGAGGGTCACCCGGACAAAATAGCCGACCAGATATCCGATTCTGTTTTGGATGCAATTATAGCACAGGACCCCAACGCCAGGGTGGCCTGCGAGACTCTTTGCACCACCGGGCTGGTTCTGGTGGCGGGGGAGATAACCACCAACTGCTATGTGGACATACCCAAGGTGGTTAGGGAAACAATCAGGTCCATAGGTTATACCAGGGCAAAGTACGGCTTTGACTGTGATACATGCTCTATTATTACCGCCATTGATGAGCAGTCCGCTGATATAGCTTTGGGCGTGGACAAAGCCCTGGAGGCCAAGGAAGGGCGGATGAATGACTCCGAGATAGAGGCCATCGGAGCCGGGGATCAGGGGATGATGTTTGGTTATGCCTCCAATGAAACCAGCGAAATGATGCCCCTTCCCATTGCTTTGGCACACCGCCTGGCCTTCAAGCTGGCAGAAGTCAGAAAAAGCAGGGAACTGCCCTACCTGAGGCCGGACGGAAAGGTTCAGGTGACTGTGGAATATGAGGATGGCAAACCGGTAAGGCTTGACACCGTTGTGGTTTCCACCCAGCATCATCCCCGGGTCAGCCTTGAGGAAATAAGGGAAGACATAATCGCCAAGGTTGTAAGGCCGGTAATTCCGGAGAGCTTTCTGGACAAAGGGATCCGTTATTTTATAAACCCCACCGGCAGGTTCGTCATAGGAGGCCCCCAGGGGGATACCGGGCTCACCGGGAGGAAAATTATTGTTGATACCTACGGCGGAATGGCCCGTCACGGGGGAGGGGCATTCTCCGGAAAAGATCCCACCAAGGTTGACCGATCGGCCAGCTATGCAGCTCGCTATGTGGCCAAGAATATAGTGGCCTCGGGGCTTGCGGATCGCTGTGAGGTGCAGCTGGCCTATGCCATAGGTGTGGCCCGGCCGGTTTCCATCATGGTGGAGACCTTTAACACCGGAAAAGTGTCCGAGGAAGTGCTGATTAAGCTCATTGAAAAACATTTTGACCTGAGGCCGGCCGGAATTATAAAAACACTGGACCTGCGCAGGCCCATTTACTGCAAAACCGCAGCCTACGGCCACTTTGGACGGACCGATTTCCAGTTCCCCTGGGAAATAACCGATAAAGCCGTTATACTAAGGTCGGAGTCAGGTGTCTAAAGCTATTTCGAATAAAACGGCCCCGGTATTGAACCGGGGTCGTTTTTATCGTATTGGGGCTTTACCAGTAACCCTCTTTGTGTTTTACACATATCTATTACTAATTAGGTAAAAACACGGGGGTGAGAGGTATGAAGGAGCTATTTGTTCTTTTGACGGCCCTTTTTTGCTGGCTGGCATATACCCTGTATCTTTCGGCCTCGTTAATTAAAAAAGGGAGATCTTCCGCTGAAGGAGTTATCTGCGTGATTATGGGGAATCAGGCCGGGTTGGCTGAGTGGTTTATAAGAAAGATGTACAGTACTGAGGTGGTTTTATCCGGCCAACTGTGGGTGGCCGTGTCGGTGGAGCCGGTGGCCGACGGAACGGTCGGCATAGTTGATATTTTATGGGCGGAAAAGGAATTCCTGTTTGTTGAACCGGAAGAAAGAAGCAGGGTTATTGAGGAATTGAATTTAAACCCATGGCTGATTGACATAAGGGGTATGGACAGGACCGAATTGCTGAAAGGTCCTTTGCATAGCCTTGCCAATTATAAATCAGCCTGCTGAGGTGAACCCCGTCAGAATACAGGAGACAGGAGACAGGAGTTGGCCAATGCATTCCTTATTTGCTTGCTTAATTGGGCCAGTTAATGGTCAATTATCAGCATGTCGCTGTGGGGTCTCTTTAGGGTCGCTCCTGGGTCACTCTGTGGCCGGTGGAGGGGTTTGAGTCCGATCTACTTATCCTCCGGCTGAACTGGCTCTAAGCTCGTCGCCTAACGGACTGCCGACCGCCTCCAACGCCGCGTCCATGCGTCGATTCCGGCTACCGGCTGCGTCCTGCAGCCGGTTCGGCAGTCCGTACGGCTCTGTCGCCAAGAGCCAGATAACAGCCTCCGGAACATCCGCCTGGACTAAAACCCCTCCCCCTCACTGCATGTCGCTGTGGGGTCTCTTGAGGGTCGCTTTTAAGGCAGGCTGTCACAATTCTGGATTCTGGATTCTGGCTTCTGGATTCTCAAGCGCCCTTCAGGGCGTTTTTTTATTGGCCGCTCTTTCGTAAAAGAGGTAACTTTTCTCCCTCTGTCGAAAAATATTTGCAGGGGGAGTTTTTGATGAACATGGCAGTCAGGAGAAACTACATACATATTTTTTATTCCTTTGGAGTAACTGTTTTGGGTTTGGGTCTCCTGTTGAGATTGTTCGGAGATTTGGACCTGGACAGATCCAGCGAATTTGCTGCCCTGGTATTATTGGGGATCCTGGTGGAATGGCTGGCGGTAAGTTTTCCTCTGGGGCGTCTTTCCGGAGGTTTTTCTCTGGTTCTGGGCTCTCTCCTCATATATAACCTCAGTGCCTCGGTATGGATTAGCTCAGTGGCGTTTTTCGTTGGTAATGGTATAGCCAACAGGGGAAATCCCATTCGCACATCTGTTTTTAATATGGCCCAGCATGTCTTAACCCTGTATGCTTCGGTTCGCCTCACCGGTATTATATGGGGCGGTGAAATGGGCGGGCTGACGCTGAATGGATCTAAAACCGCTTTTCTTCAGCTGATAACTCTAATTGTTCTTTATTACACCATTAATCACATTCTGGTTTACATATATACCCATCCCGGACGAAAAGGGGCCAGGATGCACTCCTGGCAGGATACCCTCCGTTGGGATGCCCTTAGCTATTTCTTCAGCGCCCCTTTTGGCGTGGTTATGGCGGCGCTTTACCAAACATCCGGTATGTCGGCCGCCCTTCTCCTTTTTCTGCCTGTTTTGACAGTTCAGTTTGTACTGGGGCTCTATGTAAGATCCGAATTGGTCAACAAGGAGCTGAGGGCGGTTTACGAAATAAGCAGGAGTCTGGCAGCTCACACTGATTTCCGTGAAATTCCCGCGGTTCTTCTTAAGGAAATGCACAGGGCCATTACTTTTCACACAGGGGTGATCTATCTTTGGCAGGAGGAAGCCCGTTCTTTCATGGCCGCAGCGGCCTACGGCCCCTACCGGGAACAGTTGGAGAAGGGGATAATCCATACTGGAGACGGTTTTTGGGGATGGGTCATTGGTAATGGCGAGCCGGAAATTATCTTTGACTCTAAAATCGACCCCAGGGTTAAATCAGAACAGGGACTTTCACAGGTTCTCCGCTCCCTTCTGGCGATTCCCCTGGCGGGGGAGGCTGGTTCCCTGGGGCTGGTAATTATCGGGGAGAAAAAAGCCATGGTTTTTACTGAGCAGGATCTGCAGGTGGCTATGACTCTGTGCGGAACCTTGACCGCTGCTCTTTCCAACCGGTTGCTCGCGGAAAGGATGGAAAGGCTCCGGAGCCGGGATCCCATGACCGAACTTTTAAACAGAAAGCATTTCTGCCAGAATTGTTGCCGGGTATTTCAAAGGTGTCTGCAGGAAGAAGGGGGAAACATTGCCCTTATTCTGGCGGACATGGACATTCTGGGACATATCAACGAAGGATGGGGGCAGGAACAGGGAGACAAAATGATCACCGAACTGGGCCGGATTATCAGATATTTGGATATACCCGGGATGCAGGCGGGCCGATACGCAGACGATGAATTTGCCCTGCTTCTGCCGGGATTTAACGAGGAAAAGGCGCTTGACCTGGCCGCTCTGCTTAGAAATGAACTGTTGGACCTTTCTTTTTCAGAGGACCATCCCCTGTTACGGATAAAGGTAAGCGTGGGTATAGCCGCAAGTCCCGAAGCCGGAGAGACCTTCGAAAAGCTTATACAGGCCACCGGCATGGCGCTGAAAGCTGCAAAGAAGAATGGCAGGGACAGGGTTGAAACTGCTTCCGGGTTAAGGGGCCGCTATCACGGCAAAAGCAACCGGTAATTTTAGGAGTGGCGGATAGATTGAAAAAAATATTCAGCGGTCTCATTGATCTTATTTTCCCACCCCGCCGGGTGTGTCCCCTTTGCGCTCAGTCCGAACCCGGGAGCAGGATTTGTCCCGCCTGCCTGCAAATGGTTTGGCAATACCGTCTTGAACCTGTGTGCTTGCGGTGCGGCAGATACTTTCGGCTGGAGCTTGAAGAAGATGTGCGGGAGAATCTTTTGCTCTGTCGGGACTGCCGGACGGGGCAAAGAAATTTTTTTATGGCCAGATCTGCCGGACCCTATGAGGGAGATTTAAAAAGGGCGGTGCAGAGGCTGAAATTTTACGGCAAGAGGGATCTGGCCGGGCATCTTGCTGATATAATGTTTCAATCTATAGTTAAAAACCAATACTATATGAAAACAGATATTATTACTGCAGTACCCCTTTCCCGGGAGAGGATCAAAAAGAGGGGTTTCAACCAGGCCGAACTGCTTGCCTTCGAACTGGCCGGCAGGATGACCGTTCCCCTGCTGCCGCTGCTGCGCAAGGTGAGGGAAACCTCTCCCCAGACCGGGCTTGGAAGGTCTGGAAGAAAGGAGAATCTTGTAGGTTCGTTTCAAATTACCCGTCCGGAGGCGGTAAGGGGAAAAACTGTCTTGGTAGTGGATGACGTCATAACCACGGGAAGTACGTTAGATATTGTATCAGAAGTGTTGCTGGGGGGTGGCGCGGCGACAGTTATCTGCATAACCGCCGCCGCCGGAAGAACCTCCATATAGCTGTTCGCTTTGTAAATATGACAGTATTCTTTGTTCATAGCAACTAATTACGACATAAATTTTTTTCCGACCGAAAGTTAACCACAGATTAAAGCCTTTTATTTCGGTTATTAACAGACTTGCCCACATTATCCACAGGATTTTATTCCAAAGGGCCCTTATGTCATGGTGATTTTCGACATTGGCGCCATTGCGTTCTTCGGGCTGGAAACTCTTGACTTGATCAGAAGATTGTGTTAACATTCATTACACCCCAGTTTTGAATTAATTAGGAGGTATGTTTGTGCAAGGTAAGGTTAAGTGGTTTAGTGCAGAAAAGGGATATGGTTTTCTTGAGAGGGATGACGGTGGGGACGTATTCGTCCATTTCTCAGCCATCCAGGGAGACGGGTTTAAAACGCTCAACGAAGGAGAAAGGGTAGAATTCGATATGGTTGAGGGTGCCCGGGGACCACAGGCAGCAAATGTTACAAAAAAATAAACAACCCTACCCCAGTAATTATGCTGGGGTTTTTTTAAAAGGTCGAATTGTAAAATAAACGGACTCTTTTTTTAACAGATGTTATAAAAAAACGACCTGAAAGGAGTTGTTGCAACGTGAAGGTACAGGTACGGGGACGAAACATGGAGGTAACCGGAGCCCTTAAGGACTATGTGGAAAAGCGCCTGGGAAAACTGGACAGGTACATTGACAACCTTGGAGACGCTCAGGTAACTCTCACAGTTGAAAAAGACTCCCACCGTATTGAGGTCACCATACCCATTAACGGAATGATCCTCCGGGGAGAGGAAGCCACCGCCGATATGTACGCATCCACCGACATGGTGGTGGAGAAGCTTGAAAAACAAATTGAAAAGCATAAGGGAAAATTAGTAAAGCGTATAGGCAAGCCTCTGGCTGACAGCAGACCGTTTGTGATTATACCCGAAGATGACGGGCCAAGGGTTGTGAGGACCAAGCGGTTTGCCATCAAGCCAATGGCCATTGACGAGGCCGTCCTGCAGATGAACCTGCTGGGCCACAGCTTCTTCGTATTTTCAAACGCTGAAACCGATCAGGTAAACGTGGTATATAAGCGTAAAGACGGTAATTTCGGGCTGATAGAGCCCACTTTCTAAATAATAAACCTGTATCGGGGGCGCACAGCCGGTGCGCCCCCGTAATTTTCTGGCTCTTGCCAGTGCCCCTGTGCTCTGATAAAATCTTTTTGTACCCGGCTTTTGAGGGACGGGACCGCTGGCAAAATAAATGGCAGCCTGTTTTAACATAGAAAGGTGATAGCTGATATGCTGGGATTTATACGCAAACTGTTGGATGACAACGCCCGAATAGTAAAGAAGCTTTCCCGGTTTGTCAATGAGGTAAACCAATTTGAAAATGAGCTGGCTTCTTTATGCGACGCCGACCTTTCGTCCAGGACCGTCTATTTTAAGGATAAGCTGGACCGGGGGGCAACCCTGGACGACATACTGCCCGAAGCCTTTGCGGTGGTCAGGGAGGCCAGCAAAAGGGTCCTGGGCATGCGTCATTTTGATGTACAGGTAATAGGAGGCATTATTCTTCACCAGGGCCGTATAGCCGAGATGAAAACAGGTGAGGGCAAAACCCTGGTGGCCACGCTGCCGGTCTACCTCAACGCCCTGACCGGCAGCGGAGTCCACGTGGTAACCGTGAACGATTACCTGGCCCGCCGGGACAGTCAGTGGATGGGCCAGATTTATAAATATATGGGCTTAAGCGTGGGCCTGATTGTCCATGGACTGGACTGGGAAGAGAGAAAGGCCGCCTACTGGTCCGATGTCACTTACGGCACCAATAATGAATTCGGATTTGACTACCTGCGGGATAACATGGCCAATCATCCGGATCAGCTTGTGCAGAGGGATCTGAACTACGCCATAGTTGACGAGGTGGACAGCATACTCATTGATGAAGCCAGGACGCCCCTGATTATCTCCGGGCAGTCGGACAAGGCCACCGATCTGTACTATACCTTTGCCAGGGTTGTTCCCAGGCTGTCCAGGGATACCGACTACACCGTGGACGAAAAGGCCCACGCGGTGGTAATCACCGAGGAGGGGTCGGCCAAGGTTGAAAAAATGCTGGGCATAGAAAATCTGTACGACGACGCCAATATTGAGCTGAACCACCACCTGAACCAGGCTCTGAAGGCCCACGGACTGATGAAAAACGACCGTGATTATGTGGTAAAGGACGGTCAGGTTATTATAGTCGATGAATTTACCGGAAGGCTGATGTTTGGCCGGAGATACAGCGACGGCCTGCACCAGGCCATAGAGGCCAAGGAAGGGGTAAAGATTGAGAGGGAGTCCCAGACCCTGGCCACCATAACCTTTCAGAACTATTTCAGGATGTACGGCAAGCTTGCCGGGATGACCGGAACCGCAGCCACTGAGGAGGATGAATTCCGAAAAATATACGATCTTGATGTGGTGGTGATACCCACCCACCGCCCCATGGTCAGAAAAGATATGCCCGATGTGGTTTATAAGACCGAACAGGCCAAATTCCGGGCGGTGGTGGATGATATAGCCCAAAAGCATGTCCTGGGTCAGCCCGTTCTGGTGGGCACAATATCCATTGAGAAATCTGAAGTCATCAGTGAGATGCTCAAAAGGAGAGGCATAAGCCATCAGGTGCTTAACGCCAAATATCATGAAAAGGAAGCCGAGATTGTTTCCCAGGCCGGCCGCCAGGGGGCGGTAACCATTGCCACCAACATGGCCGGGCGTGGAACTGACATTTTGCTGGGGGGCAACCCGGAGTTTCTTGCCACCACCGAGCTGAAAAAAGAGGGGTTGCAGTTTGAACTGGCAGCTGAGACAGGAGATCTCGCCCTGAAGGACAAGGTTTATAGCAGGTACAGGAGTATCACCGCCGCAGAGCGTGAAAGTGTGGTGACCCTTGGTGGTCTGCATATAATAGGTACAGAGAGGCATGAGAGCCGCAGGATTGACAACCAGCTGCGGGGTCGCTCAGGCCGTCAGGGAGATCCAGGATCAAGCCAGTTTTACAGCTCCCTGGAGGACGACCTGATGAGGCTGTTTGGATCTGAAAATATTTCCGGACTTATGGATAAACTGGGAATCGAAGAGGATATGCCCATTGAGCATAATCTTATAACAAGGTCCATTGAAACTGCCCAGAAGAGGGTGGAAAACAGGAACTTTGATATCCGCAAGCATGTTCTGCAGTATGATGACGTTATGAACCAGCAGCGGGAATTGATTTACAGGCAGCGCCGCCAGATACTGACCGGTGAAAACCTCAAGGAAACCATCGCCGCCATGATCGAAGAGGTGGTGGGCAGGTCGGTGGAAACCTACTGTCCGGATGGAGTTCACCAGGATGAATGGGATCTGGAATCCCTGGCCAGCCAGGCCGATCAGGTGTTTATACCCGGACACCGAATCACTGTCGAGGAAATGGAGGGAATGGGCAGGGAAGAGGTTAAGGAATTCCTGCTGGAGAAGTCCCTGGAGGCTTACGATCAAAGGGAGGAAGAACTGGGCCCGGACAGCATGAGGGAAATTGAGCGGGTGATCACCCTCAGGATGGTTGACGAGAAGTGGATGGATCACCTTGACGCCATGGACCAGCTCAGGGAGGGCATCGGCCTCAGGGCGTACGGGCAGAAGGATCCTCTGGTGGAGTACAAATTTGAGGGCTATGAAATGTTTCAGAACATGATAGCCACCATTCAGGACGATGTTGTGCGTTATATTTTCAGGGTGAACCTGGCGCCGCCGGAACAGGCCCCCAGGCAGAGAATACTGGTTGAAAACCGGTATTCCGAGGAAGGGCCCAAACAGCCGGTGCGCAGGCAGGTCAAGGTGGGGCGCAATGACCCCTGCTCCTGTGGCAGCGGGAAAAAATACAAGAAATGCTGCGGCAAGGAAGAGTAAAAAAACAGAAGCCAGGAGTCAGAATCCAGAATCCAGAATCCAGAATAAAGACCCACATAACTTACCATGCGCCAGTGGCAAGTGGCACCATCAAGAATAAAAGGACAGTTGATTCTATTTGCCTATAACGAACGCTTACGCATTCTGGATTCTGAATTCTGGGTTCTGGATTCCGACAGAATAAAGTCTTCAGTATGAGATATTAATAATGGGGTGATTTGAGTGTTTCCTGAACTGAAAAAGGATATTGACTCCCTGGCGAAGCGCATTGAAGATTTGAGGGTTTCTCTTTGACATAGTTGAAAAGGAGAAGCAGATAGATATTCTGGAGCAGAGAATGACGGCCCCGGGGTTCTGGGACAACCAGGAGGAATCCCAGAAGGTTACCCAGTCCCTTTCCGGGTTAAAGGAAAGGGTGTCATCCTTTGAAGTTCTGCGGGGTATCTGCGAGGACACTCAGGTGCTTTTGGAGTTGGGCCGCGAGGAGGATGACCAGGATGTGGCCCAGGAGGTCCGGGCAGAGGTGAAAAAACTTACCCGCATGGTGGAGGACATGGAGTTGGAGGTTCTCCTGAGCGGGCCCTATGACCGGGGCAACGCCATCATTGCCCTGCATGCCGGAGCCGGGGGCACCGAGGCCCAGGATTGGGTTGAAATGCTGATGCGGATGTACATGCGCTGGGCCGAGGATCACAAGTATAAGGCAGGGGTGGTGGATATGCTTCCCGGTGATGAAGCCGGGGTAAAAAGCGTAACACTGGAGATAATCGGGCAGAATGTTTACGGTTACCTGCGTTCGGAAAAAGGGGTGCACCGGCTGGTGAGGATTTCTCCCTTCGACTCCGCCGGACGCCGGCATACCTCCTTTGCGTCGCTGGATGTGCTTCCCGAAGTCCAGGAGGGCCTGGAGGTGGATATAAATACGGAGGACCTGAAGGTGGACACCTACCGTTCCGGAGGCGCCGGGGGGCAGCACGTCAACAAGACCGATTCGGCAGTCCGTATAACGCACCTGCCCACGGGAATAGTTGTGCAGTGCCAGAGTGAAAGATCCCAGATTTCCAACCGCAATACCGCTATGAAGCTCCTGAAGGCAAAGCTGCTGGACCTGGAAATAAAGAAGAAGGAAGCCGAGCTGTCGGCTGTTCGGGGAGAACAGATGGATATAGCCTGGGGCAGCCAGATCAGATCCTACATTTTTCATCCCTACAGCCTGGTGAAGGACCACCGGACAGGGGTGGAGGTGGGGAATGTCAACGCCGTAATGAACGGGGAAATAGATATTTTCATATCCTCCTTTTTGAGGGAGAATGCCAGAAAAAATTAAGAATTATTTTTGAAATGATCGGGGAGCTGGCCCATTGTTTCTTAAAACAGTTGTGGAAATAGCAGGGGTTACCCTGGGGGTTTTGTTGACCGCCCTGGGGCTGGACATTTTTCTTATACCATCCAAGATTGCTGCCGGGGGGGTCAGCGGCATTGCCACTGTCCTTCACTATATTCTGCATGTCCCGGTGGGAATGACCATGCTGCTGCTGAACATTCCCCTTTTTATAATGGGAATTTACCGGCTGGGACTGAAGTTTGGCTTCCGATCACTGTATGGCACCATAAGCCTTTCGCTGCTGGTGGACGGTCTTGCCCCTTATATGCCTGTTCCTACCAGAGATCCCCTGTTGGCAAGTATTTTCGGAGGAGTTCTGGTGGGCCTTGGGCTGGGACTGGTTTTCAAGTACCGGGGCACCACCGGCGGGACTGATCTGGCGGCGGCGGTAATTCGAACTTACACCGGCGCCAATGTGGGTCAGCTTCTTTTTATGGTGGACGCCTTTGTGGTTCTGGCTGCGGGTTTTTCTTTCAAATCCTGGGAGTTGGCCATGTACGCCCTGATCACAATATTTATCACGGCCTGGCTGATAGATGTTGTGCAACAGGGTTTTAGTTACGCCAAGGCATTTTATATAATATCCTCCCAGCCGGAAAAGATGACTGCCGCCGTGCTGCAGGAAATTAACAGGGGCGCCACAGTTCTCCGGGGAAGGGGGGCCTATTCGGGAACCGACAGGGATGTTTTGCTGGTGGTGGTGAACAGGTCCGAGGTTACCCGTTTAAAGGACCTTATATACGAAATAGACAGCAAAGCCTTTGTAATCTTGACCGACGCTCACGAGGTGCTGGGTGAGGGGTTCAAGCCCCTTGCTGTTCAGACGTCAGGCGTAAGACGCCGGTCGCAGGGGTAGCCCGACGACTGACGACCTATAACTAACACAGGAGGTTTCTGATGGACAACAAACAGAACCATTTGCAAATGCTAAGGGCCAGGGCCAATGATATCAGGGCTGATATCATTAGCATGCTTGGTCGGTCCGGATCGGGCCACCCGGGGGGATCCCTGTCGGCAGCCGACATTGTGGCCGCGCTTTATTTCGGAGTGATGCGTATCGATCCCCAGGATCCCCGCAGGGCCGACAGGGATCGTTTTATACTCTCCAAAGGGCATGCCGCTCCTGTTCTTTACGCCGCACTGGCCCAAAGGGGGTATTTCCCCCGGGAGGAATTATCCACTCTGCGTAAACTGGGCAGCCGTCTTCAGGGTCACCCCGACATGAAAAAACTTCCCGGAGTGGAGATGTCCACCGGTTCCCTGGGACAGGGCCTATCGGTGGCCAACGGAATTGCCCTGGTTGGAAAGCTGGATGGCCTGGATTACAGAGTTTATGTGCTTATGGGCGATGGTGAGAATCAGGAAGGGCAGATTTGGGAAGCCGCCATGGCTGCAGCCCACTATAAGCTGGACAATGTAACTGCCTTTTTGGACCATAACAGGCTACAGATTGACGGGCCCATTGAAGAGGTTATGTCACCGGAGCCCCTGGCGGACAAATGGAGGGCTTTTGGCTGGGATGTCCAGGTCATCGACGGTCATGACATGGCCCAAATACTTCAGGCCCTTGAGAAGGCCTCGGCGGTCAAGGGAAGGCCCCAGATGATTGTGGCCGAGACCGTTAAGGGGAAGGGTGTGTCCTTCATGGAAAATCAGGCCGGCTGGCACGGTGTGGCTCCCAAGGACGAGGAAACCCAAAAGGCGCTGGAAGAACTTGGCTATAAGCGGTAAGCTATAAGATAGATTAGGAGGATCTTTGATGACCAGGAAAATAGCCACCAGGGAGGCATATGGAAAAGCTCTGGCCGAACTGGGTAAAAACAACCTCAGGGTGGTGGTGCTGGACGCCGACCTGTCCAAGTCCACCAAAACAGCCGATTTTGCAAAGGTCTGCCCGGACAGGTTTTTTAATATGGGCGTGGCCGAACAAAACATGATAGGGACAGCGGCAGGACTGGCCTGCGCCGGTAAAATTCCTTTCGCCAGCACATTTGCGGTTTTTGCCGCCGGAAGAGCCTTTGACCAGATAAGGAATTCCGTGGCCTATACAAAGCTCAATGTAAAAATAGCCGCCACCCATGCCGGAATAACCGTGGGGGAGGACGGGGGATCCCATCAGGCCATTGAAGATATAGCCCTGATGAGAAGCCTGCCCAACATGGTTGTATTTGTGCCGGCGGACGAGGCCGAGACCCGGGGCGCAGTTCAGGCAGCGGCCGATATTGACGGGCCTGTTTATATCAGGCTGGGACGGATGAGCGCGCCTCCTATCCATGGGGAGGGTTTTGGCTTCCGGCCAGGCAAGG
Source organism: Peptococcaceae bacterium BRH_c4a (assembly GCA_000961585.1). GTDB lineage: Bacteria > Bacillota > Desulfotomaculia > Desulfotomaculales > Desulfocucumaceae > BRHc4a. The sequence goes on along the minus strand of LADN01000074.1, from coordinate 34,388 downwards.
CCGAGGTGGTCAGGGAGGGTGGACAGGCCACTGTTATAGCGGCCGGTGTAATGGTGTCATTAGCCCTGGAGGCAGCCTCGGCCCTCTCCGGGGAAGGAATTGAAACGCGGGTAATAAGTATGCACACCGTGAAACCCCTTGATGTGGAGGCAGTAATAGCTGCCGCCAGGGAAACAGGAGCCCTGGTAACCGCCGAGGAGCACAGTGTTATCGGCGGACTGGGAGGGGCTGTGTCTGAGGTGGTGTGCGAAAATTACCCGGTGCCGGTAAAACGGGTGGGTGTGCGGGATACTTTCGGTGAGTCCGGGTCCCCGGACGAACTGATGAAGAAATTTGGCCTGACCTCTTCGGCCATTATGGAAGCCGTCAGGGAAGTTATAAAAAGAAAAGCTATAAGCTATAAGCTGTAAGCCGTATGCTTTATAAGGCTGCCGGCGGATTGGTTGATCCGCCGGCAGCTTTTCGCTTCTGCAATCCAGATATCTTTTGGGGCGCTATTTTGAGGTAACCCTGATTTCCTCCGCCTTTCCGTTGTATAAAGAAATCCTGACTGCCCATCCGCTCCTGATGCCGCCAAGGGACAGCGGCTGGGAAGTGGTTAAATCTCGGCAGCTGCAGTTTCTGTCAACCGGAAGGGCAAAGGACAGGCCGTTAACCTGTTTAATAGTTATTGTGCCGCTGCTTTCGCTGACATCGGTAACCTCACCTTCCAGGGTGGCGTACTGGTCATTGGTTATTTCTATTTCATATACCTTGCCGTTTTCACCCACCTTCAGGATGGCGGAATCTCCGGATTTTAGGTCCTCAATTTTAATTCTTTCACCCCTTTTTGTGATCGGGGCGTTTATTTCAACCTCGTATTCCCTCCGGTCGCCGTTATCATTCATAACGTAAATAAAACCGTAAAAGGCGTCAACAGCTCTTATCCGGACACTGGAGGAACTGGGGGTGAAGTCCTGAGCAGTCACCTCCAGGGCCTCTCCGGAGGCCGCAATAATCTTCACCCGGTCACCGCTTTTAAGTCCGCTGTAGGCCAGCCGGCCGCCACCCTTTACTATCTTGATCTCACCGGAATTGACGCTGAATATCCTGCCCGGTCCGGAATCCGTTTTTATGGTCAGGTACCCGGGAATTATGGTTGTTATCGTCCCGGCAATTTCCTCGGGGGACAGTATGCGGATATTCTGTATGGAGTTATTTTTTATCTTGACCCTTACATATGTCCCATCAGTGACGTTGGACATATCCCTGGCGTTAACTCCATCGGTAATGGTTATAACCGGATCCAGGGGATAGGTTTTCTCCTGCAAGCCGATATCCCGGATTTTTAAAGCCGAGTTCCCTGTAAGGGCCCTGTCTGAAATCTTCCCGGTCAATTCGGTTTCCGTGATTGGATCGGTTTTTGCGCTGGGATCTGCTCCTTCGAGATAGCGGACCTTGCCTCCGGGACCTGTTATGGCCGTTACCGCTTCCCCGATTTTAAACTGGGCCAGGGAGGAGGGCTGGGAATCTCTGTAAAAGACCGCCCCGGTGTCTATCAGCCTGGCTGCCTGAACCCCGTCCGCCTTGGTTATGGATATTACCCCGGCTATGCTGTCAGAGGCGCTGAGGGATCCGTTTATAAACTTTCCGGATCCGTATTCAAACCAGCCTTCCTGGGTGGTTTTCACCATCAGGGCGGCCATCTGGCCTCTTCTCATTATCTGGCCGGGGCCAAATTCGTTGTTCCCCAGGCCCTGCATTATGTTGTTCTGGGTGACGTCGGCCACGTAGGGCAGGTATGTCGGGTCTATTTCCCTGGTATCGGTATAGGAAAGCTTGCCGGGATCCCCCTTGGTTTTTATTTTGTTACCCAGGGCCACCGCCACCAGGGTGGCCATCTCCTGCCGGGGTATGGGGCTGCCGTACATTAACTGGTTGACATAGTCCTTGTGGAGAAGCCCCTTTTGCACCGCTATGACAAGATGGCCCTGACCCCAGAACATCCCTTGGGGAAGTCTGATGCCGCTGTTTTTGTAGTCCACGTTTTTGGTTTCCTTTTCCAGGCCCAGGGCATTTATGATCACCGCAATTGCCTCCAGGCGCGTCACCGGGTCCTCGGGCCTGAAGATATCACCGGGGTAACCTTTCATCAGTTCCAGGGCGTAGGATTTAGCCACCACCACCCTGGACCAGTGATTGTCTGTGTCCTTGAATGGTCCCGCCGTTGCCGGGGCTCCCTGTCCCAAAGCCAGCCATGCTGTCAGCGCCAGAGTGACGGCGCCCCTTAGTAAGTAGATTTTTTTAAACACTTTGCGTACCCCCTGTATTTTGGCGTGTAAACTGCTGAAACTTTTATTTTGCTTATATAAGTTTTTTTGGTAATGGATTTCCATTTCGCCATTGAGTATAATATTCCTTTTTTCATATTTGTACGAAAGAAAAGGACTTCGGTATTCTGGTGTCGAAATAGCTAATATCTTATGGGGCTTGTTTCCTTTGGGCTTTATTGCTATGAGGTGAAATATGATTAATTTTTACAATGTAACCAAAATATACCCTAACGGTGTTAAAGGGCTGAATGATGTTTCCCTGACTATCCAGAAGGGGGAGTTTGTTTTTCTGGTGGGACCCAGCGGGGCCGGTAAAACTTCACTGATAAAGATATTGTTCAGAGAGGAACTGCCCACCCGGGGTCAGGTTCTTTTTTATGGGAAAAACATCTCCCGGCTGAAAGGCAGGGAGATCCCCTATCTGAGGAGGAAGATCGGCATGGTTTTCCAGGATTTCAGACTTCTTCCCCAGAAAACTGTATTTGAAAATGTGGCCTTTGCCATGGAGGTAACCGGGGCATCAAAAAAAAGCATCAGGTCCAGGGTTCCGGAGGTCCTGGAGTGGGTGGGGCTGGCGGATAAGACCAAGGTGCTGCCGTCACAGCTTTCCGGGGGTGAGCAGCAGCGGGTGTCCATTGCCCGGGCAATTGTGAACAGCCCCATGGTGATTATCGCCGATGAGCCCACCGGCAACCTTGATCCGGACACATCATGGGATTTGATGAAACTCTTCGGTGAAATAAACAAAACCGGCGCCACTGTGATAATGGTGACTCACGCCAGGGATATAGTTGACAGCATGAAAAAAAGAGTTATTGCTTTGTCTGACGGCAGGATTAACCGGGATGAGGAAGGCGGGGTCTACTGCAATGAGCTTTAACACCCTGTTTTATTACTGGAGGGAAGCATTTTCCTCCATATTCCGGAATAGTTGGCTTTCCATCGCCTCGGTGGGCACGGTGGCCGTTTCCCTGCTAATACTTGGATTTTTCTCTCTTTTGGTGATCAATGCCAGTACTTTTACCCAGGATTTGGAGTCGGGGCTTGAAATCAGGGTTTTTCTGAAGGATGGCCAGTCCGGGGACAGCATAAAAAAAATCAAGGCTGAAATTGACAGGGTGTCCGGAATATCAGTGGTTGAGTTTGTACCCAAGGAACAGGCCCTGGAAGAGATGAAAAAAAGTTTCGGCAACCGCAGGGAAGTTCTGGAGGGGCTGCAAAACGACAATCCGCTGCCGGACGGATTCAGGGTCAAGGCCGCTCAGGCCGACCAGATCCCTGCTCTGGCGGGGAAATTATCGGCTATCGGGGGAGTTGACCAGGTGGTGTACGGTCACGGCCTGGTGGAGCGGCTGGTAACGGCCACCAAGTGGGTAAGGCTGGCTGGAGCTGTTATACTTGTATTTCTTTGTATAGCCGCCATATTTTTAATCTCAACCACCACGCGGATGTCTGTTTTTGCCCGGCGTAAAGAAATAGGAATAATGATATTGCTGGGCGCCACCAATTGGTTTGTCCGTTTTCCCTACATTCTGGAGGGCATGATACTGGGCTTTGTGGGGGCGGTTTTGGCTGCGTCGGGGGTATATGCCGGCTATATTTCTCTGACTGCTTACCTGGAACAATCACTTCCTTTTGTGCAGCCGGTCACCGACCAGAATGTTATTCTTACTGTACTGATGGGAATTCTGGGGATGGGACTGCTTATCGGCGCTTTGGGAAGCAGCTTTTCCATCAGGAAGTTCCTTAAAATCTAATCAACCGGTTGGCTAAGAATACAGAACTCAGAACTCAGAACTCAGAATTTAGACCCATGCCGCCAGGGGCATCACGTTCCTTATTTGCGTCTTTGAGAATTCTTGTAAGGAATACCGTCCATATTCTGACTCCTGACTCCCGACCGAATAAAGTCATCAGTATGAGTTATTGTCAGAGGAGGTTGCCGTTCAGTGACAGGCCGGAAAAAGAAAATACTATCATTCATTTGCGGAGTTACCCTGGCGGTGTCTGTTGTCAGCTCGGCATACGGAGAGCCGCTGGAAAACATGCTGCAGGATACCAGGGAAAAGCTTGTTAAAAAAAAGGAAGAGGTGGAAAGCGGCAAAAGGATTGTTAACAGCTACGCCTCTCAAATAAAGGAACTGGACTGGGACATGGATCACAGGGAGCGGCAGCTCAGGGATCTGGGGGCAAATCTTGAGGTGGCCAGGGTGGAACTGAAGCGTACTGAAATTGAACTGGACAAGACCAAAAAGGAATTCGATCAGAGCAATAAGACATTTCGCCAGAGAATAAGGGGCATGTATACCTCCGGAAGTGTCAGTTACCTGGAGGTTTTGCTGGAGTCCGATAATTTCGGAGACTTTGTTCACCGGGCCGAAATGCTCAAGAGGGTTTTAGGCCACGATGTTGAGATAATCAAAAAGGTGGCCGAAAAAAGGAAATACCTGGAAGCTCAAAGGTCCGGTCTGGAGTCCAGGCAGCTTGAAATATCTTCCCTGATGGCGCTGCAGGAACTGGCCAGGAGCCAGTTAAAGGACCGGCAGTACGAGAGGCAAAACCTTCTGTCCAGGGCTCAAAAGGATCTTAACAGATTTTCGGCGGAGGCCGAGGAACTGGAGCAGAGGGAACAGGGATTAATCAGGGAGATGCTTAAAGACAAATCCAAGCAGGGATCTCCCGCCGTGGCAACCGGTGGCTTCGCCTGGCCCGTTCCAGGATACAGCGACATTTCATCGCCCTTCGGTAACAGGGAACACCCTGTTTTAGGATCCATAAGGCACCATAACGGTATAGATATTCCCGCCCCCACGGGCACAAAGGTGGTGTCCGCCCAGGATGGCACCGTAATAGAGGTGGGTTACATGAGCGGATACGGTAAGGTGGTAATGGTGGATCACGGCGGCGGGCTTACCTCTCTTTACTCTCACCTTTCCGCCCAATTGGTTTCTGTGGGTGCTGAGGTTGGTAAGGGGCAGGTGGTGGGATTAATCGGCAGCACAGGTATGTCCACCGGGCCTCACCTGGACTTTTCCGTGAGGCGGAATGGTGTACCGGTTAACCCTATGAACTTCTTCTAAAAAGGTACTTTTTCCCAGGCGACGGAGACGGCGTTTTTTTCCATGAAATTGTAATTACCTGGTTAAACTTATAGTATAATAATCTGTAGTCGTCAAATCCCGGCGCTTTGCTTTTGACTGTCACAAATGCCGGGAATGGGAAGGAGTATATTTTTGCGTGTAGATAGATATGGGCTGCCAAAGAGAGGAAACCGCATTTTCACCGCTATGGCCATTGCCATTTTTGTGATTATAGTTGGTTTCGGCTGGCTGGTGGCCTCCAATTACAAACATTTCGGCAATCTGTTAAAGGTTATTGTGCTGGTCAGAACACAGTATCTTAACGCAGCTAACTACAATGACTTGGTGGAGGGAGCCATAAAGGGGTTGGTGCAGTCCCTCAACGATCCCTACTCGGCCTACCTGGATCCGGTTACCTACAAGCAACTGAGGGATCAGATCAGAGGGTCTTTCGGCGGGTTGGGCATCCTTGTGGGCATGAAGGAGGACAGCCTTACCGTGGCCAGGACCTACAAGGGCACCCCGGCCTACCGGGAAGGCATACTTCCGGGAGATATTATTCAAAAGATTGACGGCCGGGAGGCCCGCGGCATAGATCTTGAGTCTGCGGTTCAACTGATGAGGGGACCGGTGGGGACCAAGATAATCCTTACTTTGGTGCGATCCGGCAGCGCCACTCCCTTTGATGTGGTGTTGACCAGGGAGGAAATAAGGGTTCCCACTGTGGAAGGCAAGATGCTGAAAAATGGCGTTGCCCACCTGATGATAGCTCAGTTCACCGAAAAGACACCCGAAGAACTGGGTGAAACCATAGAGAAGTTGAAAAAAGAGGGTATGCGGGCCATAATACTGGATTTGAGAAACAACCCCGGGGGGGAACTGATGTCGGCGGTTAAGGTGGCCGGTAACTTTATACCGGCCGGCCCGGTGGTGTTTATCGAATACAGGGGAGGGCGCACTGAGGAACACCGCACTGAAAGAAGTAATTTACAGCTGCCATTGGTGGTGCTGGTGAACGACGGATCGGCCAGTGCTGCTGAAATACTGGCCGGAGCCATAAAGGATACAGAATCCGGGGTCCTGGTGGGTCAGAAGACCTTTGGCAAGGGTGTGGTTCAGATGATTTTCGAGTTGGACAACGGGGCCGGATTGAAAATTACCACTGCCAGGTACCTTACGCCAAAGAAAAATGATATAAATAAAAAGGGTATAATACCGGATATTGTGGTTGAACAGCCTGCAGGCAATGTTGATGTGCAGTTGCAGAGGGCTATTGATATAGTGGGGCAAAAGATTGATAAGGCTTCCTAGGAGAGAGTTGCAAAAAAATAAGCGTTGACACCCCCACTGCCCCATTCTATAATTTTTTTGTAGCTATCAAGTCTTTCTTTGTTAAATACCGGAGGTGATTACGGTGTGTGAAGCAAGCGCTTACCTTCGAAAAGATGGTAAGGAGGAACTATTGCTGGAAATGGTGGATAAGGTTGTTCCCCATGAGGAGGGGCTGATGCTGGAGGATATTTTCGGCCGCCGGAAGATTGTCAAAGCCAGAATAGCCGAACTGGCTCTGGTAGACCATAAAATCGTTCTGGAAAAGGAATAAGCGTTAAGGGGCTGCCGTTGTTACGGAAGCCCCTTCCTGCAGGATATAGGAAATTATGCTCAGGTCAGAATTTGTGGATAACTTTTTTGCCACCATGACCAACTTCATTTTTGGGTCGCTACATGGTCGCTAATGGGTAGGTGGAGCGATTTAAGTCCGGCCTGCATAACCTCCTGCTGCAACTGTCTCTAGACTCGGTCGCCAACGGAATGCCGACCATTTTGGAGGTGGGAGGCCAGAGGTTAGAGGTTAGAAAACTTGTAGGAAATGACCTCAGAGCCATTTCTAGCTTAATCCGACTTCCAACTTCCAACATCTAACCTCCAAATTCGTAGGCTCGGTCGTTAAGAGACAGTAGCAGCCTCCGGTACATTCCGCACGGACTTAAATCACTCCCCCTCACTGCAGGTCGCTGTGGGGTCGCTTAGATTTTCGAAAAGCTGACTGCTGACTGCTGAAAGCTGATTGCCAGTAGCCCGATAGGGCGACTTTGTTTGGAAATTAACCAATTGGAGGGTTATAGCTTGTTATGGAAGGCTTATGGGATCTTTCGGGAATAGGCCATTTGGGAGAGCTTGAGAAAAAGGTTTCCGCCTGCTGCTCCTGCGGTTTACGTGAAGGGTGCAGGGCAGTGGTTTTCGGTGAAGGTAACCCGGCTGCCCGCATAGTTCTTTGCGGGGAGGGTCCCGGGGCGGACGAGGACAGGCTGGGCCGTCCCTTTGTGGGGAAGGCCGGCCAGTTGCTTGACAGGATACTGGGGGTCTGCGGGTTTAACCGCTTTGAGCACGTATACATATTAAATACCGTGAAATGCAGGCCCCCGGGCAACAGGATACCTTCCGAGGAGGAGAGAAAAGCCTGCAGGCCCAACCTCGACGCCCAGCTAAGGATAATCAGCCCCCCGATAATGGTGCTGCTGGGAGCCACCGCGCTGCAGGAAGTTATTGATCCCGGGGGAAGGATTACCAGGGACAGGGGCAGGTGGGTGGAAAGGAACGGAGTTTTTATTATGCCCACCTATCATCCGGCAGCCCTTTTGAGAAATCCCGCCCTGAAGGCGGACGCGTGGAAAGACTTTAAGCAGGTGGTGTACAAGTACCGGGAAATTGTAAATGCCGATCATTATTCCCCTCACTGCTAAATTTTCACTTCTCTTCTCTCACATCTCAAGTTGTCCGGCCATGCCTTCAGCCCCTGATTCTTGGCCTGGGCCAGCAGGGCGGCGTAATGCCTCTCGGCGGCGTTTAGCCGGAAAACCATATAGTCTATAAGATCAGGATCGATAAAGTTAAATTGTTTTTTGGAAAGGTCCCATTCGGTCAGTGAATTTTGAATGGCCGTCAAAAGCTCGGGCTGGGCTGGGTGATGGGGTGACACCCGGCAGAGTATCCAGAAACAGATCTTTTCCAAAAATTTCATATTTACCACCTCAAGTAATTTCTATGCTTTAAGAAGTGATATTAGAAGGGTGATTGGTGATTCAGAGCGCAAAAAAGTGGCAGGAAACAGTTGGCATCTATGCCTGTTTGCTGCGTTTTTTTGTTTGTTGCGGCCTTCTTTAAGAAATATTTGCGACTACAATTATGCATAATAGAAATTAACATAATTACCGGGGGTGACTGAAATGAGAGTTTCTGCGCTGTATCGACTTATATGGGCTGCTGCGTTGATTATTCTTTTACCAGCCTTTGGTTGTGGCGATAAAAAGGCCGCCAGGAAACCGGAGCCTCCGGTCAAAATAGCGGTAAGTTTTGCAGATATGGATCGGGACGGCAATAAAATAATCAAAAAGGTAATGGAAGGCAGAAAAAAGCGGGACAATGCGCAGATAACCTGGCTTGACGCCAAAAACGACCCGGATCGTCAGGAACGGCAGCTTGAGAAGTTGGGCAGCCGGAAGATAAAGGCTGTGGTGGTACAGTTTGCCAGCCCGGCTGCCGGAGCCGGCCTGATGCGCAAACTGGCGGAAAAAAATATAAAGGTAGTGGCACTGGAAAACCTGCCTTTGGATGCCCCGGCGGATGCTTATGTGGCCTCCAATCACACACTGTCCGGGCAGCTTCTGGCCAGGTTCGCCATCAGGACGGCCCGCAAGGGAGCAGGCCTGCCGGTGCCGCCTGACCCTCTGGATGAAATTGGCGATAAGGAAGATGGTAATGATCAGGGCCAGGGAGGCGGAGCAATTATGCCCCCCGAGTCCCAGGTGGGGGGTAAGATCCCCATGGGGGCGGTGTTATTGAGCGGTGACCCCGGAGATGCAGCATCCCGGGAAATAGCCTCGGCAGCCAGGGAATCCCTGCAGGGATCCGCCGAGGTGCGCCTGCTGGCCGAAGAAGCAGTGCCGCAAAATGACCCTTCCCGGGTGAAGGTTATATTACAGGACATATTAATGAGAAATGGAAATAATATCCAGGCGGTGCTGGCCACAGACAGCCGCCTGGCCATGGCTGCCGTGGAAGTGCTCAGGAATGCAGGTATTAACAATCGTGTCCTGACCGCCGGTGTGGGGGCCGATGAAAAGTCCTTCAAGGCCCTGGCCTCCGGAGAACATGACGCAGAGGTGGATACCAGGCCGGACCTCCTGGGACAGTTTGCCCTTGACGCCGCCATCGGTCTTGCTAAAAACGGAAGCTGGCAGTATGGCGGGCAGTCGGTGAGCGGCAGTTACTCAGTACCTTCGCGAATCACACCGGTACGCCTGATCCAGTCTGACAATGTTTACCTGCTGGAACAGCAGTGGGGAAGCCTGAAGAAAAATGGCAAAAAGGAAAAAAGTCAGGGTGGCGGGTCCAAAGAAAAATCCGGTGAAGGTTCAAGTGGAGGCTCCGGTGAAGGTTCCGGGAGTGAGGAAGGGCAGGAGGGATCCAAAGAGGGGGGCGGCGGCGGTGATCAGGGAAAAGAAGGCCAGAATAAGAAGAAGGATAATAAAACAACCCTTCGGATCACCACCCAGGACGGTAAAACCACGGAAATTGAGATTAACGGAGAGATTAAAAAGATAGAATCGGTGGGCGGCGGAAAGCAAGGGGGGCAGCAGGAGCAAGGCGGAGACCAGAGTAAGGACGGTCAGTAATACTCATGCTGAAATCCTACGACTGACGACTATTCCAGCATCCGCCTGGACTAAAACCCCTCCCCCTCACCGCATGTCGCTTTAGGGTCACGCTTGCTTATTCTGACTCCTGACTCCTGACTCCTGACTCCCCAAGCGCCCTTCAGGGCGTTTTTTGTTTTTTTGCCTAAAGAAAATACTTATTTTGAACGATTATATATATGCAGGTTATTGTGTCAACTTCTTAATTATTCAGGGAGGTAATGTAAATGAAGGGTTTCTTCCGAAAGGTTTCATCAATATTCTTAATATTATGCCTGTGCCTGGGGGCCGTTCCGTTTACCGCATTAAACAGTGCTGAGGGTTCCGGGGTTGTTCCAAGGGTTCTTCCGGATGCCGGTACCTTTGACCAGCACCAGAACGTTGTCCTTTCTTCCGAAGCCGGGGCCAGTATAACCTATTCAGTATATGGCCGGGCAACGGTGCCCAACACTTCTTATGTGGCTGGATCGTCTATACTTGTTGAGGAGGATATTATCTTAAGCGTGACCTCCGCGGAAGGAGGTGTCAGCACACAAAAGGACTTTTCATATACCATTAATCCCAAGATACTGTCCACCTATCCTTCAAACGGAGCCACCAACTCAGCGGTAAATCCCACCATGATCGTCCAGTTCAGCCGTGAAATGGATAAGTCCCTGCTGGAGGATAAAAACAATATCACCATCAAGAAGGTATCCACCAGCGCCGAGGTGCCTACGGCCAATTTCACCGCCACCTACACCTCCGGTGACAATACGCTGGCGATAGCTTTATCAGGGGTTACCCTGGATGCCGGGGCCGCCTACACTGTGTTCCTCAGTAATATAAAGGACAGCAATGGCAAGTCCCTCCAGGGCACCGGCGAATTTACCTTTACAACTATGGACGGCGCCTATGCCACGTACGGTTCGGTAACCACGGATCAGACGTACTACGACAATGTTTCGCCCGGGGATATTGTACAGATAAGAGGCACATTCGTCCGGGACGGCAAGGAAGTAACGGCCAATCCTTTGGATCCGGCTCTTCAGGTGCTGATTATTGATCCTGACAGTGTCGTTAATACCACTCTAAACGTGTCTGTGCTGACCAACGGCAGATTTAACACCACCTATACAATAGCCGATGGCGCCAAAAAGGGCGTCTGGACGTTGAAGCTCTATGACAACAACGATCCCCGGCAATTCCTTGGGCAGAGTACCTTTGCCGTGGGCACGGTGGTCCCGCCGGTGCCCGACAGGGTAGGTGGCACATATTACGAGCCCATTTCAGTTAACCTTACCACCACCACCTCCGGGTCGTTAATTTATTACACCACCGACAGCCAGTTATCCGACGACAGCGCAGGCAGTTCCTGGATCCGGTATCAGGGAGCCATCACAATTTCTTCCAATGCCACCCTGCGGGCGGTGGCCATCAAGGGCGGGGTTAAAAGTTCTCTGATGTCGGTTACTTACGCCATTGACACCATCCTGGGTGTTTTAACCTTTATTCCCGACCGGGTTCCGGGCAGCCACCCCACCAACGTATCGGTTAACAGCGCAGTATCGGTAACCTTCGGGCGACCTGTTATGTCGGATACGGTAGCCACCAATTTCAGCCTCATTGAGATGACCGCAGGCCATCTGGATGTCCCCGGGGCTTTTGTGGCGGGAACGGTTACCTACGATGCCGTGAACAGGAAGGCCACCTTTACCCCTAAAAGCCCCCTAAAGCCCAACACCCATTACCGGGGCATATTGGGTACCGGTATCAAGGATTTGGACGGTGTGAACATATCGGCTTCGGTGGATGACGACTGGTTTTTCGAGACCGGCAGCGGGCAGCAGGTTACAGTGGACGGTGCTGCGGTTTCCGGAAATGCCATAACGGTGAACAAGAATCCGGTAAACATCACTGTGACCTCGGCAGACGCCTCGCTGGTTACCATAAACGGGGCTCAGGCCAGCAGCACCGGAGGCGGCCAGTTCTTTAGCAATGTTACCCTTAAAGCCGGGAGTAACACCGTTACCATTGTGGTTACAGACAACCTGGCGGTGAACAGGACCACCGTCATTACGGTGACCTATCTTAACCTGATGCAGCCGGGGGCCGTGGTGACCGCCGTTATTCCAGCAAAGGGGAAGTTGGATCTTTTTGACAAGCAGCTGTCCATGGTGTTCCCCAAGGGGGCGTATCTTTACGACGCCACGACCGGAGCGGTGCTGTCCGACCAGTCCCTTACCTTTACGCTGACCCAGATGGCCATGCCGGACGGTTTCCCTTCAGTGAGTCAGGTGGTCGGCATTGATCCGGTCACCGCCGGGGCGCTTCTGAATAACAAGGGTGAGGTTACCCTTACCCTTACCTTTGACAAGTACGTTTCCGCCTCCAGCAGCAATACACTGACGGTACTCTGCGATCCGGACAATGACGGTGTTTGGGAGGAGAATCTGGGGGGTAAGGTTGACGCCAAGAAAAAGACCATCACTGTTCCCTTCGGCTATTTTGGGAAATATGTGGTGGTCAACAAGGTGTGGAACTTTAGGGACTATTCTTCCAAGGGGTGGGCCGCGGCCTATGTGGAGTACCTTTGGGCCAAGGGAATAATGAAGCCCCTGGCCACAGCCGGACCGGGAAATTTTGGACTGGTGAACGCCCAGGATCAGGAAATTTCCATCACCCGGGGAGAATTTGCCGCTATGATGGGCAGGGCGCTGGGTCTCAACAAGGCGAATTATTCGGCCTACAATGTTTTCGCCGATATGATCATGACCGGTACTGCGGCCTATGCCAAGGATCCGGACGGGATCTGGCAGCCCATAGACCAGAATGATTATAAATATGTGGACATGATGGCCAGAAACGGAATTCTCAGCGGTTCCCTGGACAGGAACAATGATTTGGTGTTTAACTATCACAACTATATAACCAGGGAAGAGGTGGCAGTTATTTTGGCCAGGGCGGTGGGTCTGGCCGTGGAAACCGATGACGCCAAGGTGGCAGCGGCCATCATCAAAATGTACGACGACTCCGGAACCAGTATTGCCGTCTGGGCCCAGCCCTATGTACTGGCAGCCAGCAAGGGTTATTTCGGAGGTTTCCCGGATAAGACCTTTAGGGGTCAGGACAATTTTACCAGGCCCCAGGCAGCCAGGATTTTGTTTCAGACCATGCAAAAGGCCAAGCTGATGTAAAAAGATTGCCTCCTGCCGTTATTGGCGGCCGGATTTTTTCCGGCCGCTGTTTTTTTATCGTTAAGGAAAGTATATACCATATTAAAGTATTAAAGCGCTAAATCGCCAAAGCATTTTTATGTAGCCCAGAGTTTTTCTGGGGTCGCTCCTGGGTCACTCTGTGGCCGGTGGAGGGGTTTGAGTCCGATCTACTTATCCTCCGACTGAACTGGCTGTATCAGTCGTCGGTCGTCAGTCTTCAGTCGTAGGTCTTAAAGTCTTTTGACCAGAGGTAAAATGAAACTATTCCGACGTCTGAAGTCCTACGACTGACGACTATTCCAGCATCCGCCTGGACTAAAACCCCTCCCCCTCACTGCATGTCGCATAGAGGTCGCTTAGATTTTAACAGATGCCGACTGCTGAAAGCTGATTGCCAGCTTACAGCTTTAACGGGTTGCGCCGTCTGATATAATATGTAGATGGAGAAAATAAAATATTAACGGGAGGCGGGCGACCTGTGGCGGAATTTAAGATTGTTTCTGATTTCAGTCCCTGCGGGGATCAGCCCCGGGCCATAGAGAAACTTTTGGATGGTCTCAGAAGGGGCTGCAAACATCAGACACTGCTGGGTGTTACCGGCAGTGGGAAGACATACACCATGGCTCAGGTTATAAAGGAGCTGCAAAAACCAACCCTGGTGCTGGCTCCCAACAAAACTCTGGCCGCTCAGCTCTGCTCGGAGTTTAAAGAGTTTTTCCCGGAAAACGCAGTGGAGTATTTTGTCAGCTACTACGATTACTATCAGCCCGAGGCCTATATTGCTCAGACTGACACCTATATTGAAAAGGACTCATCCATTAATGAAGAGATAGACAAGCTGCGCCACTCGGCCACCAGCGCCCTCTTTGAAAGGAGGGATGTGATCATTGTGGCCAGCGTGTCATGCATATACGGCCTGGGTAATCCCTCGGAATACCGGGATCTGGTCCTATCCCTGAGGGAAGGAGGAGTGTATGACCGGGACTCGGTACTGAGGAAACTGGTGGATATACAGTTCGAGAGAAATGATATTAACTTTGTCCGGGGCAAATTCCGGGTGCTGGGGGATATTATAGAGATATTTCCGGTTTCTGCTGCCGAAAAGGCCATCCGGGTGGATTTATTTGGTGATCAGGTGGAGCGGATTCTGGAGTTTGATGTGGTTACCGGTGAAATAATAGGCCGGCGGCGCCATGTTTCCATTTTTCCGGCCAGCCACTATGCCACTTCCCGGGATAAAATGGAAAGGGCAATTTTAACCATCAGGGAGGAATTGGAGGAGAGGCTGAATGATCTCAAGTTCCGGGGGAAACTGCTGGAAGCCCAGAGGCTGGAGCAGAGAACAAATTACGATATTGAAATGATGATGGAAATGGGCTTCTGCAGCGGCATTGAGAATTATTCCCGTCACCTCACCGGCAGAAGGCCCGGCGAACCTCCCTATACTCTGCTGGATTTCTTTCCGGAAGACTTTCTTATGTTTATCGATGAGTCCCATGTGGCAGTGCCCCAGCTGGGGGGTATGTACGAGGGGGACAAATCACGCAAATCATCGCTTATAGAACATGGTTTTCGTCTGCCTTCGGCCCTGGACAACAGGCCGCTCAGATTCAATGAATTTGAGTCCAAGGTGAAGCCGGTGATTTATGTAACTGCCACCCCTGGAAAATATGAGATGGAAAAGAGCTCCCAGGTGGTGGAGCAGATTATACGCCCCACCGGCCTGGTGGACCCGGAAATATCGGTCAGGCCCACCAGAGGGCAGATTGATGATCTTCTGGGTGAAATCAGGGACAGGGTCAAAAGAGAGGACAGGGTTTTAATAACCACCCTTACCAAAAAGATGGCCGAGGACCTCACTGATTATTTCAGGGAAATGGGCATAAAGGTCCGTTACCTCCACTCTGATATAAACACCATGGAGAGGATGGAAATTTTAAGGGACCTGAGACTGGGAGTATTTGATGTTCTGGTGGGCATCAACCTCCTGCGGGAAGGCCTGGACCTGCCTGAAGTGAGCCTGGTGGCTATTTTGGACGCAGATAAGGAGGGTTATCTGAGGTCCGAGCGATCCCTTATCCAGACCATAGGCCGGGCGGCCAGAAACGCTGACGGAAAGGTAATCATGTATGCCGACAGGATAACTCAATCCATGGAAAGGGCCATCAGTGAAACCGCCAGAAGAAGGGGTATACAGACGGAGTTCAACAGTAGAAACAATATAACTCCCCGCACTATACACAAGGCGGTCAGGGATGTTCTGGAAGCAACCCGGGTGGCTGAGGAGAGGGAGATGTACGGGGGCGCAGAAAGAAAGAAAAAACTCTCCAAAAAGGATTTAAAGGCTGCCATTTCAAGGCTGGAAAAAGAAATGAGGGAGGCTGCAAGGCTGCTGGAGTTTGAAAAAGCTGCGCAGCTGAGGGATATCTTAATAGAAATGAGGCTGACGCTCAGCGGCAGGGATTTGCGTATTTCCGACACGGGCGGGGAAAACGCCGGTTAGAGGGGCGTTTTCCGACAATCCGAAATTTTTGTCGCAGACAGGTATTCCTTTCGCCGCCTGTCTCCAGGTCAAATATGTATAAGCCAGGAAAATGAGTAAGTGCCTGGAAAAATGGTTTCAGACCGTTATTCTCCTGTTTCAGACACCTCCAGACACTTTATGGTATGCCGACAGAGGCTGACAATCAAACCCCCTTGCCGGTAAGGCTCTCCTTGGCTATAGTATGAGAAGGGTGTTTTCATAAAAAGGAGAGTGGCCGAATGGACAGCCAGGTGGCAAAATTAACCAGCAAGGGGCAGCTCACCCTGCCTAAATCGGTGAGGGAAAAACTGAACCTGGACGATGGTTCATATATTGCCATTTATTTGGAGAAGGATCAGTTGGTAATGAAAAAGGTCAATCCCAAAAGGCCCTTAAGTGACCCCTGCCCCCAGGAAAACAGACCCGGGGGTAAGCCTGAAAAAAGAACGGAGTGTAGAGTAACCGCCATTGGGGAGGCGGCCAAATGGAAACCGTCTTTGTAGGGCGCCGTCTAAGGAAAAGGGACACACCTCTCTGGTGCGACTGTCTCTGTGCGACAGGGGACGGTTCCCGCTGTCGCACAGAGTCTCTGAAAATAATGTCCTTACTTATTCCCAACAGTCTTGAAAGCTCACGTACAGATATGCCAGTTGTTTCTTTTAATTCCCTTATCAATCTATTGCGAACACTCTTATCCCTGCACCCTTTTAGACTTTCCTGGGTCTGCCCGCTATTTCTCGATACTTATTGTCGCATATAAAAGAAAAATGCGACAGCGAGAACCGTCCCCTGTCGCACTGTCGCATATAAAAAAAGATAAATTAATCTTGACAGGAAAAGGGCTTTGTATTAAATTAAAGTCAAGGAAGGTCAAAGTTAAGGTTAGAATGTATCAGGTGCCGGTGGCATGGTTTTGCGGTGTTTGGTGGGAGTTAAATCAGTATTGGAGGAGGGTGTATGCTTGCCAGGGATTTATTTGACGCCAGGTGGTATGCCGCCGGATAAAAAATGGCTGGCGGGCATAGCAAGTAATGGTACGATTTATAATATTAGTGAATTTTAAATTTAAAAATATCCCGAGGGAGGTTTGAATAATGGGAAAAACAGTAGGTATAGATCTTGGGACCACCAACTCGGTGGTGGCCGTGATGGAAGGCGGAAAACCAGCGGTAATTATCAATGCGGAGGGATCGCGGACAACTCCGTCGGTGGTAGCTTTTAAAAAGGATGGAGAAAGGCTGGTGGGGCAGATGGCCCGCCGCCAGTCGGTGTTAAATCCGGAAAACACACTGTCTTCTGTGAAACGGTTTATTGGGCGCCGCTATCCGGAAGTTGCCGAAGAGCGCCAGTTGGTGCCGTACAAATTGGAGTCCGGCGCCGGCGAGGCGGTAAGGTTTGATATTAACGGCAAAAGCTATGCCCCGGAAGAGATTTCCGCCATGATTTTGAGAAAGCTGGCTGACGATGCTTCTAAATACCTGGGAGAAAAGGTTACCGATGCTGTGATCACCGTGCCGGCTTACTTTAATGACGCCCAGCGGCAGGCCACCAAGGACGCCGGAAAAATTGCCGGGCTTAATGTTCTGCGCATCATCAATGAACCTACAGCGGCAGCACTGGCATATGGTCTGGACAAAAAATCCAACCAGACCATACTGGTATTTGACCTTGGAGGAGGTACCTTCGATGTCTCGGTTCTGGAGGTGGGTGATGGAGTATTCGAGGTGAAGTCCACCAATGGAGATACCCACCTGGGCGGAGACAATTTCGACAAGGCCGTTGTGGACTGGATGGCCGACGAATTTAAAAAAGATTATGGAATTGATCTGCGGAAGGACAAACAGGCACTGCAAAGGCTGACCGAGGCTGCTGAAAAGGCCAAGATGGAGCTTTCCGCCACGATGGAGACTCAGATCAGCCTTCCCTTTATCACCGCTGATGCTTCCGGACCCAAACACCTGGAAATGAAACTTACCAGGGCAAAATTTGACGATCTTACCCATAATCTGGTGGAAAGGTGCCGGGGTCCGGTATTGCAGGCGCTGTCGGATGCAAAACTGACCGAAAAAGATATAGACGAGGTAATTATGGTGGGAGGTTCCACCCGTATTCCGGCGGTGCAGGATTTGGTCCGGAAACTGACCGGGGGTAAAGATCCCCACCAGGGGGTTAATCCCGATGAGGTGGTGGCCGTAGGCGCCGCAATTCAGGGAGGAGTTTTGGCCGGAGAAGTGAAAGATGTGCTGCTGCTGGATGTGACCCCCCTGTCTCTGGGCTTGGAAACACTTGGTGGTGTCATGTCAAAGATAATAGATCGAAACACTACGATACCGGTGCGGAGAAGCCAGATATTCTCCACAGCAGAGGACAACCAGCCGGCCGTGGATATCCATGTTCTCCAGGGAGAACGGGAAATGGCCCGGGACAACCGTTCCCTGGGGCAGTTTAAACTGGACGGAATACCTGTGGCGCCAAGGGGTGTACCCCAGGTCGAGGTGACCTTTGACATTGACGCCAATGGAATTCTTAAGGTAAGCGCCCAGGATAAAGGAACCGGAAAGGAGCAGACCATCACCATCAGCGGTTCCACCACTCTGGACAAGGGGGAAATTGACCGCATGGTCCGGGATGCCGAGGTCAATGCGGCCGAGGACAAGAGGCGTAAGGAAGAGGTGGAGGTCAGAAATCAGGCGGACACCCTGGTATACCAGGTGGAGCGGCAGTTGAAGGACATGGGGGATAAGGCGCCGGTACACGAGAAGTCCCGTATTGATCAGCTTATCAATGACCTGAAGACCGCTCTTAAAGAAAACGCCCCCATAGACCGTATTCGTGCCCTGCAAGGTGACCTTCAGCAGGCAGCCTATAATCTCTCCCAGGAGGCCTACCGGCAGGCGGGGGATGCGGCAGGGGGCTGCGCCGATGGAAACTGCGGCGGTGACAGGGATTGCGGACCGGGACCGTCTGGCGGAGCCCATTGCGGCGGCGCTGGACACCGGGGGGATGATGTGGTGGACGCAGAGTTTACAGAAAGATAAAGAATTATATCCCAGGTGGTATTCCGCAGTATATCCATATGGTCAGGCGCAGGGTGCTATGGGGCGCCCTGCACAGGTCTGTGGAAAGTGAAAAAATGTTTTAACGGCGGATTTTAGCAGATACGAGAGGCTGGCCTCAGGGCAGGTGATAATAAGTGAGTGTAAAATTTCAGGATTATTATGAAATACTGGGCGTAGGCCGCAACGCAACGGAAAAAGAAATAAAAGCGGCCTACCGAAAACTGGCCCGTCAGTGGCACCCGGACCTGCACACTGAAAAAGAAAAGGCCGGGGCGGAGGAAAAGTTTAAAAAAATAAATGAGGCCTACGAGGTATTGAGTGATCTTGAGAAGCGGTCTAAATACGACCGTCTGGGGGCCACCTGGAGGGATGGGGAGAATTTCAGGCCGCCCCCGGATATGGAAGGGTTTCACTTTCATGCAAATGCCGGCGCTGGAGCCGGAGGGTTCAGTGATTTTTTCGAGACTTTCTTTGGCGGGGGTTCCTTTGGGCGTCCGGGGCGGACGGCCCGGAGGGGACAGGTGCGCGGACAGGACGTGGAGAGTCAGATGGAGCTCACCCTGGAAGAGGTATACCGCGGAGGTGAAAAAAACTTTCAGCTTTCCTCCAGGGAAATTTGTCCCGAATGTGGCGGAGAGGGTTATGTTCAGAACACCTTTTGCAGCAATTGCGGAGGTACCGGCTTAAAAAGCAGCACCAAAGCAATTACGGTAAAAATACCGCCGGGAGTTCGCGAAGGAAGCCTAATCCGGCTTAAGGGCCAGGGTGGAGAAGGCTTTGACGGGGGACCCGGGGGGGATTTGTACCTGAAGGTGCATTTGGCGCCCCATCCGGTGTTCAGGGTGCAGGGCAGTGATCTGGAAGAAGAGATAGAAATATGGCCCGACCAGGCCGTACTGGGTGACCAGGTTACTGTTTCCACCCTGGATGGGCCTGTAAGCATGAAGGTTCCTCCTGGCACCGGGGCTGGCAGGCGTCTCCGTTTACGGGGCAAGGGACTTCCCGAAAAAGATGGCCGGGGTGATCTGTATGTGCGGGTCAAAATAGATATTCCCAATCACCTGACAGATGAAGAGAGGCAACTATACCTCCAGTTGGCCCAATTGAGGAAGGGGGCGCCCGTGCATTGAAAAAATTCTATCTTCAAATATACCGGCACACCCCGTCAGCCGATGGGGAGGACAACTGGGTGGATGCGGTCAGCCTGGGAATTCATCCGGATATGGCACAGCTATTGGCCGATTTAGGAATTGTGGAAAGCCGGTTGGGATATGTGCCGGCCAACCAGGTGAGGCGGGTGCAAAAAATTCTGCGTTTGCGCCGGAACCTTGGGGTAAATCTTCCGGGGGCTGTCATTATAATAGATCTTTTAGAACGTATTGAAAAAATGCAGGATGAAATTGACAGGTTAAAAAGGAGGTGAATATCCCGCTATGGATATTAACCGTTACACTCAAAAATCCAGGGAAGCCCTGTCTTCAGCTCAGCAGTTGGCTGCCTCCAAACATCATCAGGAGGTTTCCGGCAAACATCTGTTATCGGTTCTTTTGACCCAGGAGGGGGGAATTATATCCCGTATTCTGCAGAATGCGGGGGTCAACTCCGGTGTTATTGCCACAGGGGTTGACAATCTGTTGAAAAAAATACCGGTGGTCACCGGATATGAATCCTTACATCCGGGCGCCGGGTTGGTCAGGGTTTTGGCCAGGGCTGAAAAGGAAGCCCGGGAGATGAAAGACGACTATGTCAGCGTGGAGCACCTGCTGATGGCCCTTTTGGAGGAAGGGGAAAGTGATACCAGGGAGGTAATTGTTCAGTCAGGCCTAACCAGGGACGCCCTGCTGGCATCTTTAAGGGAGGTAAGGGGGAGTCAGCGGGTGACAGGTGAAAACCCTGAAGATACTTACGAGGCATTGGACCGCTACGGCCGGGACCTGACCGAACTGGCTTCCGATGGTCGGCTGGACCCGGTCATTGGCCGTGACAACGAAATCAGGCGGGTTATTGAAATACTTTCCCGGCGGACAAAAAACAACCCGGTGCTCATCGGTGAGCCGGGGGTGGGCAAGACCGCCATTGTGGAAGGTCTGGCCCGGAGAATAGTGGCCAGGGATGTCCCCGAAGGACTGAAGGAAAAGAGACTGATAGGTCTGGACATGGGATCTCTTCTGGCCGGGGCCAAATACCGGGGCGAGTTTGAAGAAAGAATGAAAGCGGTGCTAAAGGAAGTACAGCAGTCCCAGGGGAAAATAATACTGTTCATTGATGAACTGCATACGGTGGTGGGGGCTGGGTCAGCCGAAGGCGCCGTGGACGCCGGCAACCTGCTCAAGCCTATGCTGGCAAGGGGTGAACTGCGCACCGTGGGGGCCACCACCCTGGATGAGTATCGCAAACACGTTGAAAAGGACGCGGCGCTGGAAAGGCGTTTTCAGCCGGTAGTGGTCAACCAGCCTTCTGTGGAGGACACCATTTCAATTCTAAGGGGACTGAAGGAGCGCTATGAGGTTCACCATGGGGTTCGCATACAGGATAGCGCTCTGGTGGCTGCCTCCATACTGTCTGACCGGTATATTTCAGACCGTTTCCTGCCGGACAAGGCAATAGACCTGATGGATGAAGCGGCTGCCCGGCTGCGCACTGAAATTGACAGTATGCCCTCTGAATTGGATGAGATTACCAGGCGCATAATGCAGCTGGAAATAGAAGAGGCCGCCCTGAACAAGGAAAAGGATCAGGTTTCCCATGATCGGCTTAAAAAAATAAAAGATCAGCTGGAAGGTTTGCGAAGGGAATCTGATTCCATGAAGACCCAGTGGCAGGCGGAAAAACAGGCCATCTCCCGTGTTCGCCAGTTAAAAAAGGAAATTGAGGAAACACGCCAGGAGATAGAAAAGGCCGAGCGTGATTATGATCTTAACCGTCTGGCAGAATTGAAGTATGGCCGGTTAAACGAGCTGGAGCGCCGGCTGAAGGCGGAAGAAGATCTTCTGGCTGACAAACAGAAACACAGCATGGTTCTTAAAGAAGAAGTGGAGGAAGAGGACATTGCCGGTGTGGTCAGCCGGTGGACCGGTATTCCTGTGGCCAGACTGATGGAGGGAGAAAAGGAAAAACTCATTCATCTTGATGAGGATCTTCATAAAAGAGTGATCGGGCAGGATGAGGCTGTTCGGGCGGTGGCCGACGCTGTGTTGAGGGCCAGGGCCGGAATAAAGGACCCGGGCCGTCCCATAGGGAGCTTTATATTCCTTGGGCCCACCGGAGTTGGAAAGACCGAACTGGCCCGGGCGCTGGCCGGTACCCTGTTTGACAATGAGAAAAACATTACCCGCCTGGATATGTCGGAATACATGGAAAAACACACTGTTTCCAGGCTAATCGGGGCTCCTCCCGGTTATGTCGGCTACGAGGAAGGGGGGCAGCTCACCGAGGCCGTCAGGCGTAAACCCTACTCGGTGGTTCTTCTGGATGAAATTGAAAAGGCTCATCCTGACGTATTCAATGTACTGCTGCAGCTTCTGGATGACGGAAGGCTCACCGACGGCCAGGGGAGGACGGTAAATTTCCAGAACACAGTGATTATCATGACCTCAAATCTTGGCAGTCATGAAATACTGTCCCATCAGGAAACAGGCGCTTTCGAACAGATGAAAGCCGGCGTCCTGGGGATACTGCGTCAGCATTTCAGGCCGGAATTCCTTAACCGTGTTGATGAAATAGTGGTCTTTCATGGCCTTAACCAGTCACAGGTCAGGGAGATTGCCGCCCTTCTTCTGGAAAGGCTGGCTCGGCGGATTGAATCGGGATCCGGTATAAAGCTGGACTGGGAGGACAGTGCCCTGAATTATCTTGCCGAAAGGGGATATGATCCGGCTTATGGGGCGCGGCCGCTGAAAAGATTTATCCAGAACCAGGTGGAAACCCCCTTAAGCCGAATGATTGTGAAAGGGGAAATAGAGCCCCGGCAGACAATAGGCCTCAGGGGCACGGGGGAAGGTCTTCTTTTTGACATAAAAAAGGGTTGATCCTAAGGTAATGCAAATGCCCCGCTGAACTTCCGCGGGGCATTTTGCGACAAACCAAGGCTATTACACCCAACCTCCAGTTGGTTTTTTTGCCGGGCCCCGGTATAATGGTGGTAAGTTCTTAATACTGGCAGGGTGGCGGTTGTAGTGGTTATAGGTGTTTTGACTCTGGAACTGTTTATGGGTGAGGCCTCGTCCCTGAAGTGCAAAAGAAGGATTTTAAAAAGCCTTCTGGATAGAATGAAAACCCGTTTTAATGTGGCGGTGGCCGAGGTGGATAAGCAGGATAAATGGCAGTACTCCACTGTGGGAATTACCTGTGTAACCAACGATCGATCCCATGCCCACCAGATGCTGTCGGCCGTGGTAAAATATGTTGAGAAAACTGGAACTGTGGAGATTCTTCATATTCAGACGGAGTTACTATGAAAAGAGCTGTCGGCAATCAGCCGTCAGCTCTCAGCTATGATTGAATTCTGAGTTCTATTTTCAGGTTCATGATCATATTTTTCGGTAACCCGGGAAGGTGAACGGAAGGCTTATGGCGAAAAATTAGAAACTAAAGAAGATATAGGATAAAAAATTCTGGAGGAATCCAAAGTGAGTGAATCCATCGAGTATTTAAACCCGGTATTTATTGACGCCCATAACCTGCCCGATGCTTGGTTTCAGCTTCAGAAAAAAATATGGGAAATCGACGCTTATGAATACCCTGTGGAGTGGGGCAGTTATCCCGGACAGTTAAGAAGGGAATTCGATTTTGCCTGCTGTAGAATAAGGCATCCCGGTCTTAGGCCTTTATGTGATGAAATACCCCCGGGGCTAAGTATTTCCCCTCCAACCACCATTGACAGGATTGAAGAATACTTCCAAACTTACATTCTAGGTCCAGGTAAAGAGGATAATCAGAAATATACCTATGGGGAGCGTATTTGCATACAGGTGGAGCATCTTATCAACAGTTTTAAAGAGCAGGGCTTCGGTCACGTCAAATCATGCATAGAGATAGCCAGACCCGAGGATCTGGTGGACGGAAAATCCCAGCCCTGCCTCAGGCTCATTGACACCAAAATACGAAAAGACAGGATAGCCAATGTGTACAGGCTCCATTTCATGGTTTACTTCAGGGTCTGGGATCTGTGGGGGGGCTTCCCCGAGAATCTGGGCGGACTGCAACTGTTGAAAGAGTGGCTTGTAGATCAGATAGGGCCTAATCCAGTGGATGGTCTTCCGCTGGAGGACGGTGAAATGATAGTGATGTCAAAAAGTCTGAACGTCCGGGAGCATATGTTTGAACTGTCAAAGGCCAGGGTTTACAACAAGTAATTTGCTGAAAACACCGGGCGGCGGATCTATGATTACGCCGCCCTTATATTTTAGAGGCTCAGCTGATTTTAGAAATCGGTTTTTCCGATACTTTAAAAAGATTTGATCCCGACGAAAAATGTCTTTGGGAGGGAAGCCTGCAGGGTAGATATATTATTACCGATGTTCCGCTTCCGGGCTGGCTTTCAATTTCAATCCTCCCGCTATGTTCGTTTACTATCCGGTAACAAATGCTCATCCCCAGGCCTGTTCCATAGTCCTTGGTGGTAAAAAATGGCGCCCCCACCTTTAACAATTCTTCAGAGTCCATCCCTTTTCCGTTATCAGTGATGGTAATAGTCATTTCATCAGTCAACTCGCTAAATCCCGTACAAATGCTTAAGCCGGGGTTCTCCGACCCGTTCACAGCCTCAATGGCATTATTGACCACAATTTGAACGGCCTGTTTAATCTGCCCTCCGTCAGCCATCACCATCTGCTCGCCGGTGGTAAAATGATAATAGCTGATTATTCCTTTTGTATTTAACTGACTCTCCAGTAATGATTTCATTGATTGAATCAGCTGGTTCAACGACAGCTCCTTCAAAACCGGCAGGCGCGGCTTGGCAAAAGCCATAAAATCACTGATAACCTTGCTGACGTCGTTGGTGGTGCAATCTATGATACGGGCGTATTCCCTTATCTGTTCATCCCCTGCCTTGGAGATGATAAGCTGGCTGAACCCTTTTATACTGGTAAGGGGATTCCTTATTTCATGCACTACCCCGGCTGCCATTTCGCTCAATAAAACCATTTTTTCCTGCTGCTGGATCCTGTGCTGTTCTAACTTAAAAACCGTTATATCAAATCCCACGCAGATTTTTCCTATAATTTCCCCGTCCAGATTGTGTATCGCATCCACATAAAGCATCAAATCTTTCCGGGTACCCTTTGGGTTCACAATAGAGATTTCGTGAGGAACATCTGGCTTTGCGCCAGTTAATGATTTATATGCAGAGATTCTTTCCCTCCTTTCTAATAAATCATTAAATTTATCCATACTTAACTTAACATCAATACCGTCATGGTTTCTAATGGTTGCAATTCTGTCCTTAAGCGGGGTGCTAAATCTTTTAAAGGGTTTTGCCGCACCAGGAACTGTTGCAACCGGCTTGATGAACTTATCTTCGAATTGATCAATGCTTAAACCAAGCATTTCTTTCTGTTCGCACCCGAATAAATATTCAGCCGTTTTGTTGGCGAAATTTAGCCGGCTCATACTGTCATATGTGGTTATTCCTATGGGTAAGCCGTTAAGCAAATCCGCCATATAACTGTTGCTCTTTGCCAGCTTGATATGGGGATAGGCAATAACGCTTAGGAATATTCCTTTAAAGATATAGTAATAATGCGCTATTTTAAGTACATGCCCTAAACTGCTATAAAAAGATCCTATAGGATGGTATATGGTAAAACAAATCTCGGAGGGTATGGCAATAACCAGGGCTATAAAGATATACCTATGGGTAAGTATATCGCTGTTGTTTATTTTACCACTTAATAAGTATAATGACATGATAAATATAAAGATTATTATGTACTCGATGAATATTTTAAACGGTGTCAAACCATTCTCCTGGGTTAACAAGACAGGTAACAGCCCATGATAACTTAGAATAAGGTGGGATATAGCCAGGGGTAAGCCCAGTGATATAAGCAATCCTACCCATCTGTTTACCTTCAGGCGGGGAATACTCTGTGTTGTTATAAGGATGACGATGGACTCGGTCAACCTTCCGCCCAGCCAATACCAGGTGGAAAGATCGTAGTAGCCGGGAGGATATAGACTTAATCCATGGTAGTAGTAAATATGAAGCAGGTCGAAAACGGCCACCATCAGAAAACCAAAACCAAGCACAAGATTAACCTGAGAGCTTATCTGGCAGGTGTTCCAGACCACAAAAAAAGTGAAAACAGCTATGAATAAGCAGCTTAACTCTAAAATAGTGTGGTATATGTATGTGTTTTCAGCCCAAAGGTCGAATATGAAAAAAGTGGTTAAAAGCCAGCCTGCAATAATAATTGAAAATGACTGAAAAAAGATCATATTTAGGGATATTTCTTGTTTTTTTGGCGTTTGCGGGGACATTTTGCCATTGAACTCCTTTACATACTGCTCACAACCACATCATGATAGCATAAACAATATAAAATGTCTTAAATTATATGTCATAATATGTTGCGCAGCAAAAAAACCTATATATGTAGAGAATGCCCGTTTATTAAGGGGCAGATTTCTTATAAGTGCAGAAGGGTTGCTCCTTCATAAGGGGATGAACATTCTTATTGCGGTTAACTATATTTTCCGGGGGTATTTGCGCCCCGCATTCGGGGCAAATCCAGATACCGGAGTCATCGGCGCTATACCAGGTTGATCCGCACTGGGGACATTTTCTGGAAACCATTATTAACCTCCCTTATCCAATAACGCTCTACTAAACAGCATTTACCGACTGGGAATTCAGGCCGGCATATTTCTTGCGCCTGTATGAAAGCACGCTTATAGTTCTCATTAGTAAATTTGAACCTTGCCATACCTTATTTAAACTGGAGGAACCCAGCACTAAAAAATTGGCAAAACCCGATGGCGCCACGTTGAATACCACTGATGCTTCTCCCACCGGGGGAAGTTCCCTGTTGAAGGCTGCGCCGGGTTTAATGGGTCCCTTGATAAAGCTTAAATTCCCCACTTCCTTGTAGTTCCCCAGCATGGCGTCCACTGCCACCACAAAGCTTCCCCCGGGCACCTGCAGAAGTTTTTCTTTCAGGTTATTGGCGTGAACGGTTTCGTCAAGGGTTCCTATTACGTTCTTCACCCCTGCGTTTTTTAAAAGAGTGCCGGTAAGCGGTCCAAAACAATCTCCTGTGCTTAGATCGGAACCTATGCAGAAAAATGTTATTTCGGTTCCCTGATCCGGAAGTATTCTTTCTAAGGCCTGGATCGATTTGAACAATCCTAGTCTATCCGAAAAATGAACGGATTCCGACAAGTTATTTTCCATTATATACCACCCGTAAATATTATACTTTAGGGGGTATGTGGATTGCCATAAGAAAAAATGTAAAAAAATAACAAATAACAGCAAAAGTATAAGAGGCGGCCACTATAAATAAAGGGAGCGTAAGTTGTCGCTCCCTCGTGTGTCCGGTAATTATCCTTTTTGGTAGGAAGATTAGAGGTTGTGGGCAGACCATCACTTTTCTTGCTTTTTTCCAACTACCAAATAAATTTCCTTTTCCGGAAAAAAATAAGGTATATTATTTCAAGTATGCCTGCAGTGTTTATAATAACCAGCCATATGTACCAGGCCAACTGGTTGTTGCGCGCCGCATGCCACAGGGCCACGGCTTTCCATAAGATGCTCCATGCTATTATTAAGCCGATTGTGATGGGACCCGGCGGAATTAATTTTATTCCGGAAAGCATGTTATACTCTCCTCTCTGCGTTATAAGAATATAATGCCCTAAAAGAAAGAACTTCAGGTGATGGCATCTTCAAATTTCTATGTTGTTTTAACCTACGGACATTACTGCGTTAACCAGTCCGATCATTTTTTGCTCTTCGCAGGTAAAACAGTCCCCGGTGGTGATCGCCGGGGACTGTTTTAGAGGCTGCGGGTCTTCTGATTTCTTTGTTATTTGCGGGTGGGGTGCTTGAAGTGATCTTTGAGTTTCCTGTGAAGGTTTGGGGCGGGGATACTGGCTCTGCAAGGAACAATAGCCTTTTTCTCATGGCAACCCCCCTTCTTTTTTGCTGCTTCGGAGTTAGCTTACGGGTTAGTTTATTTTTGGTTTCGGCAATCATATTTTAACAGAATAGCAGATGCATAAGGAACAATCCTTCCGCAGTTTATATTATAATTATTTTAATATTTTTATCTGGGTGAGGAATGGGCAGCAGTTACCATATTAGTAGGACTAAAGTCCGATTTATTGGCCAAGAAAAAAGGCCTTCCATGAAATGGAAGGCCTTGAGTTATCTGGTGCGGGCGAGAGGACTTGAACCTCCACGAGATCACTCCCACTGGATCCTAAGTCCAGCGCGTCTGCCGTTCCGCCACGCCCGCAAGCTAACTAAGAATAATGCCCGGATTATCCGGGCACTTTCTTTGGTGAGCCATGCTGGGCTCGAACCAGCGACACCCTGATTAAAAGTCAGGTGCTCTACCAACTGAGCTAATGGCTCTAATTGTGGATGCATCTCGAAAAAATTGGCTGGGGCGGCTGGATTCGAACCAACGAAATGCCGATTCCAAAGACCGGTGCCTTACCGCTTGGCGACGCCCCAGTGATTTGTGGGGTGGATGATGGGACTTGAACCCACGGCCCCCAGAGCCACAATCTGGTACTCTAACCACCTGAGCTACATCCACCATAACCATATTATATTGGGTTCCGCTGCCAACTGGAGTTAAGCTCACCGTCAGCAAAAACAATTTTAACAAACAGTGGCCTAAAAGTCAAGACGGATTTAAAGGTAATTAAAGGTAAGTTATACCAGGCTGTAACTGTTTTATTTATAAACCTCATCTTGTTAAACCGGGAGGGATGCCGCCCGCCATTGTCAAGTATGTCTGCCGGCTGAATATATTAGTGTTGAGACTTAGGCTTTGGAGGCGAGTGCTGATGTTGTCCCCCAGCCTGGAAGATTACCTGGAAGAGATATACCGTTTTTCTCTTACCAATGATGTGGTCAGGGTTACTGACATAGCCGCCTGTCTGGATGTATCCCTGCCCTCGGTATCAAGCGCCATCAGGAAGCTCAGCAGGGACAATTACCTGGCCTACAGGAGGTACAAGGAAGTGGCGCTCACCGATAAGGGGAAGCGGTTGGGCAGATTCCTGGTGGAAAGAAACAGGATACTTCAGGATTTTCTGCGCATGATCAGGTCGGAGTGCGATGTCTCCGCCGAGGCTGAAGCCATGGAACACTATCTGACCCTTCCCACCATACGGTCGATAGAAAACCTTGTCAATTTCATGAACGTTCACCCGGAATGGTATCAGAAACTAATTGAGCATTTCACTGAAAGAAAAAGTGCCGGCAAAGGACTTATGAACGGGTACGATCAAGCCTGATTTTTGTTTTTTGCCGACCAGGGGGGGCCGGGGCTTATACCATCTGCCTTTGAGTAGATTCTATCAATTTTTGCAGGCGGATGTCTTCATTTTTATCCACCAGCACAATTACCGGTTTGCATAGCTCGGTTATCCGGGAGCTTATTCTGAAATCCAGGTAGTTCCCTATTTCAAGGTATTCCAAATTTGAAGTGATTACTGTAGGTAAACTTTTATTAATCCTGTGGTTTATAACAGAGTATATTTTGCTCTTTGTCCATTCCGAGTAGCTGTGAGCCCCCAGATCATCCATTATCAGCACTGCCACTTCCCGGGCACTGTCAAGTATTTCTTTTTCTTTATAATCGCTTCCCTGTTCCCAAGAGTGTTTTATTTCATCCAGATAATCGGGAACAACCATAAAAAGAACTTCTATGCCGCCTTTTGTCAATTCATTTGCAATGCTGCAGGCCAGGTGAGTTTTGCCGGACCCCACCTGACCAAATATATACAGGCCCCCTGGTTTTTTTCCTCCAATGCATTCCCTGGAAAAGGACTTGCAGGTTTCAAGGGCTTTAACTGCAATTTCAAAATGGGTTTTTTCATTATAGGGGTCCTTTTGTGTTTTGGAATAATACCCCAGGGAAAAGTTATGGAAGGTTTTTTCCCTCAGGTTTTCCGTCATATGGGACGCATTTACGAGGTTGGCCGCTTTTAGTCTTCCGGTGCAGGCGCAAACCGAGGCTGTATTAGCGTCCTTTATAATAATCCCCCGGCCGCCGCACTCCGGGCATTCCTTATTTTCCATCGTTATCCCTCCCGGATTTTCTAAAATACTGTTTTCTGCAATACACAGCTATTTTCCTTTAATATAATCCCTTGGCCGGCACATCCGTTTACCTGTGAATTGTTAAGCAAATCAGATTTTTGAAGGAAAAACAATAAGCATTGAAGAATATATCCATAAATGGCGATAAAAACCTCTTTATTTATTGCCCGGGCCTGTCCCGGCTTCATGGGATTTGATGCCAAAACTGTCTGAAGGCGGTGATTTATATGTCGTCCACTGTTTTCCGGGAAGAACTTTTTAACACACTCTGCAACAACTCGCCCATAGGTATTTACATTGTCCAGGACGGAAGTTTCAGATTTGTTAATCCCAAATATTGTATAATGACGGGCTTCAGTGAAAAAGAGCTGCTGAAAATGAATTCACTGATGCTTGTCCATCCCCACGACACTGACACGGTCAGGAAACAGGCGGTGCAAATGCTGAAGGGGCGCCGTACAGAGCCGTATGAATTCAGGTTTATAAGAAAAAGCGGGGAAATAATATGGGTGATTGAGACCGTTACCTCTATACAATTCGGGGGTAAAAGAGCGGCCCTGGGAAATTTTATGGACGTAACCGAGCGTAAGCGTGCTGAGAAGGATCTAAGGGAGTCCCAGGAGAGGTACAGGACGATCTTTGAAAATACTGGTACGGCAATTTTGATTGTAAGAGAAGATACCATAATATCCTTGATCAACACTGAATTTGAAAAACTCACCGGCTACTCCAAGGAAGAAGTGGAGGGTAAAATAAGCTGGACTGACTTGGTTCAAAGCGATTATCTGGATAGAATGAGGGAATGCCGCTACAGGCGTAGAATAGAAACAGAATCGGTTCCCGGCAATTATGAATCAAAAATATTAGACCGTAACGGAAATGTTATGGATGTTATTTTGACTGTTTCCATGCTTCCTTGCAGTAAAAAGAGCGTTGTTTCACTGCTCAATATTACCGAGCGGAAAAAAATTGAGGAACAGCTTAAATACTTAAGCCTCCATGATTCTGTAACCGGTTTGTACAACCGGGCTTATTTCGAGGAGGAGATGCGCCGCCTGGAAGGTGGACGCAGCCCCGAACTGGGTATCATTGTGTGCGATGTGGACGGGCTGAAACTGGTAAATGACTCCCTGGGTCACGACAGTGGTGACACCCTGCTGATTGCTGCGGCCAGTGTCATAAAGGAGTCTTTGCGCACCAGCGATATGGCGGCAAGGATTGGCGGCGATGAATTCGCCATACTCCTGCCAAACTCGAATACCTCCGTGGTGGAGAATGTAACCAAAAGGATCCGGGATTCAATTTTGAAATACAATGAGGTCAATCCCCAGCTTCCTTTGAGTATATCCATAGGCTTTGCCGTAGGACGGGAGATGCCGCCCAATCTGACGGATTTGTTTAAAGAGGCAGATAACAATATGTACCGGGAAAAGCTAAACCGCAGTCAGAGTGCCCGCAGCGCCATTGTGCAGACTCTTCTGAAGGCGCTGGAGGTCAGGGATTATATTACCGAAGGACACGCCGACAGGTTACAGTCACTGGTGGTCTATGCGGCCAGGGAAATTGGTCTTTCTGAACGAGTGGTTACCGATCTGAGCCTTCTGGCACAGTTCCATGATATAGGCAAGGTGGGTATACCCGACCGCATACTGTTCAAGCCGGGGCCTCTGGACACCGAAGAAAAGGTGGAAATGCAGCAGCACTGTAAAATAGGGCACATCATAGCCATGTCGCCTCCGGACATGATCCCCATCGCCGATTGGATACTAAAGCACCACGAATGGTGGAACGGTCAAGGCTATCCTATGGGCCTGAAAGGGGAGGAAATCCCCCTGGAGTGTAGAATACTGGCCATAGCCGATGCTTACGACGCAATGACCAGCAACCGGCCGTACAGGAAGGCGCTATCCCACCAGGAGGCTGTAGCTGAAATAACAAGGTGTGCCGGAACCCAGTTTGATCCCAATCTGGTGCCAATATTCTTAAAGGTCCTGGAAAACAAGCTGTATCAGAAAAAATAAGGCCGTCCCCTAACGTCTGCGGTGAAATTGCGGAAAAACCAGGACAAAGCGATAAGGTGTAAAGGAGGACTAAAACCGGTTCTTCTCCATGGCTATTCTGATGAACTTTTCCTTGGCATTATTTGGGGGAAGGTGCAAAACCGACCGCCGCGCCATGGTTAATGACCCGCTGGGACAGGCTGAGGCGCAAGCGCCGCAGCCAATGCAGATCTCCTGGTTGACGCCGGGAACTTCTGTTTCATTTCCCGAGTCAGTCATGGTTATGGCCCTGATATGACAACTGCTGGCGCAAGCGCCACAACCTACGCAGCCTGCCGGATCCAATTCCGGGATGAAGTTGCTGGGGTGTGTGAAAGGCTTTCCTAACTCATTGATGGATCGCAGTGACTGGCAGCAGCAACCGCAACAGTGGCAGAGGTAAGTGGGCTTGTTCAGTATATTATCACAGAGATGAACCAGTCCTAATTTTTCAGTGTGGTCAAGCACATTAAGTAATTCTTCCACAGTGGCCTCTTTGCCAAAACCTCTGCGTACAACCCACTTTGCTGCACTGCCCAAAGAGGTGCAAACCTCAACGGGCGCGCCACAGGCTTTGCCCAGGTGGGATGCCTTATGACGGCAGGCACACATGGATATGGCGCCGCCCCCGGACTGCCGAATTATTTCTGAGGCCCTCTCATGGTCCAGCACTTCGGTTTCCACGGCTACCGGAATAAGGCTTTCATAGACTAATGCGCGCATCATCTTGGTGTCAGTTCCGGAGAATTCTTCCCCAACCCCATCGCTTTTAAAATATTTTTCAAACAGCTCTGCTAATTCCTTCAAATTTACATCCTTGTTTACCCGCATGAAGGTATATTCGAAAAATCCCACCACCATCGGGGCCAGCATGTAGTAAATGCTTTCCTTGCGGGGAATATCCATGACCAGCCCCTTGTCGGCCATGCCATTCAGAATTTGTTTCAATTCCTCTTCCCTGATTCCGGTAATGCCGGCGATCTTGTCCAGGGTCATTGGGAGTAATGGGAATTTGCTGCCCACCAGGGCTTCACTTTCTGTATACAGACGAAATAGTATGTCCATCAGTATTTCATTAACAGGCGCCCCTACCGGGTGCTTGTTCAGGCGTTCGGCCAGTGCCCGGTAAATCTCATCTTTCGCATTTGCCAAATGACCCATCAGTATTATCCCCCTTTTGAAACTATGGAGATTCTCGGCCAGTATTTGTGGGAATATTAACCCATTCTTCTTTCAGAGTCAATGGCATTTTTGTAGTCGAAAACAAAAAAACAAAAAAAAATAGTGTTTTGACTTTTATTATGTAAAGTGATATTATAATAACTGTCCGCAAATTTAGGTTTTGCATGTTTCCCTCTCCTCAAGTTTATTGGTTTGGGATTAAGCATAAAATCAAATCCTAATACCGGTGGATAAAAATATCGAGGAGGGTTTTTTTAATGTTACAAGACCGTAATCTGACATGTCGTGACTGTGGAGTGGAGTTTATTTTTTCTGCATCGGAACAGGAATTTTTTGCAGAAAAGGGATTTACAAATGAACCTGGCCGTTGCCCGGAATGCCGCGCAGCCCGTAAAAATCAAAACAGGGGTGGCGGACAGTCCGGATATCGCCGCCAAGATCGCCAGATGTACCCGGCCGTTTGCGCAACCTGCGGCAAAAATACCGAAGTGCCTTTCCAGCCCAGAGAAGACAGGCCGGTATACTGCAGAGACTGCTACCAGCCTTCACGCTACTAAGAAATAAGCGGAATTCAAAAATTGAACCTGCTGCCATGATTTCATGCGGCAGGCTTTTTTATAGTTAAGGAAAGTATATGACGCATTAAAGTATTAAAGCGCTAAAGCCTTGTCGGCCCTAGTTCCTCCGGGGTCACTTGAGGGTCGCTGCATTGTCGCTAATGGGTAGGTGGAGCGATTTAAGTCCGGCCTGCATAACCTCCTGCTGCAACTGTCTCTAAACTCGGTCGCCAACGGAATGCCGACCATTTTGGAGGTGGGAGGCCAGAGGTTAGAGGTTAGAAAACTTGTAGGAAATGACCTCAGAGCTATTTCTAGCTTAATCCGACTTCCAACTTCCAACATCTAACCTCCAAATTCGTAGGCTCGGTCGTTAAGAGACAGTAGCAGCCTCCGGTACATTCCGCACGGACTTAAATCACTCCCCCTCACTGCATGTCGCTGTGGGGTCGCTTGAGGG
>LADN01000062.1 GCA_000961585.1 Peptococcaceae bacterium BRH_c4a | reverse complement strand
GCGATAGGATCAGAATATTCCTTTTCCAGATCTTCAAGATAGCCAAGCTTCTCAACTGTTTTTTGTTTTACCTTCCCACCCTGCCTGTAACCTTGGACAAAAGATAAATAGGGTTTACCATTGCTTATACTTTTCCTTAGATACATAAATTCACCTCTAAGCCCATTATGTCGCAATACACGACATTCACAACATTATTATACACAAAGATTGACAAGAGAAAAGCCCGAATTCTCGGGCTTTAAAGCTTCTTTTAATATTTAGTTGTTGTAAAACAACGGAAAATAATTTGGGGCAACCCTTCCATGGAGATTTGCCGTGAGGCCAAGGAAGGAAGATTTGATCTGGTTATTATGGGCAGCAGGGGTCTGGGTGAAATAAAGGGATACCTCATGGGCAGCGTCAGCAACAGGGTCGTCAGACACGCCTCGTGCCCGGTGTTAATAGTCAGATAATCAAAATCTGTATATTAAATGTTGTTTTTTGCAGTCGAATATAATAAAATCAAAATTGTAGTTTTGCTTTACCTCCGGCTCATCAAGGGCCGGATGATTGTTTTTATAATACCTGGTAAATTCTTTTATGAAATCGGGCGGTGGCCTTTCAGCCGGCGGCCTGTCTTAATGTCACTGGAATAAGAGGGGTGTTATTGATGATACAGGAAGTAAGGGTGGTAAACCTGCCGGATTTTCCGGATACAGTTGGGGAGGCACTGCTTTACGATATTCGCAACACCCTCGGTGTCCAGGACATCACCGGGGTAAGAACGGCAAAGGTATACCGCCTGGAGGGAATAGGCGAGAGTGAGGCCGGGTATATTGCCCAGCGCCTCCTGGCCGAGGAGATTTTTCAGCGGTACAGCATCAACAGGCCTGTGCTGGAAGGCGGGTTAGTGCTGGAGGTTGCCTACAAGCCCGGGGTAATGAACCCCGAGGCCGCTTCCATTGTCAAGTCAGTGGCAGACCTGGGCATCGGGGGGCTTTTGGCTGTTGATTCCAGCAGGGAGTATATTTTCTATGGACCTGGGGCTGATAAAGACACTGTTGAAGTTATTCTTAAAAAGCTTCTGGTCAACGAAACTGTTGAAATGGTGGTCAAAAAAAGGCCTCAAAGCCTTATCCTTGAAGGGAAACCAGGCCCCACCGCCATAATTCCGGTACGGAACATGACAGAAGATCAATTAATGGAGCTGAGCCATGATAAACTCTTTTTAAATATTGAAGAAATGCTGTCCATAAAAAACCATTTCATCGAACTGGGCAGAGACCCCACCGACTGTGAGGTGGAAACGCTGGCCCAGACCTGGTCGGAACACTGCGGCCACAAAACCTTCAAGGCCGACCTGATAGTAAACGGACAGAAGAAGTCTCCTCTTTTAAAAAGACTGCAGGAGGCCACCAGGGAGGCCAGCCATCCTTTGGTGATATCAGCCTTTGAGGATAATTCCGGAGTAATGGAGTTTTTTGACGGGTGGGCCATCTGCGGAAAGGTGGAAACCCATAATTCACCCTCCGCCATCGAGCCCTACGGCGGGGCAATGACCGGCAGCGGGGGCGTTTTCAGGGATATTATGGGTACCGGGCGGGGAGCCAGGGTGATCGTTTCCGCCGATATGTTTTGCTTTGCCCCTCCCTGGATGGAGCCCGGGGATGTTCCGCCGGGCTGTCTTCACCCCAAGTACCTGCTGCGCAGGGTGGTGTCCGGGGTAAGAGATTATGGCAACAGGATGGGCATACCCACCAATAATGGCTCGGTGCACTTTCACGATGATTTCAGGGCAAAGCCCTCTGTTATAGTTGGGGCCTACGGCATACTGCCGGCGGAGGGCTGTCAAAAAGGAACACCCCTGCCGGGGGATCTGGCCGTGGTGATTGGGGGGCGCACAGGGCGGGACGGTATTCACGGGGCCACCTTCTCCAGCGGGGAAATGACCCACCGCACCGTTGATGTCAATGCCAGCGCCGTGCAGATAGGAAACGCCATAGAGGAAAAAAGAACCTCCGACGCCCTGCTGGAAGCCAGCAGCCAGGGACTGGTGAGGGCGGTAACCGACTGTGGGGCTGGGGGCTTCGGTTCGGCCCTGGGAGAGATGGGATCGGAGACAGGGGTGCTGGTATGGCTGGAAAAGGCCCCTCTGAAATACCCCGGTTTGAGCCCATGGGAAATATGGCTGTCGGAAAGCCAGGAGAGAATGGTGCTGGCGCTGGACCCCCGGCACTGGTCAATATTTTCGGAGATTTGCCAGAACTACAATGTTGAGTCTGTAGTACTGGGAACATTCACAGATGATCACAGCCTCAGAGTGACCTACGATGGTGAGACCGTGTGCCACCTGGACATGGATTTTCTGCACCATGGATTGCCCCGCAGGGAGCTGGAAGCCTGCTGGGCTCCGCCCGAAAGCGGGAAGGCAGATCCCGGGCCGGTGGAAGATTGGTCCGATTTTTACTGCCGTGTCATGTCCCATCCCGATGTCTGCTCAAAGGAGCCCATTATACGGATGTACGACCACGGGGTACAGGGCTCCAATGCGCTGCCCCCCCTGGGCGGCATGGACGGCGGAGCCCCCAATGACGCTGTGGTGGTGGCCCCGCTGTACGGTCGTAATTATGGGATGATTGTCAGCCATGGACTGAACCCGGTTTTGAATAATATAAATCCCTATCACGGCAGCCTGTGGGCAGCGGCCGAGGCAGTGTCCAACGCCGTGGCGGCCGGGGCCGACCCCGGGGATATATGCCTCATAGACAATTTTATCTGGCCATACCCGGACAGTGAGTCTCTGGGCGCCCTGGACATGGCGGTGGACGCCTGCGTGGATTTTGTCAGGGCAACGGGTATGCCTTTTATATCCGGGAAAGACAGCCTTTCCAGCACCTATAGGAACAGTGACGACACACTGATTAAAATACCTCCTGTTTTATGCATATCGGCCTTTGGCAGGATAAAGGACGTCAGCCGGACAGTTTCAACAGATTTTAAGAAAAGTGACTCATATATAGTGCTGGTGGGAAAAAGGGTTGCCTCAGAAATGGCCGGGTCGGTATACTGCAGGCTGGCTGGCATCCAGGGGGACAATTTGCCCAGGATTGATCTGGAAACCATGGCCCTTGTCTTCAAAGCAATTCATGCAGCCGTGCGGCAGGGGCTGCTGCTGGCCTGCCACGATATCAGCGAAGGAGGCTTGTCCGCTGCCCTGGCCGAAATGTGCTTTGGCGGAGATGTGGGCTGCGGCATTAATATTGAGAACACTGACACTCCTGTGGAATTGCTTTTTAACGAGACTGCCGGAAATTTTGTCATTGAGGTGGGTAATCCGGCCGACCTGCAGGATGTATTTAACGGGATCCCCTGGAGGGTCCTGGGCAAAACCACCCGGTCCGGGAAAATAACTGTCAGCCGTGGAAGTGAAGTGCTCTTTGCGGTGGATACCGACCTGCTCCGGGAAGCCTGGCAGCGGCCCATGAAGGAGGTATTCGGATGTTAAAGCCAAAGGTATGCATACTGAGAACAGACGGCACCAACTGTGACGCCGAGACTTTACACGCCTTTGAAAAAGCCGGCGGCCAGTGCCGCATGGTGCACGTAAACCAGTTAAGATCCGGTGAGGAAAGGCTTTCTGATTATCAGATAATGGCCCTGCCGGGAGGATTTTCATATGGGGACGATGTTCACTCAGGTAAGATTCTGGCCGTGGAGCTCACTTCCTATCTGAAGGAAAGCCTTCAGGAATTCGTGGACTCCGGGAAACCGGTCATAGGAATATGCAACGGCTTTCAGGTGCTGGTAAGGACAGGGCTGCTGCCCGGCCGAAAACTGGGTGATATACGCTGCACACTGATGCACAACCACAGCGGAAGGTTTGAGTGCCGCTGGGTTAATCTGAAGGTGGAGGACAGCCCCTGCATATTCACCAGGGGAATGTCGGGCAAAACCATAAGCGTACAGGTGGCCCACGGCGAAGGAAAGTTTTATGCTGACGGGGATCAACTGAACACCCTTGAAACAGGAGGGCAGGTGGTGTTCCGCTATTCCGCCCGGGACGGAGCGCCCACCATGTCATACCCTCAAAACCCCAATGGATCCATCAATTCCATAGCCGGTATTTGCGACAAAACCGGTCTGGTAATGGGCTTGATGCCGCATCCGGAGAGATTTGTGGCCGTTCACCAGCATCCTGACTGGCGCCGTGGTGAAATGGGGGAGCCCCATGGACTGCCCGTTTTTATAAACGCAGTAAAATACTGTATCGAGATGTAGAGTAAGTCAAGGAGAAGATGCAAGTTGATTATTAGAAAAGCCAGAATGTGCGACATAGAAGCTGTTCACAGCCTGATCACCTATTTTGCCGACCGCGGCCTGATGCTTGCCAGGTCCAGGTCTATGCTTTACGAGGGGATACGGGAAATAACCGTTGCCGAAGATCAGGGTGTTCTTATGGGTACCGGAATGCTCCACGTTATATGGGAGGATCTGGCCGAAATAAGGGCCATTGCTGTACACCCCGATTATCAGAAAAAAGGCATCGGGCGCATGCTGGTGGAAACCTTCCTGGCCGAGGCCGCCGATCTAAAGATTCCCAAGGTATTTGCCCTGACCTACCAGCCGGGATTTTTTAAAAGCTGCAATTTCCGGTTGGTTCCAAAGGAAACCCTTTCCCAGAAGGTATGGAAGGAATGCATAAACTGCCCCAAGTTTCCCAATTGCGATGAAGAGGCTGTAGTAATTGATGTTCCGGGGATCATATAAAATATGGGTAAACTGTAACAAAGAATTGGTTTGGTTAAAAAACAGCCGTTTTCCTGTAAACTTAGGAACGGCTTTTTTTACCACCAGCCTGCCACTGGTAATAACCCTATAAACTGGTAATAACCCTATAATCGGTTACTGAAAATTTAAAGGTCGTGACAGGAAATTTAAGGATCTTGTGGAAGTTTAGAAAGATGAATTGTAGGAGGCTAGAACATGGATAGCGAACAATTCCAAAGGCTTGTACTTGAACAACTAAAAATGCTTATGGATGGCCAGAAGGCAATTGAGCAAGGGCAAGGGGTCCTTGAGAAAGGCCAGGAGGCCCTTGTGAAAAGGCAAGAGGTCTTTGAGAAAGGCCAGGAGGCCCTTGTGAAAGGCCAAGAGGCTCTTGTGAAAGGGCAGAAAGAAATTAAGAATGAGCTTAAGTTTATTTGGGATGACATCAAAAAAATTGACAATCGGCTTTCTACCCAGGAAGAAGAGGTTGTGATACTGAAGCGTCTAAAATAAGGGACGTATCAGCGAAGCTCCGGCTGCAATTGTCTCTAAGCTTGGTCACCAACGGACTGCCGACCATTTGAGAGGTGGGAGGCGAGAGGTGGGAGGTGGGATTCTCGTGGGCAATGTATCTCTCACCTCTCACTTCTCAATCAGCATCCTCCGGCACATTCCGCACGGCCTCAAACCACTCCACCGGCCACAGAGTGACCCAGGAGCGACCCCGGAGGAGCCAGGGCACAACAAGGCCTTAGCGCTTTAATGCTTTAATATGGCATATACTTTCCTTAACGATAAAAAACCCAATGGGAATATCACCATAACAAACAAGGAGTTGATATTGTGGCTGAACTGACCATGCCGGGACCTGAAATGGTGGCCTCCATTACCGTTGAAGGATCCTACGTGGCCC
The DNA here is from genome assembly GCA_000961585.1 of Peptococcaceae bacterium BRH_c4a. Classification (GTDB taxonomy): domain Bacteria; phylum Bacillota; class Desulfotomaculia; order Desulfotomaculales; family Desulfocucumaceae; genus BRHc4a. The sequence continues at coordinate 9,701 of LADN01000062.1, read as the reverse complement.
GGGGCAGCATTGCCAATATGAGGCAGTTGAAGGCATACCTTAAAAAATCCCTGCAAAACCAGATGGAAGGCCTGGGCTTTTCCTTTTTAGTTATAGAAAAGTAAGCCCAGAATATATATAATATCACCTAACAAAGTACTGTCATAAAAAATTTAGCGGAGATGATAAAATATGAGGCAGAAAAAAAGGGTTTTATTGCTTTTCGGAGGCCGTTCCGGAGAGCACGAGGTTTCCATAAATTCGGCCGCTTCGGTAATGGCTGCCCTGGACAGGGAAAAATATGACGTTATTCCTGTGGCTATAACCCGTGATGGAAAATGGCTGGCCGGGGTTACCCCGGCCTGGATTATGTCTGGTGGTTCACCCACTTCTGCCGCCGATGCCGGGGAAGATGCAAAACATGTATTCCTTCCTGCCGATCCCAATTTCAGGGGCCTGAAGGTCCTTGGAGAAAGGTCGGCGGACGGCGAAAACATGGTGGATGTGGTTATTCCGGTGCTGCATGGAACATACGGCGAGGATGGAACGGTTCAGGGCCTGCTGGAACTGGCCAATGTGCCCTATGTGGGAGCCGGTGTTTTGGGCGCGGCCCTGGGAATGGATAAGGTTATGATGAAAACCGTTCTTGCCCAGCAGGGACTTCCCCAGGCCGGGTTCTGGTGGTGCCTGCGTAAGGACTGGGAAAAGGATCCAGAAACACTGACAGAGGATTTGGAGCAGAAACTGGGTTATCCATGCTTCATAAAGCCGGCCAACCTTGGTTCCAGCGTGGGTATAAGCAAAGCCCGCAACCGGGATGAACTGGTCCGGGGGATGGACCTGGCGGCCAGCTATGACCGCAAGATCATAGTGGAGGAATTTATCGATGCCCGGGAAGTGGAGGTAAGCGTACTGGGAAACGACGACCCGGCAGCCTCCCTGCCAGGCGAGATAGTGTCTCACAATGAATTTTACGATTACCAGTCAAAGTACGTTGACGGCCTTTCTCACCTGATCATACCGGCCGACCTGCCTGCCGATACCGTTGAAAGACTTCGGGATCTGGCTGTTAAGGTGTTCCGGGGACTGGAATGCGCAGGACTAGCCCGGGTTGATTTTTTCATCAGGAAGAATAACGGTGAGGTTCTGGTAAACGAAATAAACACCTTTCCGGGCTTCACCCGGTTCAGCATGTACCCCAAGCTGTGGGAAGCCACTGGAATTGGTTATAGGGAACTGCTGGACAGGCTGATAGACCTGGCCTTCGAAAGGCACCGGGATAAAAACAGGTCCCAGACGGATTTCAAGCCCCCGGGGAGGTAAGCTATAAGCTGTAAGCTATAAGTAATTGGTTATTAGTTCCAGGCAACTGCCTATTACCAACTACCAATTACCTACCCAAGGGCTAGTGAGCGTATATCGCTGCCTTGGGGCATTTGGCCTCGCAGGCGCCGCACTTCAAACACTTCTGCCGGTCGATGAAATAAGGCCGGCCTTTCTTTTCGCCTATTATGGCCTCAGCCACGCAGGCCCTGGCACAAAGCCCGCAGGATATACATTTGTCCTGGTCCACCGTATAGTCTAGAAGGTTCCGGCAGACTCCGGCGGGGCACTCCTTGTCATTAATATGGGCCTCATATTCATTTCTGAAATACTTTATAGTGGACAGAACAGGGTTGGGTGCGGTCTGTCCCAGTCCGCAGAGGGACGCGTCCATAACCTCCCTGGAAAGGTCCTCCAGCTCATAGAGATCTTCCATTTGGCCCTTTCCTTCGGTTATCCGCTCCAGTATCTCCAGCATTCTCTTTGTACCCACCCGGCAGGGTGTGCATTTTCCGCAGGACTCGTCCTGGCTGAACTGCAGGTAGAATTTGGCTATATCAACCATGCAGTCATTTTCATCCATGACGATCAGTCCCCCCGATCCCATCATCGATCCTATGGTTTTTAAAGATTCATAATCCACCGGAGTATCCAGGTACTGTTCAGGTATGCAGCCCCCCGACGGCCCGCCGGTCTGCACCGCCTTAAATTTTTTTCCCCCGGGTATGCCTCCGCCAATGTCAAAAATAATCTGGCGCAAGCTGGTGCCCATGGGAACTTCTATAAGACCGGTATTGACAATTTTTCCGGCCAGGGAAAAAACCTTTGTCCCCTTGCTTTTTTCGGTGCCCATGGAGTTAAACCAAGCAGGTCCCCGGGACAGTATCTCAGGAATATTGGCGAAGGTTTCCACGTTATTCAAAAGAGTGGGCTTACCCCACAGTCCGCACTGGGCGGGATACGGAGGCCGCGGACGGGGTTCTCCCCGCATTCCCGCAGCCGATTTCAGCAGTGCCGTCTCCTCGCCGCAGACAAAGGCCCCGGCGCCCAACCGCAAGTCTATGTCAAACCCAAAGCCGCTGTTAAATATTTTGTCACCCAGAAGCCCGTACTCCCTGGCTTGGGCTATGGCGTTTTCCAGCCTGTCCACCGCAATGGGATATTCCGCCCGGACGTAAATATACCCCTCCCTGGCGCCAATGGCGTAACCGGCAATGGTCATGGCCTCCAACACGCTGTGGGGATCGCCCTCCAGTATGCTGCGGTCCATGAAAGCTCCCGGATCTCCTTCGTCGGCGTTACAGACCACATATTTTTCCGGCCCCTCGGAAGATCGGGCGGCCTCCCACTTCAATCCCATCGGAAAACCCCCGCCGCCCCGGCCCCTGAGGCCCGATTTTTTAATGGTATCAATAATATCATCAGGACTCTTTCCGGAAAGGCAGTTTTCCAGGGTAAAATAGCCCCCGGCGGCTATGTACTCCCGGACGTCCCCGGGATTGATAAACCCGCAGTGCCTAAGCGCCACACGTTTCTGTGAATTGAAAAAATGAATATCCTGAAGGCTTCTCTTTTTTTCGCCGGTATCCGGTTCCTCATACAGAAGCCTTTCAACAATTTTACCTTTTATAAAGTGCTGCTCCACCAGTTCCGGTATGTCTCTATGGGAAACATTACAGTAAAATATTGATCCGGGATGCGCCACCAGTATTGGGCCCAGCTTGCAAAAGCCAAAGCAGCCGGTTTTTACCACCTTCACCCTGGTATCCAGTTTGCTTCCGGCCAGGGCTTTTTCCAGGTGATCTATAAGCGGCTTGCTGCCGGAAGACGAGCAGCCCGTTCCGGCACATACCATAATCTGGAGGCGCTGGGATTTCATGTCCTGATACTGCCTTAACTCAAGGTCCGGCAGGCGTTCTTTCCTGATTTTCCGCAGGTCTTTCAGGCTGTTGATCATCTGTTTTTTCGGCTGCCTCCTCTATTTTGCGGTATTTGCGGAGTATTTTGGGAACCTCCTTGCGGTTCAGCCGGCCGTAAACCTCACCGTCCACCGTAATCACCGGGGCCAGCCCGCAGGCTCCTATGCAGCGGGTGTTCTTTACGGTAAAAAGACCGTCATCGGTGGTGTCGCAGTCCTTTAAATGCAGATCCCTGCGGAAGTCTTCCAGTATATCCCCGGCGCCCTGGACATAACAGGCCGTTCCCATGCACACATTGATTCCATGCTTACCCCTGGGATCGGTATGAAAAAGAGAGTAGAAGGTGACCACGCCATTGACCTCGCTGACAGGCATATCTGTTTTTCCGGCAATATATGTCTGCACCTCTTCAGGCAGATAGCCGAAAATGTTCTGGGCCTCCTGCAGTATTCGGATTAATTGGCCCTCTCCGGGGCTATAACGGTCTATAACCTGGTCAAGACTTCGATATTTTTTGTCCGAATCCTTATCAGAACGACCTATTTGCCACACCTCCCGAAAACCGTTGCGAATGGTTTTAGTTTAAATTATTTGTTGTTTTTTAATGCAGTGCTGATCGTGTATTGATTGCTTTTGTAAATGGCAATATTAGGGTATGAATTCTTTTTGGAGGTAAAAATGAAAAAGTATTACAGCCAGGGAAAGAGGTTCATTAGTCTCAGCATGGAAAGATGGAAAGAAATGAGAGCCGGGGGAAAATATCTGAGGTATTACATAAAGCCCTCCAGAAGCCATAGAAATGCCCTGGCCAGAAATATTGACTTTTACGGCCTTCTTTTTATTGCGCTGCTGGTGACCTTTGCCTTCCTGACAGCCCACACCGGAAGCGCCGCAAGGGGACTTTTGCTGTCTGTTCCCCTGATGGTTCTGGAGATATTCTTTGCCTTCAGGATCAGAAGAGTGCTGGAAAATGTGCAATTAGACCATCACAGGATTTGGGTGGCCGGGCTTCAGTGCCAAGAAAGAATAAAAAAAATAGAAACAGCAGACGGCCTTAACATACTGCTGGTTGAGATACTGGAGAAAATGCCGGGCTTTTCCGATGTGCATATTGTGAAGGATCGGCCCGAAGATGACCATAGACAGTCCGGGAGCACGGCCATCAGGGCGCTGTACCGGGGGATCCCGGTGGCTGTGGCCAGCTTGGTAGAAGAAGGGGACAATATTTCTGCAGATAAAGTATTGCAGTTCCAGCAGGAAATCAAAAAACTGGATATGCCGGCTGGTATAATGATGGCCGCCGGGATCTTCTCAGGCGAGGCCCGGAGGGCGGCCCTGGAGGGCAAAAAGAAGATCGCCCTGGTGGATCTTTACCGCCTGGTGGATCTGGCCAGGATTAGCAATCACAGTATTTTCCCGGCATTATTGGGAGAGATGAAAGCAAATGGGGGAAAAGTATCCCACGGCTACAAAAAGCTTTTCAGGAATGCCCTGGGCAGAGAAAAGGCCAGGAGCTATTTCCTGTCGGCCGGCCTGATGATGACCATGTATTTCACCTCTCTGTGGCAGGATTTTTGGGGTGCGGCATACCTTCTGTTCGGTATTCTCAACCTGGCCCTTGCACTCTACTGCATAATTTCCAACAGGGAAAGGGATCTTTTCCCGGTGGGGTAACCTCTGTCTTTTTGCTTGATATTTAATCCATGGGGTATTTGCCTGATCAGGGGCCAGGTTCCCATAATAGGGGTTAAAAAATTTGACTGTTTTGGCATCTTGACAAACCGTTACCAGGTATTTCATAATTTATAATAGTGAACAATAAACTAGCGGAGTGAACGTTGTGTGTTGGCTGAACATCTTGAAAGGAAGGGGTAGGCTATGTATTTACCGGATTTTGATTACCAATCCCCCGGCAGTCTGAAGGAGGCATGCCAAATACTGGCCGCTTTTGGTTCCAGGGCCAGGGTGCTGGCGGGAGGCACCGACCTGATGATCAAAATGAAGCACGGACTTTTAGCCCCGGATGTTCTTGTTTCTCTGAAGAACATCAGTCAGCTGGCTGGTATCGGTTACGTGCAGGGCAGGGGGGTTGTCATAGGAGCCAGGGCTACCCACAATGACCTTGTCAACTCTCCGGTTCTGCAAAAAAAATATCTTTCAGTTTGCGAGGCGGCGCACCATATGGCCAATAACCAGATAAGAAATGTGGGCACCGTCGGGGGAAACATAGTCAATGCGGTTCCTTCCGCTGACCTTCCGCCTATTCTTATTGCGCTTAACGCCGCAGTCAAACTGGTGGGGGCCGATGGTGAAAGGGAATTGCCCCTGGAGAGCTTTTTTACCGGCCCCAACCGGTCGGTGATCGGTACAGATGAAATATTGTCCGAAATTGTTATACCCGATCAAACGTCCACCGGCAGCACCTATATGAAATTTGGCCTGCGCCGGTCCGGGGCCCTTGCGGTTGTAGGTGTGGCGGTGGCGGTTACGGTGGCGGGAGGAGTGTTGAAAGAGGCAAAGATTGCCCTGGGCGCAGTATCGCCAACCCCAATGCGGGCGGTTAAGGCCGAGGAACTGATCAGGGGCAGGGCTGTTACTGACGAACTGCTGGAAGAAGCAGGGGTCTGCGCAGCCGGTGAATGCAGCCCCATATCGGATATAAGGGGATCGAAGGAATACCGGCAGGACATGGTCAGGGTATTTACCAGGCGGGCGCTGCGCAGGGCTATAAATGAAGGACACGTCTAAAACAGGGGGGTATGTTTAAGTGGAGGCATTAACAGACCAGGATGGCATCAAAAGATATCTGGTAAATATCAACGTCAACGGCGATCCTTACACGGTTATAGTGAAGGCCAATACACTTCTGGTCAACCTTCTGAGGGATCAATTGGACCTGACCGGCACCAAAAAAGGGTGCGAGCTGGGGGACTGCGGGTCCTGTACAGTGCTGTTGGACGGCAAGCCGGTCAATTCCTGCACGGTGCTGGCTGTGGAGGCCGACGGGCGGGGGATCACCACCATTGAGGGGGTGGCCCGGAGCGAAAAGCTGGATAAAATTCAGGAGTCTTTTGTAAATAACGCTGCGGTTCAGTGCGGGTACTGCACCCCGGGGATGATATTGTCGGCCAAGGCGCTTTTGGCCCGCAACCCCAAACCCACTGAGCAAGAGGTGCGGGAGGCCATTTCCGGAAACCTGTGCCGGTGCACAGGCTATGTAAATATTGTCAAGGCCGTGCTGGAGGCGACGGGAGATTAACTAAAAAACAGGGGTGAAATCATTGAACGAGAATTACTCGGTTATTGGCAAAAGCGTCCCCAAAATGGATGGTCGGGTAAAGGTTACCGGCCAGGCGAAATACACCGGGGACCTTAAATTTCCCAATATGCTGGTGGGCAAGATACTTACCAGCCCCCATGCCCACGCCAGAATTATCAGCATAGACACCTCCAAGGCTGAAAAACTGCCCGGGGTGAAGGCGGTAATCACCCACAGGGACGTGCCCAGCCTTAAATACGGAATCAGCCCTGCCCGCTGGGACGAAAACATTTTCTGCATCGACAAGGTCCGTTTTGTGGGAGACAAGGTGGCGGCTGTGGCTGCGCTGGACGAGGAAACAGTATACCGGGCACTTAAGCTGATCAGGGTGGAATATGAGGTGCTGCCGGCAGTTTTTGACCCCGTGGAGGCAATCAGGGAAGGAGCCCCCCGGATCCATGACGAATACCCTATGAATATAAATACCGAGATACACCAGAATTTCGGAGATGTGGAAAAGGCCTTCGCCGAAGCGCATCACGTAAGGACCGATCTATTCATGGGCCAGAGGACATATCAATGTCCCATCGAGCCCCACTCGGCAATATCCATCTGGGAGGGCGGAAAGCTGACCGTTTATTCCAGTACCCAGTCGCCCCATTATCATCAGTACTACATTGCCCGGGAGTTCGGGTTGAAAATGGGCGATGTCAGGGTGATCAAAACCTTCGTGGGGGGAGGCTTCGGAGGAAAGCTGGAGCCCACCGGACTGGAGTTTGCCGGGGCAGCATTGTCCAGGATCACCGGTCGTCCTGTTAAAATGTTCTATGACCGCCACGAAATGTTCGCCCATAACCGGGGCCGCCACCGCCAGATCATGGAAGTAACCACCGGGGTGGACAAGAACGGCAAAATACTGGGTCTGCACGCCAACTTTATTATGGACGGGGGGGCTTACACCAGCCTTGGTATTGCCTCGGCCTATTACGCCGGCGCCATGCTAACCCTTACCTACGATTTTGAAAACTATAAATTTGATATGATCAGGGCTTATACAAACCTGCCCGCCTGCGGCGCCCAGAGGGGGCACGGGGCTCCCCAGCCCAGGTACGCCCTGGAGGCCCACCTGGATATGGTGGCCCGGGACCTGGGTATAGATCCCCTGGAACTGAGGCTTCGCAACGCCCGCCAGCCCAATACCATTACCCCCAACGAGTTCAAGGTAAACTCCTGTGAGCTGACGGCCTGTATTGAAAAGGCCCGGGAGTTGTCAGGCTGGAAACAAAAAAAGGGCAATCTGCCCAGTGGCAGGGGTATAGGACTGGCGGTGGGAAGTTTCGTTTCAGGCGCTGGTTATCCCATCTATCGCACCAATCTGCCCCAAGCTGCCGCCATTATCAAAGTGCACGAGGATGGTTCGGCCGCCACCCTCTATACCGGGGCCACTGATATAGGGCAGGGTTCCGACACCGTGCTTTGCCAGATGGCTGCCGAGGCCATGGGTTATTTCTATGAAAACATGAAGATTGTATCGGCTGACACAGAGACCACCCCCCACGATTTCGGCGCTTACGCCAGCCGACAGACATTGATGTCCGGCTCGGCTGTAAAGCAGGCCGGGGAAGAGGTGAAGCAACAGCTGCTGGAAATGGCCGGAGAAATGATGGAGTTGCCTCCCGGAGAGCTGGACTGCAGGGAAGGCATTGTGTTTTCAAAATACAGCCCGGAAGCTACAAGAACCTTTGCCGAGGTGGCCCGGGAATTTTTCGTGCAAAAAGGCCCCCTGGTGGGGAGAGGTTCTTACACACCGCCAAAGCTGGGAGGGAAATTCAAAGGGGCCCCGGTGGGCACATCCCCGGCATACAGCTTTGCCGCCCAGATCAGCGAGGTGGAAATAGATGGCGAGACCGGACAGATAGATGTAAAAGAGGTCTGGGATGTTCACGACTGCGGTATGGTGATCAACCCGGCTCTATTGCGCGGCCAGGTTCACGGGGCACTTTTCATGGGGATGGGTGAATCGGTGTGGGAAGAGGTGGTATTTGATAAAAACGGCAGGATACTTAACGGAAACCTTGGTGAATACCGGATGCCCACAGCCGTCGACATGCCCAAAATAACCTCGGAACTGGTGGAAAGCTACGAGCCGGCTGCCCCCTGGGGTGTCAAGGAGGTCGGTGAAGGGGCCACCATTCCCACCATGGGGTGCTTCTCCAACGCAATTTATGACGCCATGGGCGTGCGGGTGTACAGCCTGCCGCTGAGCTACGAAAAGGTTTGGCGGGCACTGAAGGAAAAGAAAGAAATGGAGAGCGGACTAAAGTCCGCTGCCGGAAGGATCTATGACAAATGTTGAATGACACCAAGGAAAGCACCACTTACAGCGCTCCTCTGGTATACAAGGTTTTTTCCATACTGCGGGAGATTGCGGAAACTGATGACGAAATGGGCATCAGCGAACTGTCCCGCCGCCTTGGCATTTCCAAAAGCACTGTTTATGGTGTAACCCAGGCCCTGTTGGACCTGGGAGTAATTACACAGGACGGGAGCAATAAAAAATTCAGGCTGGGCCCCACCCTGATTCAGTTGGGCAGCAGAGCCATGGCCCGGGTGGATATAAGGGCGCTGGCCAAACCGGTGATTGAAAACCTCAGCAACAGATTTAGGGAGACCACCTTTCTGGGGACCTTTGATGAGAAGGGCATAACCATCATCGAAAGGGCGGACAGCCCTGCCGAACTGAAAATATCCGCCCCTGTGGGGACCAGGATTCCCATCTATGCCGGTGCGGCCGGAAAGGTTTTTTTAGCGGGGCTGAAGGATGCCGAGATAAAAAATCACCTGTCGCAAAAACCTATTCCCAGGTTTACTGAAAAAACAATCAGCAACCCCGAAGAATACCTTGAAGCAATCCGGGCAGCCCGCCAGGATGGTTACGCCACTGATTTTGAGGAATACATAAGAGGTGTTAACGCCATCTGTGTTCCCGTCCCCGGTACTATGGGAAGCCCCTCCTATGCTATTTGGATGGTGGGTTTTAGCCATTCCTTCACTGCGGAAAGAATGGAGCAGGCCGTTAAGGCCACCCGGCTGGGCACTGAAAAAATAGGCCGAATGCTGGGCTAGTAAAAAAACGCCCTAAAGGGCGCTTGGGAATCCAGAATCCAGAAGCCAGAATCCAGAATGGTGACAGGCTGCCTTAAAAGCGACCCTCAAGCGAC
>LADN01000049.1 GCA_000961585.1 Peptococcaceae bacterium BRH_c4a | reverse complement strand
CAATCCAGATATCCTTGGGGCCGCTTAAGGGTCGCTATTAAGGCAGGCCTGCCTTTTCAATCAAGTTTATGGTTTTGTTGAGCTCGGATCCCAGTTGTTCCATTTTGACCGGGGTCCGCTTGAACTGGTCGAGTCTCCTGGCGTCATTGGCCGGAACCCCTTCAACCACCGGAATTTCATAATTCAGCTTGGCAAAAAGCTCCTGGGTTTGGGGCCTGATAAGGTATTCAATGAATTTTCGGGCGGACTCACTGTTTTTGGATCCCTTAACAATTGCTGCCCCGGCCACATTAACCGGAACCCCCATTTGTCCTTCTCCCTGGTCCGGGTATATTACTCCCACCGGAGAACCTTCCTGTTTCTGCAGGTGGTAATAATAGTGGTTAACCAACCCCAGCTTAAACTCGCCGGAACCAACGGCTTTTCTTACTTCGGTATGCCCTTTCAGGGACTGCGCCTGATTTGACATCAGGCTGCGCAGAAGTTTTTCGGTTTCCGCATCACCCATGGAAAGCCTCAGGGCTGTTATGTGCCCTATCAACGACTCATTGGAACTGGCAGAGATGGCCACCTGCTTTTTCCACCTGGGGTCAGCCAGGTCTTTTATGGATCTCGGCAGATCGCTTTCTTTAACAAGGTTGGTATTATACATGATAACCCTGGTTCTGGCCGAAACTCCAATCCATGAGCCGTCATTCGCTCTCAGATCCTCGGGTACGGCTTTCAGCGCCGGTGAAGGATTGGGCTGGAGCAGTCCCTTCTGCCTCAACATTTCCATGGTGCCGGCGTCATTGGCTATAAATACGTCGGCGCCCGGGTACTTTTGCTCTTCAATTATGGCGTTGGCCAATTCAGAGGCTCCCCCTGAACGAAGGGTAACCTTGATGCCGGTGTCCTTTTCAAAAGCATCCAGGACAGGCTTGATGAGGGGTTCCTTGCGTCCGGAATAAACCGCCAGCGGGGAACCTTCTTTCTTTTCCCCGGTGCCCTTCGGATCCTGGGATTGGGCGCAGCCGGCCACAAGGGCGGCCATCAGCAATATTGCTGCGTAAACAAATAATAAACTTTTTTTCATTTCAATCCTCCCGCTTGTTCCTAGTTGAAAATGATTATCAATATCATATTTCGCAGAAGCCCTTTTAACAAGGCCGAAAAAAGGTGATTTAGCCCAATTAGCTGTCTAAATCTTCACATGGATTGCCCTGTTACTTAGTGATAATCATTTTCATTATTTTCCGGGTTCCGAACAGGGGTCCGGAGAAAATTTTTTAATATTTTCTTAATGGAGCAGGATATTATTTAAACGAGTCGAATGTTAACAGTTGACAGTCTACTGTTAACAATTATTTAAAGTATGGTTTGGGAGGAGTTTGTTGTGACCAAATGTCTGGTGCTGGACAAAAAGGATAATGTGGCTGTGTCAATGGCCCCTGTGAAGGCCGGAGATCAGGTTGATTTTTCCGGCGGGGAAAATGTTGTGGCGATAGACGAGGTGCCCTTTGCCCACAAGATTGCCATAAAATCCATCCCCAGGGGAGCCAGGGTGTACAAATACGGTGAGGTTATCGGTGAAGCCACCGAGGACATCTCAGCTGGGCAGCATGTTCATGTGCATAATATCCGCAGCTTGAGGGTGAGGAGATAGATATAATGAGTGCAGCTAATCTTTTGGGTTACCGCAGGCAGAACGGCGATATCGGGATAAGAAATTATGTGGCGGTAATTTCCGCCATGGATAATTCCAATCCGGTGGTGCGCAGGGTGGTAAACGCAGTGCAGGGGACTGTGGCGCTTACTCCCGGATTTGGCCGCGCTATGCTGGGGGATGATTATGAACAGCATAAAAACACACTTATTGGCTTGGGAACAAACCCCAATGTTTACGGGGCTATAGTCGTCAGCCTGGAAATCAATTCGGCATTGGCCATCGCAGGTGGAATTGCCGCCAGCGGCCGCCCGGCGGAGGTTGTTTCCATTGAAGATGTGGGCGGAACCGTCAGGGCCACGGAGGTTGCTTCCCGGTATGCCATGAAAATGGCTCTGGATGCGGGGGCTCAGGCAAGGGAGCCCATGAGCTGGTCGGATCTGGTGATAGGCCTGGAGTGCGGGGGTTCCGACGGCAGTTCGGGGCTGGTATCCAACCCGGCCACCGGTAAAGTTGCAGATATGGTCATTGAACGGGGCGGCACCGCCATCATGAGCGAAACATTGGAAATACTGGGGGGAGAGCACCTTCTGGCGGTCAGGGCCAAGGATCGGGCCACCGGGCAAAAGCTGGTGGAGGCTGTGAACTTCTGCGTTACCTATGCTTCCGAAATGGGAGTGGACGTGCTGGGATCAAACCCCACCCCCGACAATATTCTGGGGGGTCTGTCCACCATTGAGGAAAAGGCCCTGGGGGCTATCAAAAAAGGCGGTTCCAGCACCCTCATGGAGGTTGTGGGGTATGGGCGGAGACCGTCATGCAAGGGATTCGTGGTGATGGACGCCCCCTGCCCGGGAATTGAGAATATGACGGCCATGGCTTCGGCAGGCTGCCATGCCATTGTTTTTTCCACCGGCAAAGGAAATACCTCGGGCAACCCTGTCGCCCCCACCATAAAGGTTTCTGGCAATCCGTACACCGTGGTGAACCTGGCTGACAATATTGATGTGGACCTGTCGGCCGTTATTGCCGGGGAAATGTCGCTGGATGGGGCGGCAAAAATATTGGAAGCCCGGCTGGCCGATGTCTGCAACGGCAGTATGACCCGGGCCGAGGTGTTGGGAGAGGTTGAGATAGCCATCAGCCGCATAGGCAGGTGCCTCTGACCCGGTATTGACAGTGAGTGGCGGACAGTACAGTGAACAGGGGCATCTATGCGTGGAAAGGGGGGGGCGATCAGGTCATGAGTGGTATGATGTCGGACTTTTGCAGGCGGGTTCTGGAAAAGGTTGGGATGCCTCCCGATGAAGCGGCCATAATGGCCCAGTGTCTCACCGAGGCCGACCTCAGGGGACATGAAACCCACGGAATGTCCCGGCTGGGAATGTACCTGGAAAGGGTAAAAAGGGGTGTCATGAAGCCCGACCCGGAGATAAGGGTGGTGCAGGACGGCGGTGCGGTTACCGTTTTGGACGGGGACCACGGATTCGGTCAGGTTGTGGCTGCCCTGGCCCTGGAAATGGCTGCCTCAAAAGCGGCTGAAATAGGCGTGGGAGTGGTTGCCGTGCGCAACAGCGGCCATGCGGGAGCCCTGGGAATTTTGGCCGAAAGAGTGGTTTCCCGGAGGAAAATAGGCATAATTTTCACCAATACCAGTCCTATTATGGCCCCCTGGGGGGGCAGGGAACCCGAGCTGGGTAATAACCCCTTCGCCATAGCGGTTCCCAGGGAGGGCCGTGATCCCGTTATACTGGACATGGCGCTCAGTGTTACAGCCCGGGGCAACATCATACTGGCATCCCGGGAGGGCGGCGCCATTCCGGAAGGGTGGGCCATAGACCGCGGGGGGCGGCCGGTAACAGACGCCCGGGAGGCCCTGCTGGGCACTGTTCTGCCCATTGCCGGACACAAGGGTTATGCCCTGGCCCTGATGATCGAAATATTGGCCGGTGTGCTGACCGGGGCTTCCTTTGGAAGGAATGTGGCCTCACTGATGCCGCCTGATTACAGCAAGCCCCTGGGAATGGGCCATCTGGTGATGGTGCTGGATGTGGAAAAATTTATTCCCTGGGATGAGTTTCAACGGCGCCTGAGCCGGTTTTTAAATCAGATCAAGGAGAGCCCGCCGGGGGATGGGGGATCTGAAATTATCATCCCCGGGGAAAAGTCGGCGCAAAAAAGGTCCCGGAGGCTCAAGGAGGGCTGCGTAATCAATGAGTCAACCCGCAGGGAGCTGATCAGGATCGGTGAGGAGTACGGCGTTCCCTTTGAGGTATAGATCTTGGCATATTAAATATTTTTACCCGGTTCCCGGTGCAAGGCAAAACCGGGATAGCGGGATAATAATAAAAAATAAATAAAACAGGGGGGTAAACAATTTGAACCAGAAAGAATTCAGAAAGGGCAGTTTTGCCCGAATCGCCGGTGTTCTGGCGCTGGCGGCAGTGGTCGGCTTTACCGCCGTGGGATGCGGCGGCGGCAAGGGTTCCCAAGAAAAGTCAGGGGCGCCTGACAAGCAGTATGTATTCAAGGTGGGCCACGCCATGCCGGAAAACCACCCGTTCCAAAAAGGGCTGGTTAAATTCGCAGAGCTGGCGGCCCAGAAGAGCAACAGCAAGATAAAGGTGGAGGTTTTTGCCTCGGGAGTGCTGGGAGGAACCAGGGATCGCACTGAAGGGGTCAAGAACGGCATCGCCGACATGGAGCTGGTGGGCAGCACCCAGCTGGGAGCCTTCGTTCCCCAAATGCTGGTGGCCGACCTTCCATTCATTTTCCGTGACTATGACCATGTGGACAAGGTTTTCCAGGGAGAAGTGGGTAAAAAGCTTGCCGAGGCTTCGGACAAGCAGGGAATCAAGGTGCTGGGATGGGGTGAAAATGGCTTCCGCCATGTTTTCAACCGCTACCGCCCGGTCAACTCACTGGAGGACATGAAGGGTCTTAAACTCCGGGTATTCCCCAACCAAGTGTATGTTGACACTTTCAAGGCCATGGGTACCCTGCCGGTAACCACCGACTGGGGTGAGTTGTTCACCGCCCTGTCTCAGAAAACAGTGGACGGGGCCGAAGCCGCCCCGGCGCACTTTATCACCAGCAAGTTCTCGGAAGCCGGGCAGAAGTACTTCTCCATGACCGGCCACATGTACGTTCCGGCCGTTCTAATCATGAGCTCCAAGAAATTCAGTGAAATGCCGGCGGACCTCCAGAAGGCCCTGGGCGAGGCCGCCAGGGAAGCCATGGACTACCAGCGCAAGCTGGCCCGGGAAGAGGAGAAGGGTTTCCTGAACGAGATCAAGTCTAAGGGTGTAGCGATCAATGAAATAGCTGACAAGTCCAAAATTATGGAGCAGACAAAAGGGGTATACACCACTTTTGAGCCGAAGATCGGCAAGGATCTGATTGAAGCAGTTAAAAACGCAAAATAGGGGGAACCAATCAATATGGATGGGCTGAAAAAGGTTGCCGACATCACCTACCAGACTGTAAAGGCGCTGTCCCTGCTGATGCTGGGGGCAATGATCGTGGCCGGTTTTTCACAGGTAGTGCTTCGGTACGTTCTGCACTCACCCATCCCCTGGGCCGAAGAATTAATACGGTATTTGTTTGTCTGGATAACCCTTCTGGGGGGGGCAATGGCCGTCAGGAGCAAGGGCCACCTGGCCATGGACATGTTGGTCAGCAAGCTCCCCCCCAAGCTGGGGGTTTCCTGTGCGTTTATAGGATCCGTTCTATCCGGAGGGGTACTTGTTTTTCTTGCGGTATCAGGGGCTGAACTGGCCTTAAACAATTCAAGTCAGGTTTCCGACGCCATGGGAATGACCATGTCCATACCTTACATGGCCATCCCCGCAGGGACCGTGTTAATGTTATTTTTCCTGGTTGAGGCATTGGTTCAGGCGGGCCGGGCGCTGCTGAGACCGGCCCGGTCAGGCAGTTAAGGTGGTGAAATATTAATGGTTACAATTCTTTTTATTGTTCTCCTGGGCTGCCTTTTAATTGGAATGCCCATCTGGATTGGACTGCTGCTGGCCGTTATGGCCGGCATGATGATGTCCGACCTGCCTCTGATGGTCATTGTCCAAAAAACATTCACCTCCATTGATTCCTTCCCCATGCTGGCCATTCCCTTTTTTATCCTGGCGGGGGCCATTATGGAGCATGGTGGGATGTCCCGCAGGCTGATCCGGCTGGCCTCGGTTCTGGTGGGAGCTCTTACCGGCGGCCTGGCTATGGTTTCGGTGCTGAGCTCCATGCTCTTCGGCGCCCTTACCGGATCGGCCCCGGCCACCACTGCGGCCATCGGGGGCATTATGATCAAAGAGATGGAAAAGAAGGGCTATGACTCCCGCTTCTCTGCGGCTCTCCTGGCCATCTCCGGGGAACTGGGCATTCTCATACCCCCCAGCATTCCCATGATACTTTTTGCGATTACCGCCAACGTGTCGGTACTGGATGTTTTTATGGGTGGAATTGTTCCGGGAATCATATTTGCAATTACTCTGATGGTGATGGCCTACATCATATCGGCCAGCAGAGGGTACCGGGGTGAAAAAAGGGCCACGCTGAGGGAAACGGCGGTGGCTGCGAAAGATGCCTTCCTGGCCCTTCTGACCCCGGTGATTATACTGGGAGGAATTTACGGAGGAGTTTTCACTCCCACCGAGGCCGGGGTGGTGGCATGTGTATATGCGCTGCTTATAGGTTTTTTTGTTTACAGGGAGCTGGATATGCAAAAGCTCGCCAGAATTGCCGTACAGGTGACAGAGTCCAGCGCCGCCATAATGCTGGTGGTGGTCGGGGCCACCGCCTTCGGCTGGCTTATGACCAACCAGCATGTTCCCCAGGACATCACGGCATATATGAGCAACGTTTCTTCCAGCCCATACTTGGTTCTGTTCCTGCTTAACCTTCTCTTCTTTGTTACCGGGTTCTTTATGAACCAGGGGGCGGCCATACTGATCCTTACACCCATGCTTCTGCCGGTTATCACCAAGCTGGGTGTGGACCCCGCCTTTTATGGCGTCATAATGGTTATGGTGCTTGGTTTAAGCCAGGTAACCCCTCCGGTGGCCCTCTCGCTTTTCGTGGCCAGCCGGATAAGCGGCAGGACGGTGGAAGAGATCATACCGTCACTCCTTCCCTTCCTGATCGTAGCCACCATTGTGGCCTTCATGCTGACCTACATGCCCGGGGTGGTTATGCTTCTGCCCAACCTGCTTAAATAAACCTGGGAGGGATATCCCGCAACTGATGGAGGAAGACCTTAAAAGCAATAGCTTGATGGGTATTCCTCTTTCTTGCGGTTGGGGAATTTCAGTTAATGCAGCGGTGATTAATCCGTTGTAATGAGTTTCTGAAACATGTATAATCTGAATTATTATAAGTCAACGCATATATGGGAGGGTTCTGATTGTCCTTTCCGCAGTTAAGGGCTGAAACTTTAAAGGAACATGCTCTGCAGGTTATAAGAGACGCAATAATGAACGGGAATCTAAAGCCCGGGGAGCGTCTGGTGGAAAGCAAGCTGGCAGAGGAGATGGGCATCAGCCGGGGCCCCATCCGGGAAGCGGTGGGCCAGCTAAAAAACGAGGGGCTGGTAAAGGTTATACCGCACAAGGGGACATTTGTGGTGGAATGGTCCCGGGACGATGTTCTTGAGGTATACTTGCTCCGCAGCGTGCTGGAGGGGCTGGCCGCCCGGAAGGCTGCGGAATTGTTTGACCATGAGGACTTCAATTACCTTCAGGATCTATTGCGGCAGGCCAAAACTTTGCCCCCGGAAGGAACGGTAAGCCAGCTTTCCGGGTTCAGCCTGGAGTTTCACGAGTTTATCTGCCGGAGATGTGGTTTGCCGCGGCTTTATGAAATGTGGTCGGTGGTAAATGCCCAGAGGTATCTTTTTTCATTCTTAATGTTTACTCATGCCAGCCGGGATGAGATCATACAAAAGCACCAGCTTCTACTGGATGATCTGCGAAAGAGAGATTCCGACATTGCCGAGCAAAGTATGCGCCGGCATATAATGGATGCCAGGACGTCCTTTGAAAGCATTGGTATCAAGCCTTAGGCCATTGGGGGCACGGCGGAGGTTCACAGCGGCGCAGCCGTTTTAATAGTTATTGTCGACAATACTTTTTGGAGGAAAGCTTTAATGGCCGAAAAAAAACCACCTTTTTCCAAGGAACAACTGATGCGGATAATTGAACAGCATCCCACGCCTTTTCATATTTACCATGAAGAGGCCATCCGGGCCAATGCCCGGAAACTTCTGGCGGCCTTCGGCTGGGCCCCGGCCTTTAAGGAATATTTTGCCGTCAAGGCCACACCCAATCCCCATATATTGAAGATACTCCATGAGGAGGGGTGCGGCGCCGACTGCAGTTCTCTTCCGGAGCTGATTCTGGCGGAAAAATCGGGCATCCGGGGAGAAGACATTATATTCACCTCCAACGACACGCCGGCCAATGAGTTTATAAAGGCCAAAGAACTGGGAGCGGTAATTAATCTGGATGATATAAGCCATATTGATTTTCTGGAAAAGAACGCCGGGATACCGGAACTGATTTGCTTCCGTTATAACCCCGGGCCCCTTAGGGAAGGGGGCAACGCCATCATCGGCAGCCCGGAGGAATCCAAGTACGGACTGACCCGCAAGCAGCTCCTGGACGCCTACAGGATAATGAGGGACAAGGGCGCGCAGAGGTTCGGTCTGCATACCATGGTTATTTCCAACGAGTTGGATCCCAACTATTTTATTGAAACGGCCAACATGATGTTTGATCTGGTGGTTGAGATTTTCCGGACCCTGAAAATAAGGGTTGAATTCGTAAATTTCGGCGGAGGTATAGGAATACCTTACCGCCCGGAGCAGCAGGCAGTGGATCTGGATTACCTGAGCCGGGGGCTCAAGGAGTCCTATGACAGGAAAATTGTGGCCAACGGGCTGCACCCTCTTAAGCTGGCCATGGAAAGCGGTCGGATGATAACCGGGCCCTATGGTTATCTGGTGGCCACCGTACTGCATAAGAAGGAAATTTATAAAAATTATGTGGGTCTGGACGCCTGCATGGCCAATCTGATGCGTCCGGGGATATACGGGGCCTATCATCATATAACCGTGATGGGTAAAGAGGACTGGCCCCTGGGCTATATATATGATGTCACAGGCTCGCTGTGTGAAAACAATGATAAATTTGCGGTGAACCGGAAGCTGCCCATGGTTGAAATAGGCGATGTCATGGTGATACATGACACAGGGGCCCACGGTTACGCCATGGGATTCAATTATAACGGAAAGCTGCGGTCGGCCGAACTGCTTCTGAAGGCTGACGGAAGCGTGGAGATGATCCGGCGGGCCGAGACCATTGAAGACTATTTTGCCACCCTCAATTTTTGAAATAATAATTATCCGGCATATAGGCGGGGTATAAGGAGGAGTTTTATGCCTGGTCAGGATCGGTTAAAAAGGGACATTATTGACAGAGGACTATGTTCGTCCTGCGGCATGTGCGTGGGACTTTGCCCTTATATTAAAACAGCCGGAGACATGGTCAGGGTAATCAACCCCTGCGGCCTGGCTGAGGGAGCCTGTTACTCGGTCTGCCCCAAAGTTTCCCTGGACCTGAGGGAGATGGATCTGGCGGTATTCGGCCGGGAAAGGGAGGACCAGGCACTGGGTGTGGTAAGGGAAATTTATTTTGCCCGGGCCGGTGAAAACAGGGCGGCCAAAGCCCAGTACGGCGGGGTTGCCTCGGCTTTGGCCGCCTTTGCCCTGAAAGAGGGAATGGTTACCGGGATGGCCCTGGCCGGGGGGGGGGTTCTCTGCCCCAGGCCGGTGCTGGCCCGCACCGTTGATGAGGTAAACGGTTGTGCCGGGTCCAAGTATACAGCGGTGCCATCCCTGGCAGTGCTGAACCGGGCCCTTCGGGAGGGTATGTCAGGATTGGGCCTGGTGGGGAGGCCCTGCCAGATAGCCGCGGCGCGCAAGGCTCAGGCCGGTAATTTGGCAGGAGATCAGTTTAGTAATCCTCAGGCTGTGGGGATGGCCCTGGGGCTGTTCTGCTTCTGGTCCCTTTCCCCGGATTTTTACCGCTTTGCTTTCCGCAGGGTGAAGGGGGAAGAGATGGTCAGGATGGACATTCCCTTGGAGGGGCCGGTGGTGGAGACCAATTCAGGGAATTGCCGCTGGCAGTTGGAAGAAATACGGCCTTTTATTAAAAAGCCCTGCAGCCTGTGCTTTGACAGCACCTCGGAGTGGGCGGACCTATCGGTGGGATCCACTGAGTTCGACCCATCCTGGAATACACTGATTGTCCGGTCGGACAAAGGGCGGGAACTGGTTGATCTGGCCCTGCGCAGGGGGGCTATAGAAATTGCTCAATACCCCGAAGAAAGGCTGCCTTTGTTAAGGAGGGCGGCATTGAATAAAAAAATGCGGGTTCTGGGGCTGCCGGAGTTTGAGGACGGAAAACCAGGCTTCCCTGTGGTGGGCCGGTACCGGGAACAGATTGAAGCCCAGTGGGGAGGAGTGAACCAGTGACCATCATGGGAGTCCGTGAGGAAAAGCCGGGGGTCAGGGTGGCTCTTACCGGAAATGAATCCATCGCCCGGGGAGCTCTGGAGGCCGGGGTGGCCTATGCCGCCTCCTATCCCGGATCCCCCACCGCCGAAGTGCTGGGAACCCTGGCTAAGGTGGCCGGGGAACATGATATATACGTTGAGTGGTCTGTCAATGAAAAGGTGGCCCTGGAAGGGGCCGCGGCCGCATCCTTCACCGGGTTGAGATCCCTGACCGTGATGAAGGCTGACGGCCTCAATGTTGCCCTGGACTTTGCCGGCGCCCTGGCCATTTCAGGCTGCCGGGGAGGCATGGTAATAGTGGTGGGCGATGACCCGGCGGCCCACTCCAGTGTTCGGGAAGAGGATTCCCGCAATCTGTGCAAGGTGATTCACCTGCCTGTGCTGGAGCCCTCCTCGGTAGAGGAGGCCATGGACATGACCAGGGAAGCTTTCTCACTGTCGGAGGAGCTGGCGCTGCCGGTGGTGGTGCGCTGTGTCACCCGGGTTTGCCACGCCAGCGGCGATGTAAAGCTGGGGAAAATAGCCCGTACAGAAAGGGAGCCGGAATTTCAAAGGGGCGACCGGGTAATCACCTTCGGTATAGCCCTGCACGCAATGCAGGAGCAGAAGCTGACCAGGGCTTCGGCTTTGTTCTGTAAATCGGGATTCAACAGCTACACCGGCCCTCAAAGGGCCCAAAGACTGATCATTGCCAGCGGGCCCAGCTACATGTATGCCCTGGAGGCCCTGGAAATGCTGGATCTGAGTAGGGAAACCGGGGTGCTGAAGCTGGGGACCACCTGGCCGCTGCCGGAATCCTTGCTGCTGGATTATCTTATAAACGCTTCCGAGGTGGTATTCGCCGAAGAGGTGGAGCCCTTTGTGGAGGATAATGTGATGGCCCTGGCCGCCCGCCACTGGAAAGACATTGGAAGCATCACCTTTTACGGCAAAAGGAGCGGCCACGTGGCCGGCCCGGCGGGCCCGGGCATAGGGGAGATGAACCCGGATATACTGGCCGGGTCCCTTTCGAAAATAACCGGGGCAGCCTTTAAAAGCCCTGTTCTTTCCGGTCGGAAGGGAGCCCTGGAGCTTCTGGGGGAAAAGATGCCGGGCAGGGATCTGGCCCTCTGCGCCGGGTGTCCGCACAGGGCTTCTTTCTGGTCCATAAAGACGGCCCTGGAGCTGGACGGCAGGGGAGGGATCGTTCTGGGGGACATAGGCTGCTATACCCTGGGCATCGCCAGAACCGGCTACCATATCCTGCAGACGGTGCACTGCATGGGCGCCGGGGTAGGCATCGCCGGGGGCATGGGAAAGCTGGACCGCTTTGGATTTAACCGGCCGGTTATAACCGTGGTGGGGGATTCCACCTTTTATCACGCCGCTGTGCCGGCACTGATCAACGCCCGCTATAACCGCTCCAATTTTATGCTGGTGCTGCTGGACAATGAAACCACCGCCATGACCGGTCATCAGCCCCACCCGGGGCGCAGTTCCACCGCCACCGGGGAACCTGCCGACACCGTGCATATGGAAGATATAATCCGGGGCATAGGCATACCCTGCAGCCTTCAGGACCCCTACGATGTTGAGGCGACCATTGATGTTATTTGCCGGATGCTGCAGCAAGAAGGTCCCCGGGTGCTGATACTGAGGAGAACCTGCGCCCTGGCGGCCGTTAAGGGAAAACAAAAAAACAGGGTGTATGTGGATGGAAAGAGGTGCATAGGGGATGCCTGCGGCTGCGGAAGGTTCTGCAGCAAAGTTTTCTCCTGTCCTGCCAATATATGGGATGCGGAGTCGGGTAAGGCCCGTATTGACGAGGCGGTATGCAACGGCTGCGGGGTGTGCGCCACCCTTTGCCCCCGGCAGGCCATCACGGTGGAAAGGACGGTTTAGGGGATGCCAAAACTGTTTGCGGAACCTTTAAATATAATAATCACCGGTGTGGGAGGGCAGGGCAACGTGCTGGCCTCCCAGATACTCTCGGTGGCGGCGGCCGAGGCCGGCTACCGGGTGGCCGTAGGTGAAACCTTCGGTGTTTCCCAGAGGGGCGGATCGGTGATGAGCCATGTGAGGATCTCCCGGGATAAACCCATTGGCCCGCTTATCCCCAGGGGGAGGGCCCACGTGGTGGCGGGCTTCGAGCCCCTGGAAACCATGAGGGTGATCATGGATTATGCCAATCCTGACACCGTGGTGATCATGAACGACCGCCCCAACTATCCCCTGGGCTGTCTTCTGGGTGAGGATAAATACCCCCATCCCGCCCGCATAGAGGAGGCGGTAAAAAAAATGGTGTCAAGGGTCCATACCCTGCCCGCCACCCATCTGGCCCAGGAGGCCGGAAGCCCCCTGGCCGCCAATATGGTCATGACCGGGGCCATGGCCGCAAGCGGCCTTGTGCCCTTTGGCCGGGAGTATTTTATTAGAACCATTGAGTCTCTTTTTACCGGCGGTGTCAGGGAGCTAAACCTCCGGGCCTTTGACACGGGCTATAGCCGTATTTCGGGATAATGTCGGCTGGTTCTTACATGAATGAAAAACTCTATAAAAAATAAATTTTATAGTTTACCACCAGATCATCAGCCCGGTATTTTTTAACTATGCTGAAGACCTTCTTTTGTTGTATATGAAGATCTTCCGTGATAAAGCTCACATAGACAAAGGGAGTTGAGATGCTCCACTGAACATTCATCCCTGTCAGCAGGTTTTTTGCCTTGGCGGCCACCTTCTGGATAATGTCTGCTGTTCCGTTAAGAATATCTTCTGAGGTCAGTTCCGGGGGCTTTAACCCGGTCATCAGGCTTATAATGCCGGTGGCTGCTTCCCTGCCCATGGTCAGGTAAATAATGGCATTGACTTTCCCCTGTATAATCATTTGCCCGGAAAGATAATCCTTCTGCGCAGCGGTTTCTGGAGGTCCATATTCCTCAGACACCTCCAGTCCGGTGGAGTATGCCAGAATATTCCTTGCGGCATCGGAAAAGCAGTTGTTTAATAAGTCATATTCATACCCCAATCCAAGGCATTGCAGTATTTTTTTGGTCAGTTCCTGCTCGGTGAAGGGCTTAATAAGATAATTGTTGGCCCCGGCCTGGACAGCCTTAACGATCTTATCCTTTTCGCCCTCGGTGGTGGCCATCATTACCGGGATGTTTTTATACTTCTCCTGGCGTCTTATTTTGTTTAAAAACTCGAAACCGTTCATATTTGGCATATTCCAGTCCAGTATGATTAGATCGAACTTTCCTTCGGTTTTTTTCAGAGTCGACAGGGCCTCAATGCCGTCAGACGCCTCAAAGAGCTGCCCACCCATGGCCTCCACCGTTTTCTTGGTAAGTTTCCTAATCAGCAAAACATCATCCACGGATAAAATTTTCACGCCAACACTCCTATCCGGAAATAAATTCCATCCCCATGCTCTTGTGGATTTAAGCTTTAACCTCTGCCCGAAATGATTTGCAAAATACGAAAAGGTATTGTGGACAGATCCTCTACGGCATCAGACAGGCCTGCGTCCACCACGCTTTTGGGCATTCCGTAAACAACGCAGGTTCGTTCACTCTGGGCCAGGCAGAAGCATTCACAGCTCTTTTTTATTTCCTCCACGCCCAGCATTCCGTCACTGCCCATGCCCGTAAGTATCACGGCCAGCACTCTTTTATTGCGGTAGACCCTGGCCACAGAGCGGAAGAGCACATCGGCAGCGGGTTTGACACCGTTTACCGGGGGGGTGGATTCAACTTTTATGATTATACCGGTGCCCTTTCCTGTTTCAACCGTCATATGAAAACCTCCGGGTGCGATCATTATCTGACCCGGTCTCACGGCGTCCCCATCCTGGGCCTCCAGTACCGGAAGGCTGCATTTTTTATCCAGTGACTGGGCCATTCTGCCGGTCAGTTCCGCCGGCATATGCTGAACCACCAGAACGGGCTTGTTAAATCCGGCCGGAAGATCTTTGCAAACTGTCTCCAGGGCCGCCGGGCCGCCGGTGGAAGAGGCTATAAGCACCAGGTCGACTCCGCTTAATCTCCTTTTTTTTGCCGCCGGGGCCGCTGGGGGAGGGGTGGTGTTCCGCTGAAGGGAGGGCGCTGCGTTTACATTCCAGGAAGTGAACTTCCTGGCTATTATCTGGGTAAACAGTCCCTGCAGCCTCTGTTTCATGCCGCTGATATTTTTTTCAGCCGTTGCCGCCGGAGGTTTTTTTATAAAGTTCATAACGCCGGCTTCCGGTGATCTGAATTTTTCCGCCTGGCTGTCTGACCCCGGGGAGACCAGCATGATCACGAAAATATGGGGGTGGCGCCTGCGGATTTGATCCAGGGTTTCAAGTAATTTGGCTTCGGGTGTGAACATATCCAAAAGGACAACATCGGTGCTGCCCCGGTTTAATCTTTCAATGGCCAGGGCTCCGCTGGAGGCGGTATTTGTCACAATGCCCAGGCCGGTGCTCTCCACCGCCTGGGCCAGTATTTTTTTGTAAAACACAGAGTTGTCTAAAATTAAAACCTTAAGCTTTTCCAAACACTCACCAGCCTAGCGGTTGCGCTAATTATTAAAGTTGACACTGGCCACCATAACCCGGTTCCGCCCCTGACATTTTGCGCTGTAAAGGGCTCCGTCGGCCGCAGAAATCAGATCAGCCGTTGAAAGTTCCTTTGTGGGAAGAATGGTGGCCACTCCCAGGCTGACCGTTACATGATCGCTTGCTTTGGATCCGCTGTGTAAAATAGCCCTTTTCTCCACCGCCGAGCATATTGTTTCAGCCAAAAAAACCGCCCCATTTTTTTGAGTTCCCGGCAAAACCACAGTGAATTCCTCGCCGCCGTACCGGCACAGCAGATCCTCGGGGCGTCTCAGCGTGCTTTGAATTGTGTTGGCAACGGTCATCAGGCACTCGTCTCCGGCCTGATGACCATATGTATCATTGTAGGCCTTAAAAAAATCAATATCCGCCATTATTAAAGAAAGGGGCTTAAAATGCCTTCTTCCCCGCCGCCATTCCGCATCCATGTATTCGTCAAAGCGCCGCCGGTTGGCAATCCCCGTCAGCCCGTCCAGGGAGGAAAGGAGGTTTAGCTTTTGAACGGCCACCTCCAGCTGCCTGGTTACCTCCAGCAGTTTCTGCTCCCGCATCTTGCGGCTGTCCATCTCGTGCTTCAGCTTAAGGGCTGACCGGGACCGGGCCAGCAGCTCAATTTTATTGATTGGTTTGGTGATGTAATCAATGGCCCCGGCCTCAAAGGCTTTTTCCAGGTGCTCGCTTTCTGTAAGGGAGGTTACCATTATTACAGGAATATCCTGTAAGCGCTCCACAGACTTTATGATGCGGCAGGCTTCCCTTCCGTCCATGTCGGGCAGTACAATATCCAGCAAAACAAGGTCTATTTCTGAACCGGCGTCCACGGATGTCTCCCCGGCGGAATTAATATCCAGCTTTTCAAAGGCGTCCAGAGCTGATTCCGAAAACAGCAGATCCGAGTATCCGGACTCAGTCAGGTAAGATTCAATTATTAATCGGGTAGTTTTAGAATCGTCAACAATCAGTATGCTCATACGGTGTCTCTTCCCTTTCGGCCACTGATTTACTTATACCCGGAATTGCTGAATCTGGGACTCCATCTTCTGGGCCATATCCGCCAAATCCCTTGCAGATTTGCTGGTTTTATCGGCGCCGCCGGCGGTTTCGGCCGACACCTGGCTGATTTCCTGTATGCTCTGGGATATTTCCGCCGCCCCTCTGGAAATTTCGGCGGCGTCCCTGGCTACCAGAGCCACCCTGTCCGAAGCCTTGGTGGTGTTGTCCGAGGCGTCGTTGGCCGAAATGGAAAGCTCATTTATGGACCGGGCCACCTCCTGCAGCCCTTTGGAAGTTTCGTCAATGCTGCGGGCAGCGTGACTGGCATTGGAGGCGGCATCGGAAATCTCCCGGGTGATCAGTCCTACCTTTTCGGCAGTCAGCACTACGGACTTGGATATTTCCCCGGTGGACTCCGACTGCTGGGTGACCGCCGAGGCAATGGTGTTGGTTATGTCGGTGGTTTCGCCGATTACCCGGGTTATGGTTTCCACCGCCTGTACCGCCCCCACCATGTTGCCCTGCATAGCCTCTATCTGAAGGCTTATTTCTTCGGTGGCCTCGGCCGTCTGCTTGGCCAGCTCTTTCACCTCGTTGGCCACCACGGCGAAGCCCCTGCCGGCTTCCCCGGCCCCGGCCGCCTCGATGGCGGCGTTCAAGGCCAGCATCTTGGTCTGCTCGGCTATGTCGTTGATTACATTTACAATCTTTCCAATCTGCCTGGAGGAGTCATTGAGCTTTCCTATGATTTCCCTGGTTTCGGCAGCTCTCACCCCGGCGTTGTCGGTGATTTGAATGGACCTCTCGCAGTTGCGGCTGACCTCATTAAGGGAGCTGTTTATTTCCTTGACCGCCGTGGCCACGCTGTTTACCGAGGCCGACATGTCCTGGGAGGAATGGGATATTTTATTAATGCTGTCGGAATTCTGCTCCGCCGAAACGGTAACCTGCTCCAGGCTGGCCGATATTTGCTCGGATGCCGAGGCCAGTTTCTGTACGCTGCCGTACATGTCCTCCAGGGCGGAGGCGTTCATGTTGATGTAGTCGCTGGTTTCCGAGGAGGAGCAGGCCGTTCCGGTGATGCTCTCGGTGATCTGCCCCACAGCGGTGTTGACCACGTTTATTTTTGTATTCATCTCGGTGTTCCGGGCCGCCATGTTTCCTGCCATGGACGACATTTCGCGCAGTGATTCGCTGATGATGATGGAACTGTCCCGTATGTCAATGAGCATATGCTGTATTTTCTCTATGAACTGATTAAATGATGAGGTCAGTTGTCCAATTTCGTCCCCTGATGAAACCTCACTCCGTACGGTGAGGTCACCCTGCCGGGAGCGGGCCATCAACTCCTGAATACCCCGCAAGGGTTTGACCAGTACCCTCCCGAAGAAAAAGTTCCAGGCAAGAAAGGAGAACGCCAGCAGGACCAGCGAGGCCCCAATTACAGTGATATACATATCATTAATCATCTGGCCGATAATTTCTTTGGATATTCCCACGTACCAAATGCCGATGGTTTTTCCCTGGGGATTCTTGATGGGCTCATAGGCTGTCTGGTATTTTTTGTCCACCACCACGGCCTCGCCGTAGTACCTCTCACCCCGAACCAGCACCGCATCGGCCACATTCTGACTTACCCGGGTGTTTACGGCGCGGGAGCCGTCCTGCAGCCTTACATTGGTGGCAACCCTGGTGTCGCCGTGAAATATTGTAGCCGTTCCTCCGGTCATATTTCCAATATGGTCTACAATTCCGAAGTTGCCGCTCATCAGGGTGCTGCCCTTATACAGCTTGCCATCCCTTTCCTGCCATTCACCGGGCACATTAAGGTTGATGATCTCCTTTCCCAGGTCCAGGTCGCTTCTTACCTTTTCCAGGGCGGCCTTTTCCACTCCCGCGGTGATGATTCGGGTAATGGTGAAAGCTATAGTGGATGCGAAGATCAAGAGAATAACTAAAAATAAAAAGCCCAGTTTATATTTGATTGAAATGCCTGCGGTCTTCATTTTCCGACAATCACCTCTTCGATTAACAGTTAGTGTATGCCTTCCCCCGGAGTTAGCGCACTGGAGCGATCCCTGTCTTTTTTGATATTCCCCATAAAACTCCGTTTCCCTTTCCATTTTTCCATTTTTTTACCCATCTTGAACTGCTAATAAATCGAAATTCATATTATTTCATACCTTATTGTAAATAGTCCGCAGGAGATGTAAAATTAAATGGTTGTGGAAAGCCGGAGGTTGTGCCAGGGGGTTTTGTCCCGCAATGCGCCGGTTTTTGGCAGGA
Source organism: Peptococcaceae bacterium BRH_c4a (assembly GCA_000961585.1). Taxonomy (GTDB): domain Bacteria; phylum Bacillota; class Desulfotomaculia; order Desulfotomaculales; family Desulfocucumaceae; genus BRHc4a. The sequence continues at coordinate 84,619 of LADN01000049.1, read as the reverse complement.
AATTATTGGCGGGGGGCAGTTTAATTGGCTGACTTGCACAGGGAAGTATTTTTAGTTTTAGCGTTCTACCTGGCAGGGGCTGTAATACCTCTTATTCTAAAAAAACATCCCGCAACCTCGTTGGGATTGGGCTGTTTATCGGCCGCCCTGGCGGGTGTCCTTGCCCTTTCTGTGGGGGTGCGGGGGATGTTATCACCGGAGCCTGTTCTGATAAGCCTGGGCCACATATTGCCCGGCGTTGAACTGGAACTGTTTATTGACCGTTTAAGCGGCTTTTTCGTTGCCGCCATATCCCTGGTTACTTTGCTGGTAAGTTTGTATTCCCGGGACTATATGAAGCTTTATCAGGGGGAAAATATTCCCTGGTGGAGTTTTTGTTATAATTTGTTTGTTCTTTCCATGACTCTGGTGGTCACTGTCAATAACATGATCACCTTTCTTGTTTTCTGGGAGCTGATGACCATCACCTCCTATTTCCTGGTGACCTTTGAATATCGCCGCCAGCAGGTCAGAAAGGCCGGCTTCGCATATATTGTAATGACGCACCTGGGGACAGTTTTTATCATGAGCGCATTTTTTATTTTATACAGCGGGACCGGCGGCGGGTGGGGCTTTGCGGATATGGCCAATTATAGTCCCGATCTGCCCGAGGCCACTAAGAGCATAGTATTTTTGTGCGCCCTGATTGGCTTTGGAACCAAGGCGGGGATTGTTCCTCTGCACCTGTGGCTGCCCATGGCTCACCCGGCGGCTCCCAGTAACGTGTCTGCGGTAATGAGCGGGGTGATGCTGAAAACGGCGGTGTATGGAATGGTCCGGCTGATCATTGATATTCTTGGGCCCGGCCCCTCCTGGTGGGGCGGCGTTGTTTTGGCGGTGGGTGTTGTTTCCGCAGTTGTAGGGGTTGTTTACGCCCTTATGGAGCATGACTTAAAGCGGCTGCTGGCCTTCCACAGTGTGGAAAACATCGGTATTATACTGATGGGCGTTGGCGCCGGAATGATATTCTTCTCCTGGAACATGGGGGTTCTGGCGGCTCTGGCTCTGGCGGCCGGGCTGTTTCACGTTCTGAACCATGCCGTGTTCAAAAGCCTTCTTTTTTTGGGGGCCGGATCGGTCTATTACGCTACACACAGCAGGGATATTGAAATGCTTGGCGGGCTTATAAAAAGAATGCCCCACACGGCGGCGCTTTTTCTGGTGGGGGCCGTTTCCATCTCGGCCATTCCCCCGCTAAACGGCTTTGCCAGTGAATATCAGATTTACCAGTCACTTTTAGGCATAGCATACCTTAAGGTTTCCGGTATCTGGATGGTGGCCGGAATACTGGCCTGCGCAGCTTTGGCCCTTACCGGGGCGCTGGCGGCGGCATGCTTTGTGAAGGCCTTTGGAATTTCTTTTCTGGGCCTGCCCAGGACGGAAAAGGCCTCGAAAGCGGTGGAAGTGCCTTGGGGAATGAGACTCTCCATGGCTCCGCTGGCGATCTTATGCATTGTCACCGGCATTATGCCTGAAATGGTTCTGAATCCCCTGGCTGCGGCGGCCGGTCAGATTTTTTCCGCAGCAGCCGTTCCCGTCATAAAGACCTATAATTCTAACCTGGCGCTGCTTTTACTGGCGCTGGTGGCCGCGCTATATGGGATGAGCAGGCTGGCGGGCGGAGGCAGGGTCAGGAGGAGTGAAACCTGGGGCTGCGGAATTGTGCCTGACGCATCCATGGAGTATACTGCGGCCTCTTTTTCTCAGCCGGTGAGGCGTGTTTACCGGTCTTTGCTGCAGCCCCAAAGAAAAGTAATCAGCAAATATGCGCTGCTTCCTTATTTCGGTTACAGAATACATTTTGAGGAACATATCAAATCTCTGGTGAAGGACTTTTTATACAGTCCCTTGCGCAGGATCACCATAATCATGTCAAAAAAATGGCGCTTTATCCAGTGCGGCAACATTAACCTTTATCTGGGCTATATTTTTATAACACTGATATTGCTGCTGGTATGGAATAGGTAGGGGGCGTAATAATGGAGGGGAATGTAACGGCTTTGGGCGGGCAGATTATCTTTTTAATGCTGTTGGCCCCGCTGATCAACGGAATAATCAAAAAGGCCAAGGCGCTGACCCAGCGCCGGCGGGGCCCCGGTGTTTTACAGCCATATTTTGATATACTGAAGTTCTTAAAAAGGGAGCCTGTAGTGTCGGCGCATACCTCATGGATAACACTGGTCACCCCTTATGTTTGCCTGGGCGCCAGCCTGGCGGCCGGCAGCCTTATTCCCCTGTGGGGACATAGTGCATTTCAGTTAGGCGATTTAATAGCGCTGACATATCTTTTCGCCCTTGCCAAGTTTTTCCTGGCCCTGTCGGCGCTGGAGCCTGCCAGTGCCTTTGGGGGAATGGGATCAAGCCGGGAAATGATGATCACAACCCTGGTGGAGCCTGTGCTGGTGCTTGGTTTGTTCGGTGTGGTGATGGTGGCCGGAACCACTGATCTGGCCGGACTGGCCGGAGCCGGCCAAAATCCGGCGGGGGTTTTGGCCTTTATAGGGCTGATGGTGGTCACCATTGCAGAAACCGGTCGGATTCCGGTGGACAACCCCGACACACACCTGGAACTGACAATGGTCCATGAGGCCATGCTGCTGGAGTTTTCAGGCAGGCATCTGGGTTTTCTGCACTGGGCGGCCATGGTGAAACAGACTGTTTTTCTGGTTTTGCTGACTTACCTTTTCTGGCCCCACCCATCCGGCTCCCCGGTGCTTCAGGCGGCGGGCCTGCTGGTGGGAAAGGTGGCCCTGCTGGGGCTTCTGCTGGCCGTTTTAGAAAGTATTATGGCAAAAATGAGGCTGTTCAAGCTTCCGGAGCTTATGGTCGGCGGGGCTGCCTTTTGTCTGCTGGCGGTTTTAAGCAACAGTTTTTTGTAGGGGGGGATTTGACTTGATCGGATATTTAACCCTGGTTTTTCTCATAACCGGGCTGTTGATGTTGGGCGGCAGGGCAGTTTCCAGGAGTATCGCCCTTTTGGCGGCACAGTCCCTGGTCCTCTCCATGATTGCCTTTTACCTGGGCCTTTGGGACGCAAAGGCCAGTTGGCACATGCTGGTGGTGGGGGGCCTGACACTGGTAATAAAGGTGATTGTCCTTCCCTGGATACTCTACAGGCTGGCCGACAGGGTTGTTAAATACCATGAGGTTCCTTTGTCCATAGGGCCGGGGCTATCCATGCTGACAGGGGTGCTGCTGGTGGGACTGACCTACTCCTATGTGGTTCCGGTGCTGCTCAAGGAAGTACAGGTGGGGGGCCAGATGTTTCCGGTGGCGCTTTCCGCTGTTTTGTTGGGATGTTTCTTCATGATTAGCAGGAGATCGGCATTTAATCAGTTGATAGGTATAGTTATGATGGAAAACGGCCTTTTCCTGTGCGCCATTGCCATTAACGGGGGAATGCCCCTAATCCTTGAGCTGGGTATCTTTTTCGACCTTTTGGTGGGGGTGCTGGTTATGGGTGTTTTTACCAACCGCATCAGGGGTACTTTCGACACTCTGGACACCAAAGTTTTAAATAAGCTGAAGGGGTAAAAAAATGCTTTACCTGTTGCTTTTAATTCCACTTTTAACCGCCGTCGCCTGCCTCCTGCCTCTGGGTATCCGAAGCTGGGAGCGCATCAATGTTATGGGGGCGCTGATGACAGGCGTTGCAGGGCTATACTGCTCGCTGATGCCCTTTCGGGCCGGGGGAGGCACAAGGGCGGGATCATTTCTGTTTATTGATGAATTTTCGGCGGTGCTGGTTTTTGTCATCAGTGTGGTGGGGACAATCTGCTGTCTGTACACGGTGGGTTATTTGCGTTTAGACCGGGAAAGCAAAGAGGTGGCGGAAGGGAAAACGGGCCGGTTCTTTGGGCTGCTTCACCTTTTTGTGGCAACCATGTACCTGGCGGTACTGGCCGACAATCTGGGGGTGATGTGGGTGGCCATTGAGGGAACCACCATCGTGTCCGCCCTGCTGGTGGGCTTCTACGGCAGCAGGCAAGCCCTGGAGGCCGCCTGGAAGTACATTGTCATCTGTACCGTGGGTATTTCCTTTGCCATGCTTGGAATAATACTTACTTTTTATGCAGCCAGCGGGATTTTGGCATCTGACGAAATAAGACTTAGCTGGAGCTTTCTCTATCCCATGGCGGCACGGCTGGATCCCTTATTGATGAAGCTGGCCTTTATTTTCGTACTGGTGGGCTACGGCACCAAGGCCGGACTGTTCCCATTGCATACCTGGCTGCCGGATGCTCACAGCCAGGCGCCCTCCCCGGTAAGCGCACTTTTGTCCGGGGTTTTGCTGAACTGCGCCATATACGCCATAATAAGGTTCCACCTGCTGACATCGGCATCTGCGGGCAGTAATTTTTCAGGCAAACTTCTGGTTGTTTTCGGGCTGATGTCCATGGCCGGAGCGCTGCCCTTCATACTGGTGCAAAAGGATATAAAGAGGCTGCTGGCTTACTCCAGTGTTGAGCATGTGGGTATAATCGTTTTGGGCTTCGGCCTGGGCGGCGCACTGGGGTACACCGGGGCTTTGCTGCATCTGGTAAACCATGCCCTGGGCAAGTCGGTGCTGTTTCTTTCGGCCGGAACCCTGGCCCAGAAGTATCACAGCAAGCTTATTCCCAGGATGAAGGGTATAGGCCAGCTTCTTCCGGTTACAGCCACCGTTTTTATGGCCAGTCTTTTGGCCATAGGGGGTGCGCCGCCCTTTGGATTGTTTATCAGCGAGCTGGACGTGGCCTCCCGGGGCTTTCAGGCCGGAGGGATGGGTCTGGGCTTTGTTTTTCTCATGATTATAGCGGTGGTGTTTGCCGGCCTTATCTATTTCGCAGGCAAAATGTATTTCAGTGATTTACCCACCCGCCTAACCGGGGGAGAACGCTTTTCGGCCAGCCACCTGCTGCTGCTGCTGCCCTTGGGCCTGCTGATTCTACAGGGAATTTACATGCCCGGGTCTGTTCAGTATTTTTTGTTTAGAGTTGTCAGTTTTATGACTGCTTCCGGGGGAGTGTACTAAATGAATGAAAAAACAATCAGTATGGAAGTTCCTGCGGCAAGGCTGCCGGAAGCGGCCTCCATTATGATCGGCCATGGGGCGCGGCTGCTCACCATGGCCGGGGTGGATGAAAGGGAGATCAACGGCCATTTTGCGGTATACACGGTATTTGCTCTGCCATCGGGAAAGGTGGCTGAAATATTTATACTGTTGGACCCCATCAGTCCCGGATATCCCTCCGTTACTCCCGTTATTCCGTCGGCCCACTGGCTGGAAAGGGAAATGAGGGACATGCTGGGGATAGTTCCCCTGGGCCATCCTGACCCTCGCAGGCTGGCCACTCACCCGGACTGGCCGGAAGGTGTTTTCCCTCTGAGAAAGGATTTCATTCCGGGCACAAAGGTTCCCAGAGCTGAAGGGGAAATGGAGTTTTGCCCGGCAGAGGGGGAGGGAGTATACCAGATTCCGGTGGGCCCGGTTCACGCCGGAATAATTGAGCCCGGCCACTTCAGGTTTTTTACCTTCGGGGAAGATGTGATTAACCTGCAGGCACAGCTTTTCTATACCCACCGGGGTGTGGAAAAGGCGGCGGAGTCCATGGACTTTAACCGGGTGGTACTGGTGGCCGAAAGAATTTGCGGGGCCTGTTCGGTTTCCCATGCGGCGGCCTATTCCCAGGCCGTGGAAAGCCTTTCCGGGGCTATCGTTCCCCAAAGGGCCCTCTACGTCAGGACCATACTTTTGGAAATGGAGAGGCTTTATAACCATGTGGGGGATATAGGCAACATGTGCGCCGGTGTGGGCTTTTCATATGGTATCAGCCGGGGAGCCATTTTAAAGGAGCGGCTGATGAGAATGAATATGCGCCTGGCGGGTCACCGATACCTAAGGGGTACGGTTGTCCCCGGAGGCGTTTGCGGGGATTTGAAGGAAATACCCCAAATCAGCGGCGAACTGTCCCATTTGGAAAGGGATCTGTGGGAACTTACCGATGTGCTGCTTTCATCCCCCTCGCTGCTGGACCGTATGCAGACCACCGGGGTGCTCCCGGTGGAGGCGGCTCTGGACCTGGGGGCGGTGGGACCGGCCGCCAGGGCCTCGGGGGTGGACAGGGACCTGAGAAGGGATCTGCCCTATGCGGCATATGGCCATATTGAATTCCAGGTTCCGGTGCAAACCGGGGGAGACGTATTTTCCCGGTTGCTGCAGAGGGTTGAGGAGAGCCGCCAGTCCTTCCATATTTTGAGGCAGGCCTTTGAGAGGCTGCCCCGGGGGGAACTTCGGTCAGATATTCCGGAGTTGCCTCCTTACAAGACATCGGTTGGTTATACCGAGTCGGCCAGGGGGGCCAACGTGCACTGGATTATGACAGGGCCCGGAGGAACGCTGTACCGCTATATGGTCCGGTCGGCCTCCCACTGCAATTGGCCGGTGGTGCCCCTGTGCCTGCCAGGTAATATTGTTCCGGACTTTCCCCTTATTAACAAAAGTTTTGAATTGTGCTATGCCTGCCTTGACCGGTAATCGGGGGTGATAAATTGCTTAAGACATTAAAAGGTATATTAAAGTGCGGAATTGTGACCGAAGGGCCTGGAACCTGGGGGGAAGGCCCGGGCAGAGGGCTGCCCGTGGTCGATGCCGGCGCCTGCCCTCCTGGGTGCCGCAGATGTCAGGAGGCTTGTCCCACCGGGGCCATGACCGGTGAGACTGTGGATCCCGGGGCCTGTATATACTGCCATTGCTGCCGGGAGGCGTGTCCCGGGAAGGCCGTTTCCGAAATACAGGTTCCTGTTATCGCCACTGAGACACAAACTGAGACACAAAAGGAAAATGACCTCATCCGGAGGTTAAAAAAGGTGTGCAGAAAATCCCTGCATATACGTTATGTGGACGCCGGGGCGTGCAATGGCTGCGATTTTGAAATAAATTCTCTGACCGGGCCGCATTATGATATTCAGCAGTACGGTTTTGATTTTGTGGCCTCGCCCCGCCACGCCGACATGCTGCTGATTACCGGCGTGGTATCCAGGAATATGGAGATCGCCCTGCAGAAAACCTATGAGGCATGTCCCCGACCGGCTCTGGTGGTGGCTGTGGGAGCATGCGCCTGCGGAGGCGGTGTCTTTCGGGGGGCCTACGCCTCCGGGGGCGGGGTGGCAAAGCATCTTCCGGTGGATGTGTCGGTGCCGGGCTGCCCGCCCACTCCAGCCCTTATAATGCAGGGTATTCTGAAGGCCGTTGACCGGCTTTGACCGGTGGTTTTTTTGACCTTTTCCCGGCATTGTTGTACAATAAAAAGCATAATAAATTAAACGCCCGCATACGGCGGAAAGTGATCCGGATATGCAGATAAAGGTGAATGAACCTTACATGGTTGACGATCTGGTTGTCTATTTCGTATCAGAGAAAGAGGCCCTGGTGACCGACTACGACTGCAGGTTTGAACTTGAAACCACCACGGACAGGTGTAACTGCTGTACCTTCAGATTCCGGTCCTGCCGGGATTCCGGTTTTCAGTGCAGGCACATCAAGGCGGTCAGGAAGTTGCTAAAATAGCTGTCGGCAATCAGCCGGCGGCTCTCAGCCATGATTAGAAAATAGCTATAAGCTATAAGCTATAAGTTAAATAAGCTTTGCCGGAGTGTGCGAAGGGGTAAGGAACTTTTAGAGGTTAGAGGTTATAGGTTATAGGTAATTAAGCAATAAGCATTCTAATTTCCGCAAGATTCCAACCTCCAACCTCCAACCTCCAACCTCCAACCTCCTGCCTCTAACTTCTATTTTAGGGAGGGGTTTGGTTGTCCGGCTACTCAAAAGAACAATTTCTAACCCTCCTTAAAGAAGGAAAAACAAACCTCCTGGCAGATTTGGTGGCCCTCAGGAAGGGGTCGCTGAGATACCTTAACAGGCTTTTGTACCACCCCGAGGATCTGGTCCGCTGGAGGGCCGTTGAGGCCATGGGGCTGGTGGCTCAAAGGCTGGCCGGGGAAGAACCGGAGGCCGTCCGGAATATTATCCGCAATCTACTTTGGACCATTAACGAAGAGTCCGGGGGTATTGGCTGGAGCTCCCCCCATTGCCTGGGGGAAATAATATACCGGCTGCCGGATATGTTCGGGGAATTTGCCTCCATCATTATCTCCTTTGTAGATGAGCAAATGCTGCGCAGGGGAGTGGCGTGGGCGGCCGGCAGAATTGCCCAGGCCAGGCCCGGCCTGGTGAGGGAAGAGGCCCCCCGGCTGATGGTCTTTCTGGGCGACCCAGACCCTGTGGTGCGGGGATACACCTTACGCTTTCTTTATATCATAGGGGAGAAGCCTGATTTTGGAATATACCCCGGATTGAAGGATGATCCCGGCGTTGTGCCCCTTTATGAAAACGGGTCTCTCAGGGAAACCACTGTGGCCCATCTGGCCGCCCTGATAGCCTTGTAAACAGCAAATAATAAGATTTGGCAATTATCCCCTCACAACACGTAATTTAGACGTATTGTTAATTTTAGATTTTATCTTGACATTTTTTTATGGGTGAACTATACTTTACTGTAAAAGTATTTATATTTATATATGTAGTAAATTCAGGTGAGGTTCTACCGATAAGTGAACGAGGAAAAATTCAGGTGAGGTTCTACCGATAAGTGAACTAGGAAAAAGCGGTTAAAAACCGCTTTTTCCATTAATATAGGAGCAAGGGAATGAAGATATGTATTGTAAATACTACTTATGTTGATTATCTAAGAGATGCAGCAGATGCGAAAGTTTTAAAAAATGAAGAAGATAATAGAACTAGAAAATATGTAGGAGTAGTTTTAACAATTAGTGGTTTTAATTATTTTGTTCCTTTAAGTTCACCTAAACCAACTGATTATATTTATAAAGATGGGGTAAGAACAATAAGAAAGAGTGTTGTTCCTATACATAGAATTGTAGTAAAACGTGGAAATAATCTAAATTTTTTTGGTAAATTAAAGTTTTCCAGTATGATTCCAGTACCAGATAATGAATATAGTTTATTAGATGTAGATAGTATAGAAGATAAAAAGTATAAAAGTATTATTGAAAATCAAATTAGATATATTAGAAAAAATTCAAATATATTACAGAAAAAACACGCCGAGGTTATTTATAAACAAAAAACAAAAAATATAAGTAATGCTCCATATTTAAATGACACAGTTGATTTTAAATTACTTGAATTGAAATGCAGAGAATATGAAATGCAAAACGAATTGAATCTGGAATATCAAAATAAATAATGTTGTAACGTAACATGAATTCGTCAAGGTAACGCTGTAGGTATTTTTAGCACTAACTGCGTTGTGTGTTCCGTCCAGACTACGTTTAAATTGGCTCCAGAAGTTTTCAATAGTGTTTGTATGGACATCTCCAAGTACATATATACTCTTTCTGTGCATGATGCACTCGCTGGTGACTAAAGCCAGCTTTTTTATTAAGTATTCAGTTCAGGGAGGAACAGAATATGGATAAGAATAGCACTGTCATAGGCTTCATCGGCACCGGGGTGATGGGTCAAAGCATGGCCTCCCATTTGATCAGGGCAGGTCACACCGTCATTGTTTACAACCGTACCCCGTCCAAAACCGAAGAACTGGTGAGGCTGGGGGCGTTACGGGAAGACACGGCGGCAGGACTGGCGGCCAGGTGCAATATTATCATAACCATGGTGGGATACCCCCGGGATGTTGAGGAGGTATACCTGGGGCCGGGAGGAATAATCAACAGCGCCAGGCCCGGAACCTATCTCATCGACATGACCACATCCACTCCGGCCCTTGCCCGAAGGATATACGTTGAGGCCGGGGCAAGGGGACTGCATGCTCTGGATGCCCCGGTTTCGGGTGGAGATGTGGGAGCCCGGGAGGCCAGGCTGGCCATCATGGCGGGCGGGGACAGGGAGGACTTTGAGGTGGTGCTGCCAATACTGGAGTTGATGGGTAAGAATATTATACTTCAGGGGAAGGCCGGGGCCGGCCAGCATACCAAAATGTGCAACCAGATTGCCATTGCCTCCGGCATGTTAGGCGTTTGTGAAGCTATGGCCTATGCCAGGAAAGCAGGGCTGGACCCCTCCGGCGTTTTGAAAAGCATTGAGACCGGGGCGGCCGGAAGCTGGTCGCTGAGCAATCTGGCCCCCAGGATGCTTGCCGACAATTTTGATCCGGGCTTTTATGTAAAACATTTTATTAAAGATATGAAAATCGCTCTGCAGGCTGCCGGTGAAATGGGGCTGACGGCGCCCGGGCTGGAGCTGGCCAAATCCATGTATGAGAGGCTGGCTGCGGAAGGGGAGGAAAACAGCGGCACACAGGCGCTGTTCAAGCTGTATGAAAGATAGGAAGGCAGTTAACTGCCTTCCTTGGAGTCGTTTTTCTTTTGTTTAACTTGCTTGCTGGGTCTTGTTGATTCTGGTGCAGGCCTTACCTTTGCGACAAAGGTGTCGATGAACCTGCGATTTGTTTTAACTTGTTTTTTATCATTTTTTTCTCCCATGGATAACAACTCCACCCCTTAGGGTAGTATGTCCATGGAAAATGGTTTTAATAATATTAATCTTTGTTTTAGCCCAATTGTTCCTCCTGTTTTATTTCTGTTATTTCCACAACATCAAAATCATCAAGTTTCAGTATTATTCCAGTATTGTTCGGGAGTGACCGAATAGGTTCGCGTTCGCTGTCGAGATAGACAACGCTTGTTATATAGATCTCACGGGGTTTGCTTTCAACAGCAACTTTTTCGACCCGTCCTTCAATGAACCCGGTATCTCCGTTTTTTACAACAATCCAAAAGGAGCTGCCAAGGTGCTCATTGCTCTGATATTTTTCTACAATCATTTCAGCATATAGGTTTGGAGGTTCATATGCCTCACCAAATCTTCCAAGGGTTCTTTTCAGGATATTACTCCTGTAAAACTTAGAATAAACCCAACCCCAACAAATACTTACTGTCCCAACTATTATAATCGAAAGAATGGGGGCATATTTTGAGCCTGTGGTCAAAGAAATAATGCTTTGGGTATTAATAATCTCGACTCCAAAGGCGAGAACAATTAAGGGGTAAAGGATAACGTAGATTATTATCGAGTGAAATATACTCTGATAAATATCTACCTGTTTATCCTTACCCCTGGCGACTAAAGAATTAAAGATTGTTTGGCTTAAAAGTCCGGGCATTACCAATAGCAAAACAAGATACAAAAAATCAGGTTTTAAAAAATTATTCATAGATCTCTATACGGCAGTAGCGCTGGCGGATTTTGGGCAGTTAGCTGAGTGACCTGATTTATTTGTTTTGCTGGGCCGGGTATTTTCGGGAGCCGGTTTGACTTTAGAAACGTAGGTGTCTATCATGCGGCGATAACGACCATGAGTTTTTTTCATACTACCGCCTCCTTCTAAGCTTATGGTACCTAAATTACCAAATATATTCAATGCTTTACCCTAAAATAACCTTCTTTTGCCCGGAAAAATTTAAAATTTTTTTTACTGTTAAGGAAAGCATGTGCCATATTAAAACATTAAAGCGCTAAACCGCTAAAGCATTTTTATGTAGCCCAGAGTTTTTCTGGGGTCGCTCCGGGGTCGCTTTGTGGCCGGTGGAGGGGTTTTTAGTCCGATCTGCTTATCCTCCGGCTGAACTGGCTGTATCAGTCTTCAGTCGTAGGTCTTAAAATCTTTTGCCCGGAGGTAAAATGAAACTATTACGACGTCTGAAGTCCTACGGCTGACGACTATTCCAGCAGACAGCTTTTAATGGCCCGTATATCTTCGGTATCGGGCAGCCAGCCTATAATCTTTTCAATATAGCCTTTTTTGCGGATTTCTGAAAGGGTGTACCGAAAGTTTATGTCGTAGACCCAGGAGAGCAGCAAAAGCTTCCTGTCGTTGAAGTTTTTTACCTCATGGTAGCTGCACCTTTCCCGTCGCAGAAGGTTTTGGGCCAGTACCCGGGAGTACCCTGGAGTGTCCGGCAGGCCGGACTCCAGCACAGTGTCGGGCTGGCGGTCGGTGCGGGAGTAATAGTCGGTGAAGGTGTCCAGTATGTCCAATTTGTCGGCATCCCGGATCAATCTGGTAAAAAGAAGGAGGCGGCCGGAAAGGTTTTCGGGCAAATCGAAGCTGCTGTGGTAGCCCACGGCAAGTTTAATCAGGTTGCTCTCTTCCGGATCCAGACCTTCCAGCACCCCTGTGCCTTCCAGTTCCCGCACCCCAATCAGGGAGTGGCTCTCCGACCGGCGGTCATTGAAGGTGCCGTAGACCTTGTACTGTCTGAACCGGCCAATGTCGTGGAAAAGAGCCACTGCCTGGGCTAGATTGAGATCCCCCTCCGCCAGTTTTAAATGTTCCCCTATGTTTAATATATTTCGGCACACCCTTTCGGTGTGTTTTTCTTTAAATATCACCGCTGCCTGGCATTCCGGATTATCACTGTAAAAATTTTTCACATATCCATAAAACCAGCTTTTAAGGTTATTGAATTCATCCCTGCGCACAATACTGCCCCCTTCATGATAAATCCCCGGGCTGTATTACCCGATCCTTAGTAGTTTACCATATCCGGGGCGCAGCCAAAAAGACATATGCGGGGCTTTTGCCATTAATTTTATGGCCTTTCGGCTCCTTTGGAGGCGCTAAATGGCGGTTAAAGCACTTGCATCTGACGATAATTATATGTATAATGATCTAGTCACAATTTTTATAGAAATATATTTTGATTCCCCGGAGAGATGGCCGAGTGGATGAAGGCGCACGCCTGGAAAGCGTGTGAACGGGAAACTGTTTCGCGAGTTCGAATCTCGCTCTCTCCGCCACTGTTTTTAACGCATTGGCCGCACTAGATGGGGAGCTGGCGGTGCCCTGTACCCGCAAACCGCTATAGCGGGGTTGAAGCACCACCCCCGGGTTTAGCTTGTGGGGTCCGGCCCCTGTAAGGGGTGTTGACGACCGGGTCTTGCGCGACGGAGACTCCTGAACCGTGTCAGGTCCTGACGGAAGCAGCACTAAGGGATGCACTGCGGGTGCCGTAAGGGTGCCTGGTCCGAGCTGCCTGCAGAGGTAACGCCCGGAAGCTATTATTCAAAGGTGGGTGTGCGGCCAGTATTTTTATTGTCAGAGGGAGACGTATTTGAATGCATATACGTCTCTTTTTTTTGACCGGACTTACAGGTCAGATTTGACCTAACGTAAAGCAATGGTTAAATAAATCTCCATATTTTCCCCCGCCGCTTCCAACAACCGGGACAAAAGACCCACCACAGCCGGGACCTTAGCCCCGGTTTTAAATGAGAAAACAGCCCTATTTCCAATAGTGTCTAAATATGACGCAGGCGTACGCCTGGCAGCAGCCCCAGCCTCCCGGCGCCTACCTTAACCCCAACGACATAAACGCAAACAACCCTGACCCCCTGACCGGAGCACTGTCCAATGTTGCGCAGTCTCCCTTTAGCTCGCTCTCAACCGGCCTGCCCAAGGATTCGTCGAGCAAACCCGCCAGCGTCGACATTGCCGGGGGTATGCTGAACTTAAGCAAAACCGACCTGAAAATACAATCCAACGGATTCCCCTTAACGATTAACCGGACCTACAGCAGCGGCAACACCCGCACCGGCCCCTTCGGCTCCGGCTGGGATTTTACATACAACCGCTACATCATGATGTACGCCGGCTATACCATGCTGGATCACCGCGGCGACCAGGGTACTTTTATATGTTATAATAAGAAAAAACAGTTGGGTGACGAAGATGACAAGGTACGCAAGAAAACAAAGTTCAACAGGGATTTATTACATAGTGATAAGGGGTAAGGAGAGGAAAGAGATATTTGTTGACGATGATAGAGATAGGTGTAAGGAATATGCGACAGCAGAACCGTCCCCTGTCGCACCCTGCTTAAAAAGAACTAAATATTATATAGGGGCAATTAAACACTAGTTTAATTGCCCCTTGTTAAAAATGGGGTTATAACGTGAAAAGATGGATATTTATTGGTGCTGTTTTTTTGTTCTTTTGTTATTAGTATTGATTATTACTAGCTATGATAACGATACTAAAATAAAAAAAATAGCTTTTATATCAATTGAATCACAATACAATAACGAAAAGACCAACCTGGATCGGTTATATACAAAAGAGTTCATTGAAAAAATTAGTAACGATAAAATGTTTTATAAGAGGAACCTAGGGCCATATAAAATTTTAAATATATATACTATAAAAAAGAACATTATGAAAGGTGATTATTCCATTGGAGTTAGAATAAGTGATAGAAGAGGCGAGTATATACAAGTAATGCATATCAAAAAAACAAATAATTCCTTTTATATTTTTGACATAGAATATGATATTTAATGAGGATGTAAACGACGCCCAAGAAAATGCGACAGGGGACGGTTTCCGCTGTTGCATTCGACCCCATTCATCGCTAATTTCTGCTGTTCGCTGACAGAGATGCAGCCGGTAATCGGCAGAGACATCTCGGTTTTATAAAGAATGTCCGCCAATGCAGAAACCGACAAGGGACGACAAATACTGAAAAAAGTGATTATGCGGTTAGAAGCATAACTGAAAGCTTGACCCCATAATGCATAATGTTCAAAAGCATTATTTTCAGAGCATATATGCGACAGCGGGAACCGTCCCCTGTCGCATACAGGCCTAAGAAAAATAAGAAGGAAGCCATTCAAATACTCCTACACGCCGCCGATACACAATTAGACAGAACGGTGGTAAATGCGTTTATAGACGCAGATAAATTAGGCTTGATAGATCCCATTATGGAAAAATGAATTTTTATTTGGAGAAGAGGTCGATATGATTGGGAACCGTCAATTTACTGGACAAATTAAATGACAACGGTTGGGACAAAATCAATGTTAAAATCGGAAAATGGAGAATTCTGACCGTATTTTTATTCGGACTCGGATATTTTTTGTTTTACCAGCGCGATTTGGATTGGGCTATATACTGGTTGATCTGGTTGGTGTATGCGGCCATGTGGCTGCCGCTCCAGGGGCGCCACCGGGGAGAAAATCCCAATGCCTGGACATATTTTTTTCTGGTGGGGGATGTCTTCTTCTTATTGTTGTCCACATACTTCGAACACGATATTTTAAATAATTACAGTACAACATTAATACTGCCGCTATTCCAGTACCTTCTCAGGTACGGAAGAAAGGTAGCCCTTCAATATGTGTGGGTAAGTGTGGTTGCAATCGTATATATCTGTGTCGCCTACTATATGGTTCACCCGGAAAACCATTTTGTTGTGGTGGTTGTAATGTTTTTAATCGCCTATAACGAGGGTATGCTGATCCAGGAAAACAGGGACTTGAGAAAACAGCTTTTTAACCTTGCCATATACGATGACTTAACAGGCCTGTATAATTTCCGCTTTTTCTCCCAGGCCATAGAGAGAGAAATAAGTCGATCCAACAGGTACGGCCATCCATTAACCATATTGTTAATGGACATAGATAACTTTAAGAAAATAAACGATATTTACGGACATGAGAAGGGCAACGAGGTTCTGAAAGGCCTGTCCGAAACAATATTGGAATCCATCCGTGACAGCGACTATGCCGCTAGGTTTGGTGGCGAGGAATTTGTGTTGATACTCCCGCAAACACCCCCTGACGAAGGATTCATGGTGGCTGAAAGGATAAGGGAAAACATCTCCCGTCACCAGTTCGATTTCGGCAACGTTACTGTTTCCGTGGGTGTTGCCACTCATCATGAAGCCTCAGGGGAAGATCTTTTAAAAAGAGCGGATATGGCAATGTATGCTGCAAAGAAAAAGGGGAAAAACAGGGTTGAAATTGATCCGGGATAAAAATATGAAATTCCATTTTTATATAAAGCTCGGGGGAACATACCTTGTAACATCACCTTAGATTGTTCAATGAGGCTGGGCAAAATACTTCCTGGCACAAAGTAGTTTTCTGACTGACTAACAGTGTTTCTATAGTATATAAAAAGAGGAGTGTGTTATTTATGACACATTCCTTTTCTATGTGTGCCCGGCATGGGCGGCAGCTTGGCGGTTAAAGTCCGCTGTGGGGCTTGGTAGTAGCAACCACTAGCCGAACAGCAAGGGTGTCCGTTGTGAGGCGGAATCTGAAAGAAGCTGTAAGCAAAGTTCCGGCTTGAGGAACACGAACCACATATAGGCTGAATTAAGTCGGGCGAGTTTGCATAACAAAACGAAGCCCAATACTACCCGAGGCTTATACAGTAGATGTGGTGTCGATACGCTTGAGAAATGGGTGGATGCGGTGGGCCAACGCATCGAACGTTCGCAACAGCTTGCGCTCCACAAACCCGTTAAACAATTCCTGGGCCCGTTCCAGGTTATCGATTTGGAGAAAGCAGTTGTCATAGCGCTGATACCCAATTCCCTCCTGATCCAGCATTTTGGCTAAATGCTCTCGCCCGTTGATGTAGATTTGTATCTCAAAAGGAAACCAGGTTTGCAGCTTGACATGCATGAACCCGAATTCCTTGTCCATATAGTAAAAGTATAGATAGAGACATTTGCGGGGTCTGTTTCGCAACTCGATCTTGTGGGTTTCATGATTCTTGTAGGACTCCAATGCTGTGCAAAGCTCGACGGTGGCCAAGACGCAAATGAGCCCTTCCTTCACAGGGTCTTTCTTCAGGATTTCTTGCGCAGTTCCCTCTTTAGAAGTTTTGGGTGAATTCAGGTAGATATAAGGGCGTCCTAGAGATTCAGCCATCCCACGTGCGTGCTCTTTGATTTGCGAGGTAATCGACTGAGCATAGGCACTATAGTCCTTGAGCAATACATTTTCCATACTCAGAAAATGTTTCTGCCCCGATGGACTAAAGAACTGACGAAGATGCCCTTTGAAGATGATCCGATCAAAACCATGCAACATGCCCTTGATTTTATCATGATAATTATCTATACTCTTCATGTAGCCGTTACCTCGCATTCAGTGTTTTTAACACTACCCATTATATCATCAGATATCTTGGGACTGGCGATTTAGTCGCCGATTTATTGAGGAACGGCTACTTTATTTTTATTGTCTGCAGCTTCGCTGCGGTATGGGGTAATACCAGCGCTTTAACCTATAAGTGATGATTTTAAGTGATGATTTGGAGGGGAAGTTTTTATGATGTTTGGTTACGGTTATCACATTGGGTGGAGCCTGGTAATGATGTTAGTGCCGTTAGCTATATTAGGGCTAATTGTTTATTGGGCTGTCTATTCTGGCGTCAAAAACGGTCTTAAAAACAAATCATCTGAATAAAAAACAAGCCCAATAATAATTTGGGCAGAGTATAAAAGGGGCTGACACAAAAGTCGGCCCCGCTTTTTTTAAAACGGCAGAATGAAGTGGAAGAAGGCCGCACGGGACGGGCCTTCTTTCCTGACTGCAGTTAATCTATATTTATTGTATTTTCATAAATTCGTTTCCCGAATAATCCTTCGGAAGCCCAGGTCAGGAATGAAAGAGTAGCGAAGTTTAAGATTATATGGTAAAAATCGTTAAATTCTTTGAGGTTTGCATGATTTCCGATCATATCTGAAATATATGCAAAAATACCCGTGAGAATAGTAAAAAGCATAATTATTATTAATTTTTTACTAAATTCCCGCTTCATGTAATTAATAAATATAATACCGCTACCTGCACCCCAAAAAAGGTGAAAAAGTGGTATCCCCGCAACCGGAAGAAATGGATTGTTATATTTATGTAATCCAAGTGATTTAAAATATATTTCAACGCCAAATAAAACTATGGCAGCCAACATTCCTACCGGTAGCAATGCTTTAATCCTTTGTGGTTTTATCAAAATAAAAACCGCCAGCCATACAATAATTGCAAAAATGATATTTATGTATCTTGCTATATCCAAAGCTCTTCCACCTCAAACAGTTTATACTATTTTTTACTTTTAAATCTTAATCTATTCATCCCTTTTCAAAGTGTTTTACACGTTACTGGCAAATGATACTCATCCAGTGCCATTTAAAAATCCCAGCCGGCATATTAGTGGACTATAAGGGAATCATAATACTGATTTTAAAATTGAAGGGGGTGGCAAAATGCCAAATAAGCAAGATGTAACGCAGTGCATTCAGACTTGCACCAAAGCTGCCAACGATTTAAGGAGCTCGGCAAATGGGATTAATAACGCCGGCGTGAGAGATGTGCGACAGGGGACGGTTCCCGCTGTCGCATATATGCTCTGAAAATACTTTCCTTACTTAGTCCCAACAGTCTTGAAAGCTCACGTACAGATATGCCGGACGGCGCCCTACTTAAATGGCGCCCTGGCGGAAGGGTTCCATTTTTTTTCAAAGACCAGTGCGTTTTCTCTTTGCACCCTGCCCAGGTTCAGCCTGTTGCCCTTAAAGCTCCTGCTTCCGTAATGATGTATGAAAACGTCCCCGGCCACATATAGCTTGTATCCGGCAGCGGTAACCCGCTTGGAGTAGTCCACGTCCTCCCAGGAGCCGTGCCTGAACCTCTCGTCCCAATAGCCCACCCGGTCAAAAACGCACCGCCTGCCCAGCAGACAGAATCCGGACAGCCAGTACCCGCTGTGCTCCCTCCGCCTGGAATGGTCGGGACGGTTGAACTTCCCGGCGAATTCTATCATTTTCTCCATGCTGGAGTATGCCGCTTCCACCTGGTTGCCGGACCCCACGTTGTTGGAGCAGGGGGCCACCAGGCCTATGGCTTTGTCGCTGTACAGGCAGGCCAGCATGTTGTCGAGCCAGTTAGGGGTAACTACGGTGTCATTGTTGAGGAACAGCAGGTTGTCTCCCCGGGCCGCCTTCATGCCTTGGTTGCAGCCCCTGGCAAAGCCCCGGTTGTTCGGGTTTAAAATCACCTGCGCCCCGTCCAGGGATTTGAGAAAGCGCCTGGTGCCGTCCAGCGACCCGTTGTCCACCATGATTAGCTCATAGGGAGGGCCGGTGTACATCCTTATGCTGGCGATGCATTGCTTGGTATAAGATAGCTGGTTCCACGAAAGTATTATTATGCTCGTCAAACCGTACATAATCAATCCTCTTGGCTGTCCGGCGCCGACTGGGGGTCCTTTTTGCCGTCTGCACCGGCATTAAAAAAGTCTTTGGGGAATTGAGTCTTCGCCGGGTCAATAAATTTTTCGCAGGCATCCGACTGTGTCCGGCCGGCGGGCTTGTCGGAGATCTCGTTGTGGAAGCGGCTGCCCATGAGTGAGGGGACGACCAGTTGCTGCCTGGAAGAAAGACGGATGACCACATTGTGGTTAATCGCCAGCTGTATTTTTGCACCCATGATTACCGGATCTGATATTGTCTGGCAGCGGGATTCCACCACCATGTCGGGGGACTGGTCAGGCTTTCGCAAGGGGGTGTAGAGAACCACCCGCACATAAACAGTGGGGACATGTTCATTAATCACCACCTCCTCCTCTTCTCCTTCTCCTACATCCTTTTTAAGGCTGATGCCCACCGGCGCCGATATCCTGAACTCAATGGCGGAAAAATCCGGCACTCCGGCCAGGGGCTTGATGGACAAATCATCTACCTGCTGAACTCCGTTGACAAATTGAATGCTGTCAAAAACAAAGGGGCCACCGTCGGGTAATGAGAAGGTAGCCAGCTGAACAATGGCGTCGGCAAATATTGATTCGTAGGTAAAAATGGTCTGCGGCATTCAAATTCGCCTCTCAGGCCCTAATCCATCGCAATATGCGAGTGGTCGCCAAGAACCAACCGGTGGCAACCGTTTCCCGCATTTCGTTTATGGGTGCTGCAGCAGCTGCCGATCATGCTGTCCTTCAATGTAACGCCGGCCAGGTTACACCCGTGCATGATTATTGTGTTTTCAATTTTTGTTCCGTCCAGCAGGCAACTGTCTCCCACCGAAACATCCGGTCCGATGAAAGAGTTTTTAACGGTAACGCGATCTCCGATAATCACCGGCCCCTTTATTAAGCTTTGCATCACCCTGCTGCCCTCCCCAATGATTACCGGACCCTCCAGTGTGCTGAAGGGACAGGCCTCTCCCTGCGGGGGCCGGTGTTCCATGGATTTTAACACCACGCTGTTGGCCTGCAGAATGTCCTCCACGCTGCCGGTATCGTGCCACCAGCCGCCCATAACGTGTCCTTTGACCGACCCCCCCGTGTCAATAAGGGACTGTATGGCGTCGGTTATTTCCAGCTCTCCGCGCTGCGATGGTTTTGTCCGGCTAATGGCGCCGTGGATTGTTTTTCGGAAAAAGTATATTCCGGTCAACGCCAGATTGCCCGGGGGCGCAGCGGGTTTTTCCACCACTTTGATTAGCCTTCCGCTGTCAGCAATTACCGCCACCCCGAACTGCCTGGGGTCGTCAACCTCTTTTAAAAACGCTGCGGCGTCGTCGCTGCCGCACAAAAAGTCCTGCCAGTAATCCCGCAGGTTGACCTCCGCCAGGTTATCCCCCAGATACATCAGGAACGGGCATTCACCCAGGAATTCCCTGGCCGCCGCAACGGCATGGGCCAGTCCCGCCGGCCGATTCTGTTCGATGAAAGTTACGCTTATTCCCCACCTGTCTCCCCCGCCGAGACAATGCTTCACAATGCTTCCCTTCTCGGGAGAGATGATTACCCCGGCGTCATTTATGCCGGCAAGGGCCAGCTTTTCCATTATATGGTGGACGATTGGCTTGTTGGCCACCGGCAGCACCTGCTTGGCGCTGGCAAAGGTAAAGGGCCTCAGCCGGGTGCCGGCGCCCCCGCATAGTACAAGAGCTTTCGACATTTTACCCCCCCATGTTAACTGCTATATTTCAGTGTATGGATATGTCATCCAAACGGTTACTGAAAAATTGCTTTTTTTTGCCCTCCCGATCTGTCACCATAGGTGTGGGAGGCTGAATATATTAAGTTAAAAAGAGGAAGGGAGGATGTTTTTGCCTACAATAATTCATCCGCCGTCAATACCCTTCAGGTGGATGGTTCAGCGGCCGCAGCAAATGTTTGTGCAATTTGCTGCCCTTGGTTACAACTGCATTTTTTGCAATCCTGCCCGCCGGGAGTCCCCCCCCTCGGTTAGCAGGCTGTCAGAAAATCTTATTGTGGCAACCAAAACGGACCCGCTGAGCATAATACACCCGGAGCCCAGAATTCTGTGGCTGGATGCGCCTTCCATGGTCAGGCGGATCAATAAATACCGGCCTCACATGGTGGCTTACGACGCCCTTGACCACCCTACGGAAGAATTTTCCGAGTGGGGTCCTTACCTGCCGAATCTCCGGAAGAAGGCGGATGTAATTTTCGCCACTTCCAGGAAACTTTATGAAGAAAATAAAAAGGAACACCATAACGTCCATTTGTGTCCCAACGGGGTGGATTTTGACCACTTTTCCAGAGCCCGGCACGGCCACCTGCCTGTGCCGTCCGATGTCCGGGACAAGGGACGTCCGATCATCGGCTACGTAGGCGCCTTGGCTTCCTGGCTGGACTGGGAATTAATAGATTATATTACCGGGGTGAATCCGCAGTTCAGTTTTATTTTTGTGGGGCCCCTGTATAACATCGCCCCGCCCGTTGAAAAGGCCAACCTGCACTTTCTGGGGTACAGGGATTACCGGATGCTGCCCTCTTACATCCAGTGTTTTGACATCTGCCTGATACCCTTCCGGCTGACTTCAATGACTGAGGGCTGCAACCCGATTAAAATGTATGAGTACCTCAGCGCAGGCAAGCCGGTGATTTCCACCCCACTGCCGGAGGTTGCCGGCATGGGCGGGGTGCTGGTGGGCAGGACGCCGGAGGAGTTTAACCTGTTGATGCATCACGCTCTCCACCGGGACACCGAGGAAAACAGGAACTTCCGGGTGGAAGAGGCCTACCGCAACTCCTGGCGGCAGCGGGCCGCCGTGGCCGCATCAATAATGGACCTGACACTGAGAGAGAAGGGGTTGATGTGAGTGATTTCAGGAATGGACAACCTGGAAGAACTGGTCAAAAGGCATCCGTCCACCCGGAGAATACTTACCTTTTACGACATCGGGTGCTATGGATGAAAAGGAGCGCCGAAAACCGTCGGGCAGTTGGCCCGGCATAACAATATTTCCCTGGATAAACTGATCAGGGATTTAACCCGGGCAATCCTTCAGCCGGAAATAATCCCTAAAATAAAGATCAGATACAGGAAATACATGGTAAGAAAAAATGTCTGACCTGCTTCCTTTCAGCATTAACAGTCCCGGAGATTTGATCGACCGGGTATACGAATGCGTGACAAAGAAAAAACCCTTTGCCCTGGTAAGAATCGGTGACGGGGAGAACTTCCTCCTGGCCCAAAACAGCATACACACGGCGGAAGAACTGATCCGGATGTACAGCATTGTGGCCGGAGAAGGATACTCGGGCATAGCCATACCAAATCTGCCGGCCAGGGATCGGCTGGTGGACGCCGTCCGAAAGGCCGACGTGGTGGGTGTGCTGAGCCAGACGGACTGCTATTGCTGGTACCCCCTGACTGTAAAAATTTTCAGGTATTACAGCTTCTGCCCTCCGGACACCTGCTATGCTTTCATAAACAGACAGTGCGTGTCCATGCCGGTGTTCTATGAACTGTTTAGGCACACCGCCATACTGCTGATAGGCAAGCCCATGGCCCGGCTCAGGGGAATTCTGGAGGACCGTTATAAATTCACCAATATAAGAGGGGTGCTTAATTTAAGGAACTACCGGGATCTGGACCGAGTGATCAACAGCCTGCCCCTTTTAAATTTTGACTTGGCCTTCATCTCCGCCGGGGCCAATGCCAAGATAGTGGCGGCGGCGGTGAAGGACTGCGGGCGGGTGGCCTTCGACCTGGGACACGCCGCTGACGGAATTATTTCCTGTGACGAACAGGGAATGTATACCTGGGGACCCCGTTACGCTTCCCAGAGGACTGCCCGGCAGGCGGGCATTGGTGTGAAAAAACCTGCCTCCCTCCCATGTGTTAAAATAAATCCGCAAAAGAGAATAAGGATTTGAAATCCTTAAATTCTGCCGTCTGGAGGGCGGCATTTTTTTGCCGCTAAGAAAAGAATAGGATGCTTTTTTAAGCGGGAACGGGAATGCCGCAGGTGTAACCTTTTTGCCATATATCCCATAGAATGGGATATATGGCATTTTAACATTCTGCCGATCGCCAGGGCAGTTATCCGGCGGAATGAAAGGAGACATAGGTGTGAGGTTGTTGGTTACCGGAGGATTAGGTTTTATCGGAAGCAACTTCGTAAGATACTCCATTAAAAAAAATCACAGGGTTGTTAACCTTGACATGTTAACCTATGCCGGAAATCCCGAAAACCTTGGAGATATTGAATGCAGTCCGGCCTACCGTCTGATCAGGGGAGACATTGCCGACACCCGGCTGATTGAAAAAACAATCGGCCCGGACATCGACGCAGTGGTAAATTTCGCCGCTGAATCCCATGTGGATAGGAGCATTTCCGACCCTGCGCCGTTTATAAAAACCAATGTGCTGGGTACCCAGACACTCTTGAAGGCAGTGTTGAAAGCCAACTTGTTGAACAAAAGCCGCCAGGGTTCCCCGATCAGGTTTATTCAGGTTTCCACCGACGAGGTATATGGATCCCTGGGCACCGAAGGATGCTTCACCGAGGAATCCCCCTTGTCCCCCAATAACCCTTATTCCGCCAGCAAGGCGGCGGCCGATCTGCTGGCCCTGTCCTATCACAGGACTTACGGACTGCCGGTGATCATAACCCGCTGTTCCAATAATTACGGTCCCTATCAATACCCGGAAAAGCTGATCCCTCTGGCCATTACCAACGCCCTGCGGGACATTCCCATTCCCATATACGGGGATGGACTGTACACCAGGGATTGGGTGCACGTCCAGGATCACTGCCGGGCCATTGAAATGGTGGCGGCAAGCGGAGCTGGGGACGGGGAGGTATTTAACATTGGCGGCGGCAACGAGAGAACAAACATTGAAATAGCAACCGGAATTTTAAGGATCCTAAACAAGCCGCTCACGCTGCTGCGCTTTGTGGAGGACCGTTCCGGACACGACAGAAGGTATGCCGTCAATTACGGCAAAATTCTCGACCGCCTGGGCTGGAGGCCTGAAATGCCCTTTTCCGCCGGTCTGGAGGAGACAGTGGGCTGGTACGTAAAGAACGCCCGCTGGTGGGAGGGGCTGAAAAACAGGGAGCGGCAATACCAAGCCTTAAATTAAGGACATTCCATCGGGGACATTCCTCAGAAGGAGGTGTGTCCCCATGCCTTATATCTTCGGGAAGGGACATAAAGATGGAAACGGTAGCATTTATTTCCTGTGTTAATGATCAGGCGCTTTATGATCAATGTTGCGGTCACATCCATGTGCTGGATAAAACAGGGTTTCACTTCGAGATGTGTCCCGTGCGAAACCAGCACAGTATGACTGCCGCTTACAACGCCGGCATGCGGAAGTCGGCATCGAAATACAAGGTTTACCTGCACCAGGACACCTTTATCCGGAACGTCCATTTTCTCCGCCAGATCAACAATATTTTCAAGTCCAACCCTCTGGTGGGCATGATCGGCATGATGGGTGGAAAGCACCTGAACATGAACAGCAACCCGCTTTTGGTGTGGAACTGCCCGGAGAAATGGGGGTCTATTTTCAACCTCGGCAATAACCGGATTGAGCAGCGATATAATCCGGCGGGTATATTCGAGCCGGTTGATTTCATAGACGGCTGCATCATGGTTACTCAGTACGATATCCCGTGGCGGGAAGACCTTTTTACCGGGTTTCATTTCTACGACCTCTCCCAGAGCATCGAATTCCGGAAAAGGGGTTACCTGGTGGTGGTTCCCCGGCAGGAAACACCCTGGTGCGCACACATCTCCACCAGCGGGGCAATCTCCCCGGGCTACCAGAGAATGCGCCGCACTTTCGTCAGGGAATACCATCAGTTTCTTGTCCCGCCAGGGTCTCATCAGAGAAAAGGCATCGTCAAATATCAGGGGAAAAAATATAGAGTCACCTGACTGACGAGAGGACTGAAACAATGATTACAGTGGCTTTTATAACCTGTGTCAACAACCATGCGCAGTACGAACAGTGCTTGGCCCACCTGGCCCGGCTGGATAAACAGGGGTTCAGCGTGGAGTACATCCCCATGCATAACTGCGTCAGCATGACCAGCGCCTATAACCTGGCCATGGTCAGGACCCAGGCCAGGTACAAAATTTATATCCACCAGGACGTACATATCCTGGAGCCCTTTTTCCTGCACCACATAAACAATATTTTCCTGTCCGACCCGGACATCGGCATGATCGGTGTGCTGGGGGGCCGCAGGCTGCCCCTGGACCCGCACCTGTTTACCTGGCTGTGGGACTGCCACGAGATATTCGGGAACATTTTTGTGCCCAGGGTCAATGGTTCAATGGGCGGTCCACCCACAGCCCGACCGTACGAATGGGTCACCGTGGCCGACGGGTGCCTGCTGGCCACCCAGCGCGACATTCCCTGGCGGCAGGACCTGATCGACGGATTTCATTTTTACGACCTGTCCCAGAGCCTGGAGTATTGGAAAAGGAATTTAAAGGTGGTGGTGCCCACGCAACTGAGCCCCTGGGTGTCGCATATTTGCAACCAGCAGTTTGACGCAGAGTTTTTCCGGCTGCGGGAAAAATTCATCAATGAATACAGGCAGCACTTGGCAAACTCAAAGAAAACCAGCCCCACCAGCACCATCGTGCATAAAGGCAAAAGATACCGTTTTAAAAAATAGTTGGAGGTTGCAAAAGCAATGGTCAGACTGAATATCGGATGCGGCGCCGTACTGAAAGAGGGCTACATCAACGTGGACCTGTTTGTCCAGCACCCCAACGTGGTGCTGGCTCCCGCAGACAACCTGCCCTATCCAGATAACAGCGTGGATGAAGTTTTTTCATCTCACCTGCTGGAACACATATCACATCTGCAGACGGCAAGTGTGCTCTCCGAATGGCGCCGGGTGCTTAAGCCCGGCGGGGTGTTCAATCTGGTTGTGCCGAACCTGGAATGGTGCATGCGTAATTGGCTGAACAAGACCGAGAGTGAAAGATGGGGGTTCCCCCTGCATACCATTTTCGGCCTGCAGATTCACCCCGGAGAGTATCACTTTACCGGTTTCACACCTGCCAGAGTGCGACAATTGCTGACAAATGCCGGCTTTGCCGGGATCACGGCGGAGTCAAGGCCGGATCCCGAACACCTTCAGGAAAGCATCTGGGCCTCGGGCGTCAAAATGTCCGTCCCCGGGCACGGCCCGGCAAATACAAAGACCTTGAGGTACGGGGGAAAGACGTACAGGTTCAGAACCTAGCTTCTATCTGCCGATAAATATTTGCGTAATCATCAGCCCGTAGGGTCCGCCCGCCACCACACCGATCCCGACGTGGGTAAAGGATGGGTTCAGTATATTCTGGCGGTGCCCGGAGCTGTTCATCAGGCGGGTATGTGCGCCTTCCACGGTCCTGTTGCCGGCGATGTTTTCACCCATGGCCCGGAATTTAACCCCGGCGGCTGTCAGCATCTGGCCCGGACCACCGTAGGTGGGCGAAGTGTGGCTGAAATAGTTGTTGGCGATCATGTCCGAGGACTTCGCCCGGGCCAGGCCCACCAGCTGCATGTCCGCCTGCAGGGGGGGCGCACCCACAGCGGCCCTTTCCCTGTTTATGGCGGCCACCAGGTACTGCTCCCCTGCGGAAAGCCCGGTTGCCGGGGCCGGATTAACGGTTCCGCCGCCGGAGGGGGGGGTGGGAGCCGGAGAGGGAGCCGGAGCCGGAGCAGGTGTCTTGGGCGCATACTGGTATGGAGATTTAAACGTAACGGAATTGCTTCCGCCTGTGACCCCGCCGGTAGGATATCCGGCGCCGTACTGGTAGTTGTAGCCGCCGCTGCCGTTGGATGTAATCTTTACGTAGCTGGCCGCCGCCGCCGGAGAGAGAAAGAGAACTGTTGCCATCGCCAGTGACAGAATAAAGGCGAGGGCGATCTTGATTCTGCCCGTTGTCAAAATCATGGTTAATGCCTCCTTGTTTAATTATTTTGGAGTCGAAATACAATTTCTGCATAAATAGGCAGAAGTCCTTTTAATTCGCAGAGGTAATATTAACCAGCTGTTGCAGGGTTTAATAATGAAAGGGGACACACCTCCTCTTTTTGAGCACAAATCTGGGGTAGTCGGAGGAATGTCCCCATACAATGGCATTTGCTCAATAACCCACATAGTATAGAGGAATGGGGACACACCGGCAAAAGGAATGTCCCCGGTTAATGGAGGGCTTGATCTTGAAAATCCTTTTTGTCAACGGGCCGCCGATTATCAGCCACGGCCTGGCCCAGGGTCTGGCCGAAGCCGGAGAAGAGGTGAAAATAATCGATGTGCCGGGAAATTTTGCCCGCCGGCCGGACTATTTCCGGCAGCAACTGGAGGCTTTCCGGCCCCATTTCATTTTTGTGGAGGGCGCTGCCATATTAAAACCCGCCCGGGCTCTTTTTCCAGCACTCAGTGAGCTTGGGCTGTCCATGCTTTTCTGGGCCATAGACGACCCCGTCGAATTTAAGACATTTTCACTGCCCATGGCCCGCCGGGCCAGGCATGTATTCACCCCGGCCGCTGAATGCGTTTCCATGTACAGATCCCGGGGGATAAGCGCCAGTTACCTGCATTTTGCCTGCCTTCCCTCTTTTCACAGAAAAGTGGCCCCGGTGAAGCAATTCTCACATGACCTTGTATTTGTAGGGAACAATTACCATAAATACACTCCCCGCCTCAAGGGCTTGGAAGTGGTGCTGAAGCCCCTGCTGGGAGGAAATTTCAATATAAAGCTTTACGGCAACGAATGGTGGACGGACCCGGACCGGCCCTTTCATGCGGATCGGCGGTTTTACGGGGGATACCTGCCTTATCTCCAGCTGCCCGCCGTGTACTCCTCGGCCGGGATAGTGCTGGGCATCCATTCGGCGGACACCTCGTCCACCATGATGAGCATGCGGACCTTCGAGGCCCTCGGGTGCGGGGCCTTCTACCTGACCCAGTGGACTCCGGCCATAGAAAACATGTTTGAAAACCACAAACACCTTGTCTGGGTCAAGGATCCCGAAGAAACTCCTGAGGTGGTAAAATTTTACCTCGGCAGGGAAGATTTGAGAAAAAAAATCGCCGCAAGCGGTCAGGCCGAGGTTTACGGCAATCACACCTACAGGCTCCGGGCCGCGGAGATGATGGCCGCCATTAGGCGGTTTGGAGGTTCGTAAGATAAATGTGTCAATGGAGATAATCCCGACTATGATCAAGGTTTTGTTTCAGATCAGGCCCGATTACCTGGATAATCCGGCCGGAGACTCCATCCAGCTGCTTAAGACAAAAGAATACCTGAAAAAGCTGGGGGTCAAGGTGGATGTGTCCACCTCGGTCTCCTCCACCGCCGGATACGATCTGGTTCACCTGTTCAATACCACCCGGGTGGCGGAAACTTATAGGTTTTTCAGGGCCGCCAAAAAATACGGCACCCCTGTGGCCGTTTCCACCATATACTGGGACTTCGGGGACTTCCTCTCTTCTCCGGACGCCCCCGGCAGACTTAGGAATGCCTGGAGCTCCACCGCCCGCCACAGGAAGGAGATATTCCGGGAAGCGGGCATACTCTTTCCCAATTCCCGCCTGGAGGAAGACCTGATCAGGTTCCAGTACGGGCAAGTTGCCCCCTGCCACGTGGTTCCAAACGGGGCGGATCCGGTATTTGCCCGGGGCGACCCCGAAGAATTTTACCGGCTGCACCGAATGAAGGACTTCATTTTGTGTGTGGGCAGGATTTCGCTGCGGAAAAACCAGCTGTCCCTGGCGGAGGCGCTGAGAAATACCGGCCTGCCCCTGGTCCTGGCCGGTCCGGTAAATGACCGGGAATACCTCCGGAAAGTTATTTCTTCGGGGGAGAACGTGTTCTTTATAAACAGCCTGGATCACCAGCGGCTCCCGTCGCTCTACGCAGCCGCCAGGGTTCACGCTCTGCCCAGCTGGTTTGAAACGCCGGGGTTGGCCAGCCTGGAGGCCGCCCTCTCCGGATGCAGGGTGGTAACCACCGAAAGGGGATCGGCCCGGGAGTATTTTGGCGACCTTGCCTGCTACTGCCACCCGGAAAGCGTAGAGTCCATAAGAAATGCAGTACTGGCTGCATTTTCCAGTACTGATCTGGAAAAACAAAGACTACTCAAGGATCGCATGCTATCGCATTATACCTGGAATAATGTGGCAGTAGAAACACTGATAGGTTATAAAAAAATATTATCAAAACCGGAAAAAAATGTTTAAGTATGTAACCGTTTTTTTTCTGGTTTCATATCATAACAGAAGAAGTAAATTTTTCTAATAGGAGGTGGATAAATTTATAATCCGATGTCTTTACCCGGATAAAGCGGGTATTAACATAAAAAACTTATAGCAAAGGAGGCAAAATTAATGTTAGTAGGTTTTCGTGCCTACGTTGCCGACCCACTAGATAACTCAGTAGCTGTACTCAACTCACTATCCGGCACCATTCTCACCAGGATATCCACTGGCCCGGGCCCTCTAAGCGTAAGGCTGACGCCGGCGGGCACCAGCGCATACGTTACCAACAACGGCGCCAACACCGTAACTGTTATCGATACCGTTACCAATGCCCCCGTTGCCACGGTAACCGTCGGCATAGCCCCCGCAGACGTGGTAGTCAACTCCATCTGCACCAGGGCCTATGTGACAAACAGCGGCAGCAACACCGTATCTGTTATCGATACCGCCACCAATACGGTAGTTGCCACCGTCAACGTAGGCGCCACTCCCGTGGGAGTGGGGATTTCGCCCGACAATACCAGGGTATACGTGGCCAACAGCGGCAGCGACAATGTAACGGTAATCAACGCCATCACCAACACCGTGGTGGGGCCGGCCATTCCGGTAGGCGACGACCCTAGGTTCATCAGTGTGGCCCCGGACGGCCGGGTATGGGTGGCTAACTTCGGCAGCAACACCGTATCCGTCATCGACCCCGGCACCAACTCGGTGATCGCCTCGGTGGCTGTGGGCGCCGGTCCCATTTCGGTGCGGGTCAACCCCGCCGGAACCTTCGCTTACGTGGCCAACAGCATCTCAAACACCGTGTCGGTAATCAGCACGCTGAGCTTTGTGGTGGTGGCCACCGTGCCGGTGGGCGTCACTCCCGACCGCATAGCCTTTGACACCAATCCCGAGGTGGGTGTGGTCAGGGCTTTTGTGACAAATTTCGGCAGCAACACCATTTCCATCATCGACACCACCACCAATACCGTGATCGCAACCCTGGTAGGCATCGCACTGACCGGAGGACCCAGAGTCATTGACATCGGTCCCCTGGGAGCGGCGGAAAGCCCCGGCGATCCCATCGACCTGACCGACCCCTACGTGCTCGAAGAAATCAGGGAATCTGTGTGCATCATTGTTGACAAGGTCTACACCAGCTGCCAGCAGAGGGAATGCTTCCCGGAAATAGGGGTTGAACTCCCCGCCGGAGGTCCCTTCGTGGTTCAGAACATTAGGTTCTTTGGCGGCACCATAGTCCCGGGATCGCTGCAGATTATTCCCATACCCAGCAGGCCGAACTTCTCCAGGGTGCGCCTGACCGTGACCATCACTTTCAACGCCACCTTGCTGGACACCAGCACCGGCGGCACTGTCACCGTCACCGGAACGCTGCCGGAGATACTGAAAGACATCGTGCTGTTCATTCCGCCGGCCAGGGACGAAGTGGACCTGACCATCCTGGTGGAAACCCGGTCCGAGCTGCTCTGCACCCCCACCGTGGTGGACCAGTGCCTCTTGATCCAGGTGGGTGTGTTCCTGGTGATCAAGGTGGTCGGCCGGGTCCAGCTCCTGGTGCCTGCCTTCGGCTTCTGCCCGGAACCGACGCCCTGCGAGGACTTCATCGAGGCCAAGAAGGATGTCTGTGCGGTATTTTTCAACCCTGTGATGACCCCCTTCCCCACCGACTTCTTCCCGCCCCAACTGGAAGACATCATCTGTTAAGCATTCAAGCCAGTATTCGGGAGCCCCGCCAGGGGCTCCCCCTTTTTTATTGTACAGGAAAGCATATGCCATATTAAAGTATTAAAGCGCTGAAGTACTGAAGCACCAAAGCATTTTTATGCAAGCCCAGAGTTTTTCTGGGGTCGCTCCGGGGTCATTTGAGGGTCGCTGCATTGTCGCTAATGGGTAGGCGGAGCGATTTAAGTCCGGCCTGCATTACCTCTTGCTGCAACTGTCTCTAAACTCGGTCGCCAACGGAATGCCGACCATTTTGGAGGTGGGAGGCCAGAGGTTAGAGGTTAGAAAACTTGTAGGAAATGACCTCAGAGCTATTTCTAGCTTAATCAAACTTCCAACTTCCAACATCTAACCTCCAAATTCGTAGGCTCGGTCGTTAAGAGACAGTAGCAGCCTCCGGTAAATTCCGCACGGACTTAAATCACTCCCCCTCACTGCATGTCGCTGTGGGGCGCTTGAGGGTCGCTTTTAAGGCAGCCTGTCACAATTCTGGATTCTGGATTCCCAAGCGCCCGTCAGGGCGTTTTTTTAGCCGGCACAGAATAATAAAATGAGGGAGTCCCTTAACGGGACTCCCTCATTTTCGGGCTAGGCCGAGTCTTTCATCAGACCAGGGGGGTTGTCGGCGATGGCGGCACCACTTCGGTCACCGTGGGCGTGGTTACAAAATTGGTAAAATCCATGGTGTACATAAAGCCGGCGGGATTGGTCTGCTGATTTGCCCCGGGCAGGGTCTGGGCGTAGTTTACCACCTTGGCCTCGAATTCCACCGTGAAGGACGTCACGCCCGCCGCAAGCGAGAATTCCACCGGAAAAGTATAGATATTCTGCCAGTTGAAGGGCGGGTTGACCTCGTTTGTCAGCGGGGAGGTGTTGCCGTCCGTAAAAGTGAAGGTAACGGGTAAGCCCAGAGACGGGATGATGCTCACTCTGGACTGGAAGGCGTTGTCGGCGGCGATGCTCAGGTTCATGGTGGCGGTTACCGTAACGCCCAGGACAGTAAAACTGAAGGTGGTCTCCCGGGCGAAGAACGCAGTCTCCCCGGTGGTCACCAGGGCCGGGTCAACGTCCGAACGGTACCACAGGTATTGGGGGGCTGCCAGATCCCCGGCGACAATAATGGCCTGGCTTTCTATTTCAGGCCAGAGCGGGAACTGGACCCCCACCGGCACGGCTATATTCGTGGCTAGGTAGGGCGGGGCGCCAAGCCTGAAAAAGGTGTTTCCGGGCAGGCCGGACAGTCTTGCGATAGGCATTTCTGATATTCCTCCTCAGAATTAGATGTTTACAAACAAGTGGTGGGGATCCGGATCTGATTGCTGCCGGGCGGACAGGCCTGCCGTTGAGTCGGGCACGGGGAAACAGTCGGGCAGATGGAGGGAAAAACGGCCTGATCCCGGGTAACGGTCTTTTGCACCAGCATGGCACACTTCACGATCAGTAAAGGTTCGGTAACCCCGGTGGCAGGGTCGGTTGAGAACACGATGCAAATGGCGGAGCCCTCATCCTCCACCACCACTTCTGTAATGGTGTCTGAAGGCAGCACGCCAGGCGCCACTTGCTCCTCCTGGAACACCAGGGCCAGGTTGGCACAGGCCAGAACCGCACCGGTGATGAGGTTCCTGATCAGTACAGCCCCGTTGACCCAGCCGCAGTTAATTATTTTGTCAACCAGCAGTGAGGAGCGGAAAAAGGGTGAGGTTGTCTGGCAGCACGCCTCAAAGGCGATGGGCACGGTAACCCCGCCAACAACGGCGGTGGCTTCCCCGGTGACAGGGTTTACCACGATACCCAGGCCGGTGAGGATGTTGAGAGCTGTAACGGTGATGCCGGCTTCAGCTATTTTTTGTGCGCAACCCTGAAAGACCAGACAGTTGTTGAAAGTTATTCCCATTGAGTTTCACTCCTTAAATAAGATTAAATTTTTGGCCCTTGGCCAAACGATAGCCGTACAAATGAGAACCCGCCACCGTCTTATTGTAATAATATGTCAGTGTTCCCATTATTGTTAATGCGATCCAATCTTTTTCTGCAAAATTTGCGCCGGCGGCAAATAAAAAAACGCCCTGAAGGACGCTTGAGAATCCAGAAGCCAGAATCCAGAATTGTGACAGGCTGCCTTAAAAGCGACCCTCAAGCGACCCCACAGCGACATGCAGTGAGGGGGAGGGGTTTTAGTCCAGGCGGATGCTGGAATAGTCGTCAGTCGTAGGACTTCAGACGTCGGAATAGTTTCATTTTACCTCTGGTCAAAAGACTTTAAGACCTACGACTGAAGACTGACGACCGACGACTGATACA
The DNA here is from genome assembly GCA_000961585.1 of Peptococcaceae bacterium BRH_c4a. Taxonomy (GTDB): domain Bacteria; phylum Bacillota; class Desulfotomaculia; order Desulfotomaculales; family Desulfocucumaceae; genus BRHc4a. The sequence continues at coordinate 51,198 of LADN01000049.1, read as the reverse complement.
GCCAGTTCAGCCGGAGGATAAGTAGATCGGACTCAAACCCCTCCACCGGCCACAGAGTGACCCAGGAGCGACCCCAGAAAAACTCTGGGCTACATAAAAATGGTTTGGCGATTTAGCGCTTTAATACTTTAATATGACATATACTTTTCTTAACGATAAAAAGGGGCCCTGCGGGGCCCCTACTGGGAGTAAAACAGTTTCTTTAAGAATCCTGAGCTTTTTTGCTTTTCCACCTCTTCCCTCAGCGATTGATGATCCCTCTGCAGAGTCTCAACCTGGCGGAGAAGCTCACCGTGGGTTTCCTCCATGTTTTCCAGTTTCTGGGCGAAGACCTTCTGTTCCTCCTGCTGATCTTTTAATTGGGAGACAGCCTCCCTGCACTGGCCGTCCACGGCCCGTACCCGGTTGTCGATTTCCCCGGTCAGGCTTTTCCACGCACCGTCCCGTTCCATTTCCCTGGCGGACAGGTCGGCTGCCGCTTTTTCCCGGGCTTCCCTGATCTGGCTTATCTCCCCCTGCAGTGAGGCATTGTCCTTGACTAGTTTTTGCAGGGTCTGATGGAGGTTCTTGATGCTTTTTTCCCTTTCATTGTATAGTTCTTCCTGTTTTTTGCCGCTGCTTTCATATTCTTTCTGCAAGTTCGTTATCAACTGCTGTGCCGATGTCAGATCCCTGCCGGTATCCCTGAGTTCTTTCGCCATTTTGTCCAGCCGGCCCCTCAGATCCTCCAGGGAAGTGATAAAATCCTCTCCCGGAAGCGCTTTTTTCAAATCTCTGTAACACTCCCTGAGTTCGCCCACCATATTTTCGATATCCTCCACAACCTGAAAAAGGATTCTGCCCTCGGCTGCCGCAGCGTCCAAGCCGGAACGAATTTCCCCCACTTCCCGGGTCAGCCTGTCAACTGCCGTTTCAGCGGTTGTTTCCGGCCCGGGCCCGCCCGCCGCTTCTCCGGTCCCGGAATCAGCCGGCGGAGCCTGCCCAGCCTGGGAATGGGATTCCGCTCTTTCCGGTAAAGGGTTTTCCCCGGAAGGGGCGGTTTCCTGGACGGGCGCCTCCTGTGCGGGCCCCTGCTGCCGGGGCACAATATCGGTCAGGTCGTCGATTACCATGAGCAGCCTGGGTTCGGATACTCCCACCAGGAAAGGCACCTTCTTTCTTCCCGCCTCGGGGGGATAATTTGAGCAGTAAGACATGAAAACCCCCTTGCCTGGGAAATTAATGGGTTCCGGTCTTAGCCAGGCGGTCCCGTGGTCTTCGGACCGGAGGCTGATAAACTGATTTTTCTCCTTCCATAGGGCGATCAGTGAATTCTCATTGCACAGGAGAAATGGTTGGATATTTCCGTCTGCAGATCTGGACAGGGCTTTGGCCGGCTCCCACAGGCCCGAAAGTTTGGTCAGATTTTTTCTGCTCCGGTAGCTGATCTGGTTTTTGTTTTCCCTGCCGACGGGGCCGCTGCACAACAGGTGCAGGTTATCGTACCGGTCCACCAGGGAAAAAAGACTCTGGGCATTTTCTTGCACGGGCAGCCGCTCGGTATGGCTCCAGAGGTCGAAGTCGCTGTTGAACCGTTTATAAAAGGCCTCGTACTGCTTGTTCCCGGTGGCGCAAGAATACAACAGGTGAAGGTTCTCCTGGCTGTCGGTATCCACCGCATAGGGGGGCACGTATTTACCGGCAATTATTTCCCCCGCCTGCTGCTCCCGCCACTCCCGGCCGTTCCAGAAGGAGTGCAGGATGGACCAGATAAATGAATTCATCGGGCTGGCCGTAAGCCAGAACAGGTGAACCTTGCCGCCCGCCACCAGCAGGGAAAGGTACCTGTAATGGCGGGATTTCATATCCAGGGAGGCCAGATGCGTACTGTTCCAGACCTTACCCAGCTGCCCGACATAATATTTCAGCTCGCCGCCCCGGGTGATGCATACCAGATGGATGTTGTCATGGGCGTCTATTTTTACATCATAATCAAAAATGAGATCATCAATCAGTGCCTGAGCGGCAAGAGGAGATTTGTACCCCGGTCGGTAAATTTTGTAAATGACGGACGAATTCCCAGCATATATATCCAGCAAATCACCGGCTTTAGTCTTTACCAGGAAGTGTTGGCTGCCAAAAAAAGCCACCCTGCTCACCCTCTTATCGGAAAATAACCGTTACTATAAATAATTATATTGTTCTGGGAGGACTTATATAACTTGAAGTATTCGAAAGGCACAGCCGGTAGCGGGAAAAGCCGGCAACCCCGGGCTTTCGGCGATGCTGCCGCAGCAACAATAAAAAACAGCCGGGAGTAACATTGCCGGGCTTCAATAAATATAATAACAAAAAGGCGCTTTCAGTCAAATGCAGGTGGTGAGGGTATGGCTTCAAGCCAGGTATTGTATAAATGCCAGCGGACTCTTAAAAAAAACTTTACGGATCTGGAAAAGTTATTGGATGATGAGAGTAGAGAGAGCTTTTATGGCATGCCGGAAAGGAAAATCGTCGAACAAATATGCTGGGTGGCCTTCTTGAGCGGCTACCAGTATCAGAGCGCCAGGAATTCTTGGCCGGCAATCAGATCTTCCTTTTTTTCCTTTAGAAAGTTTCTGGTTAATGTTTTCGGAATAGAATTCTGTGTCAGGCGGGCGCTCAAAAAATGTGACAACCAGGCGAAACTTTCGATTCTGGGGGAGAACCTGAACAGGGCTTTTGCGCTTTCGGAAAAACACGGCGGACTCAGGAACTGGATCGATGCGGCGGACAATATTTTCAAGGAATTAACCACAACCTTCAGATACATCGGTCCCACCAACGTAAAGTCACTGCTGGATCACCTGGGCTTCAAGGAGGTGTCCCAAAATCAGAAGGCCTTGATACGGTTTTTATCCAGGCTTGACCTGCTTTCCGGGCGCAAGCCGGATACCGAGGCCGTAATGGTGGCAGTCAAAAAAATTTCCGGCAACAGCGGATACAATCTTGTTAAAACGTACACCCTGCTGAAATTGTTCGCCAATCACGTTTGCACCGAAAATCCTTTGTGCTCCGGCTGCGAAGCGGTCTGTTCATCCAGGCGCGCCGAACAATAAAAAGGTTATCAGCCGTCAGCTCCCGGCTATGAGAAATCAGAAATCACTGGATTATGGATCCCGCAATGTAACCCCCGAAGCTAAACGGGAATACTTTAATATAGTCCCGTTTTTATTCAGGAGGGGGTGAGGCGCTTTGCGGGCGGAACGGGTGGCGGCCAGGTGCATTATCTGCGGGGTTACGGGAATATATGTATATGGGCTTAGATTGAGAGGCAGGTTCATATGCGCAAACTGCGAGCGCAGCATTGTCAACTCCATATGCAATGACTATTCGTACAGCCTTTACATAAACGGATTGAAGAAAATATGGCGTTGTCCGGGAGCCTGACCCGGCGGGATCAATGGTTTTTTTCTGGCCAGCCGGAGTTTGCGATGGGCCATCTCTATATCTGTTTTGATGTGTTTTAGCTTGACCGGGTCAATTCCCGTTTCCCGTGAAACCTCAAAATCCGAGAGGCCCTTTTTCCATGCCTTGATCAGCCGGATCACATTGGTTTGGTATTTTTTGGATAAAAGTTTTTCATTAATTCTATCCGTTTTTTCCGCCGACACGGGATCACCTCCTTTGTTTACGCTAATCTAATTTATTATAGTTTGCATCATTAAAAAAAGTAATATTAAATTAAATGTTGGTAATATGTTTAAAAACACTTGAGCTTCTTTTTGAACATGATAAAATTATTTTTAATTTTGTTTTGATGGGAGTTTTATGGACAAAAGCCAGTTTGAAACACCGCTGCTAGAGGTCCTTTTGGGATATGCCGGTTCTTCCCCGTCAAGATTCCACGTGCCGGGGCACGGCGGGGGGAGGGGGGTTCCTCCGGATTTGGCTGCGGCGTTGGGTGGCGCCGTTTTTTCAATGGACGTTACCGAGCTGCCGGGACTGGATGACCTGAACAGCCCCACCGGGGTTATAGCCAGGGCACAGGAACTGGCTTCCCGGGCCTTTGGGGCCGACAGGAGCTTTTTTTTGGCCAATGGCGCCACCCTGGGGTTGCAGGCCCTGGTGCTGGCGGTCGGTAAGCCGGGGGACAAGCTTATTTTACCCAGAAACAGCCACCGTTCAATAATAGGGGGGCTGATACTGGCCGGCATTGACCCGGTTTTTATCGCTCCCACCGTGGTTCCGGGCTTTAATTTCGCTGCCGGGGTACCAACTGCAGCAATTGAAAGGGCGCTGGGAGATCACCCCGGAGCCTGCGCCCTTCTTTGCATTCACCCCACCTACTACGGAACGGTGGGAGATACTGTCGGGGTTTCCCGCCTGTCCCGGGCTGCCGGGGTGCCGCTGCTGGCCGATGAGGCCCACGGCTGCCACCTGTACTTTCACCCGCAGTACCCCCTGGGGGCGCTGGAGGCAGGGGCCGACGCCGCCGTGCAGAGCATGCACAAAACCGGCGGATCGCTTACGCAGTCCTCCATTTTACATATCAAGGGGCCTTTCCTGGACGGGGACAGGGTGTTCGCAGCCGTCAAACTTATACAGACCAGCAGCCCCTCGTATATTCTGATGGCCTCCCTGGATGCGGCCCGCCGGCAACTGGCCGTTCGGGGGACTGACCTGTGGCAGGAGGTTTTGGAGATATCCGCTGAGATCAGGGAATGGCTGTCCGGCATCAGGGGGTTGGAGGTGTTCGGGTCCCGGTTCCTGGATGGGGACGGAGTATTTGATTATGACCGCTCCAGGGTGGTGGTGCGGGTAAGCGGCACAGGCATCCGGGGATACCAGGCCGCCCAGTGGCTGACCGGTCACGGTATTTTTGTTGAGATGGCCGACAGGGATAATATTGTACTGGCGCTGGGGCCGGGGATTGGCCGGGAGGACTGCCGGAAGCTGGCGCAGGTCTTGGGTGATTTGGCAGTCAGGGAGGGGAAGGGCCGTGCCCTTCTGCCTGCGCCGGAAATTCCTTCCGCCCGGGCGGTGATGAAATTAAGGGAGGCCTGGTTTGCCCCCTCGCGGCCTGTGAGGCTGGGAGATTCAGCCGGACGGGTATGCGCGGAATGGGTGGCTGCTTACCCGCCGGGAATACCGGTTCTTATTCCCGGGGAGGAGATAACCCCCGCCATGGTGAATTATTTAGGCGGAGCCAGGGAGGCCGGGGCTGGCTTTCAGGGCCCGGACCACCCGGCGCTGGATTATATAAGGGTGCTGGAATAAAATGTGAAATCCCTGAAAGGAACACCGGGAATAAATGAGTAAAAAAGGTGTTTTTATTGTATTTGAGGGAATAGACGGGTCCGGCAAAACCACCCAGGTTGATCTGCTGGCCGCTGCACTGACGGAAAAGGGACGTGACGTGGTGATCTGTAGGGACCCTGGGGGAACCGGGCTGGGGGAAGGCCTGAGAAATGTTTTGCTATACAGCCCCGGGCCCATTGACCCGGTGGCCGAGGCACTCATGTATGGGGCGGCCAGGGCCCAGTTGGTGGCCGAAAGGATACTCCCGGCGGTGCGGGGCGGATCGGTGGTTATTTCCGATCGTTTCTCCCATTCTATGCTTGCTTACCAGGGATGGGGCAAGGGGCTGGACAGAGGCTTCCTGGAAAATGTGAATCGGTACGCCTGTAGGGGGTTAACCCCGGATCTTACTGTTCTGCTGGAAATTGACCCCCTGTTGGCCATATCCAGGCTTACCCGGCCGGCCGACCGCATGGAAAAGGAAGGGGTCGGGTTCTTGCGGCGGGTAAGGAACGGATTTCTGGCCCTGGCCCAGGAGAGCCCCCATCACTACCTTGTATTGGACTCCGCCGCACCTGCGGAAGAGCTGTTTCTCAGGGTTCTTGCGGCGGTTTACGGTATACTGGGCTAAGGCTGCCAATTCGTGAATCTGGGCGGAGGAGCGGGGACAATGATTTTACTGAGAGATATAATCGGACATGATGATATAATAAAAAACCTTAGAGGGGCGTTGGTTTCGGAAAGGGTGTCCCATGCCTACCTCTTTTCCGGGCCCCGGGGGGTGGGTAAAATCACCGCCGCCATGGCTTTTGCCGCCGCCCTTAAATGCCAGCGCCCGGTGGAAGGTGACGGCTGCGGGGAGTGTGACGGCTGCCGGAGGGTATTTCGGGACCTGCACCCGGATGTGTCGGTGATCAACCCGGAGGGTTCCAGCGTGAAAATAAGCCAGATCCGGCAATTGTCGGCAAGTGTCCAAATGGGCCCGGCCACCGGCCGGTGGACGGTGAGGATAGTGGATGGGGCCGACCTGATGACGGTGGAGGCCGCCAATTCCATGCTTAAGACATTGGAGGAGCCCCTGCCCGGGGTAATTATAATATTGGTTTCGGCCAGGCCCCAGGCGTTGCTTCCCACCATCATATCCCGCTGTCAGCATATGTACTTTCGGCCCCTGTTGAAATACCAGCTTGTTCAGGGTATGATAAGGATTGCGGGAGTGCCGGAAGAAGAAGTCCTTATGGCGGCGTCACTGGCCGGGGGAAGCCTGGGAAAAGCCCTGAGCCTTTTATCCGGGGGCATTTCAGCCAGGGACCGGGCATACGAGGTTATCCGCAGGCTGAACGGGACGGTGGAGGAAGTTCTGGCACTGGCCGGTGAAACCGCCGGAAAAAGGGAAGATGTGCTTGTCCTTCTGGAGATGATCATTGTTTGGTTCCGTGACGTGATGTTGTATAATGAAACGGATGGCAGGCACCTGATCAACTGGGACAGAGGAAATGAGACAGAGGGACTGGCCGGATGTTTCACCACCGGCAGGATTGTGGAAATAATAAATGATATAGAGCGGGCCAAAGGCGCGCTGGCAGCCAGCGCCAACGTCCAGATTGCTTTGGAGGCTCTTTTCCTGCGGCTGGCGGGAAAAGACCCGGATGTCGTCCGGCTGGAGGAGGTATTTTAACTATATGTCTTACTGTGTAGTGGGGATTAGGTTCAAAAAGGCGGGGAAAATATACTATTTCGACCCTGGTGAGATGGTTTTTGTGGTGGAAGAGGATGTTATAGTGGAAACCGCCAGGGGTATAGAGTATGGTGAGATTGTGGTGGGCACGGCGGATGTGCCCGATGAAGAGGTTGTGGCGCCCCTCAAAAAAGTATTGAGGAAGGCCACCGATGAAGACAGAAAACAATTGAAAGAGAACCGGGATAAAGAAACCAGGGCCTATCAGGTGGGACTGGACAAAATAGCCGCCCACGGCCTTCCCATGAAGCTGGTCAGTGTGGAGCAGACCTTTGACGGAAATAAAATAATATTTTATTTCACCGCCGAGGGGCGAATAGATTTTCGGGACCTGGTAAAGGATCTGGCAGCCGTTTTCCGCACCCGCATTGAACTCCGGCAGATAGGTGTCAGGGATGAGGCCAAGATGATGGGGGGGCTGGGCTGCTGCGGCAGGGAGCTTTGCTGCTCCACCTGGCTTTCAGACTTTGCCTCGGTTTCCATAAGGATGGCCAAGGATCAGAATCTTTCACTGAATCCCACCAAGATTTCAGGAATATGCGGCCGCCTGATGTGCTGCCTAAAGTATGAAAACGATACCTATGAACTTGCCCGGGAAGAGTTTCCTGAGGTGGGAAGCAGGGTGGTAACCCCCCTTGGCGAGGGAAGGGTAATTGGCATCAATATATTTAAAAAGACTGTTGCCGTTGAATTGAAAGAGAGTAAAGCCATTAAGGATTTTTCCAGTAACGAAATAACTCCTAAGGGAGCGAGGGGAGAAAATGACACACCCCCTGGGTCAAATGATCAGGCAAATGGAAATAAAGATGCAAGATCTTGCTGCAGATCTTGCAAAAATCAAGAGACAGGTTCAAATGCTGGAGGCAGAAAACACCAGGCTGAAGGATGAGCTGGCCAGGGTTTTGCTGCCGGACCTTGATACGGCCCAAAGGCTGGAGGGATCGGGGCGGGAGCCCCAGGGCATGGACAATCTAATCAACCTTTATGACAGGGGATTCCACATCTGCAATATATATTTCGGGGGGGTCCGCGGCGGGGACTGCCTTTTTTGCGCGGCCTTTATGCAAAAGGGACGGACGGTGTCCTCCTGATGGAAGATGCCGGTATACTTTATCTCTGCGCCACCCCCATCGGAAATCTGGAGGATATCACCCTCCGGGCCATCCGCACGCTGAAGGAGGCCGACCTGGTGGCAGCAGAGGACACGAGGCACACCAGGAAGCTGTTCAGCCATTTTGACATACACACCCCCCTGACCAGCTATCATCAACACAACCGCCGCAGTAAGGGCCAATATCTGGTGGAACAGCTTTTGGCAGGTAAAAACATAGCCCTGGTTACCGATGCCGGTCTGCCCGGAGTGTCCGACCCCGGAGAGGAGCTGGCCACCCTGGCGGTGAGCCGGGGGATAAGGGTGGTTCCCATTCCCGGGGCCAGTGCGTCCCTGGCTGCCCTGGTGGTGTCCGGTCTTCCCACAGAAAGGTTTTGCTTCGAGGGCTTTCTCCCGGCCAGGGGAAAGGACAGAAAGGCGCGGCTGGAGGATTTGAAGCGGGAAGACAGGACCATCATTTTTTACGAGTCCCCACACCGGCTTGTCGGAACCCTTTCTGATCTGTCCCGGGCTTTTGGCAACAGACGGGTTTGCGTTGCCCGGGAGCTGACCAAGCATTTTGAGGAAATTTGGCGGAGCAGTCTGGAAGAGTCCATTGTAAAATTTAAAAACCAGCCCCCCAGGGGTGAGGTTACTCTGGTGCTTGAAGGATCGGGAGTTTCGGAGTCTGATTTGGCAAAAGCCGAAAAAAAACTCCTCAGCCCTGAGGAGTTGGCCGTACTGGTTATTGATCTGGAGGAAAGGGGAACTCCCCGCAAGGACGCCGTCAAGGAAATCTCCAGGCGGGTGGGGATACCCAAAAGAGAGGTTTACTCAGCCCTTCTGGACAAAAAAAGTCAGGAGGTATAAAAACCCCCTGACTCATGGCCACTTACTAACCGCTTGATTTGTTACACGGCCTTTGAGGCCACGTCCACCATGGCTTGTGCGCACTCCCTGCACACCCGCTTGCCTTTGTAGTCCTGGATGTCAGCTGCGTTCCCGCAAAAAATACAAGCAGGCTCATATTTTTTCAGGATGATTTTTTCGTTATCCACGTAGATTTCCAGGGCGTCCTTTTCGTCAATGCCCATGGTGCGCCTTAGCTCAATGGGGATAACTACCCTACCCAGCTCGTCCACCTTCCGTACAATACCTGTAGACTTCATACTATCCCTCCCCTCAATGCAGCAACCTTCGACAGAAAGAAACAAAATCAATGTGACTAAATGGTACCAACGATACCATTAAAAGTCAATAGGTGTTCTAAATTTTGGATAATATTGTGTTCTGCGGTCTTACCGGGGAAAACTTGACACAGGGGATAAAGGAGGGTAAAATTACCCTGTTGGTTAAAAATTCTACACTTAAAGGCAATGAAGGATAAGAGTAAGCTGGGTAGTCCGCAAAGAGAGCGGGGTCAGGTGTGAGCCCGCCGGACCAGACGGCCCAACATGGCTCCGGAGCCGGGCGCCGAAATGCCGTGTCGTCAGACCCGGCGGATGTAAGTGCTGCCGGGTTGGGATCCCGTTACCGGTCTCAGGGTTTAAGGATTTTTTATCCATACCTGTGGAGGCCGCAGCCGTGAGGCGGCGGCAAATTGGGGTGGTACCGCGGAAGATGCCTCCGTCCCCGGCTTGTTGTCGGGCGGAGGTTTTTTTATGCCAGGGCGCCTGAATTCCGTGTTCTGTTTTATGAGAAATTTCTTTCTGAAAGGGGAAGAAGTAATCGATGGAAAAGAAAACTTTTTACATCACCACACCTATTTATTATCCCAGCGATAATCTGCATATAGGGCATGCCTATACCACAGTGGCTGCCGACACCTTCGCCAGGTTCATGAGGCTTACCGGGCATGAAGTGTGGTTTCTGACAGGTTCCGACGAGCACGGTCAGAAGATTGACAGGGCCGCCCGGTCCAGGGGGCAGACACCCCAGGAGTATGTGGATAAAATAGTGGAGGGTTTTAAACTTCTTTGGGAAAGACTGGCCATAAGCAACAATGACTTTATCCGCACCACCGAAGAAAGGCACAAAAGGGTGGTCTCGGAAATTTTTGAAAGGCTGTACCGCCAGGACGATATCTACAAGGCCGGCTACGAGGGCTGGTACTGTACGCCCTGTGAAACATTCTGGGTGGAGGCCCGGCTGGAGGATGGGAACTGCCCAGACTGCGGCAGGCCGGTGGAACTGCTGAAGGAAGAAAGCTACTTTTTCAGGATGTCCAAATATGCCGATCGTCTCCTAAAACACATTGAGGAGAATCCTCAATTCATTCAGCCTGTTACCAGGCGCAACGAAATGGTCAGCTTTATCAAAAGCGGCCTGGAGGACCTCTGTGTTTCCCGCACCACCTTTGATTGGGGAATAAAGGTTCCCTTTGATCCCAAACACGTGGTATACGTGTGGGTTGACGCCCTGACCAATTACATATCGGCACTGGGATACGGCGGTGATGACGGTCTGTATCAAAAATTCTGGCCCGCCGACATACACCTGGTAGGCAAAGATATAGTGCGCTTTCACGCCATCATCTGGCCGGTAATACTGATGGCGGCCGGCATACCCCTGCCCAGGCAGGTGGTGGGCCATGGCTGGCTCCTGCTGGACAGTGGGAAAATGAGCAAGTCCAAGGGAAACGTGGTGGATCCCCATGTGCTTATAGACAAGTACGGGGTTGACGCCATCAGGTATTATCTGCTGCGGGAACTGGGCTTCGGAACTGACGGGCTTTATTCCGAGGATGCCCTGATAAACAGGCTCAACAAAGATTTGGCCAATGATCTGGGCAATCTGGTCAGCCGCACACTGGGCATGGCGGACAAGTATTTCAAGGGTGTGACAGGCAGCCCCGGCCAGGTGGAAGGGCCGGACGAAGAACTGATTGCGCTGGCCTCGGAAACCCCTGGTGTGGTTATGGATCTGATGGAGAGAAGAGAGCTGTCCAATGCGCTGGGAGCTGTCTGGCGCCTGGTTTCCAGGGCCAATAAATACGTTGACGAGACAGCCCCCTGGGTTTTGGCCAAAAGCCCGGAAACAACCGATCGACTGAATACCGTACTTTATAATCTGGCCGAAACGGTGCGCTTTATCACGGTGATCACCTCACCCTTTATGCCCCTTATGGCCCCAAGGGTTTGGCCCCTGCTGGGAATTGACCGGAGGCCGGACCTGCACACCTGGGAGTCCCTTATCTGGGGCCGCTTTCCGGTGGGGACTGTGGTCAGAAGGGGGGATCCCCTTTTCCCCCGCATAGAGACGGCCTGATCAAAGCTCGTACTGATGACCTTATTCTGTCGGGAGCCAGGAGCCGGTAGTCAGGAGTCAGAATGGGGAAAACCGGAATGAATTTTGAATAGTAGGGCAGGAAGATCAGTTTTCATTCTCTTTGGCGACCGCTTTGTTGCGGCCAGGATGTCTGGATTCTGACTCCTGGCTTTTCGAATTATGGCCGGGCAGTAGTGCCCGTGAGCCATCGGAGGTGGAATGCTTGAGATGATATTGGTTGACACCCACGCCCACATTGATATAGAGGAATTTCACTCTGACCGGGAGGAGACAGTCAAAAGGGCTGCCCAAAGCGGAGTGGCGGTTATTGTCAATGCCTCCTTTGATCTTCAGTCCTCCCGCCGGTCGGTGTCCCTGGCCGCTAAATATGGCGGGATATACGCCATAGTGGGGGTTCACCCCCATGACGCCGCAAAGGCGCCGGAAGGCTACCTGGAGGAGCTGGCTGATCTGGCCCGCCAGCCGGGTGTGGTGGCCCTGGGGGAGATGGGGCTGGACTACTACCGTGATTTAAGTCCCCGGGAGGCCCAGAAAAAGTTGTTCAGGGACCAGCTGGCCCTGGCCAGGGAAATGGAAATGCCGGTGGTGATACATGACAGGGACGCTCACGGTGATCTCATGGATATATTGAGAAAGGACGGCATGCCTGAAAAGGGGGGAATAATGCACTGCTACAGCGGCAGTTGGGATATGGCCCTGGAGTGTATGAGAATGGGCTTTTATATTTCCATCGCTGGCCCGGTGACCTATCCCAATGCGGCCAGGCTGAAGGATATAGCCTCAAGGCTTCCCCTGGACAGGATTCTCATTGAAACCGACTGCCCTTACCTGACCCCCCAATTATACCGGGGCAAAAGGAACGAGCCGGCCTATGTAAAATATGTTGCCATAGAAATAGCCCGCCTCCGGGGTATGCCCCCGGAAGACTTGGCCAGAGCGGCCTCGGACAATGCAGGACGCATTTTCGGCATTAAAATCCCAAATTATGTAAAAGGGTGATATTTTAAACCTGGAGTGATATTGATGGCTGACAACAGGGGACTGGTAATTGTATTCACCGGAAACGGCAAGGGAAAAACCACAGCCGCCCTGGGAATGGCCCTGCGGGCCTGGGGTCAGGGCATGAAAATACTGGTGCTGCAGTTTATAAAGGGAGGCTGGGTCTACGGTGAGCTGCTGGCCTCCGGTAAGCTTGCCGGCTTTGAAATAAGGCAGCTGGGGGAAGGTTTTATCAGGGAAGGCGGGAAGGATGCCGAGGTGCACAAACAGGCCGCCCGAAAGGCCCTGGAGGAGGCCCGGGGGGAAATTACATCGGGCCGGTGGGATATGGTCATACTGGACGAAATAGTATATGCACTGGGCTATAACCTTTTTGAGGAACAGGAGCTGCTTGACCTGATCTCCCTGAAACCTCCAGAGCTCCACCTGGTTCTAACCGGACGCGGCGCCCCCCGGTCTCTTATTGACAGGGCTGACCTGGTTACCGAGATGAAGGAAGTAAAGCATCCTTACCGTCAGGGGATGAAAGCCCAGAAGGGCGTTGAATTCTAGGAGGCTGTTGAAAAAGTCCATCTGCGGCGTTGCGGCGGCGGCTTCAATGCTCAGCGTACAAGGAGTACGCCTCCGCTTGAAGCCTTGCTGCGCCTTGCATCTGGAGCTTTTTGAACAGCCTCCGGTTGTAGTCGAATAAGTACTTTGTTTACCTCTTAATATAGTTTTGGAACACTCTCCTAGGGAAAAAACTGTATTATTGAATTGCCCCTTCATTAAAACCTGGTTTGCTGAATAGTATAGACTGACAGCCGCTTACCAGCAACTTGCAATATTGTATCGGTTGCTGGCAACTTATATATATTGTCGAATATACTTTTATTATGGATTTGGGAGGAACCCGGGGAAAAAGATAGAAGTAATATCTAATTGTTCATGCGGTGGATGTGAACTGGAAAGGGGGAACAGATATGAGATTGGATAGAAAAACCCCAACTGCCGTCTCTGCTGTCCGTCGGGCTTGGATCATTGCCGGCCTCGCTATAATAACCCTGGTGGCGGGAACTGTATTTGGTTTTGTTTGGACCAGGAAAACCGTTACACTTGTAGACGATGGAAAGCAAATTACCATAAAAACAAGGGCTGCCGATGTCAATACTTTTCTTTTGGATCAAAAGGTGGCGCTGGGACCCCATGATGTGGTGATGCCCGGACAGTCGGAAAAACTTACAGACGGCACACTGGTGGAGGTCAGAAGGGCCCACAGGATTTCTTTGGTGGCGGACAATGGAAAATCAGATTTTTACTCGGCAGGGAAAACGGTGGGGGACGTACTTAACGAGAAAAAGATTGTTTTAAATGTTGAAGACATTGTGAAACCTCAGCCCGGTGACAGGATTACCGGTGACACCGAGATAAAAGTTGTCAGGGTTGTCAACGAGTCTGAGGTGAAAAAGGTGGCCATTGCGTCCGATACCAGGCGGATTCCCAACCCTGAGATATCCAGGGGGATTAGCCGGACAGTCAGCGGAGGTCACGATGGAGAGGAAGTCCAGACCTGGAGAGTTACCTACCATGACAGGCAGGAGGTAACCCGCAGCCTTATGGACAGGCAAATCACCTCACAGCCGGTGGATAAGGTTGTGGAGGTGGGCACCGGGCAGTCGGTTTCCAGGGCGGGAGAAGTAATCAGGTTCAAAGAGGCCCTGGATGTGGTGGCCACGGCGTATACTTACACAGGCTACAACACCTCCAGCGGGACTGTGCCGGCTTATGGAACTGTGGCCGTGGATCCCTCGGTGATACCGATGGGCGCCCGGCTGTACATAGAGGGGTACGGGTACGCCACCGCCCTTGACAGGGGATCGGCCATCAGAGGTAATCGTATCGATGTATTCCTGGAATCTGAAAATGAGGCGTACAGTTGGGGAGTAAAACGGGTAAGGATTTATATATTGGATTAGCTGCAAAAAAGTGGGGACTTAGGCGCATATCCATAGGGACATTTTATGAGCTGTGGGTATTGGTTGAGGCAGACAGCAGATTACGCTGTCTGCCTTTGCCGTTGCTCGGCTATTTTCTCGGCTTCTTCAGCGAATGCGCCGACGACGCCGATGTCACGGTAGTGGATAACGATTTCCTGCTCCGCCGTCCTGGAGTATCGTTCTGCTCGTTCGCCGACCTCAATTTTCTCGATAAACAGGTTCAGAAGCTCGCCGCTTAACTCGTTAATCTCGGTGTATCTTTTCGTCTTATCGATAAATCGGGTGACATTTGAGATGGAGTCCTGCAGTTCTTCAATCCGTTCCGCTGTCTGAGGGATTCTCTCCTGCAGACTTTTTTGTTCTGCGTTGTAGTCACCGGACAGCATTCTGAACTACTCGTTTGTCACTCTTCCAAGCACATTGTCCTCATATAACCGTTTGAACAAATTGCTAAGTTCCATGTCCCTGAGGCGCATTAATTCCAGCTCTCTCTGAAGCCGCTCAATCTCACGTCGAGTTTCGGCATTGTTTTTACGGTTGATGTACTGGATGAATAACGCCTCCTTTTGCCGGGCGAAGTGTGTCACTCTCAGCAAATCGTCCAGAACGATTGCCGCCAGCTGGACTTCCAGAAAATAATGTGAGCTGCATTTTTCCTTGCCGCGTTTCCGGTATGTGGAGCACATAAAGTTGTTTTTCACGGCGGCCATGGTATGCGCCCTGTGCAGTGTCATAACTTCTCCGCAATCGATACACCTCACCAGACCGGAGAACATATCCTGCTCATCCATGTTTGTCCTGCGCTTTTTCAGTATCTTATGGGTTTGTCGGCTCTCCGTTTGGCATGTACGGCGGCGGGGTGCTGTCCTTTGTTACTGGTGGCGGTTGAAGCTCGATGTATATGACGTCGCCTGTCGGCTCTGGCAGCTCTGCAGGTGGAGATGGCGAATTGCTTGGCGCAGATCCTTCTCCGCCCATAATCCCTATCTTATTACCGTTCTCGTACATATCATGAGCAACTGTTCCGCCACCCATGATGTCTACCTTGTTTCCTGTGAGCTGGTCGCCGGGATTTCCGACCATAGTGCCGTTGCCCATAACGCCGACCTGCTTGTTGATGTCGCCCTCAAGGATTTGACGCCGTCGATAATTGCTATCGTTCCTGGCTTGGGCTCGGAGGAGACTGGTACGGGTTTTGATACTGCACGAGGCGTCGGTTCTGCTGGCGGCGCTTGTTCTGTTTTTTCTTCTGTCGTTATATACGTTCCATCTGTATCACTTTCTGCGACAAGCTCAGGTTCAGGAGCAGGAGTATCGGCAGATAAAAGAATTTGCTGCGTTTCCTCTGACCGAGCCTCAATTTCGTCGTTTACGGCGGCCTTTTCCGGCTCGGCGGATAAATTTATTCTCCACCTCGGCGCTCCAAGGCCACACAGCGGCACACAATGCGACACAGGCGATAACGCCTATTCCGACGATAATTAGCTTTTTCAATATACCGTCCCCCTTCAGCAACAGACACTACCACAGCTTGCAGTAGATAGCTACTATTTAAATGAAAAAACCTAATATAAATAAAATAAAACTTTATAATTGCGTCATTTATATTGGAAACTTAGATGCTTTGTGATAGAATTAAGAAAATCTGAAAACAGTGTGAAAACAGAGGTGGCCAGGGTGCGCGTAAGTTATAAAAAGCTTTGGAAGCTCTTAATTGACAAAGATATGAAAAAAAAGGATTTACAGGAGGCTGCTGGTCTTAGCTCTACGACTATTACCAAACTTTCAAATCATGAAAATGTGAGTATGGAAGTATTGAAAAAGATATGTGCGGCCTTAGGTTGTGATATCGGCGATATTATGGAATTGATACCGGATAACGATATTTCTTAATGTTAGGGATTAAATTCAAATTTTGAAGGGGGATTTTATGTCGAAAAATAACAGCTCATTTTTTAAGAGCAAAAATAGCTGGTCAGAAATTAAGGACAAATTGCTTTCCTACTATCTCCCCCAGTACTTTCAGAAAGTGCTGATGACAAATAAATCTATATTTTATGTGGATTGTTTTGCGGGAAAGGGAAAGTTTGACGACGGAAAAGATGGCTCCCCTCGCATTGCTCTACAAATACGAGATACCTGCATCAGTCAGTCCAGAGCGAAAAATCCGAAGATTGATACTTGCTTTATTGATCTAAATTACGAGGATGAGTTACGGGCAAACACAATTGGTTATTCCACCAAGAATGGCGCCCCACAGATTATATCCGGGAAATATGAGGAACAAATTGAAACGCTATTGTCAGATAAAATAGGAAAGAATGTATTTCTCTATATTGACCCCTATGGTATTAAAGCTCTTGATTACGGACTTTTTTCAAAATTTGCAGACTATGGATTCTTCAGCATCGAAATGCTGATAAATATGAATTCTTTTGGTTTTATGCGTGCTGCATGCCGTGCAATGCGTGTTGAGTACGTTTTGGATGAATCGCTTGATGAACTTGTCGAGTATGAGCCAACACAAGTTGACGCCAATAAGCAGTCTATAGAGCTATTGAATAATATCGCCGGCGGTGAATATTGGCAGGATATAGTAAAAGATTACAACTCTAATAAAATAGACGGTTATCAAGCAGAGAAGCGATTTTCCACTGAATACAAACAGTGCCTTCGGAAGAAATATACATATATTTTAGACATGCCAATCTGTATAATGTCAAAACAACATCCGAAATACAGGATGATTCATGTTAGTAATCATGAGGAAGGCTGTATCCTTATGGCTGATAACATGTTTTCCCGTTCAGACGAGCTTTTTGTTGAGATACAGAACCAAGGGCAATTAAGTCTATTTGAACACGACGTACAAAACAATGTTGTTGATCGAGATGACATACAGCAAAAAATGCTTAATTTTATATCAAAGTTTTCAAACAGTATGACTGCAAACAAGCTGATAGCTGCCTTTTTCACAGAATACGGGGTCCTGTGTAAATCAGGAGAAATACGAAATATATGGGCGGACATGGAGAAAAACGGCTTAATAGAAGTTACAAGAATACCTGCTACAACACCAAAGACAGGCAAGCCGTCTAAATTTTTTACTGAGGATAAAAGCAATAATCAAAGTGTAACCATCGAGAGGAGCAAGTCATGAAAACGGTAAACGGATACATAGAGAGAAAATCTATGCTTTACAAAACCGGTGTGGAATATGGTGATTACACAATGAACCATGTTTTTGGTTGTTCACATGGCTGTAAATATCCTTGCTATGCTTTTTTGATGGCAAAGCGTTTCGGTAAATCGGCTTCGTATGATGAATGGATAAAACCGTATTTGGTAAGTAATACGCTGGAGATTCTCGATAAAGAAATACCGCATCTGAAGTCGAAAATACAGTCCGTTCAACTATGCTTTACAACCGATCCATTCATGTATGAATATGATGAGATCAAAGAAATGAGTCTTGCAGCTATTAAAAAGTTAAACACTGCCGGAATAAAGTGCACTGTTCTTACAAAAGGGCTTCTTCCGATTGAGTTAGCGGAATATTCGAATGAAAATGAGTATGGCATCACCATTATTTCTCTCGATGAGGACTATCGACGCAAAGTCGAGCCTGGCGCTGCATCCTACCGAGAGCGTTTGACGTCACTCCGAGCTCTGCATGACAAAGGTATGCGCACCTGGGTGAGTATTGAGCCTTACCCAACGCCTAATCTTATTGAGCAGGATATAAATGATATATTGTTAGCCGTTAGCTTTACGGATAAAATCATCTTTGGCAGAACGAATTACAATAAAGATATAACTACATACGCGAGGCATAAGGGCTTTTATAATGAACAAGCTGCGGCAGTTATTAATTTTTGTAATGAGAGGAATATTGCATACCATATCAAGAATGGTACAATAACAGACTAAATACATGGGAGGAACACCAATTATGATAAGGGATATAATAGCGGCAAACGAGATAGCCGCACCGAACGACGGCTTGAAGCACCTACTCAAGTCTTACTCACGCCAAGTGCAGGGCTCCGTCAAAGTACATTTTTAACACAACATGTAGTGGCATTAAAGGACCACCTCAACAATATGTTGCACAAAAACACGACTTTGACGATCCCCTGACGCCAAGTGAAATGTATCTATATCGATCCACCGTATAACACCGGTACTGACGGATTTGTATATAACGACAATTTTAATTTCACTGTAGAGGAGCTTTCTGAAAAGTTAAGCATTAGCGAGGAACAGGCGCAGCGAATATTGACTCTAACGAAACGCGGCTCGGCTTCCCATTCAGCATGGCTGATGTTCATGTACCCGCGTTTGCAATTGGCACGGGATTTACTACATGATGACGGAGCAATTTTCATCTCTATTGATGATAACGAGCAGGCTAATCTTAAGTTAATATGTGATGATATATTTGGTGAGGAAAATTGCATGGGATGCATTTGCCGTTCCACCGGACAGACCACTGGTCAGGACAGTGGGGGGTTAGGTTCTTCTTTCGATTATGCATTCATATATGGTCGGAAACCAGACCTTGATATTTCGGGTTTACCTTTAACTGAACATGATATTAAGCGTTTTAATAATGAAGATGATTTTGGAAAATACGCTTATGATCAATTGCGAAAAACAGGAAGTAATGATAGACGTGAAGATCGCCCAAATATGTATTACGCTATTAAAGACCCTGATGGAAATGACGTTTATCCAACGGCTACTGCTGGATATGAGAGTTGCTGGAGGGTAGAGAAAAAAACATATGATAAGCTTGTTGAGGACGACTACATTTTATGGAAAAAAACAGAACGTAATGGAGAACTCGTTTGGTGGCCATATGTAAAATATTAAGATGCTTGCTAATGACGGCTACAAAGTTCAGTTCCATACACAACTTGGCAACAAGCGTATGAAACAAATTATTGATGAAGTCTTGGCATGACGCATAGAAAGGAACGCATCAATGCCTCTGGAGATTGTCCGCAACGATATTACAAAAATGCGTGTTGACGCCATAGTCAACGCTGCTAATAGTCGCCTTCAGCAAGGCGGCGGTGTTTGCGGTGCAATTTTTGCTGTGGCCGGAGCGGATAAACTGCAGACAGAATGTAACCGCATTGGCCATTGTCCGGTTGGCAGTGCGGTAATCACCTACGGCTATGCGCTCCCTGCAAAACGTATTATCCATGCCGCAGGCCCGGTATGGCAGGGTGGAGCACATAATGAAGAAGCTCTGCTTTCGTCCTGCTATACAAATTCGCTGAACCTCGCTTTAGAGCATGAACTTAACTCCATTGCTTTTCCTCTCATATCCTCCGGCATCTTCGGATATCCGAAGGACGAAGCCCTGAGAGTAGCTATAACAGCTATCGGAAGCTTCTTGCTAAAACATGAAATGATGGTCTATCTTGTTGTTTTTGACAAGGCGGCATATACATTAAGCGATAAGCTTTTCAAGTCCATTGTGGCATACATAGATGATAATTACGTCGAGAAATGCACTGCCCGCCGCAGACAAAGCGATGACGAGATATTACATCAGATTCGTGAAATGAAGTCATCAGATACAAACGGCTATTTCTCTGAGCCAATAATGGCATCTTCCTCGGCACCACGCAATTTGGATGATGTAGTCAATCATATAAGCGAAAGCTTTACTGAAATGCTTTTGAGGCTCATAGATGAAAGCGGGAAAACCGATCCAGAGGTTTATAAATGCGCTAATCTTGACCGCAAGCTGTTTTCAAAAATACGCAGCAATTTGAAGTATAAGCCCAGCAAAAATACCGCACTTGCTTTGGCTGTCGCATTGGAGCTTAATATTGACCAGACTGCGGATTTGCTCCGTTGTGCGGGTTATGCATTATCTCCCAGCAGTCGCTTTGACCTGATTGTCAAGTATTTTATCGGCAAAGGGAAATACAATATCTTTGAGATAAACGAGGCACTGTTCGCTTTTGACGAGAGTCTGTTAGGGGCGTGATATTATGCAGGACAGATACGCTGGTGACGTTGGGGATTTTGGCAAGCTCGGTATGCTACGCAAAATAGAGAACACCGGTCTGAAGATTGGCGTCAACTGGTATCTTACATACAAGCCAGAAGAACACGGTATTGTGGTTAGACTATGAGTATGCCTGATTTTAGTTGAATTTTTATTCCATTGCGGGTATGATAAAATGACTTTTATCGTCTTATATAGATGAGTATACCGGAGGAGATATGATAGACTTAACAGCGCCGTCGGCAGTAAATAATCTGATCAAAAAACACAATTTCCGCTGCCGTAAAAGCATGGGGCAGAACTTTCTGGCAGACGCCAATGTAGTGAATAAAATAATTGCTTTGGCTTCGGTGGAAAAGGATGATGTGGTGGTTGAGATTGGCCCTGGGCTGGGGGTTATCACACGGGCGGCGGCGGTAATGGCTAAAAGCGTTATAGCCCTGGAGCTGGACAGGAGCCTGCCGCCCATACTGGAGGAAACACTGCAGGGGTTGGACAATGTCCATGTTGTGACCGGGGATGCCCTGGAAACCAATTTTGATGACATGGTCAAAAGCATTGCCGGCCACGGCGGACAGTATAAAATTATCGCCAACCTGCCGTATTATATAACCACGCCCCTGATTATGCACCTGCTTAAGAGCCGGTTTAATATGTCCCTGTGTGTGGTTATGGTTCAGCAGGAAGTGGCCGGGAGGATGGCCGCCTTACCCGGAGGCAAGGACTATGGCGCCCTTTCTGTGGCGGTACAGTACCATACCGAGGTCCGGTATCTTTTTAAGGTTCCCCGTACCGTTTTCATTCCCAAGCCCGAGGTGGATTCCGCTGTGGTAATGCTTGCCACAAGGCCCGGCCCTCCGGTGGAGACACCGGACGAGGAGTTGTTTTTCAAAATTGTCAGGGGTTCCTTCGGACAGAGGAGGAAAACACTGTTAAACTCTCTGGGAGCCGCTTTTTCCGATATCCCCCGGGAAAAGCTCAAGGGGTTGCTGCAAAATGCGGGAATCGATCCCCTTCGCCGGGGGGAGACTTTAAATCTTGAAGAATTTGCCGGCATAACCCGGGAGATCCATGGTTTTAAATAAGTGTTCACCGGGAGCCCCCGGTATTGACGAAAGGTGATTTTATGTATTTTATCAGCCCCTCCAAGGGCAAGATGACCTTTTCCGATATGATGGCCGATATAGCCGGATACATTACCGGGCTGCCCATGTCGTCTTACAAGGTTATTATTGGGTCCGACTCCCAAGTTAAAACCGAGACGTGTTTTATCACGGCTGTGGTGGTGCACCGGCTGGGTAAAGGCGCTCGGTACTTTTACAGGAAAAAAATTCAGAGAAAAATTAAAAGCCTTCGACAAAAAATTTTTTATGAAACTGCCCTGAGTCTTGAGGTTGGCAGTATGATAGCCAATTATCTGGCTGAAAGCGGGCTGGACGATCTGGAGGTGGAGATCCACATTGACGTGGGTAAGCAGGGGGAAACCAGGGACCTTATCCGTGAGGTGGTGGGGATGGTCACCGGCAGTGGTTTTCAGGCCAAAATAAAACCCGACGCCTATGCTGCGTCCAGTGTTGCAGACAAACACACCAAATGATTTTCAGCCCCAGAGGACACAGCGTACTGAGAAGTTTACAACTGAAAGAAATTTGAATTGGTGAACACCAGGCGTTCGATTAGTAAAATAGCTGAGTTGATGAGTTGTAAAAGTACTCTGCAGCGAGACAAAAAGGACCGTCCCCGATGTCGGTCCCCGATGTCCCTACCAACTCCTGATAAACATGTGTGCCTTTTGGCTGTCCAGAAATTCCCGGATGTCCTTAATGCCCAGACTTTTCAGCAGCTCCATAACGTGCTGGTTGTCCACCGGGGTGGTGGAGGAGGCCTCATTTCCGTACCGGTTGACCAGGTCCCGGCCGGCTCCCGGATCGATAATCACTTTGGGCCCGCCCACGCACCCCCCGGGACAACCCATCCCTTCCAGGAAGTTGGCGTCTATCCCGCCTTCCAGAGCCTCTTTCAAAAGAGATCCGCACTCCTGTACCCCGTCGGCCTGAGCTGCCCGCACTTTTATCCTCCTTTCGGGGTTTAACCTTTCCAGCGTGTCGGACACCGCCTGGCTTACCCCGCCGGTTCTGGCGTAAATCCTGCCCGCCCGGGAAGAGTGATGGCTGACGTCCTCCTCCATTTCCTCCGGGCTGATGCCCATCGCCTCGAATATCTGCCGCACCTCCCGGAAGGTCAGCACGGCGTCCACGGCGTCCCTGACATCGGGCTCCTTGGCCTCGGCCTTCTTGGCTATGCAGGGTCCAATGAAGACCACCCTGGCCCCGGGGTGCAGGTGTTTGATTCCCCTTCCGCAGGCTACCATGGGCGATACCGAGGGAGACACCCGGGGGATCAGGTTCATGTAAACCCGCCTGACCATGGCAACCCATATTGGGCAGCACATGCTGGTGAGGAAAAAGTCCTCCTCTTTGGTGACCATTCTTTCAAATTCCAGGGCTTCTTTCAGGGTAAGGATATCGGCGAAAAGGGCCACCTCCACCATACCGTAAAAACCCAGCATTTTTAAGGCCGCCCGCATTTTACCGGGGGTGGCCAGGGGGCCGAACTGCCCGATGAATGCAGGGGCGATGATGGCGAAGACCGGTATCTTTCGATCTTTCAGCATTTCTATCAGGGGGAGGAACTCTTTTTTATCCACCAGACTGTAGTCCCTGCAAACCTCTACGCAGCGGCCGCACCCAGAGCAGTTGTTCTGGCTGATCACAACGTTGCCCTCAATGTCGTGGACGATGGCTCCGAACAGGCACGACGCCAGGCAGTTTTTCCCATCATCACTTACGCAGCCGCCGGAGCAGTCCCTGATTTTGAAAACAACTCTGTTCGGGTCGCCTCCGCCCGAGGCGTAGAGAATATAATCATCTGTATGCTGATCGCCGTTTTTTCGCATTTTTTCAACTTCTTCCGGAACATCTCCCCGGTATGCGGCTTCAACCAGCTTTTTAAAGATGTCGTCATAACTGGGACCGGCCACTGCTAGCACCTTCACCTTCGGAACGTTTACCCGAATTATTCTGGATTCCGGATTCCTCCGCACCAGATGACATGGCATATTTTACTTAGCTTCCCCAGTTCTTTTTTCAGACAAACAAAAAAATTTTTGGCAATATTATGGATTTTGTTTCAGGGGGCATCCGGGGTCAGCCCGATGTCACTAACCGGCCTGGCGGTTCATTATTGCTTATGTTCTTTTGGAGTTGTATAATGAGAATGTAAGAAATTAAGAAAATATGGGGGGGTATTTTGTGGAAGGGAAAACGTCTTCTCAGAAAATCAGTTACCGGCCTAAGAAGGTAAGGGTCCGGGATAAAGGGCAGATTACCATCCCGCATGAATTCAGAAGAAAATTCCGAATTGAGGAAGACACCGTAATGGATGTGTATCAACTGGGAGAAGTGATCATTGTCTCACCGGAAAAACTTGCCGTTAAGGAATTGGCAGGGGCTATAACCTCCGGTATGAAGGAACGGGACATCAGTCTTGACGATTTGTTGGCTGAACTTAGAGAGGGTAGCCATGAATATAAAAAAGAAGAATAGAATTTTTTTTGACAGCAGTGTTTTAATTGCCGGTTTAGCCTCTCCTGACGGTGCTTCGGCAGCATTATTGGCTATAGCTGAGATGGGCCTGATAACACCCTTGGTTTCTGAAACCGTTGTGGTGGAGGTAATAAGGAATATTGAAAAGAAACTACCGCATTGTCTGGTTTATTACCACAGGCTGTTTAAGATTCTACCCTTTGAGATAGCAGATCCAACGGAGGACACACTAAAGATTGCTGCGGGATTTATAAATGAAAAGGATGCCGTAATTCTTGCCGCTGCCTTAAACGCCGGAATTGACTGCCTGGTGAGCCTGGACAAGCATTTTCTAACCAGTAATTTTAAGGGACTGCCTTTTATGGTTTGTCCCCCGGCTGATCTGTTAAGCGCATTAAGAGTAGGATTATGATCAGATTTTGCAGGAAACGCTTTATTGTCTGAGAATCTTATGAGCATTGCGGAAAAGGTGGATTTACTTACTTATAGCTCTTTTTGACATAATAGGAAGGATTTTTGGATATTATATGGAAATATGAACCAGCCGGGAGGCTTTTTTGCCTTTGGTGAGAGTAAAATCGTTCACCGGGGAGGAAATATATGCCGGCCACGCCGAATACTGTACAAAACTATAAAAAGGAAAATGAAGAGGTATCCAGATATATGACTGAAAACAGATCTGATCATCCATCCAACTTCATCCATGACATTATCGAGGAGGACTTGAGAACAAAAAAATACAATAGCCGGGTACACACCAGATTTCCGCCCGAGCCCAACGGGTACCTGCACATCGGGCACGCCAAGTCCATTTGCCTTAATTTCGGCCTAGCCGCCAGGTACGGGGGACTCTGCAACCTGCGGTTCGACGATACCAACCCCGCCAAGGAAGATGTCGAGTACGTGGATTCCATCATGGCCGATGTAAAATGGCTGGGGTTTGACTGGGATGACCGGCTTTTCTACGCCTCTGACTATTTTGAAAAGCTGTATCTGTACGCCGAGCAGTTGATAATGGCCGGAAAGGCTTATGTTTGCGACCTGAGCCCGGATCAAATAAGGGAATATCGAGGCACCTTGACCCGGCCCGGCAAGGAAAGCCCCTACCGCAGCCGAACCCCGGAGGAAAACCTTGATCTTTTCCGGCGCATGAGGGCGGGTGAATTTGAAGACGGATCCCGGGTGCTCAGGGCCAAAATAGACATGACCTCTCCCAATCTGAATATGCGGGATCCGGTACTCTACAGAATCCTTCGGGCCACCCACCACCGGACTGGAGACAGGTGGTGCATCTACCCCATGTACGACTACGCCCACCCCATTTCGGACGCCATTGAGAAAATAACCCACTCCATTTGCACCTGTGAATTTGAAGATCACCGTCCTCTGTACGACTGGTCGCTGGAGGCGCTGAAATTTGAATCTCCGCCGCAGCAAATAGAGTTTGCCAGACTTAACTTAAGCTATACCGTGATGAGCAAAAGAAAGCTCCGCCAGTTGGTGGAACAGGGCTATGTCAGCGGCTGGGACGACCCCCGGATGCCCACCATATCAGGCTTTAGAAGGCGCGGCTACACACCGGAGGCCATCCGTGATTTCTGTGACCGCATTGGGGTGGCCAAAGCCAACAGCATCGTTGACATAGCCATGCTGGAGCACTGCATCCGGGAGGATTTAAACCTGCGGGCTCCCCGGGTGATGGCCGTTTTGCGGCCGTTAAAGGTGGTTATAGACAACTACCCCGAGGGCCGGGTGGAATATCTGGACGCCGAGATAAATCCCGAGAATGCGGAGATGGGCACAAGGAAGGTTCCTTTTTCCCGGGTTGTGTATATAGAGAGGGAGGATTTCCTTGAAGACCCGCCCAAGAAATTCTTCCGGCTGTCCCCGGGGCGTGAGGTCAGGCTGAAGCATGCCTACATCATAAAGTGTGACAGCGTGGTCAGGGACGAGAAAACCGGTGAGGTGGCGGAGCTGCGCTGCACCTACGATCCGGATACGCGCAGCGGTATATCTTCCGAGGTTCGCAAGGTAAAGGGAACACTGCACTGGGTTTCGGCCGATCACGCAGTGAAAGTCGAAGTACGCCTGTACGATCAGCTTTTTTCAAAGGAAAACCCGGACGAGGAAAAGGAAGGCGCTCTTTTCACGGCAAATCTTAATCCAAACTCTCTGGAGCGGCTGACCTCCTGCCTGGCGGAGCCCGGCCTTGCCGGGGCCAAGCCGGGAACCCGCTACCAGTTCATGAGGCACGGTTATTTTGTGGCGGATCCGGTTGACTCCTCCGAGGGTTCCCCGGTATTTAACCGTATAGTATCGCTGAAGGACTCCTGGGCCAAAATTCAAAAGGCTGACGGCAAGGGTTAAAAACCCCCCTCCCCCTTCACTGCATGTCGCTGTGGGGTCTCTTGAGGGTCGCTTTTAAGGCAGGCTGTCACCATTCTGGATTCTGGCTCCTGGTTCCTGGATTCCGCCGTCTGCAAGACGGCACCGCCGACAAGGCGGTTATTTTTTTTCCGGGTGCTTTTAACTGTGTCACTTGTCGGGGTATTACCATAAAATGAAAAAAAGCTATGAAGGGGGAAAGACTTTTGAACGCAATAATAGAGGGAGACATTGTTACCAGGCAGTCTTACGGTAACGATATATATTTCAAGGTTGTCAAGCTTTTAGAAATTAACGGGAAGCCCTGTGCCCGGCTGAAAGGTCTGGACCTGAGGCTGGAAGCCACCGCTCCGCTGGAAGACCTGAACAGGGCGGAGCAGATGCAGGTATCTCAGTTTTGGCACCAATGCCAGGTGCAGAACATGGAAAAAATGAAGTATACATTCATACGCAGGGATGAGCACCGCAAGCATGCCCTGGGCAGGGCTACAAAAAGCAAGGCGGATGAAGTTCAAAGCTTTGACCTGCCTGGAACCCTGGTTCATATTGACGGAGATCGGGAATACCTGGATATGTGCATGACCAGCTACAAGCAACTGCAAATAGAGTGTAACGGCTACCACATCGACGAGGAAAAGCAGGCGGAAAAAGTAATGGATCTTCTGGTGGAGCACCGTCCCGACATGCTGGTATTGACCGGACACGACGGTCTGGTAAAGGGAGCAAAGGAGGAAGACTACAAAGACATAAAAAAGTACCATAACTCACAGCATTTTGTTAATGCTGTGAGGGCTGCCCGACTCTACGAGAAAAGCCGGGATGACCTGGTTATATTCGCCGGGGCCTGCCAGTCTCATTACGAGGCCCTCCTTTCGTCCGGCGCCAATTTTGCCAGTTCGCCCAGAAGGGTTTTAATAAATGCCTACGATCCCGTATTTGTTATGGAAAAGGTGGCCTATACATCCATTTATGATCCCATAGCGCTGAAGGATGTCATTGCCAGTACAATAACCGGCTTTGACGGAATAGGAGGCGTTGAAACAACAGAAGCGCATTCCGATAAATTTTACAGTAAAGGTATTAAAAAACAGTATCAGGGTAAGAATATAGGTGTAGGTATAAATATTCAGGAGGAAAGTATGCAGGGAAAAGTTAAGTGGTTCAACCCTGGCAAGGGTTACGGGTTCATTGAATCCGAAGACGGCGCCGATGTGTTTGTCCATTACTCGGCCATAAAGGAAGAGGGATTCAAGTCCCTGGATGAGGGGCAGCCGGTTGAGTTTGATGTTGTTGCAGGAAAACGAGGTCCGCAGGCTGATAATGTACTGAAAATCTAAAAAAAGCTCCGGTTAAGGCCGGAGCTTTTTGTGCATGTATAGGAAAAAATAAATTTTTTAGTTATAGATAACTCAATGGCAGGTTAGAATTTAAATATGAGTATACCGGCATTTGGATTGTCAGATTTCAAAAGTAAAGTCACTATAAAGCAGATATTTAAACAGCACTTTCATGTTTTTTCGCTATAGCTGGTCACGTAATACCTGAGTGTGTTCCTGTTAAGGAAAATATATGCCACATTAAAGCATTAAAGCGCTAAATCGCCAAACCATTTTTATGTAGCCCAGAGTTTTTCTGGGGTCGCTCCGGGGTCGCTCTGTGGCCGGTGGAGGGGTTTGAGTCCGATCTACTTATCCTCCGGCTGAACTGGCTGTACCAGTCGTCGGTCGTCAGTCTTCAGTCGTCGGTCTTAAAGTCTTTTGACCAGAGGTAAAATAAAACTATTCCGACGTCTGAAGTCCTACGACTGACGACTATTCCAGCATCCGCCTGGACTAAAACCCCTCCCCCTCACTGCATGTCGCTGTGGGGTCGCTTGAGGGTCGCTTTTAAGGCAGGCTGTCACCATTCTGGATTCTGGCTCCTGGCTCCTGGATTCCGCCGTCTACAAGACGGCACCGCCGGCAAGGCGGTTATTTTAGTATCATTACTTCCCAAAGAGTATGGAAGCCCCACTGCATGAATAAAAGAGATAGTTCCTATAAATGGCAATATATGGCATTTGACCTGAGGTGGTACATTTAACTTAGCGGCAGGAGTTAAGAAAAACACACGGAGGGGATATAATGCATAGGAAAGCATTGCTTGGTATGGGGGCGCTGACTCTTTTTCTTCTGGGGGCGTATACCCAGGAGGCTTTTCGTATTACACCGGTGGTAACCGCCCTTTTTCAAACGGGGAAAGCTTTGGCGGCGGATCTATATTATAACTTCCTGGCCGGTCGTCTTAACCAGGTTAATGCCGCTTCAGCGGTGATCGCCCTGGGAGGCTTTTTGGCCCTTTTATCGTTTAAGTACCTGTTCAGGACCGGGAGGCTGTAAAGGTGCAGTATGAGGTGTTTCCGGTGTGAGTCCGGGGATGAACCGGCGGCCATGGGCGTTTAACGTCCGGTTGCCCTATGCTACCGACCATTGGGGGGAAATATGTTGAAATATTACTGATCCGGATATATATTTATCGCTATATATAAATGATTTGCGATAAACATTCGGAGGAAAGTCATGCTTGATAACCAGCTTTATATATTTGTTACGGTGGCCGATAAGAAAAATTTTTCCCGGGCCGCCGAGCTTCTCAATATGACCCAGCCCGCCATAAGTCAGAATATCCATGCTCTGGAAGACTATTATGGGGCCAAACTGCTTGAGCGGTCCAGTAAAAAGGTTGACCTCACCCAGGCCGGAACTGTCTTGTATAAATACGCTCAGGATATACTGGGTTTGCACCGGGTGGCCAAAAGGGCGGTGGCTGATCTGGTGGATTTGGTAACCGGAAAACTTACCATCGGGGCAAGCCTGACCATTGGCGAATATGTGCTTCCCAAAATGCTGGCCTTCTTCGCCAGAAAATACCCTGATGTGGAATACTCGGTTAAAGTTGGAAATACCGAGCTAATCCATGAGCTTACCAGGGATGGCACCATAGATGTGGGCCTGGTGGAGGGAGTAATAGAAGATTCCCAGTTGAAAATAAAAACTTTTCTCAAGGATGAGCTGGTGCTGGTTGTCCCGACTTTACACCCTCTGGCAAAAAGGTCCTTTGTCTTCGAGGAGGAGCTCAGGGAGTGTGTTTTTGTTATAAGGGAAGAGGGTTCCGGAACCAGGCTGGCCGTGTCGGAGTTTTTTGAAAAGGTCGGGTTTAACCCGGAAAGGGTCATTACCCTGGGCAGTACCCAGGCCATAAAGGAGGCCGTGGAGTCCGGGCTTGGCATAACCATACTCTCCAAGTGGAGCTTGCGCAAGGAATTGGCCCTTGGCAGTCTTAAGCCCCTGAGGATAAAGGGGCTGGACATTCCCCGCTGGTTTTTCCATATACAGCTAAAAGACAAATTTAAATCCAGGGCCTGTGATGAGTTTAACAAGTTCATCACAGGAGAGGATTTGCACAAAATAATGGTTGATAATAAGTGGACGGGTGCCTGACAGACTCGAGGTTCAGACGGCGGCGGCTTTTGCCGCCGTTCTTATTTTTTATGGCTGAAAATATACTTAAAATAGCTTACCGCTCTTTCCCGGGTTTGGCGATTTCGTTCCGGTTGAAGAATTATCCTCTGGTTTTGTTTCATTTTGGCCACACTTATCCCAGCCTGAAGAGACGGGATGAAAAAGTTTTCGCAGGGCGGAATGGATTCGGGCCTCACGGTTTTCGCCCGATCCGAACACCTTAACCACTATCACGGGTGATCACCTCTTTTTAAAATACTATGCGGGCCATGCCGCTGTGATTACGGGGGGATGCGTATGAGAGTGGCAGTGTACTGCCGGGTGTCCACCGATGACCAGGCTGATGCCAAAACCATAGAGAACCAGGTGGATTTCGCAAGGAAATATTGTGATCTTCACAGCCTGGAGGTTCATGATTTTTACCTGGATGAGGGGGTAAGCGGATCTGTGCCGGTGGACAACAGGCCGGCCGGCTCCAGGATGATTGGAGACGCCCTCAGGGGCTTCTTCGGGGCGGTATACGTGTATCGTCTGGACAGACTGGCCAGAACGGCGCTGGATATATTGAAGACCCATCAGAGGCTCTGTGATGCCAGGGTGATATTGAAGAGCATGACTGAGAACTTTGATACCTCAACCCCCAGCGGAAAATTCTTTATGACCACCCTTGGGGGTATTGCAGAAATTGAAAGGGAAACCATAGCCGAGAGGATGCGGGCAGGCAAGGAAAGGGCACTGAGGGAGGGACGCTGGCCCGGCGGGCCTCCGCCATTTGGGTACAGGCTGGAGAGTAAAAGGCTGGTGATCAATGATTGCGAGTCAGACATTGTGAGGATGATATTCGGCCTTTATACCGAAGGAGAGATGAGTACCGTCTCCATCGCCCATTACCTGAACGCCGCCGGTGTTCCGTCACCGGAAGAGATAAGAGGCGGGGGACTGAAGGGGAGAGGCAGGTGGCACGGCGGCAGGGTGTGGAATATACTGTCCAATCCCTGCTATTACGGTATATTTCTTTACGGAGGCCGAGGGAGGGCGGGCGGCATCGAGGTGCGCTGCCCTCCGGTGATTTCTGTTAACCAGTGGGAGGCCGCCCGGGTGATGCGCCGAAAGAAAGCGCTGTACTCCCCCAGGAACTGCCGGTGGGAATACCTTCTAAAGGGCATTATCAGGTGTGGTATTTGCGGGCGCACCTATTTTGGCGATGGGTCCGGCAGGGAGGGGAGGCTGCATTACTACAGGTGCGCAGGAAATACCTCGCTAAGGGGTAATTCGGAAAAATGTCCGTCCAGATCGGTGCGGGCCGATCTGCTTGAGCAAATAGTATGGGAAGATATTTCCCGTTTTATTCTGAGCTGCTCACAGCTTACGGAGGATGTGCCGGGAAGTATCCTCCCGCCCAGTGAGGAGTATGTTTCGGGGCAGCTGGAGGAACTGAGATCGATAGAAAAAATGTGCCGATCCAAGGATAAAGAAAGAAAGAGGATTATATTGCTGTCAAGGAAGGGGGTAATAACCGGGGAAGAAGCCGGGGAACAGATGCTGCATATTTCCTGCGAGGCCAAGGCATTGGAAAAGAGAAAGGCTGAGATCTTCCGCCAATCCCAGGGGCCGCCCGTTCAGCCCGGGGATCCGGAGTGGCTGCGGAACAGTCTTTTGTCTTGCACCTTCCAGGCCAGAAGGGATCTGGTAAGGGATCTGGTGGAGCGGATTATTGTAGATTCACCGACTGACCAAGGGAAGCTGGTTCCCAGGGTCACTGTTGCATATGTTTTTGACGGTTGGCCGGATTGCGCTATGCTCGTTGAAACCCGCGGTAAATACAGGCTGGGAGTGCCCAAATCCCTCTATTGAAACTCAGACGGAACCCTTTCTCCGCCTTCTGAATAATATGGCAGGAGGTGCGGCAAGGGGGGGTTTTTGAATGGATAGGTGTATGCGCAGCTTAAGGCGTACCAGGGATTTTTTTCTTAATAAGGAGAATGTTGTCGGCGTTGGGGTGGGAATGAAACAAGTTGGTTTTAATCGTACGCAACAGCCGTCGGTTATTGTTTTTGTTGAAAAAAAGCTCGACAAGAAGAATTTAAGCAGGAACCAGGTGATACCCCGGCAAATTGACGGGGTTGTTACGGATGTAATAGAAATAGGTAAAGTCCGCCTTCTTGATGAAAGGACCGATAAGGCCCGGCCAGCCCGCCCCGGGATGAGTATAGGGCATTATAGCATAACTGCGGGAACCTTCGGGGCTGTGGTAAGGGATATAAACACCGGGGAACTCCTTATATTAAGTAATAACCACATTCTGGCCAATGCCACAGACGGAAATGATGGCAGGGCTGCCCTGGGGGACGCTGTTCTTCAACCGGGTTCCTATGACGGGGGAACAGAAAAAGACAAAATAGCCGATCTTCTAAGGTTTGTGCCGCTAATCCGGTCCGAGAAAAAGGCCGACTGTCCGGCGGCGGCGGGAGTGGCCAAAATAGCCAGCAAGCTGGTACATATTATAAAGCCCAATTATGATCTGCGATTTGTAAAGCGCAGCCGGGGAAGCAACATTATCGACGCCGCCCTGGCAAGGCCTTTGTCACAGGATGTAATATCACCGGATATTCTTGAAATAGGCCGACCCCGGGGAACGGCCACGGTGGAGATAGACAGCAAGGTTATGAAAAGCGGTCGCAGTTCAGGCAAAACAGCCGGCAGTGTAACCGCCATAGGGGTATCCCTGCAAGTGGAGCTGAATGACACCGAGGTGGGTATGTTTTCAGATCAGGTTGTTGCGGATATGCTTTCAAGGGGCGGAGACAGCGGTTCTCTGGTACTGGACGAAAGAATGAGAGCCGTTGGACTTCTGTTTGCCGGATCGGAGAGATATACCATATTTAACCATATGGATAATGTTCTGACAAAGCTGGAAATAGAGCTGGTATGATTTTGCTTTTGTCATAAGACCCCTCCCGCAGGGCTGGGGGGGGGGCTTATGCAGTTATGCCGTTTGGGAGGGGCGTGTATGGTTGAAGAGAATCCGGTGAGAGACGGTGAAATTGCCATGGCCCTTTTGGGTAAGGATATTCCTGCCATAGGTCCCAGGCTCAAGACAAAAAGGGACGCCATGCTGGCGGTAAAGGAATTTGTCAGGGACATAGAGGAGCTTGTAAAAGGTTCAGATCAGCCTTACAGGGTTATGTTTTTGCGGCAGCCCGATGGTAGATATATGATGGTAATAAAGGGGGTCGGGGACACCCTTGAGCTATTGCATAACTTTGATGAGATAACGGTGAAAAGGTTTCAGCGATCCTTCAAAAAAAGACTGTTCATAATAACCGGTTTTTTTGAGGAAGGCAATGATCTGGAATGCCTGGCCCTTACTGAAGGACTTGGGGCTGTAATGTATGTCCCCTAACTAACTAATTATACCATAGCAACGATATTTTACGCCAGGGCGGTTGGTTTTGCGTTTCGGCCGGGCCAACCGGTTATCCTCTCCGTCAGAGTGTATATGCGGTGTTGAGGCTGGTCTTTGTCTTTTGGTAAAATCACCTTGCACATATTCCCTTTTTGTACAAGCCTTGGCTTTAAAGGCACAGGCTGCAATGGAAGGGGAAGGTTGTGCGGGATGCAGCCGAATCCCATTAGTAAACAAAAATGGGTACGGAGGAACCATGTTTTGGGGTGAATCCCAGTTCAGTTGAACTGGGTAGGTTTTGTCTTTTTACCGAACCCGTCAGCTAACTCCGGAGGCACAAAAAGAAAGGGGTATTACATGGGTGCCAAAAGAATTCTGGTTACCGGATTCCTTGCTGTTCTGATATGCCTTTGCCTGGCTGCGGCGGCCTTTGCCGAAGTGCCGGCCGGTGATGCCGCTCAGGCCCGGGATGCAGTTTCACAGCAAAATGATACCGTCAACACCGACACCGAAGAGAGTCAAATGACCAGCCTTTTAAATCAGGAAAGGACTGCACAGGGGCTTGGTTCCCTCAGCCCGGATGCCACCCTGGTAAAGCTGGCCAGGCTTAAAGCCCGGGATATGGTGGACAACCGCTATTTCGATCACAATTCGCCCACTTACGGAAGCCCCTTCGATATGATCAAGAGGTTTGGCGTAAGTTACAACTATGCCGGTGAAAATCTGGCCATGGCCGGATCGGTCGGCAGTGCGCACAAGGCGCTGATGGAATCCCCAGGCCACCGGGCCAACATATTAAACAAAAACTATGACCGGGTGGGAATAGGCATTGCGGTAACCGGCGGTTACCGGTACTGCGTACAGCTTTTCACCGGTGGTCAGCGGGAAACCGCCGTCCCGGGGCCCGGAGGAACTTTGCCCCCGCCCCCGCAAACACAGCCCCAGACCAGTCAGCCAACTGACGGAAAGGGGGGGCTTACAGCCGAGGAAACCCTGCTGGTCAACCTGATCAACCAGGAGAGGCAAAAGGCAGGGGCGGCCTTGCTTAATCCCGATGCCCAGCTCTTCAAGGCGGCCAGGCTAAAGGCCCGGGATTTTGTGGACAACAAATATTTTTCCCATACCTCTCCCGCCTATGGGCCTTACCGCACCATGCTGACCAAGTTTGGCATAAATTACGTCAACGCCGGTGAAAACCTGGCAGCATCATACTCGGCCTCCAGGGCGCATGCCGCACTAATGGCCTCACCGGCAAACAAGGCGAATATTGTAAATCCGGGCTACCAAAGGGTAGGCATTGGCATAGCCGTAAAAGGCAGCTATAAATATTTCGTAGAGATGTTTGTGGATGCAGGAGTATCTATGCCGCCTGCCGGGGGCGGGACACAGCCGCCGGCTCAGGAGCCGCCGAAACCGCCGGTCATAAATCCGGGCACTGAGCCGGGTGGCGGAACAGCCGGCACAACCGTCGGTCTTACCGCTGATGAGCAGAGAATGCTGAACCTGGTTAACTCCGAAAGGGCCAAAATGGGCCTGTCTGCGCTCAGGGCCAACCTGAAAGTTACTGAGGTGGCCAGGCTGAAGGCCGGGGAAATGATTGCAAAGAACTATTTCAGTCATACTTCACCCACCTACGGCAGCCCCTTTGATATGATGAAACAGTTTGGGGTCAGCTACCGCTACGCCGGTGAAAACCTGGCCGGGGCCCCCGGCACTGATATAGCGCACACCAACCTGATGAATTCACCGGGCCACCGGGCCAATATACTGAACGGCAATTACAGGGAAGTGGGTATTGGCATAATCAACGGAGGCCCTTACGGGAAAATGTTTGTGCAAATGTTTATCGGCTAAAACCGCATAGAAAAACGCCCTGACGGGCGTTGCCGTCTTGCAGACGGCGGAATCCAGGAGCCAGGAGCCAGGAGCCAGAATAGTGACAGGCTGCCTTAAAAGCGACCCTCAAGCGACCCCACAGCGACATGCAGTGAGGGGGAGTGATTTAAGTCCGTGCGGAATGTACCGGAGGCTGCTACTGTCTCTTAACGACCGAGCCTACGGAATGCCGAGCCGGCTGCAGGACGCAGCCGGAAGCCGGAATCGACGCAAGGATGCGGCGTTGGAGGCGGTCGGCATTCCGTTGGCGACCGAGTTTAGAGACAGTTGCAGCAGGAGGTAATGCAGGCCGGACTTAAATCGCTCCACCTACCCATTAGCGACCATGCAGAGACCCTCAAGCGACTCCGGAGCGACCCCAGAAAAACTCTGGGCTTGCATAAAAATGCTTTGGCGATTTAGCGCTTTAATACTTTAATATGGTATATACTTTCCTTAACGATAAAAAAAGGGGGGATGGCATCATCCCCCCTTTTTGGCTATCCGGAGTATCCACACCCTGTTATGGGTGTTTTTGTTTGATCTGGAATAAATTTTTTTCTTTCCGACACCGCTCCTGTTATTTTTATAAATCAAGATAAATATATATAAGTGTGCAGTTTTTGTTCGGAAGGGTATATTTGCCCGCTTTAAAAGGTTATGAGAGGAGGGAAGTTTACTGCTTTTTGATACCGCCTGTCAGTCAGGTTTGCACATTTTAGGGGGCATTTCAATATATATATATAGAACGGCTATATATAGACCAGCCTTGAAAGGAGGAAGAACGAATGGTTGGAACCGTAGCACCGGGCACAGAAAGGCTTCGGGTCAATCAGGTAGTCAGTGAGAATACTGCCCAGACAGTTGTGCGGGGAACTGTCACAGTACCGGACCCCAAGCCGGATGTTGAAAAGGTCCTGTCAACCGAAAAGTCGGCCAAGGTTAGAAGTGTAGAAATAGTGCCTGACAAGGTTATTGTAAATGGCGCCCTGAGCCTGCAGATAGTTTACGTGGCCTTTGAGCCCGCTCAGTCAGTCCATAGCATGCACCAAACAATTAATTTTACCACCTTTGTTGATGTGCCTGGCGCACTGCCGGGGATGGATGTGGATGTTGACGTAACGGTGGAGGATATCACTGTCACCCGTCAGGCCAATCATCCCAGAAGGTTTGACGTGGCTGCGGTACTGGAGGTGTCTGCCAGAGTCAGTGACGTCATGGACCTTGACGTGGTTACCCAGTGCCCTGCCGGATGCACCTGTGAAACCGAAGAAGTGACGGTTGATCAGCTTATGGGCAGCAACCGGCGGCAGGTTATGATCAGCGACGAATTTGACGTGCCCGATGAGAAACCCCCGGTGGAGAAGGTGCTTGATACCGATGTGAAGGTTGAAACCACCAATACCAGGGTTCTCAAAAATAAGGTTATTGTGGAGGGCGCCGCCACAGTGACAGTTACTTATGTCGGAATGCTTCCAGATCAACCGGTACATAGCCTGCACCGCACCTTTAAATTCAGTGACTTTGTGGATGTTCCCGGCGCCGCCCAGGGGATGAATGTGAGAGTGGATATCCGGGTGGAAAACGTGGATGTGGATGTATCAAACGCAAAGTGTGACCGGCTGAGGGTGGATATGGTACTGGGGATTACCGCAAATGTTGTGGAGCCCCGCACCGTACAGGTTATCACTGAGCTTAGCAACTGCCCCAATGTTAACCCAACCTTCACCGATCTGAAGGTTGAAAGTCTGGTTGGTGAAAACACAAGCCAGGTGATCCTCAAGGATACCTTTGAAACGCCGGATCCCAAGCCCGATGTTGAAAAAATTCTGGATACCACTGCGGATAAGGTTACAGTTACAGAAACAAGGATTATTAACGATAAGGTCATAGTCACCGGAAATATTGATGTTCAGATAGTCTATGTGGCAGCCGAGCCCGATCAGTCGGTGCACGCTCTGCACAGGCGCCTGCCCTTCCGTACCTTTGTGGAGGTAATGGGAGCCCGGGAAGATGACGATGTTGACGTTACCGCCAGGGTGGAGTTTGTCACGTCCAGCGCCAAAGGCTGTGAAATAACCGTGGAAGCTGTGGTTAAGGTTACGGCCAGGGTTACCCAGACATTGGAGAGGCAGGTGCTGACCTCTGTGGCGCCGGTACCCACAACGGTATCGCCGGCAACGACAACTCCTTGCCCTCCGGGATCTACATTTGAGTACATCGTCAAACAGGGGGATACCCTCTACAGCATTGGCAGGAAGTACGGGGTTTCCCTCAACGAAATGAAGGCGGCCAATCCCCAGCTGCCGGACCCCAACAACATCAAGGTTGGAATGGTTATAAATGTTCCCTGTGTGGCTATGGGGTAAAAAAGATTAATATAAGGAGGTTTAAGCATGCCCATTGAATTTATTTTCACCGAGCCGGAACAGGTCAGGTGTATGAAGATCAAGGTCCCGGTGGTAATTGCCGAATCCGAGACCCAGGTAGTGGTGGATACCACCTTTTGCCTGCCCGAGCTGGCCAAAAAAGTGGACCATATCGATGTTATGGTGCAGGGGCTGGAAGCCGACCCGGTCTTTGTCCATGAGAACGAGTCCACATGGAGCATAAGCATGTCTAAAAAATGGCCTCACCAGTTTGAAGCAGTCCACGCCGGCAGTGCCTTCGTAAAAAAGATCATTGTGCACGGTATTCTGCACAAGCAAATTTACTATGTAAACCAGGAAGATACTGTCAAGCACGTAGGTGAGGATATTCCCTTCACCAAGACCATTGAGCTCAGAGAGCCCGAGCCCGTTCTCGATGTGGACGACGTGGAAATCCAGTTCCACGGGTCCAAGGCCGATGTCACCTGGGACCTGGTGAGGGCCAGCAGGCTGCAGCAGACCGGGGTTATTATAGTAAAAACCAAGGTGGTGGAGCAGCGCCAGATTTTTGTCCAGGTCTGCCCCTCTCCGGAAAAATGCCCCAAAGGTGTCAACGTGCTGCGTGATCCCTGCTTTGAGCAGTGGATAGGCAATACTCCGCTGCTGTGGGGCGCCACCAACGTATTCAGGGCCGCAGGCAGGAACGGAGGCTTCGGCGCCGGCCTGGGCCTTGACCCCACCCTTCCGGCGGCTGTGTTCCAGACCACCAGGAGGGTGATGCCCGGCAATGTTTACCGCTTCTGCTTCTGGGCGCAGAGACTTCAGATTCTGCCCCCCAACTGTGATTTCACGCTGGAGGCCATGATAAGTTTCTTTGACGCCGAAAGCAACCTGGTTGATACGGTCACCCAGTCCTGGGACGACACACAGGTTCCCACCACCTTCAGGCAGTTCTGTTTAGACACCGGCCCGGTCAGTGAAACTGTGAGCTATGCTCTGGTGCGGGTTGCCCTGCAGGTGGACCCCAACGCCACACCGCCCAACAACTGCCAGGTGGTTGTGGATGACGCCAGCCTTATGTGTGTGGGCGGCTTTTAAGAAATCCAAAATACCGTGAACAAGAGCTGTTTCCGCAGGGAACAGCTTCTTTTTTGGGAATATGTCATTGCAAATGTATATTATTTTGCTTGTGCAGCAAAAAATACCCCCAGAGACATGGGGGTATTTTTTTATCGTTTCTGAAAATAGCTGTAAGCTATAAGCGGCAAGCTTTTTTGCCACAGAGATTACAAGGTTGTCTGGAGTCTGGATTCCGGCTCCTGGATTCCAGTCGCCCGTATGTTTCTGGCTAAAGGCTGAGCGCCGGTTTTTTTGAAAGGAGCAGTGCTCCCCATGAGCGTCAGATTGCTGGCCCTTTTTATTGCAGGCTTTTCCGGTGTCACCATGGCCCTTCAGGGCACCTTAAATGCCGCCCTTAGTAAGGTGATAGGTATTTTGGAGGCCACCTTTGTGGTGCATGCGGTGGGCCTCGTATTTGTGTCTCTGCTTTTGTTTGCCTTCAAGCTGGGAGATGGTAAGCTGGAACTCCTCAGCCGGGCCCCCCTGTATACCTATCTGGGGGGTATACTGGGTGTAATCATTGTGTACTGTGTAATGAGAAGCATACCCAAAGTGGGAGTGGCCCCGGCCACAACCGCAATAATACTGGGACAGGTACTTACCGCCGGGCTGATTGATCATTTTGGGCTCTTCAGTATGGAAAAACTCTCTTTCAGCTGGTGCAGGGTTGGCGGGACACTGCTTATGGCCGGCGGCGCATGGCTTATACTGCGCAAATGATTTCAGGGGATGATGATCACCTCGCCGGGTGTGATCAAGTCCGGATTTGAAATGCGGTTTACTCTGACAATCAAGTCCACCGGCGCCCCGAATTGACGGGATATTTTCCAAAGGGTATCTCCGGGTTTTATAACGTATCTTTTTCCATCAGAAGAAGCGCTGTCCTGGGGCAATGGATCTGAACCGTCCGGGCTGTCCGTTATGATTACCGGAGTGCCTATTTTAATTTTTGGGAAAAGTTCTTCCACATCGGAGTTGTGCATTCTGATACATCCGTTGGAAATGTATTTTCCAATGGAAGAAGGGTTGTTGTTTCCATGGATGCCATAAGTTCCCGCCGGAACATTCAGCCCCAGCCACCTTGTTCCCAGGACACTTTTTCCGGGGTTCATAATTTTATTGACCACCTTGTAATTTCCCAAAGGAGTGGGGGTGGAATGTTTTCCCACCGCCACCGGGTAAGTTTTCACAAGGCTGTTTCCGGACAGGAATTTAAGCCTCCGGGCAAACCTGACGATAACGATACTTGTTCCGGATTCCACTTCTGCAGGGTATTCCGCCATTTTTAATCACCCTCCTTAAGTAAAGCCTTTCAGATAATTTATTAATACCGTAAGGGGGATATGATTAAAAGGATGAACACAATAAAAAAACGCCCTGACGGGCGTTGCCGTCTTGCAGACGGCGGAAGCCAGAAGCCAGGAGCCAGAATCCAGAATGTTGACAGCCTTCCTTAAAAGCGACCCTCAAGCGACATGCAGTGAGGGGGAGTGATTTAAGTCCGTGCGGAATGTACCGGAGGCTGCTACTGTCTCTTAACGACCGAGCCTACGGAATGCCGAGCCGGCTGCAGGACGCAGCCGGAAGCCGGAATCGACGCAAGGACGCGGCGTTGGAGGCGGTCGGCGTTCCGTTGGCGACCGAGTTTAGAGACAGTTGCAGCAGGAGGTTATGTAGGCCGGACTCAAATCGCTCCACCTACCCATTAGCGACCCCGGAGGAACTAGCGCCGATAAGGATTTAGCGCTTTAGCACTTTAATACTTTAATGTGGCATATACCTTCCTTAACAAGAATAAAACAGGAGCGGGGTTTAAACAAAAAGAGTTTAAACTCCGCTCCCGACCGGATTATTATCTGATTTCCCGGCTGTTTCCCCGGGGCGCAGCCCGTCTTTGCCAATTATCCCTTGGGGGCGAATGTTTCGCACATGGTATTGGCGGACTGGGATACACTTCTGTTGGTTGTACTGGAAAGAACCTCAATTTCCTCGGCATGGCATTCCATGTTCTTGTTGTACATGCACTCCTCAACCTGACAGCGTGAAACCTGAGACACTGAATCACCTCCCCGTTTATTTTTAGATTGCCCTCATAAGTCAGTGTTATGCTACGAAAAAAATGGGCATGGGTAAATAATAAAAAGTCCGATAATAAGTGAAAATTACTGAGTACCGTTGAAAAAAGAAGGGATATGCTGCTTCGGGTGGTATAATTATCAAGTAGATTTGATTTGTTTAAGACAAAGGTGTTTCTGCCTGTAAATACCGGAAAAAGCGTCTGGTCACCGTCAGGCGGAACTATAGGGGTAGAAAATGGAAATCAAGGCCCGGGCAAAAATAAATTTATTTTTGGATGTTCTGGGACTGCGGCCGGACGGCTATCATGAAATACTGACGGTTATGCAGTCACTGGAACTTCATGACATTCTGGAGATTGAAGCCTCCCTGGAGGGTGATCTCCAGGTGGAGTGCAGTGATCCCGGGATTCCTTCAGGCTCCGGAAACCTTGCATACAAAGCCGCAGATCTCCTGCGCAGGGAATTTGGCGGAGCCGGGGCCAGAATATTTATAAACAAAAATATTCCTCACTCCGCCGGGCTGGCCGGGGGGTCCTCCAATGCCGCAGCGGCTTTAAAATGTTTAAATGCTGCCTGGGATATCAATATCAGCCCGGAGGAATTGTTCAGTCTGGGTGAAAAAATAGGATCGGACGTTCCCTTTTGCCTGTTGGGAAATACCGCCGTGGCCGGGGGAAGGGGAGAGGCGCTTACGCCCCTGCCGCCCTTTTCTGGAGTTGGAGTGGTGCTGGTCAAGCCTTCCTTTGGCGTTTCCACCGCCCAGGCGTATAGACTGTACGACGCCCTGCCGCCCATGCCGGAACAGGATGCCGGGGCACTGGTCAGGGCCATGGAGGGCAAAGATTTCACAGCTGTAGCCGGACTGATGTATAATGCGCTGGAAAGGGTTACCGTATCCCTTTATCCGGAAATAATGAATATAAAAAGCGCTCTGGTGGGTGCCGGGGCGGCAGGGTCGCTGATGACAGGAAGCGGTCCCACCGTTTTTGGGTTGTGTCCGAGCCCCGGGGAAGCCCTGGCCGTGGCTTCCCGCCTGAATTTACCGGGCTGCAGAATAATAGCCACAGCTACAATATAAAAAATTAATAACTTTTTTATATTTTTAGTGGTTCAATCAAGTGCACTTGCAGTGTTTTCGGGTAGGGCTTACAATAAAATTGGATTATAGTGGTAGGAGGGAATCTGCATGGAGCAGCCCAGGTTGGTCCCAATAAGGCTGGATAACTACAAGCCCTTGCGGGAAATGGTGTTTGAATCTTTAAGGGAAGCTATCATTCAAGGCCGGCTGAAACCTGGCGAGCGCCTGATGGAAATCCAGATGGCCGACGAAATGGGGGTAAGCAGGACACCGAT
This sequence comes from Peptococcaceae bacterium BRH_c4a, assembly GCA_000961585.1. Lineage (GTDB taxonomy): Bacteria > Bacillota > Desulfotomaculia > Desulfotomaculales > Desulfocucumaceae > BRHc4a. The sequence goes on along the minus strand of LADN01000049.1, from coordinate 9,133 downwards.
CAGGGAGGCCATCAGAAAGCTGGAACTGGAAGGCTTTGTGGTGATGATTCCCCGCAAGGGAGCCTACGTATCGGGTATATCTGTAAAAGATATAGTGGATGTTTTTGAGGTAAGGGCAGCCTTGGAGGCTCTGGCGGCGGGACTGGCGGCCGAAAGGGTGACTGACAAGGAACTGGAGGAATTGGAAAGGTCTTTGGTGCAAATATCCGAGCTCAGTGACAAGGCAGATCTGGATGCCATTGTGGAGACAGACACCAATTTTCATGAATTGATATATAAAGCCTGCCGCAACGAGCGGCTGGTCCAGATAGTAACCCACCTGAAGGAGCAGATCCAGCGTTTCAGGACCACATCCCTGGCGCAGCCGGGCCGGTCAAAGAATGCGCTGGGTGAACACCGGGCAATTGTTGAGGCCATCAGTGATCGCAATGTTGACATGGCCCAGCTGCTGGCCCGGGAGCATGTGGAAAATGCCGAGCAAAGTCTTTTAAATGCACTCCGGGAGGCAAAGGATTAGATGGTTGACGCGCTGGTTCTGGCGGGCAGCAGGAATGACGGCCCTCTAAGGCAATGTAGCTCCGTTCCCTACGAGGCCATGATCACCATTGGCCGCAAAACAATGGTTGAATATGTCATCGATGCCCTCAGAAACTCCAAGAGGGTTGGCAGGATAGTGGTTGTGGGCCCGTCAGATGTACCGGGCTTTTGCAGCCGGGAGGACGTTATCGTTATAAAGGCCCGGGGAGAACTTATGGAAAACGTCTCCAGGGGAGTGGAGTGCCTGCCGGGGGCAAAAAGGGTATTGCTGGCCACCTGCGACATACCGCTTTTAACCACCCGGGCCATAGAAGATTTTCTGGACAGGTGTGGCAACAAGTCAGCCCAGTTTTACTACCCGGTAATTCCCAGAGAAGTGGTGGAGAAAAGCTTCTTCGAAACCAGAAGAACCTATGTGGCATTTAAGGAAGGGGACTTCACCGGAGGAAACATCTTCCTCATAGACCCGGGAGCGGTGAACAGATGCATGGAAAAAGGACAGCAGCTGGTTGACGCCCGTAAGAACCCCTTTCGAATCAGCAAGCTGATGGGTATCCCTTTTCTTCTGCGATTTATACTGCGCATGGTATCCCTCAAGGAGGCCGAAGAAAAGGCTTCGGATGTGCTGGGCATTGAAGGGGCGGTTGTGGTGACCTCCTTTCCCGAAGTAGGCGTTGACGTGGATAAACCCTGCGACCTTGAGCTGGTGAGTAAAGTTCTGGATTCGGCCTAGTTAAAACCCCGAGGCTGCTGCAGCCCGGGGTTTTACCATGTTCTGGGACCGGTGGTCGCAACTGGAAGGAATAAGAATAAATTCATCAAACGAAAGGAAACCCATATGAAAAATACCGGCATTTCGCTGGAGCAGGTGAAGGAAGCCAGGAGCAGGATGGCCGGAGTTATTCACGCCACCCCGCTGGACTTTACCCGGACCTTTAGCGGTCTTACCGGGGCCAGCCTTTACTTGAAACTGGAAAACATGCAGAAAACGGGGTCTTTCAAAATCAGGGGGGCATATAATAAAATCAGCAACCTTTCGGCCGGGGAGAAATCCAGGGGGGTAATAGCCGCTTCGGCTGGCAACCATGCCCAGGGAGTGGCCTATGCCGCCGCCAGCTGCGGCATCAGGTCCACCATTGTGATGCCCGAAGGATCTCCCATAACCAAGATAATGGCCAGCAGGGATTACGGCGCCGAGGTTATACTTTCCGGGAAGGACTACGATGAGGCCTTTCAATCGGCCATAGATATGCAAAAAACCACCGGTGCAACATACATTCACGGATTTGACGATACTGAGGTTATCGCCGGGCAGGGAACGCTGGGTCTGGAAATTCTGGATCAGCTTCCCGGGGTTGACGCCGTTGTGGTGCCTGCGGGGGGCGGAGGTTTGCTGGGAGGTATTTCCTTTGCCATCAAGTCGGTAAATCCTGGTATAAAGGTATACGGTGTGCAGTCCGCCGGGGCCCCGGCGGTTTACCTTGACTGGAAATTGGGTGAAAACAGGGAATTGCCGGTATCGGGCACCATCGCTGAAGGCATAAATGTGCGCCACCCGGGGAAAATTACCATGGAAATGATCAGGAAATATGTGGATGATATTGTTTTGGTGGATGATGAGGAAATATCTCAGACAATACTGATGCTTTTGGAGCGGACCAAGATTGTGTCCGAGGGAGCCGGGGCGGCGGCGCTGGCTTCAGTGCTGCACGGCAGACTGAAGCTGTCCGGGATGAATGCGGTGGCCGTTATCAGCGGGGGAAACATAGATGTCAACATGTTGTCCGCCATTATTGAAAGGGGTCTTGTCAAATCAGGTCGGCGCCTGCGTATAAAAACGGTTATTCCCGACAGGCCGGGGAGCCTTAAAAAAATAGTGTCCCTGGTCTCAGCTCTGAAGGTGAACATAATTTCCGTCATACATGACAGATCCCGTCTGAAGGTGCATATAAAAGACGCCGAGGTTGAATTCGTACTGGAAACGATGGACTGGGATCATGTGGGAAAAGTGACCCAAAGCCTGGAAAAGGCGGGTTATTCACTGGAAATTCTATGAGGTGTAACTGCCTAGCAGTTAAGGAATATTTTTCACATTGAACTGGAAAAATGAAGGAATTTTATTCCCGATGGAGAATTCAATCAAAATCATTACTGGTAAAACTTGTTTAGGAAGGTGGTGAGGGGGCTGATTGTTACCGACGTAAGGGTGCGTAAAATTTTATCTGAAGGAAAAATGAAGGCGATAGTATCAGTTACACTTGATGATATGTTTGTAATACATGATGTCAAGGTGGTTGAAGGCCAAAACGGGCTTTTCGTTGCCATGCCCAGCAGGAAGACTCCTGATGGAGAATTCAGAGACATAGCGCATCCCATCACATCTTCTGCCCGAGAGGTTATACAGAACGCAGTTTTACAGGCGTACGAAGCAGCTATATAACAGCGCATTTGGTGAACATAAGGGAGCTTAGGCTCTCTTTTTGTGTGAAAACTCAAAAAATAGTTAAAGATAAAGGGAAAAATCATTTTTTGTTGAATAAATCAGTTTGGGTTCAAAAAATGACGGAAAGGCGGGCTGGGGAAATGAACCTGGCAACCGTTATACTTGCCGCAGGCAAAGGTACCCGAATGAAATCCGAGTTGCCAAAGGTTTTGCACAAAATCTGCGGTGTCGCTATGATCCGCCATGTGCTGAAGGCGGCCCGGGGGGCCGGATCAGACAGGATAGTGGTGGTGGCCGGCTACGGTGGAGAGCTGGTGGCCAAGGCAATTGAGGGACAGGGAGAGGTTGTTTTTCAGCATGAACAGCTTGGAACTGCCCACGCCCTAATGCAGGCGGCCTCCTTACAGGACCACCGGGGTGACATACTGGTGCTGTGCGGGGATACTCCCCTGGTAACCCCGGAGACATTAAAAAGACTAATCTCGGCACATCAGCAAAGCAATGCTTCGGCAACAGTGCTGACGGCCGTTCTGGACAACCCTGCCGGCTATGGCAGGGTAATAAGGAATGACGGCGGAACTGTGGTAAAAATTGTTGAACACGGGGATGCCTCCCCGGAAGAACTTGCCGTCCGTGAAATAAATACAGGTATATATTGTTTCAAATCCCGGGGGCTTTTTGCCGACCTGGCCCGCTTAAAGCCCGACAACGCCCAGGGCGAGTACTATCTGCCGGACCTTATAGGCTGTTATGCGGGGGAGGGTGAGGTGGTGTCAGCCGTTTCAGCCGATGACCCGGCTGAAATTATGGGTGTAAATGACCGCTGCCAGCTGGCCATGGCCCATGCCTCCATGGGCGCAAGGATTAACAACAGCCTGATGGTTTCCGGAGTGACCATGATCGACCCCCGGACGGTTTTCATTGACGCCGGGGCAACCATTGGCCGGGATACGGTTGTTTATCCCAACACCATAATACAGGGGAGCTCCGCCATCGGTGAGGGCTGCGTCATAGGACCCTTCACCCAGATTATTTCCGCCAGTGTGGGCGATAATGTAACCATCAGGCAGTCTCTGATAGAAGGCAGCGAAATCGGAAGCAATAGTGTAATCGGGCCGTACTCCTACATCAGGCCGGGATGCCTTCTTGGCAGCAACGTAAAGGTGGGGGATTTTGTCGAGCTGAAAAAGGTGGAAATAGGAAAAGGCAGCAAGGTGCCGCATCTCAGTTACGTGGGGGATGCGGTACTGGGCCAGAATGTTAATGTGGGGGCCGGAACAATAACATGTAACTACGACGGAGAGAAAAAGTGGACAACAGTCATCGGGGACAATGCTTTCATCGGCAGCAACACCAACCTTGTGGCCCCGGTGAGGGTGGGATCGGGGGCGGTGGTGGGCGCCGGGTCCACCATTACCAAAGATGTGCCGGATCATGCCCTGGGGGTGGCCAGGGACACCCAGAAAAATATTCCTGAGTGGTCCCGCCGGAAAAAGACCGGGGAAAAGCAGGATAAGGAGCCAGATTAAGGCAAGCACAAGTCAGGGCTTTAATACGGAGGTATAGTTTAATGACTTCCCGCAGAAGATTAAAAATTTTTACCGGTAACGCCAATCCCAGGCTGGCAGGGGAAATTGCCCAGTATCTGGGTGTCTCGGTGGGCTCCGCCAAGGTAAGCCGGTTCAGTGACGGTGAGATCCAGGTTAAAATAAACGAAAGTGTAAGGGGAGCGGACGTATTCATAGTCCAGCCCACCAGCACACCAATCAATGAGCATCTAATGGAACTCCTGATCATGGTTGATGCGGTGCGGAGGGCCTCGGCCAGGAGAATAACGGCGGTATTGCCTTATTATGGCTATGCCCGCCAGGATCGCAAAACCAGAGCCCGGGACCCCATTACCGCAAAGCTGGTGGCCAACCTGCTCCACGCCAGCGGTGCCCGGAGGGTAATAACCATGGACCTTCACGCCGGGCAGATACAGGGTTTTTTTGATATACCGGTGGATCACCTGCCGTGTGTTCCCATTCTTGCCCAGTATTTCATACAGCAAAAACTCAGCGACCTGATCGTTGTGTCCCCTGATCTGGGCGGAGTGACCAGGGCCAGGGATCTTTCCGAGCGGATAGGCACTCCCATCGCCATTATCGACAAGCGCCGTCCGGAGCCAAATGTGTCGGAGATTATGAATATCATTGGAGATATACGGGACCGGAACGTGATTATGATAGATGACATAATAGACACGGCGGGTACCATCGCCCAGGGGGCAAAGGCGCTGAAGGACTGGGGGGCAAAGGACATATACATCTGCTGCACCCACCCGGTGTTGAGCGGCCCGGCCCTGAAGAGGCTGGAGGATGCTCCGGTGAAGGAAGTTCTGGTGACCAATACCATTCACGTTCCCCAGGAAAAGGTCCTTCCCAAGATGAAAATACTTTCCGTCGCCCCGCTTCTGGGGGAAGCCATCATCAGAATACATGAAGATCTCAGCGTCAGTAAGCTTTTTGATACCTGATAAGCTAAAAAGCCCTTTCTGTTGGGTCAGAATCCAGAAGTCAGAAGTCAGGAGCCAGAATTTACGGTATTCCTGACAAGAATTCTCAGGGTAATGAAAAGCAAAAAAAGATCTCCGGTAGGAGATCTTTTTTTCATGTTCTGACAAACCCAAGGCTAAATGAATTTACGTCAATGTATGAAATAAAAACCGACAGCTCAATAGAACTTATCGGTCTATGTACTATACTGGTCTTAAGGACTTCCCATTTCTAAGATATTGAGTAACAGGAAAAAACAGGTTATAATCAAGCTATGGGCAGGTCATGGTATAATATTCTCAATAATTTTCCAGGGAGAGAATAATAGCATGTTCTTTTTAACCTCTACGGAAGAAAAAGCCCTTCGCGAATTTTCTTCAAGAATAAAAAATGCTCTGAATAAAAACCTCTTTGACTTAAAACTATTTGGTTCCAAGTCGACAGGAAAGTTTCACGATGAATCAGATATCGACGTCCTTATTATAGTTAATATAAGGAATGAACAGATCCTGGATACCATAAGCGAAATCCTCCTGGACGTTGAGCTAAAATATGACTCACGACTTTCTCCCGTGGTTTTAACTGCTTCAGAATTTCTACAAAACCAAAAACACCAGACCTTGTTTTACAACGAAGTGGTACGAGACGGGGTGACTCTTTGAATCGGACCAGCCATGACCTGGCTATGTATCGTCTCCAAAAATCACGCGAGCATTTAAAATCGGCGGATATACTCTTGCAATCCGGGATGTACAGCGATTCGCTAAGCCGTTCATACTATGCCATATTTACGGCTGCACGTGCGTTGTTGGCGCTGAAACATTTAGATAGCAAAAAACATAGCGGTATCATAGCATTATGTCAAAACAGGCATTGTAGACAGGACTATGGGCAAGGAACTAAACAAAGCCCGGCTGAGGAGGGAATCCTCCGACTATGCGGACTTTTACCTGATCGTCAATGATGAAGCCGTAAACTAATTAGAAACCGCGAAAATATTTGTTAATACCATTGAAACTGTTTTACTGAAGCACTGAAGCACCAAAGCATTTTTATGCAAGCCCAGAGTAATTCTGGGGTCGCTCCGGGGTCGCTCTGTGGCCGGTGGAGGGGTTTGAGTCCGATCTACTTATCCTCCGGCTGAACTGGCTCTAAGCTCGTCGCCTAACGGACTGCCGACCGCCTCCAACGCCGCGTCCTTGCGTCGATTCCGGCTACCGGCTGCGTCCTGCAGCCGGTTCGGCAGTCCGTACGGCTCTGTCGCCAAGAGCCAGATAACAGCCTCCGGAACATCCGCCTGGACTAAAACCCCTCCCCCTCACTGCATGTCGCTTGGGGGTCATGCTTGCTTTTTCTGGATTCTGGCTTCTGGCTCCTGGATTCCGCCGTCTGCAAGACGGCAACGCCCGTCAGGGCGTTTTTTACTAGTTTTCTTTTCTGGGTGCATCTGCCTGATCCCCGTTTCCGGGAGGCTGAAGCAAGGCCGGGTCTGCTGTCAGTATGTTTTCACCGGTTTCAGCCGTTTCTTCTGGTTGGCTGCCGGCATATTCCCCGCTGCCGGAGCTGTCTTCCCCGGTCTTTATATCTTCACCATCGTCCTCTCCGTCTTTTTTTCTGTCCTTCCTTATTTTTTCTAGGGACTGGTTGAGGCTGCGGCTCAGGCCCCTGGTTTTCTGAAAGGTGGTCTCCAGCAACTGGCCGGTGTTTTTGCGGAAACTTTTCAGTGCTTCCTGCAGCCCGCCATCCATTTTAACTATGCTGTCCAGGCAGGAATTGTTGCATATAACTATTCTTGTTCCAAGGGTGCGGACATGGTTAATGTCCAGAAAGGCGCTTCCCCTGAAAAGGTTGTTTACAGTGCCTCCTGAGAATTCCAGCCCCACTATATCCCCTGTCTGCAGGTCAATGTAGTACTCATCCACCATACCCAGGGCCGTTCCGTTTTCAGCCACAAGACGTGATCCTATGACATTTACCCGGTCCTTGAACAGCGTCAGTATTTCCGGCAGACTGGAGCCTTTTTCGGCCCTGTTTATCCGGTCAATGGTGATGATATCCTCTCCTATGCTGTGCACCTTGGTGAAGGGAATAAACTTTTGTTCCCTGAACCAGCCCTTCTGCTCTATTATCAGGGCGGCCACGTTCTTTTGGGCGGGGTTTATGACCAACCCCCTTATGGCGCCGATTTGCTGGCCTTCTTCCAGACTAACTACATTCATGCCCTGAAACTGCTTGCTTTTACGCAAATTCTGACCCCCCTTTAACAGGCTTATTAACGGATCTTAAATGACTTTAAGAAAGCTTTATAACTATTGCTATGCAGCCTCCCGGTTTTATATGACAAATAAAGGGAAATAATAGTGTTAGTATTAAAATACAATTGGGGTGTGTTATTTTATGACCGAATACAATCTGGAAGCCTCTATCAGGGAAAATATGACCAAGAGTCACAGAAAAGATCTTTTGAGCCGTGGTATGGTGCCGGCCATTATCAATGGAAAAACGGTGGGCAGCCTGCCTCTGGAAGTTTCGGGAAAGGAACTGTCCGCTGCGGTTCGCTCGGGAAGGAATACAATAATTAACCTTGCGGTTTCGGGCAACGGCGGCCCATATAAGGTAATGGTGCGGGAACTCCAGTTCGACCCCCTGAAAAAGGGGATAATACATGCCGACTTTCAGCAAATCTCTTTACTGGACAAGATTCACACCGCGGTTCCGGTAAATATTTCAGGTGAGGCGGCCGGGGGCATGCCCCAACTGGTTCTGCGCCAATTGGAAATTACATGTCTTCCTGCCGACATTCCATCCCAGTTCACCGTTGATGTATCAGGAATGAAGGCCGGAGACAGTGTAGCCGTCCATGACCTGGCCGTACCTGAGGGAGTCAGTGTTGTTACCGACCCCGGAACCACGGTGGTTACCGTTCTGTCCCAGAAAGAAGAGGCTGTGGAGAAGGCCGCTGGAGAAGCAGGTGAAGCCGGTGAAGATGAAAAAGAAAACGCCCCGGAAAATGGTAATAGGAAATAAATAAGCATTAAAGCGCTAAGGCCTTGTTGCGCCCTGGCTCCTCCGGGGTCGCTTGAGGGTCGCTCCTGGGTCACTCTGTGGCCGGTGGAGGGGTTTGAGTCCGATCTACTTATCCTCCGGCTGAACTGGCTCTAAGCTCGTCGCCTAACGGACTGCCGACCGCCTCCAACGCCGCGTCCATGCGTCGATTCCGGCTACCGGCTGCGTCCTGCAGCCGGTTCGGCAGTCCGTACGGCTCTGTCGCCAAGAGCCAGATAACAGCCTCCGGAACATCCGCCTGGACTAAAACCCCTCCCCCTCACTGCATGTCGCTGTGGGGTCGCTTGAGGGTCGCTTTTAAGGCAGCCTGTCACAATTCTGTCTCCTGAATTCTGAATTCTGAGTTCCGCCGTCTACAAGCCGGCAACGCCCGTCAGGGCGTTTTCTTATCGTTAAAAAATTTAATAACATATTCCGCAATCCCAAAATGATAAATTAGTCCTATTTTGTTTAGTGTAAAAGTGTGATAAAAAATAAATAATCTGTCATAAAAATAACCGAAAAAAGCAAACCCAGCGAAAGCCGGGGACGCAAAGCCATGGGTCTAAGG